>NZ_JBFAPM010000032.1:0-54695 GCF_040676695.1 Actinoplanes sp. NPDC049548
GCGGTCACGTTGTTCCGACGTTGTTGGAAGGGTAGCGTACAGAACTATGCGACTGCTAGGTGCCATCCGGCTTTCTCGTCACCGGGGAGAGGGCGACCCGTCAACTTCCCCTGAGCGCCAGGGGACGTCCATTGAGGCGGAGGCCGCGTCTCGTGGAGGCGAGGTCGTTGGGTGGGCGCGGGATCTCGATGTTTCGGCCATCACGCTCTCGCCGTTTGAGCGGCCGGATCTGGGCGGCTGGTTGCGCGACAGGTCCAAGGACTTCGACGGCATCGTGTGGTCCAGGCTGGATCGCGCGGTACGCAGCATGGCCGACCTCCACGAGTTGGCCAGGTGGGCAACCGACGAGCGCAAGGTATTGATCTTCGCCAGCGGTCCCGGCGGAAGTTCCATGATGCTCGACATGCGGGCAGGGCCGCTCGACCCGATCCCGCACCTCATCGTGACCATCCTCGCCTTCGCGGCGCAGATGGAGGCTCAGGCGATCCAGGAGCGCAACCGCGACACCAAGGCATTCATGCGCCGGTCCGGGCGCTGGGGCGGCGGTATGCATCCCTATCACCTGATGCCTGAACAGCGAGACGTGGGCTGGTGGCTCGTCCCCAACCCCGAAACCGGCAAGGTCGTAGTCGAACTGATCGAACGGGTGCTGCAATCGCAGTCCAAGCTGTCCATCGTCGATGACTTCAACGCCCGCAAGATTCCCTCGCCTCGCGAGTACCGCCTCGTGAAGTCCGAGAAGGTTCCCGTGGCTCCAGTCGAAGGTGACGTCGCCATCGATGGGGACACCTTCGTGATCACGCCCGAGCACGGGGATGCAGTACGAGTTCGCCGCTACCCGAAACACGCCGAGGCGGCAGTCCGCGATGGCGAACGGGTGAAGGAGGGCCAGCGCCTCACGCTGCCGATTCTCTGGAACCCGAAGACGGCAGCCGACATCCTGCGATCACGGGGCCTGATGGGCCAAACGGAGCTGGGCGGCAAGCCGTTTCTGGGGCCGGACGGCATGCCAGTGCAGCGGGCCGAGCCATTGATCAATCGCGAAACGTGGGATCGCCTTCAACGCGTGCTCGATGAACAGGGACGCGTGGAGACGAAGCCACGCACCAGGGGTGCGAGCGTCCTGCTGGGTGTGGGCTTCTGCATCATTTGTGACGAGAAGATCTACTACCGGGACTTGAAGTACAAGGGCGGCCCGTACGCCTACTACGGGTGCCGGTCGGCTTGGGGTTATCTGCGCCGACAGGCAAAGCAGGACCGGTGCTCAGCGCTTGGCATGCCGGCCGAGGTGGTGGAGGACTTGGTCGAGCGTGAGTTTCTAAGCTTGGTCGGCGACTTGGAGGTCATGGAGAACGTCGTCGTGCCGGGGCAGTCGCATGCCGCCGAGCTGGCTGACGCAATGGAGGCGTACAAGTACCTTCAGGGCGAGGCGGCCACGAAACCGAAAGTGCTCGCGGCAGCACTTCAACCACAGATTGCCCAGCTTGAGGAGCGGATCACTCGGCTGTCCGAGATGCCTGAGACGGAGGACCGCGTCGAGGCGGTTGGGACTGGCTCCACGTATCGCGAAGTGTGGGAAGGCGCAGATGTGATCGAGCGCCGTCGTCTACTCCTGGAAGCTGGCGTCAAGGTTCGCTTGGGCCGTACGCGTGAGGACGAAGGCGATGTGGTGCTTCTCCCGTCCCGCGACGTGGAGGAGGAGTATGCCGCGATGGTGGTGGCGTCGGCGGAGCGCGTCTCTGTGGCCCTGCATTTGGTATCGGACCTCGCCGAGCGCGTGAGCAAGGACCCGAGCAAGGCTTTGATTTTCAGGCAGGACTCGCTTTAGGCGACGTCCGAGGCCGTCCGAGGGCTGACAGCGAGATCGCTGGCGCCCTCGGACCGCCGTGTCAGTGGGTAACGATCTTGAGGGGCATGATGACTCCCTGGAAGGTGGCACCAATGCGAACCGCCAGGGAGCGCCGACCTTCGACGGATTGGAGCCGGGCGATGCGGTGGCCGGCTGCTTCGACCCTGCCGAGGCTGCTCCATGTCATGGGATCTATGCGCACCGCCCGAGGGGAGCCGCCGGCTCGCGCTTGTGCCGCTTTCAGCTCGGTAGCACGGCGTCCCATGGTCCCGTCATCCGTCGTGATGGGCACGTTCATGGGCTCTTGCTCGCCCGCCTCGACCCGTACGGATGACGCGCTGAAGGTTAGGCGCGCGGTCCGGTCGATGCCTTCACGGACATGCGTGGCAAGTGCTTGAGCTGACGCTCGATCAAGCAGGCATTCCACGGGCTGCCAGCCTTGCTCAGTTTGGGCTGTGTCGGCAACGGTCACGTGCGCGCTGCCTCCCAGGACGACAACCGCGGATCTTGGCTCAAGCCGCAGAAGGACAAGGGCATGCTGGCCTGCCATGGGCACGAACTGGAGCACGTTCTCCAGTGCTTGCGCCAGGGAGCGGCACTCGACCCGCGCTTCAGCGATCAATGAATGAACTCCTTGATCGTGTCGTACACTTGTTCGATGACTGGCCGGTGGAGTGACGACGCCGATCTCGATTCCGACCTCACTGCCTGGCTGGAGCGGAAAGCCAGGGCATTGACTCAGGGGCGGGTCGAGCTGGTCGTCGCACAGCTTTTGGCTGGCCTGATGGAGGAGGAGCGGGAGCGGCGCCGGCTCGGGCTTGAACCGTTAGAGCCGGCGCCTCGCGCCGCCTGGGGTCCGCTCTGGCGGGAGCGGGTGATCCGCGCCGAGTGACGATTACGGAGCGCGGTTAACCAGCCTGATCTGCTCCGCCGCTTCTGCGTTGAGTTCGTCTTGCTCGTCGCGGAGGCGTTCCTCGGCGTACACCAGGTCGTACTGGTCGATGTCGAAGAACTTGCCGCCGCGTTGACGCACGATGCGTTCCAGCTCCGCGAAGAACGGCGCCCACTGGTAGGTCTCGAAGGCTGTCCCGTGCACGAACACGTTCCTGAAGGTCCGGCCGAGCAGGCGCTGCGGTGCATTCGAGCTGAAGACGCGATTGTGGTTGAACTGCGGGAACTCCGCGGCTGCCCTGAGCCAGCCGACCACCAGGATGTCGTCTCGGTGGCAGGGCTCGATACGGTTGGGAGACTCAGGGGTATCGAAATTACACACGTAGGTCATGAGGAAGGGGCCTTCGCTGGGGTTGGAGTCCTGACGAACGCGTGGGCGTACGGGGCGAGGGTCGTGCTGGCTTTGCCGCGGCTGGTGGGCGGTAGGAGTCGCCGCCGCCGCGCCTCGGCGATCCGCTGAGACCAGACCGCTGAGCTGCCCCCGTACCGTTCCGCTATGACGATTGCGGGGTTGGAGCGTCCGGCCTTAACGATGCGGACGTAGATCTGGGCTAGCGCGGCGTAGTCGGCGTCGGAGCGCCCACCTCGACCAGGGTGGCCGGCGAACACGTCGGCGATGGTGATGGTCATGCGTGCACGTACCTTCGGCTCATGCCCGTGAGGTGAAAGTAGCCCTCCGGGCAGCGGTAAATGCGGTTCTCGCGGGCCAGGCCCCGGCGGGAGCCGGCCTTGTCTGCGAGGCGGTTGCGATGTGTGCGCGCCTGGCCGAGAGCCTTGCTGGCGTCGCGTTCGTTGTAGAAGCCGCGCTTCTGGCATGTCCGGCACCAGTCGTGCGGGACGTTGTGCTTGGACATCGGTCGCCTCACTTCTGGTAGGCGGTGCAGGGACAGGATTCGAGGCCGCACTTGCCGCGGGTGGTGCCGTTCATGAGGTGGACCCAGTCGGCGTGGCCGCAGCCGTCTACCTGGCACCAGCCCTTGCGTCGGGAGCTGGTGAGGTTCGCCAGTAGTGCGCCGCTCGAGTGCAGCTTGATGGCACTGAACTTGCCGTTGAGTGCGATCCTGTGGGCAGTCTTGAGGGCCTCGTTCTGGCTGGCGAAGGGCGCCCAGTTGACGCCGACCTGTCCGTTGCCGAATCGGTGCGTGAGAACCCACCATTCGCGGTAGCTCAGGATGTCCGCGATCTGCTTGATCAGGGCCTTGGCCATCGGCTCGGGGCCAGAGAACTCGCCGGACTCCAGGATGGCGACGACCTGGTTGACCTCCTCGGCGCGGGGTGTGATGAGCACGGCAGCACCTTCCTCGATATCGAAACTTCACAGGCGTGCCTTAAGCGATCGCGAGCGCGCTCTCGGGGAACACCCAGTCGGCGGTGAGGTGAAACCATGGGCTGTTGCCCTCGATGCTGACGATCCAGCTCGGCTCGATGTAGCCGGAAGCGCGGCCTGTGACGACGCCGATGGCGCCCTTGTCGAGCGGCCCGTGGTTGAAGGTGCCGGCGCGGGTTACCGTCACCCGGGCGTTGAGGTGAATCCCGGTGGAGGCGACTGGTTCGACTTCACTGGTCAGGAGCGGCACGACCATGCCGCCTCTGAAGCGGACGAACAGGTGCGGTCCGACGATGCGTTCCACCACGCCAGCCGTGCCTGCGCTGATCGCGATTGCGTACTCGTTGGTGAGCACGCGGACCAGGTGGCCAAGGCGGTAACCCTCCAGTTCCAGGCCGGCTAGCTCGGCGTGGTTCTCGACCGTGGCCGGCAGATACATAGCAAGGACCTCGTCGGTGATGGCGTGCGGGAAGCTGTTGCCTCGCCAGGTCCCGTGCGGACGCCGCTCGAAGGTGTCGCCATCACTGTCGATGATTACCGCCCCGACCGGCGCCGCCTTCAGCTCATCCAGCGTGGCCAACGTTTCCGGGAACAGGTTGGTGGCATGCACCTCGGCAGTTCCGTGGGGGGTCTCAGCACTCGTCACGGTCAACTCCTCGCTGTCGCTTGGAGTACCAACATTACACAGAGCGGCCCGAAGGTGTGAACTTTCGAGAGGTGGGATGGATCTCAGTTCCGGCCGTCTTGGCGATCATCGAACAGCTCACGGAACTTTGGGTTGGTGCGCCACTTCAGCAGGGCAGGGCATGTCAGGCGACAGCGACGAGGTGCTCCATACCGGCGTTGTCGCCGAGCACCCGGGCATGCTGGCCGGGGTGGCGGGGTCGAAGGGTCACTCGCGAATCTCTTTGGTGACAAAGTCCTGGCGGCGCTCCATGGTGTCCACGATGCTTTGGCAGGCGTCGCGGAGGTTGAGTAGCGCCTCGTCCATGCGCGCTTGCGGTTGGCGGATCTCCTCGCGTAGGTACGCGGCGCTGGACTCGACGCCTTCGGCGTCTTCGACGTAGCCGGCGACCCGCAAAGCCGTCGCGAAGGCCATGATCTGGTTGTCCAGGTCTGCGAACGTGCGCATCTCGTCTCCTCGGCGTTGCGGGTGGTGCGTTCTTAAATTACGCGCCACCCGCCGCGTACGTCAGGCAGGGACATCGCCCGTGCCGGGGGTCAGCCGAATCTGGCCGGCGTGCGGTGATCGGTGATCGTGACGCCCCGCAGTTCGGGGGCGAAGTGCGCTCGCTCCCACACCGTGGCGTTCAGGTGGCGCAGCTCGGCGTCGATACCGTGGGCCTCGGCGGCGGCGAGCGCTGTGACTGCATTGGGGTCGTCGGGGGTGTAGATGTGCAGCTCCCGGGCGTAGGCCACGGCCACGACCCCGGTCATAGGCCACGCTCCATAAGCAGGCGCGAGGCCGCGTGGATCACGCGCAGCACATCGAAGGCGTCGAGCTTCACTTCGACATCGGCACCGCTCGCCTCGGTCACGGACAGAACGAAACGGCCGGGGTCGGTCTTGCTCTCGGCGAGGTACAGGCCGCCGTCGTCCAGGGTCTGAAGGTCTAGCTCGCCCCTCATTGGGCAGTCTCTCCGCACAGGCGCTCGCACGTCTCGGCGAGCAGGTCGGCGTAGATCCCGGTCTCGCAGCGCTCCGAGATCCAGGCAGGAAGTCCGTCGACTCGGCAGAGCCTGCCGACTTCGACGGCGTAGGTGTCGTCAGCGCAAAGCGCGATCAAGATCTTGCGGTGCGGGCGGCCGGGACCTACCCGGAACCACAGCTCCCCGCTGGGGTCGTCATGCACAAGGTCTCGTGCGCCGAGGCGCATGCGGGTAACCCTGCCGAGGTGTTGCAAGTAGGTCACGCGGTGGTCGGCTTCGCGCCGCCCGAGGTGGGGGGCGTCGATTGCGCGCTGGCCCGGCTTGAGCGTGGTCATGCGCAGGCCACCCGCCCGTCCGTGATCTCTACGGTCCGGCCGAGCTTGGCCATGCCGGTCATCAGGTTCTGTCCGTTGGCGTCCCACACGGCGCCGTCCACCACCATCGCCTTGCGGTATCCGTCCTCGCCAGTCACCAGGATGTAGACCGCCTTGCGGACGTCCAGGATCACGCCCGACACCGGGCAGGTGATGACTCGCTGGACCGCAGCCAGCACGGTCTGCTGGTCCTCGAACTTCTTGCGCGTGGCCTCATCGCCCATGAGCGCCTGCGCCACACTGATCCGCCGTGCCAATGTTCTCTCCTCGCTGTCTGCAAACTTGCGAAGTGGCGGCCAGCCACTTCAAACTCGAAACTTCACACTTGCACCGTTGTCTTGCCCGTCACGTCACGAGGTGGGGTTGCCCTGTAGCTCGTTCGCCAGGCGACGGGCCAGCGTCGTCTTGCGCTCACCGCCCTGAAACTCGACGTGGTTGAGATCGAGTACGCCTCGCAGGACGGCCGGCGGCAGGGCCAGCGCTGCCGCCATCACAGCAGCGTGGCTTCCGGCGCCCTGCACCCCGTCGTTTGCGATGTTGATCGTCTGCTCGGGGGTCATCGACTGCCCACTGCTCGCATTCCGGGCCGGTTCGTGACGCTGGCGCCGCCAAGGTTGGCGCGCTGGCCGGCGGCATAGCCCGAGTGAAAGCCTGAGCCCGTCAACCTGCGGGGGCGGCGCACAGTCTTGGGGTAGACCTCGTCACGTCGCGCCTTCACCAGGGCGCTACGGTCCGCCAGCACCAGGTCAGTACCTGGCCCCGTTTCGTCCGCAGCCCGACGTCGCTGAGCTTCCAAGCGACGAGTGACAGCCCTGCGGAAACCAGCCAGCCAAGATCGCCGGTACGCCTTGATGTTGGCGCTCGAACTCCATGGCTGCGCGGTAGCCATTCCGTGTGCGGCCTGCACCAGCAGGCTTGTGAACAGCAGGTCGACCCGGTCAAGGTCACCATCCATGCCGAACAGGTGGACGGCGACTGCGGTGCTGCCTCGATGGCCCTTGGGGATCACCACACCTTGGCATCCCATCGCGTTGGCGATGCCCCAGAGCAGGTCAGCCTTATCGCGTTGGTAGTGGCCTTCCATCGCCATGATTCGGTCGGCCGCGCGGAGGGTTACCTCCTCGGCGGCGTCCTTCATCGCCTCTTCAAGGCCCCACTTTTGGATCAGCTCGGTTGCCTTGGCCGTGTACGCCTCGGACTCGGCCGGCGTCGCGGCCGGGTTCTCGGCCTTGGCCAGCAAGGCGCGAATCTTGGCTAGCTTGTTGTCGCTCATGGCATTCCCTTCAGTGGGCAGGCTCGTCAGGGGCGGCATGCCAAGCCGCCCGACCCCCGAAGGGGTTTCGCCGGATTCAGTACCTCGGCCAGTCCCGCCAGCCGTCGACAGCGACGCCGCCATCGGTGGCTAGGCGGTGCTCCAGGTAGGCCCGCATCGCGCGGCGCAACTCCTGGTCCGACTCGGTCGAGTCGCCGTCTTCGCGGTCCATCCACCAGCCGAAGAGGCAGTGGTCCATGTAGTCGGCCGGGGTGGTGTGCTCGTCTGCGGCGTGGTTGAAGTCGAACGGGAAGGCGAAGTCGCCTGAACCCTCGAACCAACACGACGCCCAGCTCCACGAGTAGGCATACGCCAGCTGGCGGGCTGCGCGGTCGGAGATCACAACCCCGGCCTCGTTGGCTTTGCGCGCCTCAGCGAGCGACCAGTCGCTTACGTGTGCGTTCCCCATTGTTTTCTCCTTCCGGATGCGGGCTGGCTCATCGGCACCGACATGCCAGGTCGGTGGACCGGCGGCCCAGTCGAGGGCGTCGCCGATTTCACAGTCAGGACTTCACGGCCTCCAGGTGCGACAGCAGGCCATCGAGCAGTTCCCATGCGGTCTCGCCGTGATCGGCTGATCGCTCATCGCGGTATCGGTAGTCGCAGGTCTTCTCCGCCTTCTCGCCGAGCTGACGCAGCTCCTCGCTCGCCTCTTCGTTCCAGGCCCGCGCTCGTGCCAAGGCCCGGCGCAGGTCGGGCGTCACCACAAGCACCCGCTCGCTACTCATCTCGTGCTCCTCGCTTGTCGGCTGGCTCATCAGCGCCGGCATGCCAAGCCAGCGGACCGGCCACCACCTGGAGGGGCGGCGCGGTTTCGCCTCATGCATCAGCGAGCGCTCGGCGCGCGATCTTCTGGTGACGCGTTGTCGTGGGGCTGTAGGTGACCTCAGGGATCACTACGTCGCCGCCCTGGGTGACCCAAGCGATCGGGGTGCCGTAGCTACTCACGACGTAGACCGGTGCGTCCTTGACGCCGTCACGTACTCCACCCAGCCCCATGTACCTGTCGGCTCGCTCGGCCTGGAGTTCGTGCAGTCGGTCGGCGTGCTCCGCTGGAAGTTGCCCCGTAGGGATCAGCCCCGCCAGCACGCCCACCAGCTCGCCCTTGAGCGAAGCGGCCCGAAACGGGCACCGGTTGCGCATCCGAACCTGGGCATTGATCAGGTTCTCCATCTCGTCTCTCCTCATGGGTTCGGCAGGCTCATCAGCCCCGGGATGCCAGCCCGGAGGACACACCCCGCCCACTGCGGCGGGGGCATGTTTCGCCGGGTCAGAGTCCGAACTCGAACTCTCGGCCGAGCAGCTCGGGGGCCGTCGATTCGGTGACGCGCACGAAGTACCAGGAGTCGCCATCGGTGCGGCCCGTGCCGGTCTCGGCGTAGATGTGGTCGTACGACCAGGCGTCGTACGCCTCTTCGTTCTGCTCGCTCGGCGGCAGCGGGATCGTGACCGTCGTGATGACCGTGACGGTGTCGTACAGCTCGTAGTGGTTATCGATGACCAGGGTCACCGTCGCCTTGGTTGGCTCGATCAAAGTAGGTGCGTCGGCCATCGGTCTCTCCTCGTATGCGGCAGGCTCATCAGCCCCGGGATGCCAGCCCGGAGGACACGCTCCAACCCGTCGGGTGGAGCGTGTTTCGCCTGGTCAGTACGCCTCGCGCAGCCATTTCAGGTAGTTGGCTGCGGCCTGGCGGGACTCGTCGCTACGCGTTCCCATGCCGTCGGTTCGGGCGGCGTAGATGTCCGCGTGCGAGTCGAGGGCTTCCGTGTCGGACACGGCGTGTTCGCACAGCAAGAAGGCGGCGGTCTTGTCGTGACCGGTCAGCACCAGTACGGCGGCGATGGAGTCGACTTCCGCGCAGGTCATCAAGTTCCAGAGGTCGCCCGTGTCGACCCTGGCCAGCCGCTCTGACATGTCGTCAGCAGCCTTGACCAGCGCGGGAATGTTCTCGATACGCATGGATCTCTCCTCTGTCGGCAGGCTCATCGGCGCTGGCATGCCAAGCCAGCGGACCCCCGAAGGGGTTTCGCCAGTATCGAAAGTTCACATGGCCCGCCCGTTGCGGGCCACGATCCATGTCGTGGCCTGCATGGTCACGGGGTCGACGCCCACCCGCCGGGCCGCGACCCGGTAGGCGTGCTCGATGGCTTCGTAGGCGCCCGTTCTGGCGAGAATCGGTTCGTACTCGTCGTGGCCGAGAGCGACCTTCGCCGCCCACATGTCCACCGTCACTGCCTCGCGGTCGCCCAGCAGGTTCAAGGCGAAGCGCCTGGTCTTCGGGCCTTTCAGCGTGCCGATCGGGTCGTCACTCAACAGTGACCGCCGCGCCCGCTCGACATTGGCACCGATGCACGTCGGTGCCGTGCCAGTCGTCAGGAGCATGGTCGCCCCGAACAGGTTCCGCTTCCACGTCGTACGCGGCGAGAGGTGGGCAACTACGGCGGCCACCGACTCGCGGGACTTGTTGGTCTGAGCCGCGAGAGCGTCGATGAACTGTTCGCCCTCGTGGTACCACCGTGCGCCCGCCTCTACGTCGGCAGGGGTGGCGCGCTTAAAGGTGGCAACGATTCGATCGGCGACCGCCCGCACGTTGGTTCCGGCAACCTCGCGGAGCCGAGCGTCGGGGGTCGCGGCGACCTTCTTTCTCATGTTCACCCCAATGTCGAAAGTTCACAGAAATGCCAAGAAGAGGGGCCTCTCGGCCTCGTGGGCGACCGGGGATCGAACCCGGAGCCATGCGGGCGATGGGCCGCACAGCGAGCGCCAGCTCGCGCCCGTTTCACACCTGCGGGCTACTGTCGCCCGCTCATATGCACGCTGTGGAGTTCTCAACGAACAAGCATCGTTCCGGCTCACGACCCCCGCTGAAGGGTCCACCCGGCCTTGCCTTGCTACGCGCTTTGCGTTCGTCTGCCCCGCCCCGCCAGGGCGGTCCCTCGTGTTGCCTCCGTTCGTTGTTCCTCGCTGACGTCACAAAGCTAGGTCACGAAAGTTCACAGCGCAAGACCTTGTCGAAAGTTCACAGAACTATTTCTGTTTCCGCAGTTCAGGCGCGGTGAATTGACCCGTGCGCATCGGCAATCGCAGCCGAAAGCGAGCCTGAACCCCCGGTTTTCACTGGCGGTTCAGGGTCGATTGGCGCCCCGGTTGACCGGAAGATTTTCAGCAGCGGCGGGCTGACGTGCGGCAACGCCTCAGATTCGACTCTGCGGCTCTCGAAAGTTCACAGGCTGCCTCGGGTATGGGTCGACCCTGCGCCGCCTCGCAGCGGCGACCTGAGGGGTGTTAGCGGACGGATTCGCTGGTCACGCCAACCGTGCCCGCGCTGGCAAGCGCCCCCTTTTGCTCCCAGAAGGAACCGCAAGCGCGCGTTGCATGCGCTGTGTCGCAGAGTCAAGCCTGAACAGGACTTGTGATGCTCTCCACTTAGGACTTGCCAGTGATGCAGCGGCAGGGTAGGGGGTGTGACCCCTTCGGCTTCCAAGAGGGGACCGCTGGGTGATAGCAGCCAAAATCTTGCCACGGTTCCAGAGTCAACTTTTCCAGCGCCTCTCATGCCCAGGGTGGCATTGACCAGGCAGAAGAGCGCACCGACAGCATCTGCCGTCGCGTTCTTTCGCGCTTCGCCGCGGACCTCCACAGCATCGCTGGCCCGCCTTCGCCGGCTCGTGGCTTGCCTAGATCGGGGCCATCGGCCCCCAGCTCTTCGCCGCTGACCGCGTAGCGTTGGGAGCCTTCGGCTCCTCATGACGTCGCCGCTGAGAGGGTTCGAGTTTCGCGCCTCGGCGCTTCCGTTGGTTCGAGGGTGGTTCAAGGACGGTTAGGGTGAAGCCCACTTCACCCCGGTCGGTACGGTGCTTCACCCCGGGCGGTACCGCGCTTCACCCCGGTCGACAGGCCGGCCTGAACTGTGGTGCACCCCGGCTGTGGATAACTGCCCAGCTACCGAGGTGAAGCAGCCTTCATGCCGGTTCACCTGCGGAAATGACCGGGGTGAAGTGGAGTTCATCCCGCCTCTGCTGGCATCCCCATCGAAGAGATGTGACCTCGGTCATCTTTACCCTGCATAGTCCTGAGCTGAGGTCGAAGTATTAGTGAAGAGGTAAACAGCGAAGCAGCTTCGCCGCTCACCCGGTGACCTGAGAGGGGCCTTTGGCCCCATCAATTAGGCAAGCAGGTAAGCAGGTAAGCAGTAGGGGGCTTCGCCCCCACTCGACAGGTTCGCTGGTAAGCAGCTAAACAGGCTCCCTCTTCCTGATACCAGGCTCTGGGTCCACGCCTCGCAGGCAAACGTGGTCGGGGCCGCTACTTCCGGAAGGGGGTGGCCGGCTTGCCGGGTTGGCAGAACAGCGACCGGCGAGACCGGCTCCCCCCGAACTGGGACACGCAGATCCGGCCACGCATCCTTCGACGGGACGCGTACCGCTGCACCGTCAAGAACATCTACGGCGAGCCGTGCACCGAGCGTGCAACCGACGTCGATCACATACGGCGTGGTGATGACCATTCAGACTCCAACCTCAGAGCGGTCTGCGAATGGCACCACGATCGTAAGTCCGGCCGCGAAGGCGGCCAAGCGGCTGCGGCGGTTCGTCGTAGACATGCCGCGAAGTACCGGCGCACCGAGGCTCACCCCGGCCTCCTGTGATGCGCCCCGAGCGGGTTGAGCCGGCGCTCCCCGCCCCGCCCCGCAGCGTCGCTCCTCTCCCGGCGCTGCGGGGCACAGCTTCCCGACCGCAACAGGAGGCCCGCATGGCTGAGAAGCAGGCACAGGCCCCCTGGGGTCGGATCTGGGCCTGGTGGCTCGCGTTCTTCGCGCTGAGTTTCGCCATCCTGGAGACCATCGCGCTGATCGACCGCTCGACCGAGGACACCCTCAGCGAGAACACCCGGCGCTGGCTCGGCACCAACAAGAGCCCGAAGACCTGGGGGGCGGTGGGTTTCATCGTGGCCCTCGTCGGCTTCGTCGTCTGGTTCATCCCGCACATCGTCTTCAAGGCGTGGTGATCTCACCACCAGCACATGCGCTGCGCTCCCGGCATGCGAGTTGCCCGATCGAGCGGCTACGGCCTTGGCGCTTGTTGCTTCTGCGGTTCAGTATCTAGATGGCGAAGGTCTGCAATGAGTTCGTGATTTTTTGCGATCTCCTCGACTGCGCGAAGACGGGACTCGTCTTGGCGAAGCGATTCGATGGCTGACAAGGCGAGAACCGGACTCCAGCCGAGTGCTTGATCTTGTTGTGCGTCATGCTCTCCGCCTTCGCCAAGTCTGAATGCCACTGATCCGTCGACTTGGTCTACGTCGACATAAGCCCTCAACGTGGCTAGGCTGACATGAGTCCCGGATGACAAATTTCGATACAGACCATAAAAGCTGCCTGTGGGATCGAATCGACGGCAGATGACCTGAAGATTTATCTGTAGTTCGGCGGGCGGATGCACGAGGTTCGGCGTCAATCGTGCCGGGATCTCTACTCCACTGTTTTTCAAATCCGTCAAAATGTTTGTGTGAAGCCGTTCCATCGAGCCAATCAGATAATCTTCACCGCCGTGGGTGTGAACGACCGACTGCGCGACTATCGCGTGTTCAAGAGCTACTCGAACATTGGCGCGAGCTGCATACACAAGTCCTAAATCATACAACCGCAAGGCGGCGACAGTCTGCGCCATGGCGTGCGCGACAACGGGAAACACCGCTCGCACCTTTTGGCTCATGCCGACTTTGAAGTTGAAATCCTTGTCGCCGGTGGTCCATAGCTCCACGCATTCCCTGGCCGCTGCAATGTAGTGCGTAGTGAGGCGTTCGATTTCCCGCGACTCGTCGTCCTCTTCCATGACGCGAGTGTGCATATCCGTTTACACGCTGTCAACGAGGTTGTATCTGTGGAGTAGGCGGGCGACGCTCGCAAAGGCGTGGTCGCCCGCCAGCCGGCGGATCTGCTACTCGCCGCGCCCCACCTGCCGCAGCCGCGGCCGGCGCCGCGAGGGAGTGTTCTCGCCGGCGCGTTCAGCTTTCCGGCGTCGCTGCGTGCTGTCCACCGACGCCTTCGATACCTGTGGATAACTTTCCTGCTGTGGACAACCCGGTCGCCGGGTCACTGTCGTGCTATACCCGGAGGCCCATCGAGATGATCATGTACAACACGACCATCGGGGTCGCCGCAGGAGCCGCCCTGGTGCTGGTGCCCCGCTACTGGGCCGCCGTCAAGGAGCAGCGTCTACCTCTCCAGATGGTCCGCGGCAGTGACGCGGCAGGTTGGGCCGCCGCCTTCGGCATGCTCGGTGCCTTGCTGACGCTGTTGGGTGGCGCCATGACCGTGACGCATCCCCTCGCCGAGGCCAAGCCGTACATCGACACCGTGTTCGGAGAACCATCCCTGATCCTCGGCGTGGCGTTGCTGGCCGCCGCCTGGCGACTGAGCCGGTCCGACGCCCCACTGCTCGATGACATCGCCCTGCGGCGCTCGCTAGCCCCGACGGCGTGGATCATCGTCCTGCTCGGTGTCGTCCTGTCCTGGTGCACCGCAGCGATCCTGCGGTTCAACGTGATCAGCTCAGCCCCGATCGAGGAACCGATCACCGGGCTGCTGCATGACTGGCCGGTCCTGGAGAACACCTTCTTCGCGCTGCTCTACGGCGCGGCTGCGCTGGGTTGCCTGATCTTCCCCGTCGCGATCCGCGCTGGCAGCCGCCTCGCCTGGCCGCTGCTGTACTGGACCTGGACCTTGGCTGGCATCGGCTTCGCGCTGTTTTCAGCGATGAACTTCTACACCCACACCGGCATGATCATCAACATGGGCTCGGATGGCCCTGACTTTCGCTGGTAAGCGCATGCACATCAGCTAGTGACCCGTTGCGTAGCCGATCTTGTGGCGGTCGTAGATCATCATCATCCGGGTGATGATCTCCGTCTTACCTACGCCTAGCGGGGCGATCTGCATGTGTCCAATCCGCCGAATCTGCTTCGCTGGGGGCCACGGGTGACCGTACAGCTCCAAAAGTTGCCAGATAGGCAGGTCGCTTAGCCGGCGACGAATGTTGCCGCTCTGCTCGCCCAGCACCTCAAGGTTGCGCTTGTAGGCGCGCATCTCCCTCGTGGACATGGCTCGATAGCGGTCATACAGGTCGTGGCACCGCGGACAAAGGGCGATCAGGTTGTCGAACGTGTCGTCCCGGCTGACGCTGCGCTTCACGATGTGGGCGATCTGAACGGGCCACCCCTTGCACGTGGGGATCGCACAGCGGTGGCCTGCCTCGATCAGCAGCTCAGAGTAGAGCCATCTCGGCAAGTGGGGGCGACTGCTCGGCACAGCCAAATCTTATCGATCGTGCTCGGTCTGATCTATACGTCCTTGGGGTGGTCGTCTTGCCTGGACCCGTTCCTAACCGCGAAGCGGACCTCGCTCGACCGCGTCCCCGCAAGGGCGCTGAACAGCAGGCCGTCACCAAGGGCACCGCTCGGAAGGTGAAGTGGCCGCCGGCTGACCCCGAGTGGCACGCGCTGGCTCGCGACATCTACCTCGGCTGCAAGAACAGCGGCCAGGCGGACTTCTACCAGCAGAGCGACATCGCCATCCTGCGGTCGCTGATGGATGACCTGAGCGTGGCCAAGCGCAACCCCGGCCAGCGTTCGGGCCAGCTCCTTCAGACCCTGTACTCCACGCTGTCGAACCTGCTTGTGACCGAGGGGGACAGGCGCCGTGTTCGCATCGAGCTGAACGAGCCGGAGGAGGAGGCCACTCCGGCGAGCGTCTCCGTTCTCGCCGACTACCGGGAGCAGCTCGGGGTCGCGCAGTAAGGGGGTGACGGCATGGTTCAGGCCACCGCGCCGGCCCCGTTGACCCGCGAAGAGATTGACCTGCTGGAGCCCGAGTACATCGGCCCCACCTGGGCGAAGAACTCGGACGGCTCCTGGAACCTGCCGCGCTGGACGATCGGCTGGCAGATCGCCGCTTGGTGCGCGGACTACCTCCTCGCCGAGGATGGTGGCCCCTGGCGCTTCACGCCCGAGCAGCTTCGCTTCCTGCTCTGGTGGTACGCCGTCGATGACACCGGGCGCTTCATCTACCGAACCGGGGTTCTCCAACGCCTCAAGGGTTGGGGCAAAGACCCGCTTCTGGCGGTCATCTGCCTGATCGAGTTCGTCGGCCCGAGCCGGTTCGCGTACTGGGGCACCGATGGTCAGCCGATCGCCGAGGGCCACCCGCAGGCGTGGGTCCAGGTCGCCGCGGTCAACCGCGAGCAGACCAAGAACACCATGACGCTTCTGCCCTCGCTGATGTCGCAGAAGCTGATCGACACCTATGGCATCAAGGCCGGCGCCGAGCTGATCCGCGCGAACGGTGGGCGTCTACGGCTCGAAGCGGTCACCAGCTCGTTCCGTGCGCTCGAAGGTGCTCGCTCGACGTTCGTATGCCTGAACGAGACGCAGCACTGGGTCAGCGGGAACCAGGGTCACCAGATGATGGAGACCATCGACGGCAACGCCACGAAGAAGGACAGCCGGTACCTGGCCATCACGAACGCCTTCCTGCCCGGCGAGGACAGCGTCGGCGAGCGGATGCGCGAGGCGTACGACAAGATCCGCGAGGGCAAGGCCGTCGACACCGGCATGATGTACGACTCGGTGGAAGCCGACCCGCGTACGCCGCTCACGGTCGAGGCCCTGGAGATCGTTATCCCGAAGATCCGGGGTGACGCGAAGTGGCTGCGGGTCGACGCGATCATCAAGTCGATCCAGTCGCTGATCATCAGCGCCTCTCGCTCGCGGCGCATGTTCCTCAACCAGGTCGTTGCGGACGAGGACGCGCTGTACGGCCCGGAGCAGTGGAAGCCGCTGCTGGTGGAGGGCGCCACGCTGAAGGCCGGCGACACGATCGCGCTTGGATTCGACGGCGGAAAATCCGACGACGACACGGCGCTGGTCGCGATCAGGGCAGAGGACAACGTGGTCTTCGTGCTCGGGCACTGGCATAAGCCGGAAGGCCCGGACGGTGACCACTGGCAGGTCAACAAGGACCAGGTCGACACCGCGGTCCGCGATGCCTTCGCCACGTTCAACGTCGTCGCCTTCTACGCCGATGTCGCCCTGTGGGAAGCCCACATCTCCGAATGGGAGACGGACTTCTCCGAGCGGCTTGCCGTGAAGAGCAGCGTCAACGGCGCCATCGGCTGGGACATGCGGCAGAGCCTCAAGCGCGTCACCCTCGCGCACGAGCGCCTGGTGCAGACGATCGTGGACGGCAAGCTCTTCCACGACGGCGACCCGGCCCTGCGGCGCCACGTGCTCAATGTCTACCGCCGGGTGAACAACTACGGCGTCAGCTTCGGCAAGCAGAGCCGCGAGAGCCCGCGAAAAGTGGATCTCTACGCCGCGATGATGCTCAGCTTCGAGGCCCTGCACGACTACCGCACACGCGGCAAGAAGCAGAAGAAGCGCACCGGCCGCTCGTACTGGATGTGAGGAGTGTGAAGTTTCGACATGGCATCTGAAGCGGCTACCGCGCTCGGCTATGCCAAGCAGCTCCTCGCGATCCTCAACAAGGACCGCGACCGCCTCGCTCGCATCGACGACTACGTCCAGGGCGAACACGACGACCCGTACATGCCCCTCAACAGCGACGACGAATACAAGCTGCTCGCCCGGCGGGCGGTGTCGAACTGGATGCCCCTGCTCCTGTCGACCCCGGCTCAGGCCATGTACGTCGACTCGGTGCGCCGGCCCAGCGTCCAGCTCGCGGTCGGCGAGGTGCTCCCGGAGTGGAAGCACTGGCAGCGCTCACGGCTCGACGCGCGCCAGCTTGCCATCCACCGTGGCGCCCTGAAGTTCGGGCACTCCTTCACGTTGACGGAGAAGACCGTCAGGGGAGTGCGCACCAAGGGCCTGTCGGCTATGAAGACGGCAGCGCTGTTCGAGGACCCCGCGAACGACGACACCCCCGAGGTCGCGCTCACGGTCCTCAAGTTCGCCAAGGGCGACGCCAAGGGTGTGGCCCGCATGTTCGACGCCCGCTACGAGTGGACGGTCTCGTTCGGCTCGCTCGGCGATGACGTCAGCGTGCGGCTCACCGCGAAGCGCCGGCACGGCGCAACGGAGTGCCCGGTCACCCGGTTCGCTGCGGCGGTCGACCTGGAAGGTCGCACTGTCGGCGTGATCGAGCCGATGATCGATCTTCAGAACCGCATTAACCAGACGGTCTTCGACCTGCTAGTGGCACAGACCTACGCCAGCTTCAAGGTCCGCACGGTCACCGGCATGGCGCCGCCCGTCAAACGCGACCCGGAAACCGGCGACGTGGTGCTCGACGACGAGGGCAACCCGATCCCGCTGCCGATCAACCACAACGCCCGCCGGTTCCTGTTCGCTGAGGACGCGGACGTCAAGTTCGGCTCCTTGGACGAGACCCCACTGTCGGGGTTCATCGAGTCGCTGGACATGTCGATTCGGCATCTGGCCGCGATCAGTCAGACGCCGCCTCACCACCTGCTCGGCATGATTGCCAACCTGTCGGCCGAGGCCCTTCTCGCTGCCGAGACTGCGCTGTTGCGCAAGGTCGAGGAGTTCCGCAACAGCTTCGGCGAAAGCTGGGAACGCGTGATGCGCCTGGCCGTCGAGCTGGAAGGCAACCTCGACGCGGCGCAGGACTACGACGCCGAAGTGATGTGGCGCGACATGGAGATGAAGTCGCTGGCGCAGAGTGCAGACGGTCTCGGCAAGCTGGCTGAGTCGCTCCAAATCCCGGTACGGGGCCTGTGGAACCGGGTTCCCAACGTGACCTCACAGGAAGTCCAGGAATGGGAGCGGCTGCGCGAAGAGGACGACGCCGAGCTTCAGCTCGCCCAGTCCATCCGCCGGGCCACCCCGGACGCCGAAACCGGTATCTCGAGCCCCGCCCCTGAGCTGGTCTCCGCGTGAGCGCGGCGGCCGAAGCCGAGGCGGCTCGGGTTTCCGCCGCCTACCAAGCGGCCCTGACGCAGCTCGGGGTCGCTTCGGTGGGGGAGGCCCTGAAGCTGTGGGCCAGCGTGCCCGCGAGTGCTCAGGCGGCTACCAGCGCGAGGTGGTTGGCCACGGCGGTCGACCTCATCATGAAACGCCGCGTGCAGTCGCGAGCGTTGGCTATCGCCTACTACCAGCTGACCCGGGCGCTGCTCACCGGCCGCACAATCGCCGACCCCACCAAGCCCGTACCAAGTCAGGTCACGCTCGACCAGCTTCGGGCAGCATTCGCCCAGCTCGCCGGTAAGGACGCCCGAGCGGGGCTACGGACCAGCGGCAGCGTGGAAGCTGCGACGCCCGGCGGTGCAAGCGGCGTACCCATCGAGCGCCTGCTGAACGCGGCTTCAGCCCTGGCGGCAGGAGATCGCGCCGCACAGGCAGAGGCACGAGAAGTGCTTCAGGCCCTCGGCCCGAACAACCTGCTGAAGAAGCTCAACGACATCGACACCAAGCTCGCGGCCGACGTGGTCGACGGGCTGCGGCACGACGCGCACAGCCGGGCCGGTACCCGCCAGGCGGCAGCCGTCTCCCGTCTGGTCATGAACGGCGCCCGGAGCGCCACATGGTCGCTGGGGGAGCTGGACCGCCGGGTCATCGGATATGCCCGCGTCTCCGAGTCGGGCACCCCCTGCGGCTGGTGCGCGATGTTGATCAGCCGTGGCGCGGTCTACAAGACCAAGCGCGGCGCCGAGTACAGCGACGGCGACAAATACCACGACAACTGCCATTGCCACGCCGAGCCGCTGTTCACCACCGACCAGTACGCCGACAAGAGGTTCGAGCTGAACCGCTCGTATGGCCGACTCTGGCCGACCGTGACGGCAGGCAAGTCCGGCAAGGCGGCAGTTGCCGCCTGGCGCGCATACATCCGCGCCGAAACCACAGCCTCTGCCCAGGCGGCGAGGTCCACCCCCATCGCCCAGGAGGCGAAGCAGTGAGCGACACCAACAGCACGGCTCCCACCGAGCAGACCCCCGACAACGCGCCGGCCGAACCGACGGCCGAGCAGAGCGAGGAAACCGAGTCCCCAACGGACGCGACTCCTGGCGAGTCGGAGGACGAACTGCCCGAGTGGGCGCGCAAGCGACTGGCCAAGGCCAATGCCGAGGCAGCGAAGTACCGCACGACGCTGCGCGAGACCGAAGCCAAGCTCAAGGACGCGAGGACGCCCGAGGAGCTGGACGCTGCGGTCAAGTCGGTGCAGGAAGAGAACGCCCGGCTCCAGCGGGAGCTGCTCGTCTCTGACACCGCTCGCAAGTTCGACCTCCCGGACGAGCTGCGTGACGTGCTCAAGGGCAGCACGCAGCAGGAGCTGGAGGCTCACGCCAAGGTGCTCCAGAAGTACGCGACCCCGGCCAACACACCGGGCGAGCTGAGCGGCGGCCTCGACCCCAGCGACGAGACCGACGCCTTCGACCCGGTGAAGGCAGCCCGTGCCGCCCGCGCACGCCGCTACTGACCGGCCAACCCCGTAAGCCCCGCACTGCCACGGTGCGGGGCTCTTTCGTGTCCGATGGAGGGCAGAGATAGTGGCTCAGCACCAGGTAGTCAAGCCCGAGAAGATCGCCGCGACCGCGGCGGTTCTGCTCGAAGAGAGCCTCGTCGTCCCCGCCGTGTTCCGGCGCGAGGGCATCGACCAGTACAAGGGCGCCAAGGACGACACCATCAACGTGGTCGTCGAAGGCGTGCTGCCGTTTCGGACCTACGGCTGGCGCAACGACCGCTCGACGGAGATCCAGTTCGACGAGTACCAGGAGCGCAAGGTCGCCGTGAAGTTCGGCGGCGACATCTACAACGCGGTGAAGCTCACCGACGAGCAGAACGATATGGACCTGCCCGGCTGGAGCAAGCTGGCCCGCAAGCAGACCGAAGCCCTCGGCGCCGGCCTTGAAGCCGAGGCGACCGACTACCTGCGCGAGGCCCCCTACGCGGTCACCCTGGGCCTCGACTCCGCGAACCTGCGACGCGGCCTCATCCGCGCTCGCTCGGTCATGAACAAGCTCCGCGTCCCGGCGGGCGCCCGCACCATCCTGGTCGGCACCGACATCGAGGCGGCGCTGCTGGAGGACGAGAAGCTGAACCTCGCCTCCAACGTGGGCGAGGCCGAGGCCGTCTCCGCTCTGCGCGAGGCCACCCTCGGGCGGCGCTACGGCTTCAACTTCGTCGTCGCCCAGGAGCTGAACCCGACCGAAGCGGTCGCCATGGTCGACAGCGCTTTCATCTTCGCCACCGGCGCTCCGAGCGTCCCGCAGTCCGTACCGTTCGGCGCGACCGCCAGCTACAACGGCGTCGCGCTGCGGTGGCTGCGCGACTACGACTCGCTGCGCTTCCAGGACCGCTCGATCTTCAACACGTGGAAGGGATTCCGGCACGTCACGGACATCCTGATGGGCAAGGACGAGCAGACCAACTTCCGCTTTGTCGGCCAGTACGAGCACTTCGTGCGCGCTATCAAGCTCAAGCTCGACGGCACTGACTCGCTGCCCAACCCGACCACGGGCCGCCCGAGCGAAGGCTTCTCCAAGGAGCAGGACGCCGAGCTGGCTGGCATCACCGGACTTAAGGCGGCGGCCCCGGCTCCGGCTGCGCGCAACGCCTCGCGGTGACCTTCACGGGCCGGGTGTGAAGTTTCGACAGCACACCCGGCCCTTTCCACCCCGAGCGCAAGGAGAACGACATGGCCTATGCCTCGCTCGACGAGCTGAAAGACCGTCTCGACTTCGACCTGGACGAGGCGGAAGTTCGGGTCGCCGAGAGTGCCCTCAACGACGCCAGCGACCTCGCGATGGAATACGGCCGGGAATGGCCGCAGGACGACGTACCCCGCCTGGTCCGGACTCTGGTACTGCGGGCGGCGAAGCGACACGTGCAGAACCCGAACGGCTACACCGTCTCGCGCGCTGGCGACGAAACGCTCCAGTGGAACGACGCAGCCGGCGACAACGCAGGCGTCGTCTACTTCACCCGCGACGAGCAGAAGCTACTCGCCGAGCTGGCCGGCAAGCGGCATGGCCTGACCACCGCGCCGGTCTCGGCGTGGGGTCCGCAGCGCACGAACCGCCGTATGGCGCCCCTCGGCCCCGGCAACTACGTGCCGGTACAGGGCTCTCCGAACTCGCCGTTCCCGTACTTCGCGGACGAGGTGGAGCCCTGGTGAGCTTGCAGCGACGACGTGGCCTGTTGGTCACTGTCTGGAAGACCCATCCCACGACTGACAAGCGCGGCAACACGGTGATGGTGGCCGACCCGAACGACACGCTTCAGGTCCGTGCCTACTTCATCCCGCAGCGCTCCAGCCGCGCCGAGGTGCCCGGCCAGCAGCAGATCAACGTGGTCCGGATGCTCGTGGCGGCCGAGCTGCCCAACGTCAGCCTCTGGTCGCGAGTCGCGTGGAACGGCAAGGAGTGGGACATCGTCTCCCCGCCGGCCTACCACCACGGCTCGCGCCGCACCAGGCACTGGTCCCTGGACATTCGGGAGCGGCCCTGATGGCGGAACTGCTCCCCGACAAGCAGGTCAACGACATCGTCTCGAAGCACGAGACCGTGCAGGGCTACCTCGAAGCGGTCACCTTCGACATGGCCGCGACGGCGGACGAGCTGCTCGTGCAGAACCGCCACGACGGCCACGCGGAAATCGACTGGGAACACGCCGACGTCGACTGGTTCGTAACGCTCTCCGACGAGCGGGGACAGAAGGCCGCCCTGTCCATCGAGTTCGGCCGCGAGCCCTACACCGATGAGCACGGCCGCAAGGTCGGCGGCATGGAGGGCCTCTACATCCTGACCCGCGCGACCGGCATCGCCCGTAAGCAGAAGCGTCAGCGAGGTAAGCCCTGATGGCCGCGCTACCCGACGCCATCCGCGCGATGGTCGAGCTGAGTCCCATCGAGGACGTCATGCTCCACGTCCTGCGCGAGGGACTGCCCGGCATCGCGGTCAACTCGCTGATCGCGGACGACCAGCACTTCCCGCTGGTGCTCGTGCGCCGGCTCGCCTCCTTCGGCAACTGGGGCGGCGACGAACGCTTCACCGACCAGGCCGATATCGCTGTGCACTGCTTCGTCGAGGACCCCGACGGCGACGAGGACGCGGCATTGCTCTCCGAGGCCGTTCGCGTGGCGCTACGCAACGCCTGGCGCCGCAACGCTCACATCCCGGGGCGCGGCTACCTGGTCAAGGCGCAGATGGTCTCGGCTCCGCGCCGGGCCACCGACTGGGCGACGAGTACCGGCCCGGTCCAGTACGCCGACCTGCCGACCCGCGTGCACCGATACGAGACGCAGTACCGGCTGACCATCCGCAAGGAACGGTCGCGCCCCCTCCCGTTCGCCTGAACCCCTCACTACGCCACCCTGCGTGAACTTTCGACACCGCGGGGTCTTCGGCGTGCCCGAAAAGGAGACCCCCAAGTGCCACTCAATGACAATGCAACCCTCGTCGTCGGCGCGGGCAACTACCTGACCGCCCCGGTGGGCACGGCGATGCCCGCCGACCTGCTCGCCCCGGGCAGTCCCTGGAACCCGGTAGGGCACACGAGCCTGGAAGACGTCTTCGGCATCACCTCCGAAGGCGGTGAGGCCACCACGCTCGGCAGCTTGCAGAACAAGACGCTGCGCACCAAGTACAGCGCCCGGACCGAGATGATGACCTTCACCCTCGTGCAGTTTGACGAGGATGGCTTGCGCCTGTTCTACGGCCAGAACGCCCCGACCCTGCCCAACGGCATGATCGGTGTGCCGCAGGACCCGCAACCGACTCAGGCGGCGTTCCTCGCGATCTTCGTGGACGGCGGGAACTTCTTCGGCTTCTACGCCCCCAAGGCCGAGATCTACCGCGCCGACGACCTGTCCATCTCCGACACCGAGTCGCTCGCGGGCCTGCCGCTCGGCGTCAAGCCGATGGCGCTGGGCACCAACTCTTGGACCTACGCGGTCACTCCGCTCGGCGGTGTCCCGGCGACCGGCGCGACCGCCGGCTCGCCCGGCGCGTTCACTCCGGCCGGCGCGGCAACCCCGGCGAACCTCGCGGCGCTCGACGAGGTCGACGCCAACCCGTCCACCAAGTGGACCCCAGGCCAGTACGTGATCCTCGGCGACACCACGAACGCCCACTGGAACGGCGCCGCCTGGGCGAGCGGCATCGCCACCGCCTGATTCCCACCCTGATCGACCCGGCTGCGCGCGTCTTTGCGGACCTCCGCGCGCAGCCGGGGCTTCTCCCGCTGAGCGTCCGCGATTCCCCCTTTGCGCCTAACTCCGGAGGTCCGCTTCCTCATGTCTAACTTCACCCTGGACGACATCCGCGCCGCCGCCGAAGCCAAGTACGGCTCGACCGACATTGCCCTTGACGAGACCACGACGGTTCGCCTGCTCAACCCGCTGCGGCTGAGCAAGGAGAACCGGACCGCACTGATCGCCGTCCAGGAGAAGATGCGCGACGACGACGCCGACCAGGAGACGCTGCTCTCCGAGGCGATCGGCCTGATCGCGGAGTCGCCGGCCAAGGCCAAGAAGCTGCTCTCGGCAGTTGGCGGCGACCTGGCCGTGCTCGCCGAGATCTTCACTGCGTACTCCGAGGGGACGCAGGCGGGGGAAGCCTCGGCCTCGCGCGACTGATCGACGACTACGGCGAGGGCCTGTACCCCGACCTGCTGTTTCACTACGGCGTCGATCTGACCCAGGTGATCACAGGAGAGGGGCCAGCCCCCGCCCTGGTCCTCGCACTCGTGCAGAGGCTTCCCGACACGTCCCTGACCAGCGCCCTCGCGTCGGGCGGCAGGGAGCACTTCGGCTGGGGCGTCGACCGGCATCTAGCGGCCGACATCTACGACGCGCTCAACCAGAACACCCGGGCCACCGGCCAGTGGGCCAAAGGCAAGGTACCGGTCCTGCCTGCCTGGCCGCGTCCCAAGGCGACGGCCGCCAACAAGAGCGAGCCCACCAAGAAGAAGGTCACGGTCGCCGACCTGTGGCGCACGTTCCAGCGGAGGTAGGCGCGCATGACAGCGGGCACGATCATTGGCCGTATCTCGGTCCGCGTGATGCCGGACACCAGCGACTTCCGTGCGAAGGCCAAGCGCGACCTGGACAAGATCGAGGACCAACTCGGCGACCTTCTGATCGGGGTCAGCCTGGGGACCGCCGGCCTGGCCCAGGAAGCTCGCCGCGCGCAGCGAGAGATCGAGCGCAGCCTGCGCGATGTCACCGTCTCGGTGAACCTCGACAACGAGGGCTCCCTGCGCGCGGCCATCACCCGAGTGCAGCGAGAACTGGACGCGCTCGACAACGTCGAGATCAAGATCGACCTCGATCGCTCCGAGCTGATGGCGGCCCGCGAGCTGTTCACCGACCAGCTCAACAAGGTCGCCACGGTCAAGCTCAAGGTCGACCCCAGCTCGATGAACTCCCTCGAGAACGCGATCGACGACATCGACCGCGAGCTGGAGAAGCTGCGCGAGATCGAGCTGAAGGTCAACCTCAACGAGGCCGACCTCAAGGCCGCACGAGAGCTGATGGAGGAAGAACTCCAGAAGCAGATCAAGGTCAAGCTGGCGACCGACAACGCGGCGTACCGGAAGGTCCGCGACGAGATCGCACAGGTGCTCGACACCATCAGGATCACGCCCGAGATGGACTCGGCCAAGGTTCGCGAGCAGACCCGCCGCATCGAGCAGTACGTCGAGCAGATCAACGACTTGCGGGCGACGATCACTCCGGAGATGAACGACCGCGAGCGCAGGCGCGTGGAGCGCGAGATCGACCGGCTCAAGGACAAGATCGACAACATCAAGAGCCAGATCGAGGTCGACGTCAAGAACGGGTCCAGGCTCAAGGCCAAGGCTTCGCTCGATCTGCTGGCCCGTGACCGTACGGTCAAGCTCATCCCCGAGGTATCGAAGACCGCAGTCGTCAGGGCCGGCACGATCCTCGCCGCGCTGTCCGGCGCGCGGGCCATCAACAACATCCTCGAAAAGCTCTGGGACAGCATCAAGAACCTGGACAAGGCCGCCCCGCTGATCGGCGGCCTGGCGCTGGCCATCGCCAACCTGGGCGCGGTCGGCATCGCCTCGGCGTCGAGCCTGGCCTCGCTGTCGGCATCGCTGGCAAGCATCGCGCCGGCGGCTCTAGCCCTGCCCGGCATTTTCGGCGGCCTGGCCATCGGCGTCATCGCCTCGGTCGTCGCCCTGAAGGACATCAACCAGCATCTGCCCGAGTTCGCCATCGGGCTCGGTCGGGCGCAGAAGGCCGGCGAAGCCTGGAAGACGCTCCAGGACCAGATGTCCGACGGGTTCTGGAAGGGCTTCGAGAAGCCCCTGAAGAACCTGCTCACGTCGCTGTTCCCTCAGTTCTCCGCCGGGATGAAGAAGATCTCGGGCGAGCTGGGGCAGTTCTTCGGTGGCTTGGCCACCGGATTGCAGGGCGCCTTCAACGGCGCGCTCCAGGGCATGTTCCAGGATCTGTCGGACTCGATCCACATCGCGACCGCCGCGACCGGCGACCTCGCGAACATCATCAAGATCCTCGGCGAGACCGGCGCGGGATACCTTCCCCGCCTTGCACAGTGGTTCGTCGATGTCACCAAGAACCTCTCGGACTTCCTGACCAAGGCGTCCGAGGGCGGCGCGAACAGCAAGCTCAACGGCTGGATCGAGACCGCCATCCAGGCCCTGACGGACCTCGGCCACGTGGTGGTCTCCGTCGGCGGCATCCTCTACGGACTGGGCAAGGCGGCCAACGCAGCGGGCGGCTCCACGCTGGCGACCTTGGCCGACACGCTCCAGCGGGTGTCGGACGTCGTCAACTCGGCGGACTTCCAGTCCTCGCTGGTCGATGTGTTCGCTGCCGCCCACGCCGCGATCGACGCCATCGTCACGCAGTCCGGTCCGGCGCTGGAGAACTTCTTCAAGTCGTTCTCGACCAGCCTCACCACGATCCTGCCGATGGCGGGCGACGCGTTCGGCAAGCTGCTCGGCGGCATCGCTGACGCGCTCGCGCAGCCCGCGTTTCAGACCGGCTTGGTCGACCTGTTCGTGGGGATCGGCAAGGCGGTCGACGCGCTGACCCCTGCGCTTGGTCCGCTCGGTCACGCACTCGGCGCGGTCGGCTCGCTGCTCGGCACGTTCCTCGCCGCCCTCGGCCCCAGTCTCGGCGGGGTCCTGAAGACGGTGGCTCAGGCGGCGTCGGTGCTCGCGCCCGCGCTGGAACCTTTGGTGACCCTGCTGGGCACCGCGCTGGCTGGAGCGATCCAGAAGGTGGCCCCGCTGTTCGGGCAGCTTCAAGGCTCGATCCAGGGCCTCACGGCGGGCGGTGGCCTCGACGGGCTGGAGAACTTTGCATCGTCCATGAAGGCCGCCTGGCAGCCGCTCGTCCCGTTGCTGGGCACCACGATCAAGGGCCTGTTCCAAGGGTTGATCCCGATCTTCCGGGAGGTCTTGTCGGCCGGGCAGCAGATCGGCCCGGCTCTCGGTCAGGCGCTTCAGCCGATCGTGGCGGCGCTCGGCCCCGCACTGGCGCAGCTCGGCGGCGCGATCGGCACGCTCGTCAACGCGCTCGCGCCGCTGGTCGCCACGATCCTGCCGCCCCTGGGAAAGCTCCTCGGTGGGCTGGTCGGGTTGATCGGCACGGTGGTCGCCGCGCTTGCACCCTTCGTCGCGAAGATCATCGAGATCGCGTCGGCCATCATTGGGCCGCTGATCCAGGCGCTCGCCCCGCTGGTGGCTAAGTTTCTGCCCCAGCTCGGCGCCGCGTTCTCGCGGCTGGTCGAGGTTCTCACCCCGGTGCTGGACATCCTCCAGACGGTGGCGAACTTTATCGGCCAGTACATCGTGCCGGCCATCGCCAAACTGATCGGCCTGATCCTCGACAACCTGATCGTCGTCATCAACGCGATCGTCGACGTGGTCAAGGCTGCGGTCCAGGCGATCATGGGTATCTGGAACATCTTCGCCGGGATCTTCACCGGCGACTGGAGCCGCGTGTGGACCGGCGTCAAGCAGGTCTTCGCCGGGATCTGGAACGCCATCGTCGCGCTGTTCAAGGGCGTGTGGCAGGTCCTCGTCAACAACTTCGAGACGTTGGGCGCTCAGGGCGTCGCGCGCTGGACCAGCATGTGGAACAGCATCCGGTCCCTCGCCTCCTCGGTGTGGAACTGGCTGAAGTCCACCTGGTCGGCGATCACCAACGCGATCGCGAGCACGGCGTCGACCGCCTGGACCAGCATTGCGAGCACGTTCTCCTCGCTCGGCTCCTCGCTGCGCTCCACGGCCTCTTCGGCCTGGAACGCGGTGAAGTCGGCCTTCACCAACGGCGTCAACAACGCTGTGTCGACGGTGAGGGAGCTGCCCGGCCGGGCCAAGTCCGCGCTGGGCAACGTCGCCGGACTCCTCGTGAGCGCTGGCCGGCAACTGATCCAGGGCTTCATCAACGGGATCAGGAACATGTTCGGCAGCGTGCAGTCCACGCTCGGCGATCTGACCTCGAAACTCACCAGTTGGAAGGGTCCGCAGTCCGTCGACCGCGTGTTGCTCTACGACGCAGGACAGCTCGTCATCGACGGCTTCCTCAACGGCCTGGAGTCGCGGTACGCCGCGGTGCGCACGTCGCTGCGCGGCTTCACCACCGAGATCGGCGACATGGCCGTCGCCTCGCCCGGCGTGGATACCTCGCACCTGACCAGCAGTGTCACGAGCGCGATGGCCGAGCGAAGCCCGGCTGCGACCCAGAAGATCCTCAACTACTACGCGGCCCCGGGCAGCTCGATCGACAGCGCAGAAGACCTCTTCGCCGCGAGCGGCCGGGCCAGGATGGTGGGCTGGTAGTGCATCTACTCCTGGTGAACAGCACGGACACGATCAACCTCAACGACGTGCTGAACTTCGGAACCGGCGCCCAGGCCGTGTCGGGCGCGACGGGCCTCGGGTTCCCTGAGGTGGCGGCGCAATGGATCGAAGGCGCGGGCGACGGTGCCATCTACCGTGGCTCGCGTCTTCGCTCGCGCAACATCGACCTGCCGCTTCACCTCGTCGCGGCCGACCGGCCTCGCCTCAAGGAGCTGGTGGCCCGGCTGGAACTGATGCTCACCGCAGGCGAGTGCACGCTGCGCTGGGTCGAGGACGACGGCACTTACTGGTCGACTCCGGTCGCCTGGCAGGGCGGCGGCGGATGGACGTACGGCGTCGACACGATCGGCGAGCGTGACCTCTCCACGGTCGTCACGCTGCGGGCCGGATCGCCGTACTGGACGTACAGCGTGTCGTCGTCGGAGCGCATCCAGAACACCGGCTCCGGGCGTGGCCTGCTCAACGGGTCGCTGAGCAGGCTGCGCATCTCCGCATCGCAGGCCATCGGCTCGATCCGGCTGGTGAACCTGGGTACTGCGCCGGCCTACCCCGTGTGGACTGTGGTCGGGCCAGGCACCAACTTCATCGCCCGTTCCCCGACCGGGCAGACGCTGCGCTGGACCGGCACGATCGCAGCCGGCGGCTCCATTACCTTGGACTGCCGCAAGGGCACCGCCATCGACGTTGCAGGCACGAACGTCTACGGCCAGCTCGCAACGGCGCCGAAATTTTGGGCCATTCCGCCGGGAACCAGCGTGGTCACCGCCTCGCTGGAGAGCACCACTACCGCCAGCTCCATCACGTGCTCGTGGCAACCCCGCAGGCGGGTGGTGATCTGATGAAGCTCGACGACATCACGGTTGAGGTACGCAACCGCAACCTCGACCGGGTCGGCCAGATTCGGCCCGACGAGCTGGACCTCACCATCCAGGACGTCTTCAACAACGTCGGTCAGTGGACCCTGAAGCTCGCTGCGGAGCATCCCCTCGCGGACGTGCTCCGCAGCCCCGGTTCCGGCATCATCGTCACCGGTCCCACCGACGTGCTGCTATCCGGGCCAGTCGTGGAGCCCCGCAACGAAGCCACCGCGACCGACCCGGTCGGCACGGTCACGATCGCAGGCGTCACCGACGCCATCCTGCTGGCTGACGCGCTCGCGTACCCGGACCCTGCGGTCGGTGACCCGACCGCGCAGAAGGCTCCGACGGACCTGCGCATCGGTGAAGTCGAAGCGCTGATGCATGAGTTCGTCAACGCGAACATCGGACCGGGTGCCCCTGCCTCTCGGCGTACCGGGTTGCTGGGCAAGCTGACGATGGGGGAGAACGGCCGGCGCGGTCCGGTCACCACCAAATCCGCCCGGTTCACGGTGCTCGGCACCCTGCTTTCGGAGCTGGCGTCGACCGCTAACCTCGGCTTCCGGGTGGTGCAGCGCGGGAACAGGCTGGCCTTCGAGACGTACGCCGTCCGCGACCGTACGGACCTGATCCGCCTCGACATCTTCAACTCCACGCTCGCCGGTCACAAAGTGGCCATCTCGCCGCCCGGCGCGACGCGGGTGCTGGTGGGCGGCTCCGACGAAGGTGTGTTCCGCCAGTTCGTCGTGCGCACCAACACGGCCGCGGCGCAGGCCGAGCAGGACTGGGGCCGGCGCATCGAGGTCTTCAAGGACCAGCGTGCAGCCGACAAGGTCGAGGAGCTGGAGCAGGCCGGCGACGAGGTACTCGCTGACCAGAGTTTCGGCGCCGTCGCCGTGCAGGTCGTGCCGATGGAAGACTCCGCGATGCCGTACGGCACGGCGTGGAGGATGGGCGACCGGGTGGCCGTGGTCGTCGAGGGCCAGGAGCTGGCCAGCACGGTGACCAGCTACACCCTCAAGGCCGACGCGGACGGCTTTCGACTCGGCGCGGTCCTCGGCGACGCCTCCGGATTCGACCCGCAGGCCGCGCTGAGCAAGCGAGTCAGTTCGGTCGAGGACCGCGTCTCCTCACTGGAACGAAGCGGCGCCGCCACGGCCCCCATCATCTCGGTAGGCAACCGCGACCTCGGGACAGCACAGCCTGGCTGGAACACCTTCACCGTGACCCTGCCCGGCGGGGCGTCCTTCCCGAACAGCGCGTACACCGTCACCGGGCACGCCCACGAGATGCCCATCAACTTCGGCTCCGCCGTGTTCACGACCGCCGAAGCCATCCCGGTCAGCCCGACGCAATTTCGAGTGCGCGTGAACAACAACTACACCCGCGAACTGCCCTGCCTGCTCGACTACATCGCCGTGCAGAACACCTGACGCGACCACCCCGTTCCTCTGCACCCCGAAGCCATGCGCGGCGGGGTCTCTCCCATCTTCGGAGGCACCTTCCTTTGGCTATCACCGCGTATCCCTTCGATGATCAAGACACCACCGAGAATCAGTTCTCCCTCTGGGCGCGCGAGTTGCAGGACTCCGGCGTGGCCGACACCTTCGGCGGCACCGGCTTCCGCGTCAGCGGCGGAGGCGGCGGCATGGCCGTGCAGGTGCAACCCGGCTTCGCGTTTCTGCGCGGACACGCGCTGTCGTCCACCGCGGTCGAGACCAAGACCATCGAGGCGGCCAGCTCCGCGTTGCGCTACGACCGCGTCGTGTTGCGGATCAACCCCTCGACGAACCTCGGCAGCATCGAGGTGCTCAAGGGAACCGCCGGCAGCGGCGTCCCGCAGGGCCTCACCCAAACCGCCGAGGGCATCTTCGAGCTGAGCCTCGCGGTCGTCACCGTCCAGGCGAACGCGACCACCATCGACGCGGCGATGGTTCGCGACGACCGCCAGTACGTCGGCGCGCGGACCGGCGTGTGGTCGACCGCGACCCGGCCGTCCGGGTTCCGGACCTACAAGCTCGGGTTCAACACAACCACTCAGAGCTGGGAATTCTGGAACGGCAGCCAGTGGCAAAACGTCGTGGCCTCCACCGCCGAGAACTCCAGCCAGTGGAACGGATTCACGCTGACCGTTTCCACGACCCAGCCAGCCGGCACGCCGACCGCTGACCGGATCTGGATTCAACCGATCAGCTAAGGAGGCGCGCCAGTGGCAACGACCTGGGGCTCCTATGACGGGCACCTGCGCTTCGGCATCGACCTGACCAGCTCCACGCCCAGCGCATCGAGTACGAGCGTCACCGTCACGGTCAAGCTCTACATCCAGTGCTCCGACAGCTACAACTTCGACGACAACCAGAACTGGAGCTTGTCGGGCTCGCACGGCGACTCAGGCTCCTTTCACAACAGCCTGGCAAACGGCGAGTCCAAGCTGCTGTACTCCACGAGCTTCGGCGCCGCGATCGACTACGACGGCACCGGATCGCTGTCCTACAGCGCCTCGCTGTCCGGCGCGTTCAACGGCGCCCACCCCACACACTCTCGCTCGATCACCCTGCCGAAGCGGCCTCCATCCGCGCCGTCCCCGCCCGGTGTGCCGTCCGCCGGCTCGATCACGGCCACATCAGTGTCGCTGACTTGGACGGCCGGTTCCGCCAACGGCTCCGCAATCAACGGCAACGCCGGCCAGGTCGCCCGCGACTCGGCGTTCACACAGATCGTGAAGTCCTGGAGCGAGGACGGCTGGAGCGGCCAGACGGTGACCGGCCTACCGAAGGGCACCACGCTGTATGCCCGGGTGCGGGCGCGGAACTCGGTGGGCTGGTCCGGCTGGTCCGGCGCGCGAGCGTTCACCACCCTGGCCACCGAGGCTGGCGAGCCGGGGTTGCCGAGCGTCAGCAACGTCGGGGCGCAGACGGCCACCGTCTCCTGGTCGCCACCGCCAGACAACGGCGGCTCGCCCATCACGACCTACCTCATCCAATACAGCACCCACGGCGACTTCTCGACCTACCAGCAGATCAGCGACCCGAGTTCACCGGCCACGCTAACCGGCCTGACACCGGGAACCACCTACTACGTCTGTGTCCGCGCGGTCAACGCAGTCGGCACCAGCACCCGAACACCTGGCGTCAGGTTCACCACGCTCTCCGCCGTCAAGATCGGCAACGGCACGTCGTGGATTCCGGCCCTAGTGTGGGTCGGCGATGGAACGCGGTGGGTTCTGGCTCAGATCAAGGTCGGTGACGGAACCGCCTGGAAGTGACCCAGATCGTGAATCCACCCCACCTCACCCTCGCCCTGGACGCGACAGTGCAAGCGGCGACCGTCACCGCTCTCGGCACGATCATTGTCGCCCTCGTCGGTATCGCCCTGGAGCTACTGCGCCGCAACCACAAGCGGCTCGGCACCGTCCGCGATCAGGTGCAAAACAACCATGACACCAATCTGCGCGACGACGTCGACCAGGTGCTCACCGGCCTGGACGACGTCAAGAACATGCTGCACCAGCACGGCCGCGACATCGGCGGCATCCGCGAGGAATTACGCCACGAACGCGCCGAACGACTCGACGTCGAGCGCCGCCTGACCGACCACCTGCGCGACAGCTAACCCCAGGCATCACACCACTTACGGCCCTGCCGCCCATCGGGCGGCGGGGCCTTCACCATGTCCACCCCTTCTTGGAGGCACGACCGTGGGTAACCCCAACCCGGCAAGGATCACCGACGCCCTGTGGCGGCTCTGGGAGGAGCTGCACAAGCTGGAGCCGCATACCGAGCTGGGCGGCATCTACGCCGACAAGCGCGGCTACCACAACACCAGGGCGGCGAACGAGCGGCGCTGGCCGCACAACTACTCCATCCGCGAATCCGAGGACCAGGGCGGTCCCACCGACAAGGCCGCCGCACTGGACTGGACGTTCCCCGACGCCCAGCGCGGTGACTACCGCACCATCGCCAAGTACAGCGGCCGGCTCATGCGTTCCGGCAAGGACCCGGCCGACCCGCGGTTGAACGGGTGGCGCGAGTTCTACGGCCAGGTCGACAGCGACAGGCAGGTGGAGGGCTGGGACTTCCGGCACGACGAGCCGGTCAGCTCCGACAGCTCCCACCTGTGGCACATCCACCTGTCCGAGGACCGCGACAAGGTGGCGAGCTGGGACAACAAGGACGCGCTGCTGTCGGTGCTACGAGGCGAGTCGCTGGAGGACTGGCGCAAGCGCACCGGCCACCCCGCCGCCCCGAAGCCCACCCATCCGGCGGGCACCACCTGGTGCAAGGGCGCCTGGCGTCCCGTCCTGCGGCGCGGCAGCAAGGGCGAGCACGTGCGGTTCGTCCAGGCCATGATCGGCGGCGTCGAGGCTGACGGCGACTACGGCCCGAAGACCGAGGCAAGGGTCCGCGCCTACCAGAAGATGCGCGGCATCGACGTGGACGGCGTCGTTGGCGTGACGACGTGGCGCGAGATCAACAAGATGTGACGCCTCGAAAGGGCCGAGCCGCCACGGGGGGAGCGGCTCGGCCCACACATTCCACCACACCCACATCGACGCCCCTCACTCACCCAGCACAGGAGGAATCGTCTAGTGCCAGCGACTGACCCCTCGGTGCGCGACGCCCGTCGCCGCACCATCCGCACCACCGTTCAGGCGGCCATCTCGGCCGCCAGCGTCCTGCTCGTCGCGATCCCCGTCATATCCACGGTGCTCGGCGAGCACATGACCGCCGAGGTCTACGCGGGCTATGCCGCGGTGGCCGGCGCCATCACTACCGGCGCCACGCTCATCACCCGCGTCATGTCCCTTCCCGCGGTGATTGGCTGGATCGACACGTACCTACCGTGGCTGTCCGCGTCGGCCCCGGTCGCTACCGATGAGTCGGCCGCCGAACTCAGCCCACCGACCACTGAGGTGGTAGGCACGGCCGACTGACCCGGCACACGGTAAGCGCCCCGCAGTTCCATGACTACGGGGCGCTTACCGGTACCTATTTGATGTCCTCGATCTTCGTCTCCTGGACGGCTCGTCCTCCGCGCCGCCCCGCACTTCCCGCGGTGACCTTTTCGGTGGTCACCTTCTTTGCGGCGGCCTTCTTTCGTACAGGCGTTCTAACTTTCGAGGCGGTCGACGTTGCGCCTTTCGGAAGCAGGGCTTCGAGAGCGGAGCTATCTTCGTCGCAAAGATCGACCGTTGCGCTGCGTTCACCTTGTTGGAGGGTGTAGCGCTTCACCTTCCGGCTCGGGTCCTGGCACACATCACACACAGTGATGCTGAGTTCCATCAGCTAAGGTTCCTTTGAACTTCTTGGTTCCCGGCAGTTAACACCCACAAGCCCAGCAGTTGACACGTCAGAACGGGGTGACCTACCGTTTGACCGGACGGTACGCCGGAGGGCGTGCAACCGAGAGCGATGCGGGAGAGGATACCCCCGGACATGCCGGCCAAGAAGATTCAGAACGAGGACGAGGCTCGACGCTGGATCGAGGAGGGTAAGTCGTATCCCTGGATCATCCTCGAATACAAGCGTAAGTACGGCATCGAGACCACCGCGGCTATGTGGTCTAACTTCCGCAACCGGAACGGCATCGAGATCCGCTACGTGCGCGATGACAACCTGATTCCCTGGAGGATCAACGACCGCGACCGACGCCGGTACGCAGTAGAGATGCTCCGGATGGAGGCGCGCCGGCGAGCTGGGGTCGAGATGACCCCGGACGAGCTACAGCATCTGGAGTCGTGGAAGGCCGGCCTCGCAGAGAAGGACCTCGTTGTGCACTATGCGCCGGGAACAGAGAAGGGCTTCTACTACGTCAAACGGCGGCCAGGCATTGACAACGACCTGATCCGCGAGCCGGACCAGAATCAGAAGATGACCTTCAACGCCTCGAAGCACGGCGCCAAGTAGCAGACCGATACCCACCCACAAGAAGACCCCCACGGCTTCGGGCCACGGGGGCTTTTCTCGCGCGCGGGGTCAGTCGCCTGTGAAGTCGTCCGGTGTCGCCTTGGACTTGCCCAAGCGCTCAGCCCACCTCGCGATGGGTCCGCCGAGCATGCCCTTGCGCTGATTCCATGTGCGCTTGCGGTGCCGGCGGCGGCGTTCCTGGTCCAGGCCCTCGACCCAACCGCGTACGACTTCCGTGTTCTCGCCGATGCCGGCTTGGCGGATAGCCCGGACTTGCCCGGTTTGGGTGAGGTCAGGGTTGACGATGATTAGGTTCTGGTCGGGCACAGACACGACGTCGGCGCCCGTCTTGCGGCGAATGATCCTCACATTCTTCCCCCGTGGTGTTGGTGGGTCGACTGGAGCGACCCGCTGATGCAGCCCCTCTCTGTGAAGTTTCGGCGTTCAAACACCATCCTCAACTTAACGGTGGTCGAGGTCAAGGCTCTGTGTTCTAGCCGTCCATCGTCAAGGTAGTTGGCGCTGTCGATCCTGCGGTTTTGGTACAGGTGTTCTATGATGCCGGGCGTGATCTTGAAGGAGCGACTCCACCAAGGCGGCAACCTCCGCCCGCTCCGCGGGGGTGAGTTGCCGATAGTTGCCGATCAGGATCTGGACGTCGGAGTCCGGAGTCTGCTCCTCGTACACGTAGAAGCCGGCCGCCTTCTGGGCGGCGCGTTGCACCTCCGCGAGGTCGAGCTGGAGGCCCACCGCCAACTTCTCCAGGGTGGCCAGCTTGGGGGGTACCTTGATGGGGTTGTTGGCAAGGGCGTGCACAGTGGCCGGTGCCATCTGTGCACGCGCGGCGATCGTGCGGTAGGTCTCCCCGGTCCGCGTCCGATGCGCCTCGATCAGCGCCGCAAGCGGGTTCAAGCGCTCGGCCACACACGTATCCCTATCTATATGTCGCTCGGGCTGCTGTAGCCCGAACGTGACGAACGCCCTACGGGTCGTCCCGGATTCTGTTCATTGACGCTGGACAAGGTACCGCACCTGCGATTAGTTTTCATGTCTTCAGTGGATCTAGGCACGGGGAGGGTGCACCTTTTACCGAAACTTCACATGCCCGGCCGCGCCGACTGTGAAACGTGGCGTGACTCGGCAGTTCACACGGGGGAACTAGTGGTACAGGAGATCGACACCAGCGATGGCATGGCGCGGCTGCACTTCGATCACGAGAACTGGGACATCAGGGTCGATGTCCACGACGACGCAACGGACGAGACATGGGCCGAGATCCAACGGCTCGCCGCCAAAGAGGGCTGCGCGGTGCTCGACGTGGAGGAGTGCCCTCCGGAGATCCTGGAGGAGCCGTTGATGCGGCACCACATGCATTACCTGGAGGTTCGCGAGTGCCCCTAACTCTGCTCAACCCGAGCGAGGTCGGTTCTGTCCCTGGCGACGACGGGCAGATCCCCGTGCCGCGCGATGGATGGAACCGACCTCTGGTCGTTCCAGAGGAAGGTGGCGTGCCCGTAGGCCACACCAGGATGACCACCCACATCGACGCCATCGAGGACAAGTCGTCGCTCCAGCGCTACTACAAGCGCATGGTGATGATCGGAACCACCGCGTTCTCCGTCGGCGAGATGAACCAAGTCAAGCGCCTCGACCCGGAGGACCCCGAGGGCAAGCGGCAGCTCAACCACCTGGCGGACCGCGCGGAGAACCTGTCCGGCGCCAATAACAAGCGCGAGCGGGGCACGCATCTGCATGACCTCAGCGAGTACGTGGACCGCGGTGAGGAGCTGCCGCCGCACGCCAGCGCACAAGACCGCCTCGACATGGCGGCGTACAAGGCGGCCACCGAGATGATGCAGGTCATCCACATCGAGCGCCTGGTCGTGGTGCCTGAACTGAAGGCGGCCGGCACACCCGACCGGGTGTCGTTCTTCGACGGGCTCGACCCGGATGGCGCACCGGCAGGCCATTTGATCACCGACCTCAAGACCGGCACGGTGGAGTACGGCGCCCTCAAGATGGCTATGCAGCTCGCGGGCTACAGCCGGGGCAAGCTCTACGACCACACCCGGTTCCCGGTCGACGCCGAGGACAAGGCCGCGCTCGCCACCTGGAAGAAAACCAAGGTGTCGGCCGAAGAGGCGGCCCAGGCATACACCGCTCTACCGGACGTGAACCAGCGCTGGGGCCTAATCATGAACCTTCCCGCCGGCTCCGGCCAGTGCACCGTCTACTGGGTGGACTTGACCACTGGCTGGGATGGTGCGCAGTTGTGCAGCGCGGTCCGGCGGATGCGTTCGCGTAAGAACGTGCTCGTTCCCTTCGAGCGCGTGTGAACTTTCGAGATCACGATCACAGCTGGGATGGTGGTCGACGCGATACATGCGTGTGTAGTTTCGATAGCAGAGACGAGGGGGAGGTAAAACCGAGTGACTGATGACGACAGCCCGTGGGGCGCGCGGGGAATCAGCGTCACGATCAAGTTCGGCAAGGGCTACGAGGAGCCATGGGTCGTCTTTCGCGGCACAGCCGGACAGATTAAGACCGACATGCTCGATGCCTTCGGGCTGGACGCCGGTGAGTACGCCGCCTTCAGCCTCAGTGAGCTGATCATCAACGTACGCAACTCTGCGCAGGCCACGGGCACGCTTCGCAAGGAGCTGGGCGGGCAGGTCATCCGGCCCGGCAGCGGCGCGAAGCCGGTCGCACCAGCTCCCGGCCAGGACGTGTGGGCCGACGCGGGCTCTGCCCCGCCAGCCCAAGCCCCGAGCGTCGAGGACATTCTCGGCAAGGAGATCGACGCCGCGGCTGGCCGCACCGCACTCAAGACGCTCTACGGCGAGAACAAGGCCACCTTCGACGCCAGTGAAGTGTTGATGGCGGCTTACAAGGCCAAGGGCAAGAGTCTGCCGGCTGGCTCGTAGGCCAAGCCCTTTCCAGTTACTCGCCGGGCCTCAAGCGACGTCCGGTCTTCTTTTCGCCACGTGTGAACTTTCGATAGGAGCTGAGCAACTCAGTGGGTCTCAACATCGTCAACCCGTCCTCGTACGCTGGCGGCGCGTTCTTCAAGCCGGCCGATCACATGACCGACCTGGCCATCCTGGTCGAGCCGAAGCGGATCGACCGCGAGCAGCCCAACACATACCAGGGCAAGACGACCTACCGCGACGAGGTGACGGCGGACATCACCGTGTTTCGCACCTCCGAGTCGTTGGAAAAGGGTGAGCCGTCCGAGGTGATCAAGGGAGCCCGGATCGCCTACGGCATGCTCACCTCCACCCTGGACAAGATCCTCAAGCAGGGCGCAGGCGGCGCGATTGTCTCGGTCATCCGCAAGGTCCCAACCCGCAACGGCGCCGGCTACGTCTTCCGCGACGTGGAGGGCTCCGTGCTGGCTCAGGTCGCGGCCTGTGCCGACAAGCGTGAAGCCGCGCTCGCTGAGGCCGTAGCCTCGGCGCCCGACTTCGACTGATCTACCGCGCTTCCGGGGCGGACGCTGTGAACTTTCGATATGCGTCCGCCCCGCCCATTCCAGGAGGGGAGTAAACCAGAGTGCTGACCGCTTCCAGGTCGCTCGCGCTGAACGCGGAGGCTGGCCGTGAGCTGCCCCGCGTCCCAGCGTTCGAGGCGCTCTACAACCGCGGGGTCCGGCCGCGGCACGGCAACGTGATCATGGTGGCTGGTCGTAGCGGCACCCAAAAGTCGGGCTTCGCCCTGTTCTGGGTGAGTCAGATGGATCTGCCGACGCTCTACTTCTCGGCCGACATGAGCCCGTTCACAGCGTCGTCTCGCCTCGCCAGCATGGTGATGGGGGAGACGACCGAAGAGGTCGAAGAGGGCATGGCCGGCCCGCGCCGCCAGGAGTACCTCGACGCCTTGGCCCCATCGAAGATCCAGTTCAGCTTCGGCTCGCCGATCTCCTGGCCGAAAGTTGACCAGGAGCTTGAGGCGTACGTCGAGCTGTGGGACGCCTACCCGAGCGTGCTCGTGTTCGACAACCTCATGGACTTCGACGGCGCCGAGTCCGACTACACGGAGCAGATGGCGGTCATGTCGAACGCCACCGAGCTGGCCCGCAACACCGGCTCGACGGTGATCCTCATGCACCACGCCAGCGACAAGAGCTGGGAAGCCAAGTCGGACCCGTGGGCGCCCCCGAGCCGAGACCAGGTCAAGGGCGGCCTGAGCGAGAAGCCCGAGCTGTCCCTGTCCGTCGCTCTCGACCCCAACTCGATGGAGTACCGGGTCGCCTGCATCAAACAGCGCATGGGTCCGTGCGACCCGACGGCGCGCAAATACTCGGTCATCTGGTGCGAGCCCGAGTACACACGCTTCCACGCCAACAGCCCGCTGAACAGGGCAAACATCATGGGGGTTCCGCGGTGAACGAGCGAGATGTCGCCGAAGCTCTACTCCGAAAGTACGGCGAGCACCGCGCCTACTACTACGTCGACAGCTTCGCCGAGCGCCTGGGATTGAACCCCGAGCGGATCTTCACCCTGCTGGAACTGGCCAAGGTCCAGGTGACCTGGGATGAGTAGCCCGGCAGCGAACCGCCGCAAGGGCGCCCAGTGGGAGATCGACCTGATGAAAGGTCTCCGCGAGCACGGCCATGACGTGGAGCGCCTGCGGTTGGCCGGCAAGGACGACGAGGGCGACCTGGTCGTCAAGGTCATCGAGTGCATGGATCGCAACGTCCAGCACGTGGTGGTGGAGGCCAAGGCCGGCGTTCTGCACCCCGCCGAATTCGTCCGCGAAGCGATGGCCGAACGGCTCAACTACGCCAAGGCCCGAGGGCTCGACCTTATCGACGTGCGGGGCGTCGTCTTAGCCAAGGCGCGCGGCAAGAACTGGAAGGACGCATACGTCATCACGACGGTGCGCGATTACTTCGGCCTGGAGGACTGAGTCATCACACGACGCATCATGCGCGAGACCGGCGAGCTGTACCGGGGGCGGGCCATCGTGAAGCTGCCTGCGCGCAAGAACAAGTGGCGTGACGTTCAAGACGCGGCCCGCTCCTTCGAGGTTGACTGCGGCCCGTACAGCACGCCCGGCGCGGCCAAGACCGTCACTACTCAGGAGATCAACAGCCGGACCAACCACCTTCACTGCGGCAGCTACGAGCTGTTCGGCGAAATCGAGGTCGAGCGCTGGATCGAGAAGGCCGAAACCACCTGGACGCGGCTGCCGGAATGAGTATCGGGCGGCCTGATCTGGCTGCCGTGCTGGAGCACTACGGAGTGCACATCCCCGGCTCGCGGATCACCGCGATGGTGGCGTGCCCCCTGCACGACGACCGCACTCCAAGCTGCTCGATCAACCTCGAAAAGCAGCTCTGGCGTTGCCACTCGTGCGACAAGGCCGGCAGCTCGTACGACCTAATCATGGCAAAGGAGAAGACCGATTTCCGGGGAGCACGAGCCTTTGCGTCCGCTCAGCAGTTCGCAGCGCGAAGCGGTGGAGGAAGCGACAGCGAGCTATCAGGCAGCGCTTACGGTGGACGCCGCAAGGTATCTGACCGCTCGCGGAATCAGCCGCGAGGCGGCGGTTACACACCGACTTGGCGTCGTGATTGACCCGATGCCCGGCCACACCAGGTTCACCGGGATGCTCGCCATCCCGTACCTGGACAAGGACGGCGAGGCGCTTCAACTCCGCTTCCGGTGTCTCGAAGACCACGACCACCGCGCCGCCTTCCACGGCAAATACAACTCGATCGCTGGCGACCCGGTCCGGCTGTACGGAGTCCAGTCGATCCATCACGCGGCCCGCGAAAGTCACCCCGAGATCCATGTGACCGAGGGGGAGCTGGACCGCCTCGTGCTTGAACAACTCGGGCTGCACGCCATCGCGGTACCTGGCGCCGCGCTGTGGCGTGGCCACCACGCGATCACGCTGGCGGGCTTCAACAAGGTCTGGGTCTGGGGAGATCCGGATGACGCGGGCGCCGACTTCACAAACAAGATCACTCGCTCGCTGCGCCAGGCCAAGGGTGTCGTACTGCGCGACGGAGACGTGAACGAGACCTACCTCAAGGGCGGCGCTGCCGCCATCTTCGCGCTGATCGGTAGAAAGGAGCCGCCGCCGTGGGAGTGAACCCCATCAAACGCCACCGGGAAAACGGCGGCTTCTGGCCGACCATCTCAGACGTCGAACTGGACAAGGCGTTCGGCCTTAACGACATCACCAAACTCGTGCACGGCGACCTGGCCTACGTCCGTGAGATTGGCGGTCGGGAACGCTTCGGCGCCATCAAGCTTGGCCAATACCGGGATCACGACGGCGACGGCGAGGACGCCTACTGGGCCTTCTTCGGCACCGACATCACGCTGCGCGCGGATGAGGCCGAGGTGATCCGCAAGGTCACGGTGATCTGGGCATGAGCATCCCCGCCGAGGCAATGCCTGGCAACCCCGGACCCAAGCTCGCCGCAGCGTGGGCGTCGATGTCACCCGACGAGCGCGAGGCGTTCGCCGGCCACCTGTTCGCAGGCACCTCAGCTGAATGGCTGGCCGACCTTTTGACCCGGCACGGCACGCGCATGTCCGCGTCAACCATCCGCGCGTACCGACGGTCTCTACCGTCAGATCGGAGCTAGTAGTGGAAGCCCCGCAGAGCCTGCTCGCCGAGCTGCTCGCAAAGCCGATAGGCCCCGCGATGCCGAGCCGACACGCTCTCGAACGCGACTTCACCCGGCAGATCGAGGTGTCCGGCAACACGGCCGAAGTGACCGTACATGCCGAAGCGCGGGCCGCCGAGGACGCCGCGACCGGCGTACTGATCGAGCAGGGCCTGGACCCCGCCGACTGGGAGGCCACCGGCTTCAAGGTCAGCGAATGGACCCGACCGAACGGTGAGCCCGGCGTATCCACCAAGTACACCTTCAAGCGGGTAGGCCAGCCCACCGAGCGGCCAGCCCTCGTCCTGGACGAGCTGCTTGCAGCGGTGCAGACCTACGAGCCGAAGGGCCACCTGCCGACGGGCGACCACGGCTTCATCGTCGCACTCGGCGACATGCAGCTCGGCAAGCTGGACGGCGACGGCCCCGCCGGCACGCTGGCCCGCTCGATCGACTGCATCAACAAGGCGGCCGAGAAGCTGCTCGCATACGGCCAGCTCTACGACATCGGGCATGTGCATATCGCCTGGCTCGGCGACCACATCGAGGGCTTCGTCAGCCAGGGCGGCGCTAACACCTGGCGAACCCAGCTCACGTTGAACGAGCAGATCCGGCTGACCCGCCGACTCATGCTCCACGCCCTGCTGGTCTTCGCACCGCTGGCGAGCCGGCTCACGATGGCAGCGGTGCCGGGCAACCACGGCGAAGCGGTCAGATTCAACGGCAAGGGCGTCACCCGCTACGACGACTCGCACGACACGGAGTCGCTGATCGCAGTCGCCGACGCCGTCAAGCTGCACCCAGGCGTCTTCGACCACGTCGACTTCTACGTCCCCGAGACCGACGAGCTGTCAGTGGTGATCGACGTTGCCGGGACGGTGGTCGGCCACGTACACGGCCACCAGTTCCGACCCGGAAAACATTTCGAGTGGTGGAAGGGCCAGAGCTTCAACGCGGCCAGCCCGATGCACCAGGTCAACCTCCTACTCGCCGGCCACCTGCACCACCTGCACGTCGACACAGACGGCGAGCGCATCTTCATTCAGCCTCCCGCGCTGGAGAGCGAGTCGACCTGGTGGCGACACGCGAAGGGCACCACGGGCGCCCCGGGCCTCGTCTTGGCTCTGACCAAGGACGGCGAGACCAACCTCATCGAGACCATCCGTTAGGAGATCCGCACCGTGACCACTGCCCCCGAAATCATCACCGGAGCTTCCGTCCTGGACTGGTCGGTCCTCGAGATGCCCGGCGTCCGCAGCCGCGTCGAAATGGCCGCGCACCGTGTCGCCGTGGCGAGTGGATCACAGGTCCACCTTGATGCTGACGACCTGGTGCAGGAGGGTTTCATCATCTGCGCCACCAACCCGGACGTCATCCGCAACTACCTTCGCCAAGGCGAGCTGTCTCACCTGTATGTGTGGGTGCGCTCGAAGCTGTACGACAAGGTCAAGGTCGAGGTCTCCCGGTCAGGCAAGACCTACAGCCGCGACCAGCTCGTGGAAACCGTCAAGGACGGCACCTGGTGAGCGGCGCCTACACACGGGAACTGGTGGAGCAGCTCATGCCGGCGGTCTGGGACCGCGACGCCGCACGCGGAATGACCAACCCGACCGCCCCGGACCCGGACATGCCCCGAGCCAAGCCCAACCCCAAGCAGTCGAACACCCTGTACGCCCACCTCGCGGACATCCACACCGCCTGGCACAGCGCTCCGCTGACCCTCGCCGAGCGGCATGCGCTGTTCTTCCGCTACGCCCTCGACCTCCCACACACCGCGATCGGCGTGGCTCTCGGCATCCGCCGCCAGTCGGCGACCGAGCGCATCGACTCGGGCATCGGACGCATCGTCGCCTGCCTCAACGGCGAATAAGTGTGAAGTTTCGATACTAGCCTGTCACAGCCAAACCGAAGGAATCCCACATTGTCAGTTCGACCCGGCTACTACCTGGGCGGCAACGCCGACATTCGCGCCGACGCCGCCACGATCGGCAACGTCCGCGCCATCACCCAGTACCGCAGCCTTGCGGACGCCAACCTGCTGCCTGGCTGGAAGGCCGACTGGATCAACCAGCTCGACCGCGACACCCTGCTCAATGTCGTCGTGGAGTTGAAGCACTACGGCGCCAAGCTCGGCCCGCAGAAGCTCAACGACCGAACTGTCCCGGCACCGTCGATGCTTATCCAGCGTCGCGACGGTAAGGGCGTTCCGGCCTACGGCTACGACCAGGTCACCTCGGGCCAGCTCGATCCGCTGCTCGATCGGCTACTCACCCAGCTCCGCGCCATGCCTCACCCTGAGATGATCAACCTTCAGGTCGCGTCGGAGTTCGACACCGACCACGAGTTCGGCACCACCGACTGCGGCCGGACCTACACGTGGGCTGAGTCGGACACTCGCGCTGTCCGGGCAGTCAAGTACATGATCAGCTACCTTCTCGACGCCGGCCTGCCGCAGGGTGTGACCTTCTCAGTAGGGATGGGTGGCTTCGACCGTGCCGCGTTCCGCCGAATGCACCCGGCCAGCCTCGCCCCGCTGGTCGATCGGCTCCAGTGGAACGCCTACAACCACGGCAGTCACCGCGACCCTTACGCGGTCCTCAACCGCACCAAGGTGTGGGCCGTGGCCGATCTTGATCCGCGCTGGCTCCGCAAGCCCGCGATCATCGCGGAGTACGGCACCGCCGCCTCGCTCGGCAGCCAGGCGGCGTGGCTTGCAGGCATCCCGACAGCCGTGGACCGGATGCAGTCCGAAGGCGGCCCGCACCTGGAGGCCCTGATCTACTTCAACAGCAACCCCGAGTGGGCCACCCTCACTCCGAAGGCCGATGGTCTTGCCGCCCTCAGCCGCGCCTACAGGATGGCGCCGCTAGCGGCAGACCTCCGCCCAGTGGCGTGCAACCACGCACGGTAGTCGCGCATGACAAGGAGCCCCGGCTGGCATCGCTGCCAGCCGGGGCTCTTTCGTCGTTATGGCTTGCTCGGTCAGCCGAGCAGCCCTTCGTCCTTCACGCCCGCGACGAACGCATCACGCTCGCCAGGCGTGAAGAACAGGATCGGTCCGTCCGGGTCCTTGCTGTCCCGAACGGCGAATCCACCGTCCGGCAGGTCGGTTACTTGGACGCAGTTGCCGCCGCCATTGGTGCGGCTGCCCGTGCGCCAGATGACCGCATCGCGGTCGAACGTCTCGGCGTACGTCTTCTTGTTCATGACCCCAACTCCTCGGCTGCCGCCCTGATCAAAGTGACCGAGTCCTGCGGTGGCAGAGCCTTCGCTAGTACATCTTCCCAGGCGTCTCGGTAGGCGCCTACCTCGGCTGGCTTGTCGACATACTGCACTTGCGTGCGCAGGTCAACACAGACGACCTCGCCAGCGGCATCGTCGGCGAACCGCAAGAGCTGGAAGCCGCCCTCGGTTGGCATGAACGCACCAGCCGCCCACGGTACAACCTGCACGTCAACGTTCGGACGGTTCGCGACATCCACCAAGTGCGCGAGCTGATCTCGCGTCACCTGCCGGTCGCCGACGATCTGATGCAAGACGCTCTCGCCGATGATCGCATGCAGAAGCGGCGCATCTGGCCCTCTCAGTAGCGCTTGACGCTCCATGCGCGCCTCAACTCGCCGCTCCACCTCACCCTCATTCTGCCCCTTGCGGTAGACGACGACCAGTGCGCGTGCATATGCCTCGGTTTGCAGCAGCCCGGGAACGAAGTTCGGCTCCCATGAGTGCAGGCTCTGCGCTTCCGGCTCCAAGCCCAGGTAGGTCGCGAACTGCCTGGGCAGAACATCTGTGTACTGGTGCCAGTCATTGCGACGCCGGCCAGCGGTAGCCAGCCTGACCATGGTGTCCACCACGTCTTGATCGTCGGTGCCATAGAAGGTGGCCAGTGCACGCACATCACGGGGGTGCACACCGATCAGCCCGCGCTCGATGCGGGACACCTTTGACTGTGACCACTCCATGTGCTTCGCAACGTCGTCCAGCGTGAGCGGCGGATCATGCTGGGTCCGCAACTTGCGCAAGGCGGCGCCAAGGCTACGGCTGCTGGCTGAGCCCACTGTCACCTCCTGTGCATGCTGCGACGGTTGCGCAACGTGGCGCCCAGTCTTGCAAATTTCGCACACACGCCGTACCCCTGCATCCCACTTTCGCGTTTGCAGTCTGTGCGACCTTGCACACCGACCTTGCTAAGCGTACGGTCTTGCATACGCCGATCGATGGATGCAAGTCGATCTTTGCGTCGCAGGTTCTCCGGTGCAGACCTACCCGCCCGCCTGACTCACGCTTGAGGTGATCCCAATGCACTACCCCCGCGCATACGCATGGTGGGAGCGGCTCGCCTGGTGGCGTCTGCGGCGCTGTGCGGCCTGCGGTGTGCAGTGGCCGTGCGACGAGGCGAAGAAGGAGCGTCTGCGCAAGCGGCTGAACTCCGTACGCTTCGACCGCATCGGGGCCTGGGCGCCAGTGGTGAGCGTGCACCAGTGGCAGACCCAGGCGTACGAGCAGGTGGGCCGCGTTGGGAACATGACGCCCGCGCAGCTCAATCGGTCCCGGGGCAATGCGGCGTAAGCACCGCAGTCGAGCACGCGCGGCGCCGCCATTCGGAGAAATAGGGGAGCGGATCGCCAGCACTTGGCACAGACCTCCGCTGCATATGTGCCTCGGACCCGACCCTTCCGCGCGGTGACCCCGCCTCCTTGGCCCCTCCCATTGATCCAGAAAGGAAGTTCATGACGCAGCTCGCGTATGGCCTGCGCCACGCCATCCCCGCCACCCCGACCCTGGTCGACATGTCGACCGTCCACTACGACCCCGACCGGCAGATCAGCATGGTGACGGAGGGCGGCACGACTCTGCCGGTCCTGCGGCACACGAGCGGCACGACCTCGACGAACACTGCCAGCCAGGACAACAAGGGCGGGTCCGACAGCGACCAGGATTACCGAGAGGACTGATGGCCGTGGGCCGGGATGTCGCCGTCTTCACCGAAGAGTTCGACGTGACCGCGGACACCGTGATCGTGGAGTTGAACCGTCGGGGCGTGCGGGTGTTCCGCTGCAACCCCGGCGACTTCCCCGGCTCGCTGTCGCTGAGCGCCCGGTCCGGGTCCTCCTGGACTGGGCATCTGCGATCCGCCACCCGGACGCTCGATCTCCTCGACGTAGGCTGCGCCTGGTGGCGCCGCCCTACCCGCACCGAGATTGACCCGACGGTGCCGGAGCACGAGTGGGTCGAGCGGGAAGCGAACACCGGACTCCGCGGGGTGCTGGCGACCCTGCCGTGGTTGAACTCTCCCGACGCCATCCGCTCTGCCGAACACAAGCCTCTGCAACTCGTGATCGCCGCCCGTGTCGGGCTCTCCATCCCAGCCTCGCTGATCACCAGCGACCCCGACGAGGCTCGGGCCTTCGCCAAGGCCCACGAACAGGTCATCTACAAGCCGTTCACGAGCGGTCTACTGTCCGACGGGCAGGTGCTGTACGCCTCGCGGGTCGACCCGGACAAGATCGACGACGGGGTCCGGCTCACCGCACACCTGTTCCAGGAACGGATCGAGAAGGCATACGAGCTGCGGATCACCGCTGTCGACGGGCAGTTCTTCACCGCACGCATCGATGCTCACTCGGAGCGCGGACGGTGCGACTGGCGCTCGGACTACAAGAACCTGACGTACTCGGTCGCCGAGCTGCCGAACACCGTCACGGTGAAGCTGCGCGGCCTCCTGCACGCCATGCACCTGCGCTTCGCCGCGATCGACATGATCGTCACCCCGGAGGGTGAACACGTCTTCATCGAGGCCAACCCGAACGGACAGTTCGCGTGGCTGGAAGACGAAACCCAGCTTCCTATCGCCGCCGCTATCGCTGATGCCTTGGAGGGCAAGAGCCGTGTCCACTAACCACGCCGAGGAACGCGCCGCCCTCACCGCGTCCCTGTACGACGCCGGAGAGCTGACCGACCCGCACCTGATTGACGCCTTCAAGGGCGTGCCCCGGGCTGCGTTCCTGCCGGCCTTCTTCGTGCCGACCCCCGACGGCCGCTGGCGGGCCATCGACAGCAGCTCCGCGGAATACCTGCCCATGGTGTACGCGGACACCACGCTCACGACGCAGCTCGACGGCAAGGTCGACCCGGACCCGGCCGCCGAACCGCGCAAGGGCCTGGGGACCTCAAGTTCCACCCAACCGGGCCTGATGGCCTCGATGCTGGAGGCCCTCTCCTTGACCGGCGGCGAGCGGGTGCTGGAGATCGGCACCGGCACGGGGTACAACGCTGCCCTGCTGTGCCATCGCCTCGGCGACCGTCAGGTGACCAGCGTGGAAGTCGACCAGCAGGTGACCGACGTAGCTCGTGACCGCCTGCGGGGACTGGGTTACCTGCCCACCGTCGTGACCGGCGACGGCGCCGCGGGCTGGCCGGACCGTGCTCCCTACGACCGGGTGATCGCCACCGCGTCGTTCCCGACCATTCCGCGTGCCTGGGTCGAGCAGACCGTGGATGGCGGCCTCATCGTGGCGAGCCTGTGGCGCGATCTGGGCGGCGGTCCGTTGGTGCGGCTGATCGTGCAGGGCGGCCAGGCCCGCGGCCACTTCCTCGCGCAGTTCGGCGGCTTCATGCCCACCCGCGAGGTCACCATGACGGCGGACGCCCTGTCCACCGCGCTCGGACAGAAGGGCGTGACCCGGCCGACCCGGCTGCGCGGAGACGTTCTCACCCATCCGCATGCCGGTCTGTGGATCGCTCTGCGGGTTTGCGGTGTCACCTGGACCGGCTTTACGCCCGACGGCGGTCACGAACAACTGTGGCTGTTCGCCCCGGACGGCTCCTGGGCCGTCGTTGAGGACGCGGCCGGCACGGTCGAGCAGTACGGCACCCGCAACCTGTGGGATGAGGTCGAGTCCGTACATCAGCAGTGGACCGACGTGGATCAGCCGAACCGCGAACGGATGGGCTTGACCGTCACCCGGAACGGCGCGCACGAGTTCTGGCTCGACGATCCGGCCAATATCCAGTGGCGCGATCCCGCCTGATCCTTGTGCAGCCAGTCCTCCAAGCCGCGGTCTAGCGCACGACGTGCGGCGATACCGCCAAAGATGGATAGGAGAATCCAATGGAGTCCGTGCGCGGACGGCACGGGTCATGACGCTGCGTCACTACCCATCCGCCGTAGTCATCCACGCTCCGAGTTGCAGGGATGGCGGCAACGGCTTGGCGCAACCCATCGACGCGATCCGGAAGGAATATCCGGGACACCAATTTGATGTCTGCGCCAACCCAGGCACTACGCCTTACGGGGTCATCGAGGCGGTTCCCTACCGGCCGCACCCGTACGAGCCTTCCGACCTGAAGCCGAGCGACGCGGTCCGAGCGCTGTGCAAGGTGTGTCGCGGGACTCACGGAGACAAGACATGAGCGCCGTTCATGGCGACTGGGGCGCGCCAACTCCGCCGGGATTGGTGCGGCGTCAGCCCGGAAGCCACCTTCCCTCAAGCCTGAAGCACCCGCCGGCTCCCGGTCCATCCGTGTGGGCGCGCGACGCCGTGACGCTCGAACGGCTGCGACACGGACTCGCCGCGCTGCCCGAGGTTTCTGGCCCTGCTACTGGCACCCGCCCGACCGCCACGCCCTGAGACGCAATAGGCAACCGGACGGGATGTAGAGCCCGCTGCGGCGCAGAGGCCGCTTCTCCGCGGTGAACCCGAAGGAATTCTCACATGGACATCGACCCCCTCTGCTCGACCAAGATCCGCGATCCGGTGTGGTGGCTGAGCTGGTCATTTGCGTAGAGCGACGTCCGTCAGGCGCGCGTCCACGCTGACCCGACGAAGCTGCGGGCGGCACAGTCCACCGAACGAGGCGAAGGGGCAACTTGCGCGCCCAGCCTCGTCCGGTAGACAGCTGCATACAGCCAGAGGAGGCACCGTGGTAACGCTGATGCAAGATCACCCAGCCTGGTGGAACGACGCCGTAGGCGCTCACCGCGTCATGCGGTACGCCGGCCGAACGTGGCACCTCGATGCACCGCCGCATGGGGGTCTGCTGATCGAGCCGAGCGCAGTTCAGCAGCCACCTCTCGATGAGATCAGGGGCATCGAGCTGGCGGGACCATTCCAGGATCTCAGCGCGGCGGTGTCGACGATTGCTCCGGTGGTTCGGGTCCGTAACGGCGACCTGTGGGACGCGCTCGGAACCGCGATCATCCGGCAGGTCATCCGCGCAGCTCAGGCGCGCCAGATGTACCAACGGTTCTGTCGCGCCCATGGCGAGCGGGTCGACGGGCGACATGGCGCCGGGTGGCTCTTCCCGGCACCCGAGGTTGTTCTCGGCCTGCCGGGTGCCGCGTTCGCCGAACTGGGCATGGCGTTCAAGCTGCCCGCGCTCATGGCCGCCGCAGAAGCCGTGATCAGACAAGGCCGTGAGTGGGAGCAGCTTGCCCCCGCGGTGCTCGTGAAAGCCCTGCAAGACGTTCACCGCATCGGCCCGTGGACGGCGGGTGCGGCCGTCGCCGACTTCACCGGCGACTTCTCTGTCTACCCCTACTCCGATCTTGCGGTTCGGACGTGGGCTCGGCGCGCTGTGCCCGACGCCGATTGGCCCGACGACGAGCCCGAGTTCGCCGCTCTCTGGCGTCACGGCGCCGGAGAAGACCTTGGCGCATTGACGCTACTCACGCTGGCCTGGGGAGGTACACGTGTCACACCCCTGCAAGAGCAACCTGGATAGCCCCGCCACTCGGCATGTCGCGGGCGGGGACCTGACCCGCCCACTCGACCTGTTGTTCATCAACGCGCCACTGCGCGACTACGCCCGACGGCCCAGAGTCAACGACTTCACCCTTCCTGTCCTCGGCATGGCCTACATCGCCACCTATGCCGCGACCTGCGGCTTCAACGTGGCAGTCCTGGACGCCGAAGCCCACGGACTCCCGGTCGATGAGGCCGTGGCCATTGCGAACACCCTGCGGCCCCGCTGGGTCGGATTGAATCTGCTGGCCCCGACCTACGAGATCAGCGCGGTGATCGCCGAGCGCCTGGACGCCGACATTCGGATCATGGTCGGAGGCCACCATGCCAAGGCCATGGCCGTCGAGATCCTGACCGACCCCCGGATGCGCAACGTTAGTGCCCTGGTCATCGGCGAGGCCGAGACGCGCGTCGTCGAACTCTTGCAAGACCACCGCAACCGCGCCGACCTGCCCGGAGTCATGTGGATCGACCCGATCCTCAAGACCCCCGTTGCGGGCGGGCGAGCCGGCGCAGGCCACCACCTTGCGCCGGACATCGACCGTCTGCCGTACGTGGACCGCCGCTACCTGACCCAAGACCCCCGCGTGGCCGAAGACGGCCGCATCGAGGCGAACATGGTCGGTGCCCGCGGCTGCCCCTACGACTGCTCGTTCTGCGGCGCCGCAGTGTCCGCCAACCCTGACGTCACCATCCGCGTGCGCCGCCCCTACAACATCCTCGGCGAGATGCACGCCCTCCGCGACGCCTACGGCGTGACCGCTTTCCGGTTCGTAGACGACCTGTTCCTCGGCGCCCGCCGCGTCATCGACACCATGATGGCCGCCTTCACCGCCGATCGGGTCGGCTCGTGGGCGGTCTGGGACGCGACCGGCCGTATCAACGTCCTCAATCGTCTGCCCGATGCCGCGCTGGACACGCTCGTCACCAACGGGCTACGCGAGGTGGCCCTGGGTATCGAGTCTGGCAACGAGCGCATGCTCCAGTACATCGACAAGCGCATCAATCCGGCGATGATCCGCGACGTCGTGCAGCGCCTCGGCGAGCGCGGCATCAACGTCAAGGGCTACTTCATCCTCGGCTTCCCCGACGAAACCGAAGCTGAGTTGAACGACACGGTGACCCTGGTCCGCGAGCTGTGGGACCTCACCGATCGCCTCCCCGGCAGGTTCCGGGCCAGCGTGTTCGAGTTTCGCCCCTACCCCGGCACCCCGGAGTGGACGCGGCTGATGGCTACCGGACGCTACACCGCAGATCAACTACTGGCCTATGGGGCAGTGGACCTCACCGCGAACGGCGCCGACGAAGCCATGCGCGCCCGCGACGAGTTCAACTTCAGCGTCGGCATCCAGTTCGGCGAAACGCCGGTCTCCGTCGTCCGCCAGCATCTCGCCGACCTCTCGCGCGAGCAGTACACCCGCAGCGTGCCGGCATGACCGGCCTGTTCGTCGTCCTGGACGGCCCCAGCGGAGTCGGCAAGAGCACCGTGACCAAACGGCTCACCGAACGACTCAACGCCGAGGGCCGCCGGGCCATCGCCACCCGCGAACCATCCGACGGGGTGATCGGACACCTCGCCCGCACCGGCACAGAGCGGTTCCGCGGGTACAGCCTCGCCTGCCTGGTCACCGCGGACCGCTACCACCACCTCGACGCCACGATCCGGCCCGCGCTCGACGCCGGTCATGTAGTGGTGTGCGACCGCTACCTGCCCTCGTCGCTGGTACTGCAACACCTCGACGGCGTACCCGAAGACTTCATCTGGTCGCTCAACGCCGCGATTACCAAACCCGACCTGACGATCATCCTTACGGGCGACCCCACACGTTGTCGGGCCAGAGCGTCAGCCCGTGGCACCTACAGCCGATTCCATGGCGCCTCGCCGCAAGAGCACACCAGCTACCGCAACCTCATCGGCAAGCTCCGCCAAGCGGGTCACCCTGTCGCCACGATCGACATTGGTGGCCGTGACGCCCAGGCAGTCACTGCGGAAGTCCACGCACTCGTCGTGCAGGCCGGCGAAAGCGCTTAGGACGTCGCGGTGGAGCGGACGAGCTGGTCGTAGGTCTCGCCAGTTCGCTCCACCGCGACACCAAGGGCGTCGACCCAGGCGGCCAGCTCGCGCTGAACCCGCGCCATGTCATCGGTGTCCCGCGTCAGGGCCTCCACCTCCAGGAAGGCGCCCAAGCCGTCGACCTCATCGACGCACAGCGCGTAGCTGTCGGCGGCGGCAGTGCGGCGGGTCTTGCGAAACCGGACGGTGGGCACGTAACCCATCGCCATGATCGCCTGGTGCATCTGGTCGCGGTCGTCGACCACAGTCTCGTGTTCCACGCACGCCAGAACGTTGTCGACTGGGGTCTTCGTGGTGAACGTGCAGCGGCCGTCCTGCGCCCGCAGGCGCACGAACGTCACCCCAATGCGTGACTCACCGGCAGACCATGAGCACGGTGCATACGCTTGATCGTCCTGCACGCTCGGCGGCGAAAGCTCGATGCCGCGGGCAGCCAGCGCCTTGTGCAAGACCTCGGGATCTATCACGCGGTACTTGACCTCGACCTCGCCGCTCACGCTGCACCTCTCCCGTCCGTGGTTGCGGAACCGTACCGGATGCTGATCGAGAGAGCCTAGGGGATTCGTCCTTTTCTGCCTCGGGCAGCCTGCCCGGCGGTACTCCGAACGGGCAAGACCTATAACCTGCCTGCCGCGACCCAGCACTTACGCTCTGCCGGCAGTTGCGGGCACGACACCCCGACCAGCCGGCAGAGGCTCTTCGCCACTGATCACCTCTTGGCGCCTAGGCAGATCAGTGACAGACGCGAGAGCAGCGACCTTGCCCGCCGGCGGATGCTCGATGCGGCTCACCGTAGATCCACTCACTCCAGCCCTCGCCCCCACCTCGGTCTGTGTGGCGGGCCGACCGAGTTCCGCCTCCAACTCCTTACGTGCCGCCCGCACACGTGCTGCTCTTTCAGCACGCGGCACCGCGCGCCGAGGGTTCCGACTACGCCCAGGGGCAGTCGAGGGCGGCGGGCTAGCCACCGGCCCGGTAGCCGACTCGATCCGCCCGCTTTGATCATCTTCGATCGGCGACATCTCAACGGGGGTCGGTCGGGCAGGGGCCTCCGCGGCAGCTACGCCGCTTGACCCACACGGCTCAACGAGACGCTCTGCGGGCTGAAGTTCGCTAGACCCAACCCCGCTCGAGCCGAGCATCAGCTTGACGAGCCCCATGAAAGCAAGAGTGGGGAACGCGGCAACTGCCCAACCCGTGACGCCAGGGTCCGCCGTGGCTACCTGAGCCCACAGCGAAAACGCGCCGGCCAACAGAAGCATGACCCAGGCCAGCTTGCTCACCGCCTTGCCAGCCGCCTTCTGTCCACGCAGATGCAGCATGACGCCAAGCGGCATCAGTTCACTCACGGCGGCCACGATTACGCCCGTCGACCAGTGCGTCCCAGGCGCGCTGTGCTGCATGACGAACTTGTAGACGTGCGAGAGCGAGATCCAGCCGGCCCCTGCTCCCAGGGCGCTGATGACGGCGCCGCGAGCGAATGCCTCAACCTTCATGCGGCACCTCCCACGAGCGCGTCAACCTTGCAGCCCCCACAGTTGTGGGCGAACCAGCCGGGATGGATCTTGCACTGATTCGCTCTACCAACTGGCCTAGCCGCGCCACCCGTGAAGGTGGAGCCCGTGCCGCCAGCGGTCGGTTGACCAGGAACGATCGCCGACCTGCCGGACTGCGGGCGTGGGGTCGGCTGGATGACACCGCCGTCCCGCCGCTTGTGCATCAAGAGGTTGTAGACGACGGGCCGGCGGTCGACGGGGATATGGGCGACCAGGCGCTGGTCGCCGCGTTCGATGAGCTGAACCTGCTCAGGCTCAACGACAAGGTACGAGCCGTCCCTCTGCTTGACCTTCTTCGGCTTCGCTTCGCCGAGCAACTCTTGAACATCGTTGATGACGGCGCGCTCGGTCTTGCGGGCGTAACCGGCCAGCGTCGGAATGCTGGCGTACGCGCCAGTGCCGTCCGGGTGGGCATGGTTCGCCATCCCGAGCAGCACGGGGAATAGGTGAGGCTTCAGGTCAGGAGCCTGAGTGAGCACCCAGTTGATCGCCTCGATGCTCATCGCGGACCCCGTCCTGAAGCGGTAGCCTCTCTCATTTGGACTTGCCCTCCAGTGGCGGTTCGCCCCAGGCAGGTGGCAGCCTGACCGGGGCCGTTGCTTGTGGGATGTTGAAACAACGTGAGAGGATTGCGGTCA
>NZ_JBFAPM010000033.1:0-47404 GCF_040676695.1 Actinoplanes sp. NPDC049548
CCACCCGATACGACAAGACCAGCACGTCGTTCCAGGCCACCGTCACCATCGCCGCGTTGCTGCAATGGCTATGACCCTTTGGCGACACTGCCTAGTGGCCTCCTCTACGGGTCGCTCCCTAGGGGGATGTGCAGCACTCCTGACCTGCCCTCCGCGTTCGGCTTCGGTTGCAGGTCCTAAGCGGCGGCGCGCGCGATGATCGCCTCGGCGTAGTGGGCGCACTCCGCCGGGAAGAGTGGGAAGAACTTCACCGGCGCCACCATCTCGACCTCGAGCAGCAGCAGGCCCGACGGCGAGGCCGGGTCGATGATGAAGTCGAGGCGCACCGACAGGGGCTCGTTGACCAGCAGGGTGCGCAGCTCGGCGTACGCCTGCCGGATCACCCGTTCCTGTTGGGCGGTGAAACCGGGGTAGGGCTGTGGGTCCGGGTGGAACGCGCGCTCCCGGTCGCCCGGGCGCAGGATCGCCGCCTTGGTGACCGCGTGCGAGATGGAGCCGTCGAGCGTGACGACGCCGAGCTCCCGGTGGGTGTCGATGGCCGCGATGTACGGCTGGACGATCGCGGGGCCGACCTCGCGCAGGTAGGCGGTGAGCGCGGGCAGCTCCTCCGCGGCGAACTCGCGGGCGCCGAGGGTGCCGCCGGCGGCGATGGGCTTGGCGACCAGCGTGGGTCGCGCCGGGTCCACCGACCGGAAGAGATCGCGCAGCGTGCCGGGATCCGGCTTCTCGACCAGCGTCGTGGGCACGATCGGTACGCCGGCCTCGCCGAGCCGGCACAGATACCGCTTGTTCGACCCGAGCGCGATCGCGTCCAGCGGGTTGAGCAGGCGCGTGCCGTCGAGCTCGCGCGCCCACAGCCACTCGTCGAAGGCGGACAGGCGGGTCCACATGCTCCACGGCGACTGGAGCACCACCGCGTCGTAGCCGGCCCACTCCACGCGTTCGCCGCCGTCCCAGGTGACGATCTCCGGCGTCGCGCCGCGGGCCCGCAGCTCCCCGGCCACCAGCGCGCTGTCGGTGTCCCGCCAGCGCGGGTCCGGGAAGGCGCGGGAGGTGACCAGGGCGATCCGCATGGTGGTCAGCGCGCCCCGGCGATCCGCGGGCGTCCGCCGGTCGGCTGCGCCCAGGACGGCAGCTCACGGCGTACCTCCTGGGTCACCACCGCCTGGGTGCTGTCGGACTGCATGAGAACAGGCTGCGTCGTGGCCGCCTCGATCGCGACCCGGGGTGCCTCTTCGGGCACGGCACTGAGCACGACCTTGTCCCGCTCGGCCCGGTCGAGCAGCGCGCGGGCGGCCTCGGGCAGTGCCTGCCGGGCGGCGTCGGCCACGGCCTGGGCGGCCATGACCTCGGTGCGCAGCGTCCGCACCGCGGCGGTCGCCACGTCGGCGGCCTTCCAGGCGGCGTCCTCGGCGTCCAGTGCCTTCTGGTACGCGGTGAAGCGGTGAGCGGCCGCCGCCCGGGCGAGCACGAGCTCCTGCTCCACGGGGTGGAGCGTGGCGTCCCACCCGTTGCGGTGGGTCAGCGCGTCCAGCAGCTGGGTGTCGGAGAGGTCGCCGCGGCGGTAGGCGGCCTGGGCGGCCCGGCGCAGCGCCTGCACCCGCTCCGCATGGTCAACGTCCACCGGCTCCGGCGTCGCGTACGCGGCGGCCCGACGGGCCCGCTCGAGGGCGGCGTCGGTGTTCTGCCACGCCTGCCAGGCCTGCTCCACCACGGCCTGCGCCTGCTGGCACTCCTCGCGCCGGCGCTCGGCGGTGGCGGCGGCGCCCCGGGCCGCCACGGCGATCTCCTCGGCGTACCGAATGGTCTCCTGGGCCTCGGCGGCCCGGCGCCGCAGATCGGCCTGCTTCTGGGCGGCCGACTGGGCGAGCCAGGCGGTGATCTGCCGCGGGCGGCGCACGCCGCTCGGCAGGGCGAGCGCGCCCAGGGCGACGACGGCCAGCACGATCAACGTCAGCCAGATGACCGCCACCCGGCCGCTGTCGTCGACGAGAAGCTCCAACGCGAATCCCATGTCCAGTCCCTTTTCCACCAACGAGCGCCAGTAATCGATCCACCCCGATCCGCGGTGCGGAGCGGGGGTCTGCCGGTTGCGATCAGGCGGTGGTGGGAGGTGCCCGCGGACCGCCGGCGAAGCCGCTGACCTGGCTGGTCAGGCGGGCCGGCGCGGTGGCTGGGAGCGGTGGGACGGCGACGGTGGCCGGACGCGCGGTGGGGGCGTCCGGCGGCAGCGGTGCCGAGGCGGTATGGGTGACGGGGGCGACGGCCGTGGGCGCGACGACCGAGGACACGACCGGAACGGGCGCGGGCTCAACGGCCGAGACGGTGGCACCGGCCCCGCCGAGCAGGGCCACGAAGAGGGAGGCGACGAGCGACAGCCGCGTTCGCCGCAGCACACCCCGCACATCCACACCGGACAACCTATCCAAGGAGGTGAGGGTGATGCACCTCCCGGACAGCGGATCGTGATCGATGCAATAGCACCTGTCATGATCGACTGATGGCCCTGGTCCTGGTGGATCTCGACGGCACCATGTACGACCGCGGCGTCGCCGTCCCCGGCGCGGCGCCCGCCGTGCTGTCCCTGCGCCGCAGCGGTCACGTGGTCCGCTACTTCACGAACACCGACTCGCAGTCCGAGGCGAGCATGCTGACCCGCGTCCGGGAGCGGGGCGTGCCCGCCGGACCGGGGGACGTCTTCACGCCGGTCCTCGCCGCCCGGCGCGTGCTCGCGGCCGCGGCGGAACCTCGTGCGCTCCTGCTCGCCAACGACCGCGTCCGTGGTGACCTCGCGCCGTACTGTGCGACGGACGGAGACCGGATCACCCACGTGGTGATCGGGGACTGTCACGAGGAGCTGACCTACGGCCTCCTGGACGCCGCCTTCCGGGCCGTCCGGGCCGGCGCGGAGCTCATCGCCCTCCAGCTCGGGCGGTATTCCCGGGGCGTTGACGGCGACCATCTCGATACCGGCGCGATCGTCGCCGCGGTCGAGTACGCCGCCGAGACCCGGGCGCGCCTCCTCGGCAAGCCGAGCGTCGAGTTCCTGCGCCTGGCCGCGGGGGATGCCGACGAGGTGTGGGTGGTCGGCGACGACCGGACGACGGACATCGCCATGGCGAACGAGGCCGGCGCGCGCTCCGTTCAGGTCCGCACCGGCAAGTACGCCGACCAGCGGGACCGCGGCGACCTGCCCCGTGCCGCCCATGTGATCGCCTCGGTGGCAGAGCTGCCGGAGCTGCTCACGTGATCCGCAGCTGCTCCATCCGCCGGATCTCACTGCCCTGTTCGACGGCCATCTCGTTGGCCAGCTCGCGCAGCTGCTGATCACTGCCGCCGCCCAGCACGTCGCCGGCCATCCGGATGGCGCCGCGGTGGTGGGCGCTCATCATCGTCACGAACCTGCGGTCGAAGGCCGTACCGGTGAGTGCGGCGAGCGCCGTCATGTCGGCGTCGGACTGCATGCCGGGCATCGTGCGGTGGTCGTGCGCGGGGTCGCTCGCCGGTAGCTTGCGGTCCCGCAGCCAGGCGCGCATCCACGCCACCTCGGGTGCCTGGGCAGCGCCGATGCGGTCCGCCAGGGCCTTCAGCTCGGGACTGGCAGCCCGGCCGGCGGCGAGCTTCGCCATCTCGATCGCCTGTCCGTGGTGGACGATCATCATCTGGACGAAGGTGGTGTCGATCGAGTTGTACGTCGAGCCGTCCGGCGCCCGTACCCGGTCGGAATCCGTCACCACCGCCGGCTCGCCCGGCTTGCCGGGCAGGACGACGCGTTGCGGAGACGCGGAAACGGCCGTGGCGCGCGGTGCCGCAGCCGATCCGCCCCCACCGGAGCGTGCGGCGAACGCCGCGCCTCCGGCGGCCAGCACCACCACCGCGGCGGCGACCAGCGTCGTTGCCTTCTGCCGGTTCATCGATTCCCTTCCCTACTTCCCCGGTTCAGTGCCGGAGCACTAATGTAGCGACGATGGTGAATGCGTACCGAAAGTGACATCACCCTGCCCCTCGGTGCGCGGAAAGCCGGAAGGAGCTCCATGAAGCACTCTGCCCCACGAGGGCGGCAGTTCAAGCGCCTGGCCTCCGTGACCGCGGCGGCGGTCGTCGTCGGGCTCCTGGCGGCGCCGGCCAGCGGAGCGGCGCATGCCCCGGCCGACCCCGGCACACCGCCCGGTGTCGACGAGGTCGCCAGCACGCCGAATATCAACCAGGTCGCGTACCTGCCGAAGACGGGCCCGTTCAGCACGTCGTTCAACACCGACTGGGCCTTCCAGGGCCGGTACGCGTACGGCGGCAACTACAACGGCTTCACGGTCTACGACATCACCGACCCGAAGGCCCCCGCCGTCGCGGCCCAGGTCCTCTGCCCCGGCTCCCAGAACGACGTCTCCGTCAGCGGCAACCTGCTGTTCCTCGGTACGGACTCGCAGCGGACGAACGACTCGTGCGACAACACGGGTTCGACGGCCACCGCACCCGGCGACCGCTGGGAAGGCATCAAGATCTTCGACATCAGCGACCCGCTGACACCGCGGTACCTGAAGTCGGTCAAGACCACGTGCGGCTCGCACACCCAGACGCTCGTGCCGGGCAAGGCCGGCGACAACTCGGTCTACATCTACGTGTCGTCGTACAACCTCGCCGCGGCCGACCAGCCCAACTGCCCGCTGCCGCACGACAAGATCTCGATCGTGCGGGTGCCCCGGGCCGACCCGGCCGCCGCCGCGGTCGTCGCCACGCCTGTGCTCTTCCCGGACGGCGGATACCCCGGCGGGCCCGCCGGCCAGTCGCCGACGACCGGGTGCCACGACATCACGGCGTACCCGGAGAAGGACATCGCCGCGGGCGCCTGCATGGGCGACGGCGTGCTGTTCGACATCTCGGTCCGCTCCGCCCCGCGGGTGATCACCACCGTCCGCGACACCGAGAACTTCGCCTTCTGGCACTCGGCGACCTTCAACAACAGCGCCACCAAGGTGGTCTTCACCGACGAGCTCGGCGGCGGCGGCATGGCGACCTGCAACCCGCAGATCGGCCCGAACCGCGGCGCGGACGCCGTCTACGACATCGTGGGCCGTGGCGCCGACCGCAGGCTGGAGTTCCGCAGCTACTTCAAGATCCCGCGGACCAACACCGACACCGAGAACTGCGTCGCGCACAACGGCTCGCTGATCCCTGTGCCGGGCCGCGACATCATGGTGCAGGCCTGGTACCAGGGTGGCGTCTCGGTCTGGGACTTCACCGACTCGCGGGCCCCCAAGGAGATCGCCTACTGGGAGCGCGGCCCGATCTCGGCCACCCAGTTCGTCCTCGGCGGCTCCTGGTCGGCGTACTGGTACAACGGCTTCATCTACTCCAACGACATCACCAAGGGCGTGGACGTCCTCGAGCTCAAGGACATCCGCACCAACCTGGCGCGCCGCGCCCGTACGGACGAGTTCAACGCGCAGTCCCAGGACAACTACCGTCACTGGTGACGACTCACTTCACAGGCCCGGTCCCTCCGCGGGGCCGGGCCTGTCCACGTCTGGCAGGGTGCGAGACGTGGACAACCTTTGGCTGCAGAAGCTCGCGGAGAACCCCGGCCACTCCCGCTGGTACATCGACCGGTTCCGGACCATGGCCGCGCAGGGAGCCGACCTGGCCGGCGAGGCCCGCCTGATCGACGCGATGGTCCCGCGCGGCTCCCGGATCCTCGACGCGGGCTGCGGCACCGGCCGGGTGGGCGGCCACCTGGCAGCGGCGGGCCACGACGTGACCGGCGTCGACCTCGACCCCGAGCTCATCGCGGCGGCCCGGGAGGATCACCCGGGCATCCGGTGGCTGGTCGGCGACCTGGTGGAACTGGACCTGCCGCAACGGTTCGACGTGATCGTCTCCGCCGGCAACGTCATGACCTTCGTGGCGCCCGGCACCCGGGCCGAGATCCTGCGCCGGCTACGGGCCCACCTGGCCGACGGCGGCCGGGTGGTGATCGGCTTCGGCGCGGGCCGCGGGTACGCCTTCGACGACTTCCTCGACGACGCGGCCGGCGCCGGTCTGCAGCCGGCGGTCCTGCTGGGAACGTGGGACCTGCGCCCGTTCACCGAGGGTTCCGACTTCCTGGTCGCCATCCTGGAGCCGCGCTGAGCAGCGGCCCCGCGTCCGATTGCCGACAGGTGAATCCCCGGCGATCCAGCCTGGCCCTCGTCGGCCGCCGCCTAGCCTTTCCTCCATCGCCTCATACCAACCCGAACGGTCTCACGAGGAGTGGATCATGGCGGATTCCCGAACGATCAACACCGGCGGCGGCTGGTACACCGAGGGCGGCACTGTCCACCACACCTCGATCAACAACGGGACCTACCACCACGGCGACTACGCCGGCCGCGACCTTCACCACACCACGACCGCGGATCTGGCCTCGGTGTTCGCCGAAGCCAGGCGCAGGATCGACACCCTGGCCGACGACGATCTCGACACGGGCCTGCTGCACGCGTCCGTCGACCAGATCGAGGCGGAGGTCGCCAGGGGCAACGACGGCGACTCGCAGGTGATCGGCCGAACCCTGCGTACGCTGGCCGGGCTGGTGCCCGATGTCGCTGCGGCCCTCGCCACGGGTCTCGTGGACCCGACCGCCGGTGTGGCCCTCGCGGCGCGAGCGGCCGCCGAGCGGGTGGCCGGCTTGTTCGGTCAGCGGCAGGGATCGGACGTGTCGCGATGACCGGACCGGACCGGCGCAGGATCGACACCGGTGGCGGCTGGTACACCGAAGGCGGAACCGTCAACTACACGCGCTCGGACCAGCGCAACCACTACGGCAACACCGTCAACACCGGAGGCGGCCCGTACGTCGGCCGCGACAACTTCCGAGTCGACACGCGCGGAGGCGACTACGTCGGTCGTGACAACTACCGGTTCGAGGACGGCCGGCCGTACTACCACACCCTCCGGACTCCCGGCCGATTCTGCGTGGCGCTCGGATCGACCGCGCTGATCGCCGGCTTCGCCATGATCGCCTATGTGGTGTACCTCGTCATCGAGCAGGTGGCCTCGCAGGCAGGCGACGGCGTCCCGGCCCCGCCGGACGTGGAGTGGAAGCCATGGGTGCCGCTGGGCGGCGCTCTCTTCCTGGCGGGCATCTTCCTCAACGCCGTCGGCAGCATGATCGGTCGCAGGCGATAGACAGCCCTGGTCATCAACGATCAGTGGTGCTGAAGTGCATGTAGTCCTTGAGGGTGCGCCAGCGTCCACCCCAGTGCAGCCCGTTCGCCGTGAACGCTCGGACGGCGCCGCCCGCGTGCATCATGCCGCGCCGGTACGGGCTGCGGGCCAGGAAGTCCACGCCGGCTCTCGGGTCGATGTAGGTGCCTCGGATCATCGGGTTCTGCACCGGGTTGACGTCGATGGCCAGCCCGTACGCGTGTTGCGACAGCGTCTTGCTCCCGGCCACCTTCCGGCAGCTGTAGCCCGACGTCACCGTCGCCATGTCCGTGATCCACGGGGCGTTGAGGGACATCGGGCTCATGCCCATGATGCGGAAGCGCATCCGGTAGAGCGTGAGGAAGGCCCGTTGCACCGGGCGGGCGATCGCCTTGTGGACGACGATGCTGCCGCTGCGGGCGACGCCGTAGAAGTCGATGTACGTCACCCAGACCTTGCGGAGGTCGGCGGGGAGGACCGGGCACTTCTTCTTCGGGTCCCAGTTGACCGCGGCCGGTGTCACCTGTTCCACCCGGGAGCGCCAGCCGGTCAGGGTGGTCTGCGGCTTCGCGACGTGCAGCACGCCGTCCACGCTGGGCTGGTTCGGCTTCCTGATGCCGTTCCAGGCGCGCAGCTGGGCGGGGGTGATGTGGTACACCGCGGCGATCTTCTTGATCGTCTCGCCCGGCCGCACCACGTGGTACGGCGGTGTGGTCGACGCCGGGGACGCCGGTGCGCCGGGTGTGGCGCGGGCCGGGGCGACGGCGGAGAACGGGACGATCAGGGCGGCGAGGAACACGAGGACCTTCTTCATTCCCACCATTACGCACCAGACCACCATGATCATGGTCAGGAATCGGTAAAACGGGCGGACCGGTTCCGACGTCCCCCGTCTGAACGTCGGAGCCGGTCCGCCCGGTCCGTCCTACCCGGTGCTCGTGGCGGCGGGGTGCTTCGTCCCTCGCACGGTCCCTGCCCTTCCTGACGGGCCGGGCCGCGCGTCCGGTGACAGCGTTGCGGAACCTTCTGCGCTCGGTGCTCGCCGGCCGGGCGTGGAGCCGGGTCCGGCGTGCGATGCCAGATTGCTGAGCTTTCGGTGGGTAGGTCAACGGACGACCGTTGCGCGGACGCAAATTTGCGGGATCCAGAAGCGTACGGGTGCCGTTTTCCGCAACGGCATGCCGCAAATCCGGCAGGTATGGACCGCCGGCGCGGGGCTGTGGTTGCATGCCGCCGTGCCGCCACACCCGAACGGAGCTGCAGCTTTGCCGAAGATCACCCTGTCCGACCGCGAGCGTGAGCTGGTGGCCCTGCTCGCCCAGGGACACACCGACGTGTCCGCGGCCGCACAGCTCGGGATCAGCGCGCGGTCCGTGACCAACATCCTGCGCAGCCTCATGGACCGGCTCGGCGTGGACAACCGCTTCCAGCTCGGGCTCGCGCTGGGGTTCCTCCGCAAGGCCAACGTTCCGGGTCCGTCCGTCGGAAGCGACGATTGACGCCGTAGATGAGAATCAATGGAGTGACGACCACTCCGGTCCCTCTCGGCGCCGCCGTACCCTCCCTGGTCCGCTGGGGACTGACGAGCGACGCCGATCTCGTCTTCCGTACCCTCGTGACGTTCGGCCCCAGGACCGAGCGCACCCTGGCCGTCGAGCTGGGGCTGCCCGGCCGCCGGACCGCCGAGGCACTCGCCGAGCTGCGCGAGGCCGGGGCGGCGGTGTCCACGGATGACAGTCGCACCACGACACGCATCTGGACCGCCCGGCGCCCGGCCGCCGTGGTGTCGATGCTCAGGTCGCGCCGGCTGCGTCTCGTGGACGGGCGGACGAAGGCGACCTCGCACCACGGAGTGGTGCACGCCCTGCGGAGCTCCGCCGCCGGCGCCGCCCTGCCCCTGGGCGTCTTCCCCGGCCTGGGCGGCACCTTCGCCGACGACATGCGGTACCTGGTGAGCCGCGAGCAGACCCGTCACCGCCTCGGCGAGGTGCTCCGCGGGCCGGTCCGCGAGGTCCTCTCGATGAGCAATGAGCAGGTCATCGACGCGACCTCCGCACGCGCCGCGGCACCGCTGGACATGGAGCTGTACGAGCGCGGCGTCACCCTGCGCGTGCTCGCCATGCCGCCGGCCGACGGCGACTCCCTGGACGTCAGTGGCCATCTCATCAACGGCACCACATTCCAGCGCCGCGAGGCCGACGAGGTGCCGCTGAAGCTGCTGCTCATCGACCGGCGGACGGCGCTCTTCCCCGCCGACCCGCAGGACCTGGAGCGCGGCTACCTCGAGGTGAGCCGTACGCCTGTGGTGCAGGCGCTGTGCGGCCTCTTCGATCGCCGCTGGGCGGCCGCGGCGGTCACGCAGCAGCCCACCGTCGCGCCGATCGTCCTGTCCGACCGGGAGCGGGCGCTGATCACCCTGCTCGCCGCCGGCCACACCGATCACACCGCCGCGGAGCGCATGCGGATAAGCGCTCGCTCGATCACCGGCATCATGCGTAGCCTCATGGACCGTCTCGGCGTGGAGAACCGGTTCCAGCTGGGGCTGGCGCTCGGCTCGTTGCGGGTCGTCGCGCCACCCTCCCTCTCGTCCGAAGTCGACATTCTCGATCCGGAGTCCTGATGTCTTCCCGGTTGCTCGTAACCCTTGTCGCAGTGTTCACGGCCCTGGCGCTCGTCTTCGCGGCGTACGCAGGTGCCGCCCGGCCCGCCGGGGACAACCCGAACCCGGTCGTCGCCGTGGTCTCGCCGCCGCCGGACGACCCGAACGGCACCTGCGTCGTCTGTGTGTAGACCCCTTCTGCCGGTCATGACGGCCTCGGCCATGCATGACCGGCAGGGCGGGTCCTAGCTGGACAGGCGGAAGTAGTCGAGGTTGAAGCCGCCGGTCTCGCAGTAGACGGTCACGAGCTGGTCGCCCGCGGCCAGGTCGACCGTCGCGTGCACCGACTGGTAGGTGCCCCAGCCGCCGGTGTCCGGCACCGACGTCTTGGCCAGGACGGCTCCCGCCGCATCCCGGAAGGACACCGCGTCCGTGGCGACCGCGCCCGTGCCGTTGGCCACCCGCAGTTCCAGGTCGTAGGTGCCGGCCTTCGCCACGTCGATCCGGTACGTCAGCCAGTTGCCGGGCGCGGTCCAGCCGACGTTGCGGCCACCGCTGGCGGACGGGTTGTTCTCGACGAAGTTCGGCCCGCCGTCGGTCCAGCCGTGCTGCCCGGTGTACGCCTCGGCCTCGACCTTCACCCCGATCGGCGCGCCCTTCGGCACCACCGTGACGTGCACGGTGACCTCGTCGCGGGCCCTGCCGTCGGTGACGTAGAAGGTCAGGTCCTGGGTGCCTGCCGTCGTCGGGTGCAGCGTCACCAGCCCGGTCGCCGCGTCGACGGTGACGCCCTCGGGCAGGTCGACGGCGTAGTAGGCGAGCCGGTCGCGGTCCCGGTCGGTCGCCGTCAGCCGCACCTGCGCGGTGCCGTACTGGTCGGCGGTCACGTCGGCGACGTTCCGCAGGACCGGTGCATGGTTGCGCCTGGGCGGCACGTGAGCCGTCCACCGGTACGTGGCGTATGAGCCGGCCGGGACCTTCGCCACGAACGAACGGCCGGCGAGCACTACGCGTACCGTCGAATCGGTGGTGTTGGTGTTGCCCAGGATCGCCACATAGTCGTTGCCGTCGCGGTAGACGACGTTGCTCACCCCGGCGGTGGCCGCGCTGGACTCGACCCGCACGTGCCGCGGGGTCAGGTAGCGCGCGAACTGGCCCATGGCGTACAGCTCGTCGCGTACGGTGAAATCGCGGGTCGTGGTGTTGACCTTGACCAGGCGGTTCGGCCACTTGGTGGTGCGGCCGACCTCCTCCCAGTCCACATTGTTGTCCCGCTTGTCGGTCCAGTGCAGCGTGCCGCCGTCCTGGTCGGTCGTCTGCGCCCACATGATGTAGGAGCTGGCGTCCAGCCGGAAGAAGCTCAGGATGGTCGCGGGGTTGAGATCGCTGGTCTCGGTCATGTGTACGGGCTTGCGGTACTGCTCGTAGGCCTCGCGCATGACGGCCGGGTCACCCCAGTACGGGTGGAACGCGATGCCGTCCGCCGCCGCGAGCGCCTTCGGGTCGTCGAAGATCCGGTAGTAGTTCTTGGTCTCGGTGCTGTTCGGGTCGCGCCAGTCCCAGAAGTTGAAGTCGTGCACGTAGAGGCTGGTCCGTAACCGGGCGGCGGCCAGCTCCCGCTTGATCGCCACGGCGAGCTTCTGCTGCTGCGCGACGCTGATGTCCATGGCCGGGTAGACCACGTCCATCCCGGGCTCGTTGAGCAGGGTCAGGGCGTCGATCCGGATGCCGTGCCGGGCGTACGCCTGCAGATACTTCACGTAGTAGCGGGCGAAGACGTCGATGCAGTCGTCCCGCAGCTTCCCGGCCTGGTAGTACGCGGTGGTGCTGCCCGGCAGCAGGGCCACCTGCCCGGTGAACTGGTTGTTGGTCTTCATCCACGCGGGCGCGCTCCACGCCGAGGCGAAGAACGTCGCCCGCGGGTTGTAGCGCTGGATCAGCTTGACGGTGTCGACGATGTGCAGGTCGACGTCGCGCTTGATGGAGAAGTGCTTAAGCCCGAAGTCCTCGGTCACCCCGGCGGGCAGCTCGTCGTAGGACCAGAACGGCAGGTGCTCGATCAGGTCCGGGCTGCCGATGGTGAGCCGGAACCGGTCCAGCCCGGCGCCGGATCGCGGATCGACCAGCAGCCGGATCGCCTCCTCCCGCTTGGCGGGCGTCAGCTTCCACAGGTTGGAAACACTGGTCTCGTCGATCGAGAACCCGATGCCGGCGTACCGCTGCCGCACCTGGCTGGGATCCACGACGACGGTCGCATCGGTGGGGGAGCCGGCATCGCTGCCGACGTACGTGGTGGGCAGCGGCTGCCAAGCCTTGGCAGCGCCGGCCGAGTATGTCCCGGTGACGGGCTGGCCGCGATGGGTCGCCGCGGCGGGTCCGGCGGGGCTGAGCACAGCCGCGGCAGCCGTGGTCAGAACCGCCAGCGCCGCGGTCAGAGAGCGCCTCACAGAGCCTCCTAGAAGGTATCGACGGGTGCCGACGTGGTGAAGCCTCGCTATTGCCGACCCTTAAGTCAAGGTGCAAAAAAACTGATCACCGGGTCGGCTGCGGCATGATCGAGGCATGGCTGACGTGCTGCTCTACCACCACGCGCAGGGCCTGACCCCGGGCGTCCAGGCCTTCGCCGGCACCCTGCGGCAGGCGGGTCACACGGTTCACGTCCCGGACCTCTACGAGGGCCGGACCTTCACCACCCTCGACGAGGGAGTCGCTTACGCCCGGCAGACCGGCTTCAGCACGATCGCCGACCGGGGTACGGCCGCAGCAGCCGACCTGCCACAGAACCTCGTGTACGCGGGCTTCTCCCTCGGAGTGCTGCCGGCGCAGCAACTCGCCCAGACCAGGCCCGGCGCGCGCGGAGCCCTGCTCTTCCACGCCTGCTTCCCGCCGTCGGAGTTCGGCGGCCCGTGGCCCTCGGACGTGCCGGTGCAGATCCACGGGATGGACGGCGACGAGGAGTTCGCCGGATCGGGAGACCTGGACGCGGCCCGCGAGCTCGCGGCATCCACCCCGGCGGCGTCGTTGTTCGTCTACCCGGGCGACCAGCATCTGTTCGCGGACAGCAGCCTGCCGTCGTACGACCCACAGGCCGCGGCGCTGCTGACCGAGCGGGTGCTGACCTTCTTGCGCTGATCCGATCTCCAGGATTCGTGCCACCGTTCACGACGTGCTGACACGGTCGCCCACGGAGCGACGAGCATGGGCCGGCGTCGGACCCCATCGACTTGGAGAATCCCGTGCGGACCCAGCGTTGCACCGTGCTCGTCGGCGTACTGGCCGCAGGCCTGCTGCTCACCCAGCAGGCCTGCACCGCGACAGGCCGCAAGGTGAGCCGCCCGGTCGCCTTCACCGCCCCCGCCTCCCTGTTGACGGGCGAACGCCGGGTGACCATCCAACCGGTCCCAGGAGCGGCGGTCAGCATCGGCGGCAGCGACCGCTTCATCCTCACCCCGACGGGCGACAAGTACCTGATCAAGACATCCTCGGCGTCGTGCCTGCTGGCCGGCGCGCGCACCGTGACCACATCCCCCTGCGACCCGGCCCGCGCCGGCCAGCTCTTCACCATCACCCCGCAAGGCCCCTCCACGTACGCGATCAGCAACCAGGGTGCGTACCTGCAGGTGACCTCCGGTGGGGAGCTCGTCGTCGAGGGGCCGCTGAAGACGACGTTCACTCTCATCGACGAGGGCCCGGCGCGTGGCTAAATCGCTGGCGAGGCGGTCGGGGATCACGGAGACTCTCGTCGTGCTCTATTACGTCGATCGCGGCCACTAAGCGCAGCTCTCCCTGCGTCGCGGCCGTTTCTCCCCGAGCGGTAGCGCCGACGCTGGAGAGTCGGGCCTGCCTGTAAAGCAGGTGCATTGCTGAGAGGGTTCGAATCCCTCCTACCGCACTGGAGGATCGGGCATCATGGCGAGCGTGGAAATCTGGGTCAATCCCGAGTGCTCGAAGTGCCACGCCGCGACAGAGATGCTCGACGAGGCGGGTGCGTCGTACACGGTGCGCCGCTACCTCGACGAACCGCCCACCCGCGCCGAACTGGAAACCGTCTTGGCGCGGTTGGAGCTGCAGCCTTGGCACATCGCCCGGCTCGGCGAGCCCGCCGCGGTGGCACTGGGTATGGACTCGTGGCCTCGGGACGAGGACAACCGGTCGCGATGGATCGATGCGCTCCTCCAGGAACCCGTGCTGATCCAGCGTCCGATCATCACCACCGACGACGGGGGAGCGGCCGTCGTCCGCACGCCAGAGGCCATCCGCGCGATCCTGCCTAGCGCAAGGTCCGCTGAGTAGCCGTCAACCGCAGATCAGGCGACCAGAACGGGTGTGATGTGGTCGCTGCTGCGGTGCTTCGCCGACGAGGTGAACAGGCCACCGCAACGGTGCCGCACGGAGCAGGGTTTGCAGGCCGGCAGGTACTCGTTCTTCCAATCGCTGATGGAACGGACCGCGAGCGACCACACCCGGCGGTCCAGGACGCAGAGCTGGTGGTTGTAGATGTCGGTGCGTACTCCGGCGTGCCTGAGGAGTAACGCCGCTTCGGCCAGACCCGCTCGGTAGTCGTGTGGGTCGATCCACACCTCGTCCAGGTTGGCGCGGGCCAGGCCGGTCATTTCCAGCCCCATGAGGGCGACCTTCTCCACGAACGGCAGATTGCGGGCGATGAACTCGGCGATCTCCACGATCGCCGGCGCGGTGTGCTTCTGCAACACGACCCGGATCTCGATCCGTTGCCTGTGCCGGCCGAGCGCGAGGATGCCTTTGATCGTCTCGTCGAACGCGCCGCGGGCCTGGACCACGAAGTCGTGCAGGGACGGCTCGGCGCCGAACACCGGGATGCCGATCATCAGACGCGGGTTGCCGATGGTCGCGTACTCTGCGGCGAAAGCGGGGTCGGCGAAGCGACGCCCGTTCGAGAGCAGGTGGACTTCGGTGCTGGGCAGACATTCGGTGGTGGTCCGGAGTAACGAGACCAGCCCGCTGCCGTACAAGGTGGGCTCGCCACCCGTGAAACCCAGCTCTACGGCGGTCGGCGGCAGCATGCGGACGAGTGAGGCGGCTCGGCGCAGAAGCCGGGAGTCGTCGCGGTCCTTCGGCGGTTGCGAGCACATCAGGCAATAGTTGTCGCAGCGCTCGGTGAGCAACACGCTGTTGTGCGGGACCCGGGATCGCCAGATCGCCTCCACCTGCGTACCGGTGGGGGAGACGGCGATGATGTCGCCGGCGCTCAGATAGTCCAGCTGCGGTGGCAGCACGATGGCGTTGAGCCCCGGGCTGTCAGAGGACCGCCGGACGTTCAGCGTGGATGCCGTGCCGGACGAACCGATGACTGCTTCGTCCGGGGCAACCGCAGGACCCTCGACGAGGCGGAACAACTCGCGGCTCAGTGGCTCGGCAAGGGTGGCGGAAAGTGTACGGCCGCGCAATGCAATCATCGGGCGGCCCACCTGCGGAACAGTTCCCGCGCCCGCGGATCGGAAGAGTAGCGGTCGAGGAGGTACCGGAAGACTGCGGTGTTGCGGCGGCAGAACGCGGACTCGGGTTTGCGGCCGAGATAGTCGCCGGCGGTCGCGTGGTGAAACACCGGATCGGCGCCGCACCAGCGCTCGAATGCGCAGTCCGAGCACTGCGGGGCACTTCCCGTGAACGATTCCTCGAGCGGGTCCAGCAGCGCCGCGCCGGTCATCAACGTCTCGTACGAATCGTGGGCGAGGTGGCCGAGCCGGAACGTGGTGTCGCCGTTCTCGGCCAGCATCCGTCCCTCGTCGGAGGCGTACACGGCGCCGTCGTAGTTGTAGACCAGCGCGCCGATGCCGATTCCGGCCGGTGAGGTGAGGTCGACGTAGCCAGGATTCGCGTTGGTCAGCATCTTCTTGAGGACGAGCGCCGAGTACGTCTCCACGACTGGGATTCCTCGCGCGTTGAGGTCGAGGATGTAGTCCATGCCCTCGGTGTAGAAGTCGATCCACGAGCTCATGTCGTAGCCGTTGCGCTGCCGGGGGCGTAAGGCGAACCCATACGGCGAGACCGGGCGCAGAAACACGTCGCGGAAATCGTGCTCCAGGTACGTGTCGATGATCTCCCGTACACGACCGAGGCTTGCCGCAGTCGTGGTCATCAGCGCGCTGACCCGGTGGTCGCCGAGCCGCTTCCGGATGCGTTCGATGCCGGCCAGCGCACGTTCCCAGCTGTCGCGGCCGGGCCGGGGACGATTACGGTCGTGCAGATCCCGCGGGCCGTCCAGGGAGGTCGAGAAGTAGACGTCGTGCTCGTCCGCGAAGTCCAGCACATCGTCGTCCAGCAGAGCGAGGTTCGACGCGATCACGAAGGCGAGCTGCCTTCCCTCCGTACGATTGCGTTCGGTTGCCCGGCGGACCACCAGCCGCACGATGTCCATGTTGAGGAGCGGTTCGCCGCCCTGGAATTCGAACTTCAGCTGCGGCGACGGCGAACGGAACGCGGCATCCACGGCGGCCAGCGCAGTCTCCGGAGACATGTCATATCCGGTACGGGCCGGAGTTCGCCGCGACACCTGGCAATAGCCGCAGGAGTGCTCACACCGCAGCGTCACCACGAACATGTGCAGGCCCGTGAAGTCCGCCAGCCGATGATGTTGCGTCCGATACTTCAGCGCGATCAGTTCGACGGGAAGCTCTTCACCGCGTACGCGAATGATGTGTTTGGCGCGGAGAGTGCGCAGTAGAGCCGGATCCTGGACGCGCAGTTCTGCGAGGGAGGTGAATTGGTCGCCGCTCAGGAAGACGTGCTCGCCGACCATGTTGGTGACCAGCACACGACCGTCCGCCCAGCGCTCGAAACGGAACGGCAGATGCTCCAGCGGCCCGCTCGGGCGTTCCAGGACGACGCGCTGCCTCATGCGCCGGACTCCGACAATCCCGTGCGCGAGAACGCGACCGCCAGAACGAGATTGCGGACGTCCTGCGTTTCCTCCCGGATCCGGGCGCGCAGCACCTGATCGACGATCTCCGAACGCAGATCATGCACCGCGGTGTCGAGACGTTGCGGCTCGCGGGCGTACACCTTGCAGATCAGATTGTCGCCGTCACGGCTGATCTCGACGGTGACGACATCGCTGAACCGGTACGCGGCGCGCTGCACGACGTCGGCCGGGTGAGTGGCAGCGTCCAGGCTGATTACCGCGTCGGGCTGGGAATCTGACATCTGAGGACTCCAGGGGACGAGTCAACGGCGGCCCTGCTTGCGGCGCCGGGAGGCGAAGATGGCGGCCCCGACGCCTGCGAACACGAGGAAACAGCAATACCGGCCGACCCACCCAAGGGTCGACGAGTCGCTGTCCGGGCTGGTCTGAGCGGCGAATGCCGGGGCGGCATCCTCCGTGGTGAGCGTCGTCGCAGGTGTCGTCCGCAACGGGTTGTCCGGGGTGTCCCACGGCGCCGGGTCTTCGCTCGGCGCCGGGTCTTCGCTCGGCGTTGGCAGCGGGGCGTCCTGGGCGATGGCCGGCAGCTTCATCCGCGTCGTCGGACTCTGACCCGGGTGGACCCTGGACCTGGAAGGCTCCGAATTCAAATGCGGCTTCGGTTTCGGCCGTGGCTTCGGTTTTGGTTTGGGCTTCGGTTTTGGATTCGGCTTCGGATGGGTTGTGGCCGGCGGCGGCTCGGGATCATCCGGGACGGGATCCGCCGGCACCGGATCCTGCGGAGTCGGGTCATCGGGCACACCGTCACCGCCACCGGTCGGCGGGTTCACCGACGACACATGCGACAGGTGCGAGGTGTGCGACGAGTGACCCGACACGTGCGAGGTATGCGACGAGTGTGAACTGTGCGATCCGTGCGTGGCGAACGCGACGTCGCCACCCAGCTCTGTTGTGGATACCGGCAGCGCAAGTAGCGGCTGATTCTCTTCCGACCGGCGGACCTCGACACGCACCGGCGGGGCAGGAGACGGAGCTGCTTGCGCCGGGCCGGACGGCGCCAATGCCGTCAACGCGGCCGACACCGGAACAAGGAAGGCGCGACGCACGCCGGAGACCGTAGCAGTGCCGTACCGTTAGTCCGCAATTCTCATGTTCTGACTCACTCGATGGTGAGTTCAGCCGGGACCGAAGTGGTCCGGTCGTCGTCCGATTTCGTGCGACCGTGAACAGGTCCGGGTTCCCGGATGCCTCGCGTACGGCGCGCGCTCGCGACCCGGATTCGGCAATGCGGGGATAGTCGGTGCTTCGGCGTCCGGACCTTCAGACGACTCCGTTTCGTCTGGTCAGCCGACTCGCAGGCGACTGGTTGACCGTACGGTGTCTTTGTGGGGTTCTCGGTCAAGATCGCGCCTGGGGTACGAATTAGGGCGTCTTCTCGTGGCATCCGGACAAGTCTCGGCCCTCGAGCCGCGCGTGTGCACTTCGGCGCGGGTCGCACGGGTGTGTCGACCGGTATCGGCCCGGTTGGTCTCTACACCTCGGTCGGTGGTGGCAGGCGCAGCAGTAACCGTGGCAGCGCGATGTCAGCTCAGGCTGCTTATCAGCGGCAACTGGCAGCCCAGCAGCGGCGGGCCGCCCAGGCGGAGAAGGCTGCAGTAGCGCAGCAACTCGCTGATGCCTTCCTGCGAATTCTTGCGCTCCACCGAGTTGATTTTCCGATCGCGCAGCGCCCGCTGGCTCCGGAACCGGCATTGCCTGATCGAGCAGCGATCTATGCCCGCTACGAGAAGCAGACTCTGAACGGTATCGGCATGTTCAAGCGGTCCGAACGTGCTGCCGCAAAGCAGCGGGCCGCGACTTGGGCAGATGCCGAGATGGCCAGGCAGTGGCAGGTTCTCAAGGGGCAGCAGGCTCAGTGGCAGCAGGCGTTGGACGAGCAATGGCAGCTTCTCTGCAGGAACGATCCCGACATGGTTCTCCAGACCTTGGCGGCGGCCTTCGAGGACAACGAAGCGCCGTCGGCGGCCGTCGGGGTAAGCGGGGCAGAGGTGTCATTGGTTTTGCTGGTACCAGCGGTGTCCTCAGCGGTTCCAGAGCAGATGCCGGCTCACACCGCGGCGGGCAACCTGTCGCTGAAGAAGCTCACCCAGACGGCCAGGGCAGACTTCTACAAGCAGTTCGTCTGCGGCCAGATCCTCGTGACCTTACGGGAGACATTCGCGGTTGCACCTGCTCTGATGTCCGCCCGGGTTGTAGTCCTCCGCAACGACGGCATCGACGTGTACGGCCGACCCGCGATGCCATGTCTGGCCGCCGTCAATGTCAGCCGGGAGGCGTTACTCGGCGTGCGGTGGAATGACGCGGGTGCCGTCGAGATCCTGAACGCGGTGGCTCGGGAGGTTCTGTTGAATCAGAAGGGTCGAAGCAAGGAACTGGCGCCCCTCGACCTGGCGACCGAGCCGGACATCACCGCTGTCATCAAGGCTGTCGATCTGGAAGATCTTGCAGCTGAAGGATGACTTCGCGTTGAGCCCGTGGGAGTACTCCGCGAGCTCACATGTGCGGTCGGGGCGGTCGGCTGCGACGCCGTCGGGCACAGGCCGGGGTTATCCGGTGCTGTCGGTCACCGCCGGTCGGGTAGGATCAGCACTCGCGCCCTCGTAGCTCAGGGGATAGAGCAACGGTTTCCTAAACCGTGTGTCGCAGGTTCGATTCCTGCCGGGGGCACCTGCCACACCAGCGAGAACACTCGCTGACCACGCAATGAGTAAGACGCTCGGTGAGCCGTCGCGTGCAGCCGTATGCCACTCGATGCGGCCGTCTGTCGCCGGCGGAACCGGCGTGTCGGCGCCGGAGGACTGCTGAGCTTTGCGCCGCACGGTAACGCCCTGGTCGAGACCGACGTCCCGACCAGAGCGTTCTGAACGCGATCAACGGATCCTGTGAGGAGCGGGCGCTACAGTCCAGGAAGCGCTGCGCTGTCTGCCTGGCCTCCGGCAGCCGGTTCGTGCTTGACGGCTCGCCGGCTCCAGCTCCAGTCGCGGATCAGCACCTCGTGCTGCGGCGCCCACGTCGCCGTGGCACCGGGGTAGATCGAGATGGCCTCGGCCTGCAGGCGGGCGGACACGTCGGTGCCCCAGCCGCTCTTGGGCGTCACCGAGTACGGGGCCTTCAGATTCACGCCGTCGATGATCAGCTGAACCTTCTGCTTGACCGGGTCGACCATGAACGAGACGTCGTGCCACGCCGTGTCCGGCTCGAGGTATCCGCCCGGGGCCCAGCTGCCCCCGTTGGCGCTGGTCCAGACAAGGATCTGGCCGAAGTTCGACTGCCACGGGTTGAGCACCCACTGGAAAGCCGTGCCATGGTCGACACGCGTGTCGGCGCCGTCCCACACGAACAGGCCACCCTCGACGGTCTGCGCGTTGCGGGGACCACCGGCGGTGGACGGCACGTACGGCATCTGGAACGAGAACCCTGCCCGGTGCACCGTCTTCATCATCGACACGTCGGTCACCCGCTTGAACGAGATCACGTGAGCCATGACGCCCCGGTTGAGGACGTTGGTGCGCAGACTCGAGTCGGTTCCCCGGTTCTCGACAGCGATGTCGGCACTGGTGACCGGTGCCTGGCCGGCGGCGGCGTACACGCCGTCACCCACCTCGGTGGTCCATCCGGAGAGGTCCGTGCCGGACTCGGCCGTCACGGTGGCCATCGCGGGCGCCGTAACGCCGGCCGAGATGGCCGTTCCCAGGGCGACGCCTGCCGCGACCAGCGAGAGGAAGCGGCGACGGCTGGTTACGGTACGTGTCTTGAGCTGTTCCATAACTACGTACGGTAATGACCGCAACCCCTCCCGTACCTCCGCCAATCGGGCAATTTGCCCTCAGCGGTGCAGCCGTGGCCCTCGGCATACCCGGCAGGTCCGAGGGTGTCAGCGCGCTGCACACCGCATTCATGCAGCCAGTGCAACACTCTCTGTGATGGCGGTAATTAACTCTTTGTTATCGGGGCCGCTCCGCGCCGTGACGGCGTGCTCAGCGTCCGCCAGCTCGGCCTCGCGGGGTCGTCCGACCTGCAGGTCGTTTCTCACAGGTGCGACGGCAACCTGCATGCTGCTCGAGGACAGGCACGAGCTGACCTCACGCGAGGTGCTGGCCGCCAAACCGGGGATCGGCGTCGACGTGCTCGCCGACCGCCGGGACGAGCTGCACAAGCTTCACGGTGGTGCTGATCGTCGCCCTGATCGGCCTGACCGCGCTGGTCGCCGTGGGCAGCACGGCGGCGTCGCCGGTCGTCGAGCGGACCCGCGAGTCCTGCTTGTTGCCGGCCGTCGGGCTCACCTGGCTACGGACGATGCCGACCGTCGAGTCCAGCCGCTACGGCGTCATCGGCGCCGGGTTGCGGCTGCTCATCGGCGTCCCGTACGCGTAGCTGGCGGTCCGGACGATAGACCTGGACGCGCCGCTGCAGCTGCCGGTCGGTCAGCTGGCGGCGGTCTTCCTGTCCCTGGTCGTGTTCACCGCTGGCGGGGTTCTGCCGGCCCGGCGCGGGGCGCAGGTGAGCCCGGTGACCGCGCCGGCCGGCGAGTAGGGGACCGGATCCGCCTGTCGGCTCGAGTGTCCGCCGTCCGGCGGCGTGGTGGTCCCGGTGGAGAAAGGGGGGTGGGCGGACCTCGCTACGGCGCCGCGTGGCCTGCGAGGCGGGCCAGGTTCTCCGGGGCGAAGAACTCGGCCGGCGACGTCACCCCCGAATTGAGCCGGGCGAAAGCGTCCATCCCCTCCTGGTTCCCGGCGATCGCGGACACCAGCTGCACCATCTGCTCGTCCGGCGGCTGCAGCGAGGCGATTTGCAAGGTCATCTGATACACCGGCATGGCCCGTGCGTCGCGGGCTGAGTGGTATTCGGCCATCGCCGACTCGTACGGTGCCTTGCCTGCCAACGCGGCGTCGAGTGCCTGGGCACACCGTTCGGCGTCCAGGAATGCGTCGGTGATTCCCTGGGCGGTGATGAAGTCGCGGCTGTAGCCCGCGTCCCCGACCAGGGCCCAGCCCGGGCCGTACGGTGTTCGGAAGTAGTTCGGCACCGACGTGCCGGCCAGGCGTTCCTCGCGCTTGGCGTCGCGGATCCGCTCGGCGAAGGCGGGGGACAGCTCGAACGTCTCCATGAGCGTGGCCTCGACGTCGCTGCGGTGCTCGGCGAGCTCTGCGTACGGCCAGCCGCCGATCACCAGGGTGAGGTCGTCGTTGGTGGGGCAGACCGCCCAGCCGCGGCCCGGCCTGCTGTACGCCTCGAACGTGTCGGTCGGCAGGTTGCTCCAGTACGAGTAGTACCCGACGGTCAGCGGGGCGTGGTCCTCGTACTGGGCCGGGTTGACCGTCTTGGCCACCACGGAGTTGCGGCCGTCCGCGCCGACGACCACGCGGGCGTGTTCCACGACGGATCTTCCGCCCTGGTCGTGGCCTCGGATGCCGGTCACCCGGCCGTCCTCGACCAGCACCTCTTCGACGGTGAAGCCCTCGCGGACCTCGGCGCCGGCGGCTGCGGCCGCGTCCACGAGGATCTTGTCGAGCAGGTGGCGTCGCGGGGCGTACGCGTACGGTGAGTCCGCGGTGCCCGGGGCTCCGGCGACGGTGAGCGGTCCGAAGTCGAAGGAGTAGCGGCCGACCGGCGGGCATCCCGTCGCCGCCACCCGGTCGAGCAGGCCCCAGCGGCGCAGGGCCGCTGCGCCCGGCGGGTGGATGACGTGGGTGGACACTGTGTCGCTCGGGAACTTCGCCCGGTCCACCAGGAGGACCCGGTGGCCCTGGCGGCTCATCATCATCGCCAGCGGTGATCCGGCGCACCGTGCACCGACCACGATGACGTCGTACGTCTGATCCATCGAGTTGGTCCCCCTGTTCGTTGCGACCATCGTGGAGGATCACCGGGCCGCTGTCGATCGGCGCAACGTACCGGCCTCGGCGACGACCGCATCGTGGTTGGATGGTGGGGTGGAGATCGCGGTTACCGACGTGCCCGAGCGGGAGCGTTTCGAGGCGCGCGACGAGGAAGGCGCCCTCGCCGGCGTCCTCACCTATCAGCTGACCGGCGGCATCGTGGCCTATACGCACACCACCGTCGATCCGCAGTTCGAGGGTCACGGGGTCGGGTCGGCGCTGGCCCGGGCGGCGATGGACGATGCGCGGGCCAAGGGGCGGACCGTCGTGCCGATCTGTCCTTTCCTTGTCGGCTGGCTGGAGAAGCATCCCGGGTACGAGGCGATGCTGGCCAGGTCGACCCGGAGGATCAAGTAGACGGCGGTGATTGAGCCGGGCGCGCGTGCGGCGTACCGTCCCCGCCATGCCGACCTACGTCAAGAGCGTGACCTTCGACTGCCGGGATGCGCTGGTCGTCGCCGAGTTCTGGGCCGCGGCGCTCGGTGGGGAGGTCGACGAGGAGTCCACCTCCGCCAAGGCCTTCGTCGAGGCGCCCGGGTGGGGTGGGCCGAACCTGTGGTTCCAGAGCGTTCCGGAGCCCCGTACCGTCAAGAACCGCATGCATTTCGACCTGCGGGCCCCCGGCAGTGTCGAGGACGAGGTGGCGCGGCTCGCCGCGCTCGGTGCGACCGTCGCGGCGAAGCATGGAGAACTCACGGTCATGCAGGATCCCGAGGGCAACGAATTCTGCGTGGAGCGGTAGTTGCGCCATCACCGTCGGCTCGTCGTCGCGTTTGACGGGCCATGAGCGTGATCGATCTGGACCGGCCGGCCACCGTGCGGTCGACGCCGGCCCGCCGCCGCGCCGCGAACGTGGTGGTCGCTGTCGCGGTCTTCGTGGCCGGGGGTGCGGGGACGTCCGTGTGGGACAGCTGGCAGGCGGGCAGGGAGCGCAGCAGTGAGGTGTCCGTGCTGGTCCTGGCCGATACCGGACCGCGGGCCAACGATGCCGGGGTGGGCGGGGTGGTCGCGGGCGGCAAGGTCGTCGACGCGTCGCTCACGCGCCGGGTCACGCTGGTGAACGCCGGTCCGCTGCCGATCGATGTGCGCGAGCTGCGGTTCTCGCGGGGCGGGCTGACCGTCCGGACCGCCGAGAAGCAGCGCCTGATCAGGCAGGGGCAGGCGGTGCAGGCCGAGGCTGACGTCCGGGTCGTCTGCGCCCGGGGGCTGCCGATCGGCCGGTTGCCGGTCGAGCTGTTCGTCCGGACGAACGACGATCGGGAACGGACCGCTGTGGCCGTACTGGATGCCCGGGACTGGAATGAGCAGGCGCGCGTCGCCTGCGCGGGCGATCTCCTATAGCGCGAACGCCCGGCCGCAGTGGGGCAGCAGCGCGCGCAGCACCGTGCTCTCCTCCTTGCGCCAGACGAGGGCCAGCAGCGCCGGCACGTCGACGCCCTCGATCGGGACGGCGGTCAGCTCCGGGTGGTCGGCGGCCATGGACGCGCTCAGCACCGCCACTCCCAGCCCGCGGGCGGCGAGGTCGGCGACCGCGCCCGGCGCCGTCGCCTGCAGGGCGACGTTCGCCCGGATGCCCTCCGCGGCGCAGGCCTGGTCGAGCACGCTGCGGATCCCGGTGCCGGGCGGCAGGCAGATCAACGGGTACGCGCAGAGCCGCCGCAACGTCACCTCCTCCTTCGCCGCCACGGCATGCCCCTCCGGCGCCAGGGCGACCAGCCCCTCGCTGACGACGATGTGTGACGCCAGGTCCCCGGGCAGCCCGCCGGCCGCCCCGACCAGGGCGATGTCGACGTGTCCGGCGCGGACGTCCTCGATCAGCACATCGGAGTTCGCCTCGCTGAGGGCCACCTCGATCCGCGGGAACGCGCGGTGGAACGACGCCAGCGCGGCGAACAGCGGCGTGACCGTGCAGCCGGTGACCATGCCGAGCCGGAGCTTGCCGCGGACGAGCCCCGTGACGTCGTCGATCGCCTGCCGGACCGCCTCCGCGGCGGCCAGCGCCTGCCGGGCGTGGGGCAGGGCGGCGGCACCGGCCGCCGTCAGCCGTACCATGCGCGACGAGCGGTCGAACAGCTCGGCGCCGAGCTCCTTCTCGAACTGGCGGATCTGCGCGCTGACACCCGACTGGGTGATGTGCACGCGCTCGGCGGCTTTGGTGAAGTTGGCCTCCTCGGCCACCGCGACGAAGTATTCGAGCTGCCGCAGATCCATGACTGCGGATCATAGCTGATGCGAAAACTATTTGTTGGACTTGTCGCCCCGGGGAAGGAACGGTGGAGACATGACCGAACGCGAGAAGGCCCGTACGCCCGAAGACCTGACCCGGCTGTTCGTCGACCGGGCGAACGCCAAGGACGCCGAGGGGTTGTCCCTGCTGTACGAGGAGGACGCCGTGATGGCGTACCCGCCGGGCAGCCGGACCGTCGGCAGGGAGGCCATCCGGAAGTTCTGGGAAGAAGCCCTGCCGCACCTGCCGGCGTTCGAACCGGAGACCCCGCTGCCGACGCTGGTCAGCGGAGACCTGGCGCTGACCTCGACCCCGCCCAGGGACGGCGCGGGTGCGCGGGCGCAGGTCGTCCGCAGGCAGAGCGACGGCACCTGGCTCCGCGTGCTCGACCAGCCCGAGTTCGTCACCCCGAGCGGTCGATGAGCGCTGTCAGCTGGGAAGACTTCGCGCGGCTCGCCGGCGCGCCGGTCACGATGACACTGCGGGGACGCGTGGAGTCCTCCGACGGCGTGACCGAACGAATGACGTTCGTTCCGCCGGACAACTGGCGCATCGAGGACGACCGCGGCCGGCTGCGGTATCTGGCGAACGACACCGGCCACTATCAATGGCCGGAAGCGGGCGGTGACGAGCCCGCCTGCTTCCAGCCGCGCCGGCCCGGGTTCTGGCATTCCGGCGGCTCCATCAGTACGGACCTGGTGCGGCCGCGCGAGCTGACCGACCCGAGGGACGACGACTTCACCCGTCCCGCCGGCCCGGTGGAGCAGGTCACCGTCCTCGGCCGGCCGGCGTGGCAGGTCCTGCTCCTGCCGCCGCCCCGCAAGCCGCAGCCGGTCTGGCAGGTGCTCGACGTCGAGAGCGGCGTGATCCTGGCCTACCGCTCCCCGGACGGCGTGCCGCTGCTGGCGTTCACGGAGCTGGTGGCGGGTGCGCCGGTGCCTCCGGAGACGTTCACGACCCGTTGACGGCGAGGACGTCGAAGACGTGCCAGTGCTTCGGGCCGCTGTAGGCGGGACCGTCGGCGTCCTCCTCGACGAACGACCGGACCTCCAGGCCGTCCAGCAGCGCGCGGACGTCGGCCTCGCTCAGGTACGTCTGGCCCGGCGTACCCGCCCACGAGTCGTTCTCGCCGAACAGGTTGACGGCGAGGACGGCGCCGGGCCGCAGTGCCTTCCGCACCAGCTCCCACACGCGGTCGAACGACGTTCGATCCTGGTACGGCAGCGAGTACCCCGCGTAGACGAGGTCGGCGGGCGGCAGGTCGACGAGGTCGGTGTAGTGGCGTACGTCGACCGTCAGCCTGCGGTGGAAGCCGCCGACCGTGCGGGCGACCACGGCTGCGGTGTCCGGGGAGCCGTCGACGGCGTGCACCCGCCAGCCGGCGTCGAGCAGCGCCTTCGTCTCGACACCCGCGCCGCAGCCGAGGTCGATCGCCGTACGGGAGGAGCCGGGTCCGGCCGCCGCCATCGCGGCCAGGCACAGCGGACGGACCGGGCGCCCGCCCTGCACGCCGTTGAACTCGATCCAGTGGTCGTCGTCGTGCAGCATCGCCTCAGTCCCGCATCAGCCAGTCACGGATCTCGGCACCGTGCTCGTCCAGGCCGGGCGGCGGCAGCCGGTAGTCCGCCGGCGTCCGCGACAGCGTGATCGGGTTGCGCACACCCGGCATCCCGCCCGCCTCGACCACCGGGTCCAGGCCGAGCCGCGCGGCCAGGGCCACGCCGCCGTCGATCGTGTTGATCGGAGCACACGGTACGCCCACGGCCAGCAGCTCGCGGAACCACTCGTCCTTCGTGCGCCCGGCGAGCGCCTCGGTCAGCAGCGGGCGCAGCTGCTCGCGGTTGGCGGTGCGGTCCCGGTTGCGCCGGAAGCGCGGGTCGTCCGGGAGCTCCGGCCGTCCCAGCACCTGGCACAGCTTGCGGAACTGCCCGTCGTTGCCGGCGATGACGATCAGCTCGCCGTCCGAGGTGGGCAGCGGGTCGTACGGGAACAGGCTCGGATGCGCGTTGCCCATGCGGTACGGGACGGTGCCGCCGGCGACGTAGCCGCTCGAGTGGTTGACCAGCCCGGACAGGATCGACGACAGCAGGTTGACCTCGACGTGCTGCCCGGCGCCGGAGCGCGCACGGTGGTGCAGGGCGGCGAGGATGCCGACGTTCGCGTGCAGCCCCGCCAGCACGTCGACGACCGAGATGCCCGCCCGGTACGGCGGCCCGTCCGGTTCCCCGGTGAGGCTCATCAGCCCGGAGATCGCCTGCACCATGAGGTCGTAGCCGGGTAGGTCCGCGCCCGCGCCGCCGCCGAAGCCGCTGATCGAGGCGTACACGATCCGGGTGTTGACGGCCGCGACCGAGTCGTAGTCGAGGCCGAAGCGGTCGAGCCCGCCCGGCCGGAAGTTCTGGATCATCACGTCGGCGCGCCGGGCCAGGCGCCGCGCCACCTCCAGGTCCGCGGGGTCTCTCAGGTCCAGGACGATCGAGCGCTTGTTGCGGTTGACCCCCAGGTAGTACGTGGAGACGCCGTCGCGGACCGGGGGCATCCAGGCGCGGGTGTCGTCGCCGCCCGGACCCTCCACCTTGATCACCGTGGCGCCCAGGTCGGCGAGCAGCATCGTCGCGTACGGGCCGGCGAGGACTCGGGAGAAGTCCGCGACGAGCAGTCCGTCCAGGGGGCCCATGGTCCGCCTCCATACTCGATGAGACACCTGTCGATAAGTTGACAGGTGGTATCCACGGCCGTTCCCGCGCCGGGCCGCAACCCCGGGCCACCGTTGGACTTTGCGGGAAACCGCACCCATCCTGACCGACGCCTCCGGGACTCACTCACCCGGCGGGAAGGTGTTGCCTACTGGCAGGAACCGGGTGCTTACGGGCAGGATCGGGCGCATGACGACCACCGGCCGCCTGCCGTACCCGATCTCGCTGACCGGGGACGGCATCACCCTGCGCGAGTGGCGGGACGAGGACCTCGACGAGCTCGTGGCGATGCTCGACGAGCCCGACATCGCCCGGTGGACCCCGATGCCGTCGCCGTTCGACACCGAGGCCGGAGTCGCCTACCTGAAACGCGCACGGCAGGGCCGGGTCAGCGGGCAGCGCATCCAGCTCGCGATCACCACCGACGGCGGTAAGCCGCTCGGCGAGGTGCTGCTCTTCGGCGTCGACGCCGGCCTGCGGGAGGCCGAGCTCGGCTATCTCGTGGGTGCCCAGCACCGTCGGCGAGGGCTCGCGAGCGCGGCCCTCGCTCTGCTTTCCGGGTACGCCCGCAGCACGCTCGGCCTCAGCCGCCTGCTCCTGCGCATCGACCCGGGAAACACGGCCAGCACCGCGGTGGCGCGCCGATGCGGCTACCGGCTGACCGGTGAACCGCCCATCCTGCAGGAGGGTCCGTACGGCCCCAGCAGCCTGGACACCTGGGAACTGATCGCCACGGGCGTCGGCAGCCGGATGGAACGGCTGAGAAATGTCGCAGCCCGGCGGTACGGTCGTCGCGGGTGATCGGAGGTGCCGCATGGACGTCGACCGCGAACGGGTGATGGCCTATCGGGTGACCGCGCTGGGCCTGGCCGAGCGCGGCGGGCAGCGGCCGGGCGACCTGCCCGTGCTCGACCTCGGCGTGCAGGAGTACACGCCGGGCTCGGTCCAGGTGGCCCTGGCGGCGCGCACCGCCGCCGCCCTCGGCGACGACCGTCTCATCATGGTGTGGGCCGCCCGCGGCGCGCCGCACCTGCACCGCAAGCGTGACCTGAAGAAGCTGGTCAAGGCGCTGTGGCCGGTCAGCGACGCCGACGCCTCGGCCCGGATCAACAGCGCCCAGATCGCCGAAGGCGTCAAGCTCGGCATCAAGGCGTTCGAGGCGACCGCGACGGCGTTCCGCGAGGTGGTGAAGACCTCCATGCCGCGCGGCGAGGTCAGCACCGAGGTCAGCCGGCGGGTGCCGCGCGAGCTGACGTACGACTGCCGCACCTGCGGCGCCCGGCACATCGCCGGCAACGTCTGGCAACACTCCGGGCTGGCCGGGGGAGTGCAGGTCGAGTCGCGCGGGCGGGACGCCACCCTCGGGCCGATCCCCGGTGCGCCGCCCCAGCCCACGGCGAACGAGGGCATCGACGATCTGATCACCACGTACCTGCGGCTGCTGGGCCCGGCCGGCCCGGCCGAGGTGGCGAAATACCTGGGCAGCTCGACCGCCGAGATCAAGAAGGTCTGGCCCGCATCGGGGCTGGACGAGGTGCGCGTGGACGGACGCAAGGCGTGGTTGCCGTCGAAGTCGGTGCCGGCGCTGGCCGCGGCCGAGCCGGTCGCCGGCGTGCGCTTCCTGCCCGGGATGGACCCGCTGCTGCAGGCCCGGGACCGCGACGTGCTGGTGCCGGAGCGCGCCCGGCAGAAGGAGGTCTGGCGCATCCTCGGCAACCCGGGGGTGATCCTGGTGGACGGCGAGATCGCCGGCGTGTGGCGGGCCAAGATGGCTGGACGCAAGCGGGTGGACCTGACGGTGACGCCGTTCGGGACGCTTACCGCCAAGGTGCGTAAGGCCCTCGAGGGCGAGGCCGCGGAGGTGGCGCGCGCCCGGGACGTTCCGGACGCGGCCGTGACGTTCGGCTGAGCTACCAGACCGGGGGCAGGATGTCCGGTCCGCCGCGGTGGGACGGGCGGCAGCGGTAGCCGAGCGCGACCATGATGACCAGAGCCCAGACCCCGGCGACTATCGCGGCGGCCCACCAGCCCAGCACGGCCAGGATCAGCGCCGTCGCCCAGACCACTGTGGCGGCCAGGATCAGCGAGACGGGTACCGGTTTGCGATGCGGACGGCCGCCGGACATGCGGGAGCAGAAGTCGGGGTCTTCGCGGCGGAGCTGCCGTTCCAGCTGAGCCAGCCGGCGGCTGTCTTCCTTGTTGAGCATGTCGCACCTCCGGCGGGGCCCGGACTGTAGGGGCACGACGACCGGGACGCGAAACCATCCCGGTCGATGCCCCTATTGTTACCCGTAGGTCACGGAATTCATACCGTTGAGGGGGTTGTGTTCATGTTCGGTTCGTGAGCGGCCCGGAACACCCAGCTGCGCATGAGAAGGAAGCGGACGCCGGTGGCCACCAGGTTGGCGACCACGAGAACGGCCAGCTCGAGCGCCGTTGCCGGGGTGGTCAAGGCGTGCAGCAGGGCCAACGAACCACTGGTCAGGCCCAGGCCGACGGCGAGAACCACGAGACCCTGCACCTGATGCCGCCACGCGCCGCCGGTGCCGCGTACCCGGAATGTGAGCCGGCGGTTGGCCGCCGTGTTGGCGACCGCGGTGAGGAGCAGAGCGACCAGGTTCGCCCATTGCGGACCGGCGCCGTTCCGCAGCACGGCATAGAGCATCAAGTACGCGAGAGTGCTCGCCACACCGACCGCGGCGAAGCGCAGCAGCTGCCCGGCCAGCCCCGCCGGCACCCCCGCCACGGGCAAGGGGTTGCGCCCGAGCTGCTCGCGAAGCGCGGCCAGGGGAAGCCGGCCGGTGCCGAGCGCGCGGGTGAGCCGGGCGATGCCCCGCAGGTCCGCCAGCGCCGTCGCCACGATGTCGACTCGACTGTCCGGATCGTCCACCCAGTCCACCGGTACCTCGTGGATGCGCAGGCCGGCCCGCTCGGCCAGCACCAGCATCTCGGTGTCGAAGAACCAGCCGGTGTCCTCCACCATCGGCAGCAGCCGCTCGGCCACGTCCCCGCGGATCGCCTTGAACCCACACTGCGCGTCGGAGAACCGGGCCGACAACGTCCCCCGCAGAATCAGGTTGTAGCTGCGCGAGATGAACTCCCGCTTCGCGCCCCGGACCACCCGCGACCCGCGAGCCAGCCGCGAACCGATCGCCAGATCCGAATGCCCCGAGATGAGCGGCGCCACCAGCGGCAACAGGGCGCCGAGATCCGTCGACAGGTCCACATCCATGTACGCCAGCACCGCCGCGTCGGAGTGCGTCCACACGTGCTTGAGAGCCCGCCCGCGACCCTTCTCGGCCAGATGCACCGCGGCGACCTCGCGCAGGTCCCCGGCGAGCCGGCGAGCCACGTCCGCCGTCGAGTCGGTGCTCGCATTGTCCGCGATGGTGATCCGGAACGGGTACGGGAACGCGTCCGTCAGGTACGCATGCAGCCGCCGGACACACGGCTCGAGGTCGATCTCCTCGTTGTAGACCGGAACGACGACATCGAGCACCGGGGCGGTGATCCCGACCGGCCCGGACACCTGCGAGGGCAATGTGGAAAGGCTCATGCCATCAAGGTCGACGTCGCGGCTTTGCCCGATGTGTGGCAACCCTGTGCCGGGCCTGTGAGTGCGCGCCGGGCCGTCTCGAAAACCCATTCGTAAGAGCAGGATGCCGCAGCGGGGTGGGGGGTACAAACCGCTGCTCACGCCGAGGGCCGGGGCGGGCCGGGCACGGGCGCGGGGCGCCCGGAACGCCCGGCCCACCCCGGCGACGTGCGTGATGGGTTGCGCCCATCGAAGATCAGAGCGTGCAGCGATAGCGCGGTGGGGTGGCACGCCGAAGGCGGCCCCCGTCACCGGGAGCCGCCTGGCGGTTGTCGTGCTCGGTCACCGGGTGGTCAGGTCGTAGATCGTCACTCCGTTCACGGTCTGCGCCTGGTAGGTCGCGGCGACCCACTCGGCGATCTGCGAGCTCGAGTTGCTGCCGCCGTTCGCGCCGCCCCGGCCGCCGAAGCCGCCGCCACCGATGAAGTAGTGGATCTTGCCCTCGGCGACGTACTGCTGGAACTGCGCGAGGGTGGGGGACGGGTCGCTGCCGTTGAAGCCGCCGATCGCCATGACCGGGTCCTCGGTCGCGAGCTGGTAGCCCGAGGCGTTCTGCGACCCGACGGCGGCCGCGACCCAGGTGTACTGGTCGGCGTTCGCGTCGAGAAGGGCCTTCATCTCGTCGCTGACCGTCGCGGCGTCGAGCAGCCCGCCCATACCGCCGCCGCGGCTGCCCGCGAAGCCGCCCGGTCCCGGAACACCGTTCGTCGCGCTGTTCGTGCTCCCGTTCGTTCCGCCTGGTGCGGGAACGCCGTTCGTTCCGCCCGGGACACCACCGCCGGGGAAGCCGCCGCCCGGCACGCCGCCGCCGGGGAAGGCGCGGCCGCCGCCCGGGAAGCCGCCGCGCATGCCACCCGGCCCGCCGCGTCCACCGCCGGGACCGAAGCCCGCGCCCTGCACCGCCGGCCCGGCCGAGGGGATCGACCCGGTGTGCGGCTCCGAAACTGTCTGGACCGCGTACGCCGCCGGCCCGGCCAGCACCGCCGCGAGTGCGACACCGGCGAAGACCACCGCAACCTTCGCGGGCAGCCGCAGCGAGGCGAGCACACCCGCTGCCGCCACGGCCCCACCGATCAGCACGACCCAGCGCAGCCACGGCACGAAGTCCGGGCTCCAGCCCAGCAGGTGCCACGACCACCAGGCGGTCACCCCGATCGCCGCCGCCAGGGTGACCGCCGCGAACGGGTTGCGCCGGGCCCGCCACAGCAGGACAGCGCCCATGCCGACCACCGCGCCCACCGCCGGGGCGAGCGCCACGGTGTAGTACGCGTGGAAGATGCCCTGCATGAAGCTGAACACCAGCCCGGTCCCGACCAGCCACGCGCCCCACAGGATCAGGCCCGCCCGCAGCCGGTCGGTGCGCGCCGCGCGTACGGTCAGGACGAGCCCCGCGACGAGCACGATCAGCGCCGCCGGGAGCAGCCAGGAGATCTGACCGCCCTGGGCAGTGTCGAACATCCGCAGCAGACCGGTCGAACCCCAGTTGCCGCCGCCGTTGCCGCCGCCACCGCCGCCTACGCTGCCGGTCTCGTTGCCGCTGAGGCGGCCCAGGCCGTTGTAGCCCAGGGTGAGCTCCAGCAGGCTGTTGTTCTGTGAGCCGCCGATGTAGGGCCGCATGGAGGCCGGCACCAGCTCGACGATCGCGATGTACCAGCCCGCCGACACGACGAGCGCGAGGCCGGCGAGGAACAGCTGCCCGATCCGCTTGCCGAGTTTCGGTGGGCCTGCGACCAGGTACGCGAGGGCGTACGCGGGCACCACCAGCAGCGCCTGCAGCATCTTGGTGAGGAAGCCGAAGCCGACGAAGACCCCGGCCAGCATCAGCCACTTCGTCGAGCCGTTCTCGATCGCCCGCACCGTGGCGTACGCGCCGGCCACCATGAGCAGCACCAGCAGCGCGTCCGGGTTGTTGAAGCGGAACATCAGGACCGCGATCGGCGTCAGGGCCGAGACCGTGCCGGCGATCAGGCCGGCCGCCGGGCCGTACCAGCGGCGGACCGTGATGAACAGCAGGCCGACGGTGGCTACGCCCATCAGGGCCTGGGGGACGAGGATGCTCCACGAGCTGAGGCCGAAGATCCGTACGGACAGCGCCATGACCCACAGCGAGGCGGGCGTCTTGTCGACGGTGATGGAGTTGGCCGCGTCGGACGAGCCGTAGAAGAAGGCCTTCCAGCTCTCCGAGCCGGCCTGGACCGCCGCCGAGTAGAAGGCGTTGCCCCAGCCGGAGGCGCCCAGGCCCCAGATGTAGAGCACGCCCGTCAGGAGCAGCAGGGCGAGGAGCGCGGGCCGGACCCACGCTGCGTCCTCCGCGCGGCCGCGGAGGAACACCGACCAGCGGGACCGGGGGCGCGCGGCGGGGGGCTCAGCCGGTGGGGACACCGGCTCCACCATCGGCGGTACGGGCAACGTCGAGGTCATCGAGGGTCCTTAAGGCAGGCGGAAGCACTGACCCTCGTACTGTCTTCCGCCCGCCTGTCGGGCCCTTATGCCGTTACTGTGCGGCCCCTGTGAAGCCGGAACGCCGCTTCGCCGAGGCCGCGGCCAGGCGCTCCAGGACGCCCACGGTCGGCTCCCAGCCCATGCAGGCGTCGGTGACGCTCTGGCCGTACGTGAGGTCACCGCCCAGGTCCTGACGGCCCGGGATGAGGAAGCTCTCCAGCATCACGCCGCGGATGCCCTGCTGGCCCGCCTCGAGCTGGCCCGCGACGTCGTCGGCCACGATCGGCTGGCGAAGGTGGTCCTTGTTGCTGTTGCCGTGCGAGCAGTCGACGACGACCCGTTCGGGGAGGCCGGCCTTGCGCAGCAGCTCGAGCGAGCCCTGGACGTCCTCGGCGCTGTAGTTGGGGCCCTTGCCGCCGCGCAGCACCAGGTGGCAGTCGGGGTTGCCGGCCGTGTGCATGATCGCCGGGGTGCCGGAGACGTCGATGCCGGGGAAGACGTGCGGGGCGGCGGCGGCGTTGATCGCGTCGATCGGGGTGCTGATGCTGCCGTCGGGGCGGTTCTTCATGCCGATCGGCATGGACAGGCCGGAGGCGAGCTGGCGATGCACCTGCGACTCCACCGTACGGGCACCGATCGCGCCCCACGCCACCGTGTCGGCGATGTACTGCGGGGTGATCGGGTCGAGGAACTCCACCGCCACGGGCAGGCCCCGTTCGAGCACCTGGAGCAGCAGTGACCGGGCCACGCGCAGCCCTCGGCCGACGTCGCCCGTACCGTCCAGAGCCGGGTCGTTGATCAGGCCCTTCCAGCCGACCGTCGAGCGTGGTTTCTCGAAGTAGACCCGCATGACGACCAGCAGGTCGTCGGCGAGGCGCTCCTTCTCGGCGGCGAGGCGGTCGGCGTACTCGGCGGCGGCGACCGGGTCGTGCACCGAGCAGGGGCCGACGACGACGAGCAGGCGGGGATCTCGGCCGTCGAGCACGGCCTCCACCTGGCGGCGGCTGTCCAGCACGCTCGCCGAGAGCTCGTGGGTCAGCGGGAGCTCGTGGTGGAGCAGGGCGGGGCTCATGAGCGGGACGACGCGGTCGATGCGGTGGTCGCTGACCCGCTGCACCTCGGGGATGGTCACGGTGACTTCCTTCTCCTCCGCCGGCTCCCGGGACCGGCGTCCCCGGGCTTGGGCCGGCTCGTTGCAAACGAAAAGGCAGCGACGCTGCGTCGCTGCCTCTGCCGGCCCTGCGGGGGTGTCTCAGGTCATGACCTCATGGCCGAGCCACCGGCGGAGCCGGCCTCGTAAACCACGAATACCAACGGGACACGCGGACATGGTAGCCCATGCGCGCCGCACAGTGTCCGTCAGCCGGGGTATGGGCACATGCAAGTTGCGTGTGCTGACATGAGACGCATGAACAACGCGAGCCCGCCGCACCTCCTCGACGACCTGTCCGAGCTGTCCCCGGCGGAGCGCTGGCAGGCGGTGTCCGTGGTGGTGCTCCGAGTCTGGGAGACGCCCCAGGTGCTGCTGCGCGAGATCCCGCCCGCGCAGGCGCTCGCCGCTGTCGCAGCCATCGCGGCGGGGCTGCCGGGCGCACAGGGGCGGCCGTGGCTCGACGACCGGCTGCGCTCCGCCGCCGTCACCGGAGTCACCGGCGAGCTGGCGGGCCGTGCCCTGTGCGCCCTCGACGTCCTGGTCGGCCGCGACAGCGAGTCCGTGCCGCTGGAGCTGCACGTCTCGGACGGCGACGCGGCCGGTGCGCTACTGGACGACCTGCGGGACGTGCTCATGGACGGCATCCGTCTCGGCCGGTAGCGCCCGGATCAGCGGCAGCCGCACGGTGAACTCCGTACGCCCCGGCACGCTGTCCACCCCGACCGTCCCGCCGTGCGCCGTCACCACGGCGTGCACGATCGACAGGCCCAGGCCGGTGCTGCCCGCCGCCCGCGAGCGGGAGCTGTCCCCGCGCGCGAACCGTTCGAAGATGTGCGGCTGCAGCTCGGCGGGGATGCCCGGTCCGGCGTCCGTCACCCGGATGACCGCCGCGTCGGCCTCCGCGGCCACGCCGACGGTCACGGTGGTGCCTTCGGGCGTGTGCGTACGCGCGTTGCCGAGCAGGTTCGCGAGCACCTGGTGCAGCCGCTGGCCGTCACCGGTGACCGTGACCGGCTCCTCGGGCAGGTCGAGCTGCCAGTCGTGGCGCGGGCCGGCGGCGTGCGCGTCGCTGACCGCGTCGACCACCAGCATCGTCAGGTCGACCGGGTCGTGTGCCAGCGGCCGGCCGGCGTCCAGGCGGGCGAGCAGCAGCAGGTCCTCGACCAGCGCGGTCATCCGCTGCGCCTCGGACTCGACGCGGCGCAGGACGTGGCCGATCTCCTCCGGCACCTCGGTGCGGCTGCGGCGGCTCAGCTCGGCGTAGCCCCGGATCGCGGCGAGCGGGGTTCGCAGCTCGTGGCTGGCGTCGGCGACGAACTGGCGTACCTGCATCTCGCTGGCGTGCCGCGCCTCCAGGGCGTTGCCGACGTGGTCGAGCATGCGGTTGAGCGCGGCACCGACCGCACCGACCTCGGTACGGGGATCGGTGTCGGTCTCCGGCACCCGCTGCGCGAGGTCCACCTCTCCGCGGTCGAGCCGCAGCTCGGAGACCTTGGTCGCGGTGGCCGCGACCCGGCTCAGCGGCTTGAGGTTGCGGCGGATGATCACGGCCCCGGCCCACCCGGCGGCGATGAGGGCCAGCAGCACCGCACCCCCGGTCACCCCGGCCACAGCCAGCAGCGTCTGCTGCGTGTCCCGCAGGGGAATACCGGTGACGATCATCGCGCTGCCGTCCGGGGTCAGGGTGCTGACCACCCGGTAGTCGTCCAGGTCGCCGCCGAGGTCGACATCGACGTGGCTGCGGTCGGGCGTCAGCTTCGACAACGCCGTCACCGCCGCCGGGGGAGCAGCGCTGTACTCGTTGCGCTGGTCCCGGGCTGTCTCGGCGCGCTGGTACTTCACGACGCCCCCGCCGAGCTGGGAGACCGTCCCGCCATCGGACCGGTAGACGAGGATGATCCAGCCGGTCTGGGCGCCGGGCGGCGGCTCGGTGGCGGTGTTGAAGCGTAAGAAGCCGCCGGGGCCGCGGGGACCGCCCAGGGCCCGCTGGCTTGCCTCGTCGAGCTGGGTGTCCACCCGCTTGTAGAGGGTGTTGTGCAGGTAGATCTCGGCGGTGCCGCCGACCACCAGGCCGAGGACGGTCAGCAGGACGACCATGATGGCGATCAGGCGGGTCCGCAGCGACCAGCCCGCGGGCGTTCGCCTGCGGGCCGGGTGGTCGAGGGCCGGCACGTCAGTCCGCCGGCTTCAGGACGTATCCCGCGCCGCGCATGGTGTGGATCATCGGGGCACGGCCCGCGTCGATCTTCTTGCGCAGGTACGAGATGTAGAGCTCCACGACGTTGGCCTGGCCGCCGAAGTCGTAGTTCCACACCCGGTCCAGGATCTGGCTCTTGCTCAGCACCCGGCGGGGGTTGCGCATCAGGTAGCGCAGCAGCTCGAACTCCGTCGCCGTCAGGGTGACCAGGTCGCCGCCGCGGCGGACCTCGTGGCTGTCCTCGTCGAGGGTGAGGTCGCCGACGACGAGCTCGGAGTCGGTCCGCATGGGCGAGCGGCCCATGCGCCGCATCAGGCCGCGCAGCCGGGCGACGACCTCCTCGAGGCTGAACGGCTTGGTGACGTAGTCGTCGCCGCCGGCGGTGAGGCCGGTGATCCGGTCCTCGACCGAGTCCTTGGCGGTCAGGAACAGCACGGGGACCTCGGGCGTCTCGCCGCGCAGCCGGCGCAGCACCTCGAGGCCGTCGATGTCCGGCAGCATCATGTCGAGGACGACGGCGTCGGGCCGGAAGTCGCGCGCGGTGCGGACGGCCGTCTGACCGTCGCCCGCGCTGCGCACGTCCCAGCCCTCGTAGCGCAGTGCCATGGACAGCAGCTCGGCGAGGGTGGGCTCGTCGTCGACCACGAGGACCCGGACCGGGCTGCCGTCGGGCCGCCGGAGCTCGCTGCTGGGGTCTGCGTTCGCCATCGTCATGCCCCTACTGTCGTGGCCCGCGCTATGCGACGGCTTTCGGCTTCCTGTGTAGCACCTGTGGCTGTCCCCGACGGGCGGATGAAGACGATCAGCCGGATGGCCGGCCTGGCGGTGGCCGCGAGGCCGAAGCGGCCGCGGCGAGTGCCGGCGCTGAGCGTGTCGAAACGGACTAAGAGCACAATACTCCGCATAATTCCCGCGTTGTGTCGGGCGGGTGAGCGGAGGAACGGGTGCGACTGCGCCGTATCGCGGGTGCCCTCACGGCACTGGTCCTCGCCGCGGCTCCCGCCTCACCGGCTGCCGCGCAGGGGGCGTACCCGCCCGGCGTCACGGCGGACACGCTGCGGATCGCCGCGGCGGGCCCGGCGCAGGTCGCGGCCGGAGGGGCCCACTCGTGCGTCACCACCAGCGTCGGTGACGTGTACTGCTGGGGCGACGACTCGTCCGGCCAGCTCGGCGACGGCTCCAGGGCGCACGAGCCCGGCCGGCCGGTGCTCGCGATGCACGACGCGGTGCAGCTCGATGCGGGGCGGGCGCACACCTGCGGCATCAGTGCGGACGGGGTCGCGTACTGCTGGGGTGACGACTCGGCGGGACAGCTCGGCGACGGCGGGAACACCGACCGGGAGGCGCCCGAACCGGTACGGGCACTCGCCGGCCGCACGCTCGTCGAGATCGCCACCGGCGCCCGGCACACGTGCGTGATCGACGACGAGGGATCCGTGTGGTGCTGGGGTGACGGGTCGCGGGGGCAGCTCGGCGTACCGGGCACGACCGGGACGGCCACGCCGGTGCGGGTACCGATGACCGGCCCGGTCGTCGACATCGCGGCCGGGGGCGACTCCACGTGCGCGGCCACCGCCGGCGGAGTGGCGTACTGCTGGGGCCGTGACGGTGACGAACCGGCCGCGCTCCGGACCGGCGACAAGGTGCGTCAGGTCGCCGTCGGTGGCGGCGCAGGACCCTGTGTGCTCGACGCGGACGGCGTCGCGACCTGCTGGGCGCCGAGAGCGACGACCATCGGACCGCTCACCGCGATCAGCGCCGGCGGGCAGCAAACCTGCGGCATCGACCGCGGCCGACGGGCGTCGTGCTGGGATCGCGGCGGCCGCAGCCCCCTCGACGGCGGCCCTGTGGTGGCGATCGACGCAGGTGCGGACCACGCCTGCGCGATCGACGACCAGGGGTACACGTCCTGCTGGGGCGCGGGACACGACGGTCAGCTCGGTACGCGGACCACGTCGCTGTCCGCCGTACCGGTGCGGGTCGAGGGTCTGCCGCGACCACCCGCCGCGGCGACCGGCATCCGGGTGCGTGCCCTCGACGGCGGCCTGCGGGTGTCCTGGCGTCCGCCGGCGGACCTGGGCAGCGGGCGGTTCGAGTATCTCTGGGCGACGACCGCCGGGCATGAGTCCGGATGCACATTGCGCGCCGCCGCAGCGACCGGGTGCGAGCTGCGGAACCTGCACAACGGCCAGGACTACGACGTCGCCGTGGTGGTGAAGACGAGCGACGGTGTGACGGTCAGTGACTTCGTCACGGCGGCACCCTCCGCGGTCGCCCCGGAGCCGTCGGGGGCGGTCCACGCCCTGCCCCGGGAGCTGCAGCCGGGTGCGGACGGCGGCCTGCCGGTGACCGGGCTGAGCCCCGTGGCGCTGGTCTCCATCGGCACGATGCTGCTCGGCGGCGGCCTGGTCGCCCTGCTGGTCAGGAAGCCGTCACCGCCAGCGCCGCGTCGCGGAACCGCTCGGCACCGTCCTTGAGCCGCTCGGTGGCGTAGACCCGGTTCCAGTTGGTCCAGGTGACCCGGCCGACCGCCTGGTCGGTGCCGGACGCGGAGACGCTCACGGCCACGCCGGGGGCCGCCTGCAGCGTCAGCTTCCGCGCGACCGGCACACCGACCATGTGCTTGGACGGGTCGGCGAACCCGAGCATCGCCCACGGCACCCGGACCACGAGGTCGTCGCCGTCGCGGTACCAGAGGGCGCGGCTGTCGTCGGCGGGGCGGCCGTAGCGCAGCGACCCGGCGTTCTGCAGCTCGGCGGGGAGCCGCTCGCCCGTGGACGGGATCCGCAGGTCCCGGTTGACGACCAGCTCGAAGCGGCGCCAGCCGTCCGGGGCCGGGCCACGCAGTCCGGCCGGGACGGCATAGTCGAGCGGCATCGGGTCCAGCTCCTGTCTCAGGTACGCCTGCCCGCCGCGCGCCACGAGGTCCAGGACGAAGGCGGCGTCCGCCTCCTGGTTGCCGGTCCCGGGCGCGGGCCTGCCGGTGAGCCCCGGCAGCACGTCGAAGCCCAGGGTCAGGGCGCCCGGCGGCGCGGCGCCGAGGCGGACGCGCAGGTGCACGTACGACTCGTCGACCTGTGCGGTGACCCGGCGGGCCGGCCAGGCGGACTCGTCGTCGACCAGGTAGGCCGGGCCGGCGTCCGGCGGACCCGCGGCGTCCATCGCGATCAGCCCGAAGTGCTGCTCGTTGGTGAGCGGGTCGTGCCACAGCTGGCGGCGCTCGCCGTCCTGGTGGGCGATGGTGTTCCAGGTGAACTTGAACCACTCGTCCGCCCACGAGAACAGGAAGCCGCCCGCCAGCCCCTGATCCTTGATCAGCCGCAGCAGCTCCGCGTCGATGCGCATCGCCTCACGTTCGCTGTGGTCGCCCTGCGAGCGGCCGAGCGGGCTGTTGTGGGCGGACCCAAGCGACGACGGTACGCCGAACTCCGTGACCACCGTCGGCATCGCTCGGTGGTGGCGGCGCAGCGCGGCGAGGTAGCCCGCGTACGGGTCCGCCCGGCCGCCGTACCGGTACGCCTGCAGCGCCGGCTCGTGCCGCTGGAAGTCCGGATAGTACGGGTACGCGTGGTAGCTCGCGAACGTCCCGCCGGGCCACGCCGCGGTCGGCAGCACGTGGTTGGCGTCGAGCTGGAATAGGTCCTCCTGCTCGAGCGGCTCCTCGGGATGCCGTAGCGGGTCGGTCGTCGGCCAGTTCACGAAGGCGATGGGCTGGCTGAGGCCCTGCGCCACCTCGTAGCCGGCCAGCTCGTCCATCCGGGCTGCCAGCCACCGCTCGGTGGGGGAGGCGTCCGGCGTGCTGCGGAAGTACCGGCCGCGGGTCGCCGGGGCGTCGCGGTTGCGCCGGTCCGAGCGGTCGGAGGCGTACGGGTCCAGCTCGACGCCGATGATCCACCCGGCCAGCCATGGCGTGACGTCGGCAATCCACGTGCCGCTCGACCGCCCGGCGCGGGGCTCCCGGGCGAGCCGGCCCCGGACCGCCGCACTGGCGTCGCGCAGCTCGTCCTTGAAGGCCCGGGTGACCGCCGGGTCGTAGAGGTCCTGTTTCTCGATGTACGACTCGTCGGGGAAGTAGACGCCCTGCATCAGGTACAGCGGCCGGTCGGGGTTGGCGCGGTTGTACCGGGCCAGCTCGGTGTAGAAGGCGGGCGGGTGGATCGTGTAGATCCGGACCACCCGGATTCCGAGCCAGCCCATCGCCGCGAACCACACCCGGTACTGCTCGGGGCTGATCGCCAGCTCACCCGGCAGATGCCCCGGTGTCGTGCTGCCCAGGTTGATGCCCGGCAGGAAGGTGACGTCCCCGCCCTCGGTACGCAGCGCCAGCGTCTGCCCCCGGGCGACCGCGACGCTCGACAGCCCGCCGCTTCGCCGCGGCGCGGGCGCCCACGACGGCCCGGCGGGCGGCGCCCCCACGGCCTGCATGCCGGGTATGGCGAACGCCGCGGACCGGATCTCGGGCCGCGGGGCCGCCCCGGCCAGGAACAGGCACATGGTGAGGGTCACGAGCCCGATGGCGACCGCCTTGATGCGCCCGAACCGGGGTCGCGGCGGGGCCTCGACCAGGTGACGCGGGAAGTCGCCCACCCCGGCATTCTCCGTCCTGAGGGTTGCAATTTCGGGCGAATTGTCGCCAATCCGGGGTCGGGGAACACTCGCCGTTCGGCGCGAGTTGTGCCAGCGTTGGCTATCGGCGGCGCGAGCAGGGGGTGCGGATCCGTGGATCTTCTCGAGGAGTACCGCAGGGCCACGTTCGTCTTCGAGTCCGGCGACCCGCTCGGCGCGGCCAGGATGTTGGAACCGATCGTGGAGGCGGAACCGCACAACACCGCCGTCCGTCAGCTGCTCGCCCGCGCCTATTTCAACTCGGCGCAGCTGGCCGGGGCGGAAACCCAGCTCAGAGCGCTGATCGACCATGATCCATCGGATCACTACGCGCACCACGTGCTCGGCCGGACCCTTGAACGGGCCGGCCGCTTCCGTGAGGCGCTGCCGCACCTGCGGCTGGCCGCGGCGATGAAGCGGCACACCGACTACGAGGACGCCCTGCGCCGGGTCGAGGCCTGGGTCGGCAAGAACGGCGGTCGCAGCTCGAGCGGCGCTGAGTAGGCTGCGGACGTGAAGCTCAAGCTGGATCTCCACGACATCTTCAACAAGGGCACCGAGATCGACAAGGCGCTCCGCGGGATCATCGACGAGGCGATCCAGAAGAAGGCGACCCTGGTCGAGATCATCCCGGGCAAGGGGAGCGGGCAGCTCAAGAAGAAGGTGCTGCGCTTCCTGGACCAGAAGGAGATCAAGCAGCTCTACCACCGCGTCGAGAAGGACGGGGACAACTGGGGGCGGCTCTTCGTCCACTTCCGGTTCGACGCGCCGACCGGCCGCCGGGGTCGCGGCCGCTAGAACGTGTAGGTCTTCGCGACGGCGAGCATCTCCGAGCTGTGCGAGCCGACGACTCCCACGTCGGCCGGGCGGACCCGGAAGCCCGGCACCGCCGACAGGCCGTCGCTCGCGTCCATCGCCCGCAGTTTCAGCGGTGCCGTGGCCGGCACGGTCAGCGTCACGACGACGCCGGTCGGCGGCGGGGCGTGGAAGACGAAACCGAAGCCCCAGACGCCGCCGGCCGTGCGGTCGGTGGCAACGGTACGGCCACCGACGGTCGCGGACGCCACCTCGGCGGCGGCGCCCACGTGCAGCGTCACCAGGCGTACCGGGCGCCGCGGGAGCAGCCGCAGGGTCACCGTGCGACGGTCGCCGGCCGTGGTGTCGGCGGTCTTCGTCAGCTCAGGCGCGGGCAGCGACGCCGGCTCGGCGGGACCCGACAGCAGTTCCTGGGCGCCGAACGCGGGCAGGGTGTCGGTCACCGGGGCGGGGTCGTCGCCGACGTACTGAGCGGTCCAGTCGCTCGGGGTGTGCGACGCGCTCAGCCAGCGGGCCTGACCGGTGTCGGCGTCGAGGGCGTACATCAGGTGAGTGGGGGCGGGGTGGGCGCGGTCGAAACGGTCCGCGACGAGCCCGGCGGCGGTGCAGGCGAGCAGGGCGAGGGTGGCGGCCAGCGCCGGGAGAGCGCCGCGGCGGCGGGCGCTCAGGGCGCCGACGCCGCGCTGACCGCCGGCCTCGGGGTGGATCAGGTCGAGGACCGGCAGCAGTGCGAGGGCCAGGAGTACGGCCAGGAAGGCGCCCGTGCCGGCCAGCGCCATGCCCATCGCCGGGAAGAACATGACCAGCGTGGGAAGGAGGACGACGACGGCGGCCGACGTCCCGAGCGTCACCGCGGCCACGGCCGTCCAGCCGCCCCGGAGCAGCACGGCGACGACTCCCGCGACCGCGCCCGCCAGCGCCGGTAGCGCGGTGAGGTAGGAGCCGCCGGGCGCCACCGCCGCGAGTACCAGGCCGAGCAAGGCCAGCCACGCCAGGCCCGCGATCGCCAGGGCGGCCGGGCCCAGGCGGCGGCGCAGGAGGGCGTACCAGGCGCTGACCACGGCGAGTGTGAGGGCCAGAAGGGCGAGGCGGTACCACCCGGGACGGTAGGGGTCGATCGGCATTTCCGCGTACCCGGGACGGATGATTTTCAGCAGAATCCAGAGGAGCTGGGCGAGGACCGGGACCGCGAGGACCGGCACGAGGGTCAGCGCGGTCGCGGCCAGCTGGCGGCGTGCCGTCGCCAGGCCGCGTCGCCGGGCCACCCAGCCGAGGGCCAGGACCGCCACCAGTGCCGCCACCGCCAGCGGCCACGTCCAGGAGCCCGGATAGTGGGCCAGCCCGCCCGGCACGGGGAAGTATGTGGCGTCGCCGCCCGAGCGCAGCGTCGCGAGATCGCGGTCACCGAGGTCGCGGGTGAGGGCGAGAACCGTCTCGCCGTGGTGCTGCAAGCTGTCGCGGCTCATCGAATCCGGCGTGTCCACCGGGGTGTGGTAGACCGCCGCACCGTCGATGTACGCGCTGTTCAGGCCCGTGAAACCCCGCTCGCGGAAGGCCGTGAAGTCGGTGTCGTTGGGCAGCAGCCGATAGATCTCGACCGCGAACGAGGTGCCCACCGGGTGGGGGACCCGGGCGAGGGCACCGACCAGGCCCGCGTTGCGCTGCGAGGTCTCGAACACGATCGCCGGACCGCTGCTGCCGCGGGCCTCGAGGTTGAGCACGACACCGCCCTGCCGGGCCAGCGGATGCTGGTCCACGAAGGCCTTCGCCCCGCACAGGCACGCCTCCTCGGCGTCGGTCAGCACGAGGACGAGATCGTTGCGCAGCGCGGGACCGCCGGACAGGGCACGCGCCGCCTCGAGCACCGCCGATGTGCCCGCCGCGTCGTCGTTGCCGCCCGGACCGGTCTGCACCGAGTCGTAGTGCGCGACGAGGAAGATCCGGCCGGTGGAGGCCGTGCCGGGCCGCAGGGCCACCACGTTGCGGACGCGGGCCAGGCCCATGCCGCCCGCGCTGGAGGACAGGTCGCCGCCCTGCGTGGTGACGGTGTCCTGCACCTCGGTGTCGAATCCGAGGCCACGCAGGGTGGTCACGATGTGCTCGCGGACCACGTCGTTGGCGGAACTGCCGGCCACGTGCGGACCGGCCGCGATGGTGCGGACGTGGGAGAAGGCACGGGCCGCGCTGAACTCGCCGGCCGGGGCGTCCGCGGGCCGCTCGGCGGGCGGGCGCACCGGCTGCAGCGCCAGGAAGCCGACGACGATCAGCAACCCGGCCGCTGCCATGGCCGCCCAGCCGCGTCGCGCCGGACGGGTCAGTGCCCGGTCCTCGGCCTCGACGCTCGGCACGCCCCCCATGCCGAGCGATCTTACGGTCCGGTGGCATAACTTTGTCCCGTGACAGCCCCGCTCGATCCCGCCGCCGTCGTCGCCGAGTTCGTCGAGCGGGTGGCCCCGTACGACCCGGCACCCGAGGCCGGACCGGTGGCCGTGCTCGGGGTGCGTACCGCCCTCGGTGAGGCGACGTTCCAGGTCGGCGACCACGTCGTCCGCGCGATGTGCCGGGCCCTCGAGGCGTACCGCGATCCGGAGGACCGGGGGCCGTGCGTGGCGTGCGGCGGCCGCCGGCTCGACGAGAACCTGCACTGCCTCGACTGCGGCCGGCTGCACGGCATCCTCGGCGAGGTCATCGCCCGGCACGCCCGCCGGGTGGCGCAGGACCCGTCGTACGACCCGTCCGCGTGATCACGTTTTCGTCACGCACCGTGGCTGCGGGCGGTTCCGCCGTGCCCGGTGTTGTGCGCCCGCGACCCGTGATGGACGATCAGCGGGTCACGCCCGAAGGAGTCCAGCCATCAATCGTCCCTGCCGCGCCGGTGCCGCCGTCCCGCGTACCGCCTACGCGACGTCGGGCGGGGTGGCGCCGTGACTGAAGTGCGCACGCCCCGGCCCGTGATGGCGCCGGAGCGGCTGCGGATCCTGCTGGTCGAGGACGACGAGGGCGACGCTTTCCTGGTGCGCGAGCTGCTCGCCGAGGCCGGCGCGTCGTTCGACCTGGAGATCGCGACCAGCCTGCGCGAGGCCCGGACCATGATGAGCGGCGTCCAGTGCGTCCTGCTCGACCTCGGCCTGCCCGACGCGGAGGGCATCGACGGACTGCGCAAGCTGCTCGGCGTGGCGGGCAGCGCGGCCGTCTGCGTGCTGACCGGGCGCTCCGACGAGCATCTCGGTGTGCAGGCGGTGGCCGAGGGCGCCCAGGACTACCTGGTCAAGGGCCAGGTCGACGGCGTTCTGCTGGTGCGCGCGCTGCGGTACGCCGTCGAGCGCAAGCGCGCCGACGAGAACGCCCAGCGCCTGCGCGAGGTGGAGCTGCGCCAGGCCGAGTCGGCCCGGCTCGAGCGCGGCCTGCTGCCCCAGCCGCTGATGCAGACCACCGAGGTGGCCGTCCACACGTTCTACCGCTCCGGACGGGCCATGGGCCTGCTCGGCGGCGACTTCTTCGACGTCGTCCAGGCGGGCGAGAACAAGCTGCACGTGATCGTGGGCGACGTGTGCGGGCACAGCGTCGACGAGGCGGCGCTCGGGGTCGAGCTGCGGGTCGCGTGGCGGGCGCTGGTCCTCGCCGGGGTGCCGGAGTCCCAGGTTTTGGCCGCCCTTGAGCAGGTGCTGATGACCGAGCGGCGGGCTCGCGAGGTCTTCGCCACCGTGGCGATGGTCTCGATAGACCTGGCCGGCAGCCGCGCGACCGTACGCCTCGCCGGCCATCCCCCACCCGTGCTGCTCTCCGGCGGCAGCGCCGTTCCCGTGCCCGCGCGGACGGGCATCGTGCTCGGCGTACGCCCCACTCCCACCCCCGCGACCGACGTGGAGTTCGCCGGCGATGACTGGTCCCTGCTGATGTACACCGACGGACTGATCGAGGGCCACACCGGCGTGGGCAACGAACGGCTCGACGTCGAGGGCCTCTGCGGGCTGCTCGGCGAGCCGGCGGCCAAGGGCGTCCCCCTGGCCGCGCTGCCGGCCTGGCTGGTCGGGCGTGCGGACCAGGGCAACGGCGGCCCGCTCGCCGACGACGTCGCGATGCTGCTGATCTCGCGAGGCGGTGGCCGGTGACTTTCCTGCGGGTGAGCGCCTGGACGATGCGTCGCCGCGTCCTCGCCCTGTGCGTGACCGTCGGCCTGCTGCTCGCCGCGCTCGGGGTGTTCGCGGCGATCACGGCCACGAGCAGCAACAACCAGCTGGACGACATCGTCAACCGGGCCAGCCCGATGCGAGCCGCCGGTGAGCGGCTCAACACCGCCGTGGTGGACCAGGAGACCGGCATCCGCGGGTACGCGATCGCCGGCAAGGACGCGAACCTGAAGCCCTACCGGGACGGGCTCGCCGCCGAACGAGGCGAGATCGCGGAGATCAGAAAGCTGCTGCGCTCCACGGCGCTGGACGACCGGATCCGGGCGGACCTGGCCGAGGTCGAGCGTCGCTCGCAGGCATGGCATGGCGCCGTCGCCGAGCCGATCCTCAACGCCGTCCGCACGCAAGGCCCCGAGGCGGGCCGGGCGCTGGTGGAGGCGGGCAGCACCACGGAGTTCAACGCGCTGCGCGACGCCATCGAGCAGATGCAGGCCGACATCGGCGTGCTGCGGGACCGGTCGGCGAACGCGGCCAGGGACGCCAGCAGGCGCATGGTCGCCATCCAGATCGCGGCGGCCGCCATCATCGTCCTGGCCGGCGCCGCGCTGATGCTGCTGCTCGACCGGATGGTGAGCCGGCCGGTGACCGAGCTGGCGGCGCAGGTGCGCGCGGTCGCCGCCGGTGACTACGACCGGCACATCGAGAGCTCCGGCTCGCCCGAGCTGCGGGAGCTGGCCGCCGACGTGGACGGCATGCGCCGGCAGATCGCCGCCGAGCTGGCCGAGGTCCGCGAGGCGCGCCAGCAGATCGAGTGGGTCAACGACCAGCTCAAGGCGCAGGCGGACGAGCTGACGCGGTCCAACCGGGATCTGGAGCAGTTCGCGTACGTGGCGTCGCATGATCTGCAGGAGCCGTTGCGGAAGGTGGC
>NZ_JBFAPM010000034.1:0-46894 GCF_040676695.1 Actinoplanes sp. NPDC049548
AGGTCAAGGCCGACGCCGCCGCCGCCAAGGCCGACAAGGCCCAGGAGAAGGCCGACGCCGCCGCCGCCAAGGCCGCCGCGAAAGCCGCCAAGTAAGGAGACCGGGTAAGCAGGACCGCGGTCAGCGGAAGAGGTCGACGACCCAGCTGACCGCGGTCATCACCCATTCGGTCTGGCGCAGGTGCGCGATACCGACGCCGGCCAGGAACAGGCCGGCGACGACGTGCGAGCCCTTGGCGGTACGCCGTTCCCGGCCGAGCTGCCGCTCCAGGACCAGCCGGCCCACCAGCCGCGACAGGGCGAAGACACCGCCGGCCACCACCACCGACACGATGAACACGATGATCGGGGTGGTCAGGCTGCCGTCGGACGAGATCGCCCAGATGCCCCAGCAGACGAACGCGAAGAGCAGGCCGGCGAAGCTCCACTCGCCGCCGCGCCGCAGCTGAGCGATGTGCCAGCTCAGCGGGTGACGCTGGGTGGGCGGTGCGGCGCCCGGCCAGCCGGTGCCGGTGGGTTCGTGCTCGGCCGTGAAGCCCTGCGGCTGGGGGCGGGGGTTGACCGCGGCCCGGCCGCTGGAGAACGGCGACGGCGGCGGTGCCGGCCGGGCCTGACCGGCGTCGCCCGGGTGAGCGGCGCGGGTCGGATCCACGGCGCCCTGCCGGCGGGTCGGGTCGTACTGCGGTGCGGGCGCGGCGCCGTACTGGCGGGTGGGATCGTGCGGCGGAGCTGTCCCGGGGCGCGTCGGCATGTCCGTCGTCGGCGGATCGGCCCAGGGATCCTGTGGCGGCATGTCGAGCGTCCGCTCGGGCCACTGCGGTTGCTCTGGCATCGTTACCCTCCCCCGGAACGGCCGGTCGCCGCCCTGCATCGAGAGTAGCGAGCCGACAAATAGCTCGCCGTCGCGCGCGCCGTCCGTTACACAAACAGGATGGACGGCACCGGAACACCGATCAGGGTCGGCACGGCGGAGGACTGGGACGCCATCTCCGACCTGCTGGGCAGCGTCTTCCACCACACGATGTCGGCGGAGGAACGCGAGGTGGAGGGCTCGGTGTTCGAGCCCGAAAGGTCACTGGTCGCCGACGACTCGGGCACCGTGGTCGGCCACGCGGCGGCGTACACGAGGGATCTGACCGTGCCCGGTGCGGTGATCCCGGCCGCGCACGTGACGCTGGTCGGCGTTCTGCCGACCCACCGCCGGCGCGGGCTGCTCACCCGGATGATGCACCGGCAGCTGCGCGAGATCGCGGCGGCCGGACGGGAACCGGTCGCGGTCCTCTGGGCGAGCGAGACGAAGATCTATCCGCGGTTCGGGTACGGCCACGCCGCCCCACGGCTGCGGATGACGGTCGCGACCCGCGAGGTGAGCCCGCCCGACGCGCCTGCGACCGGGGACAGCCGGCTGCGGCTCATCCGCCCGCTCGACGCGATCCCCGAGCTGAGCAAGGTGTACGAGCAGCTGCGCGCGACCCGTCCGGGCTGGTCGAGCCGCGACGAGCGGTGGTGGCGGTTCGTGCTGTCGGATATCGAGTCGCAGCGCGAGGGCGCGACCGCCCAGTACGGCGTCGTGCACGAGACCGCCGACGGGCCGACCGGCTACGCGATCTGGCGCACCAAGGGAAACTGGGACGACCGGGGTCCCGACGCGGAGGTACGCGTCCGGGAGGTCGTGGCCGCCGACCCGGTGGCGTACCGGGCGCTGTGGCGCTTCCTGCTCACCATCGACCTGGCCCGGACGGCGAGCGTGCACTTCGCGTCGCTGGACGAGCCCCTGCAGTACCTGGTCGACGAGCCACGCCGGCTCGGCACCGCGGTCGCGGACGGCCTGTGGATCCGCATCGTCGACCTTCCCCGCGCTCTCGCCGCCCGCAGCTACGCGGCTCCCGTCGACGTCGTGCTCGATGTGACCGATCCGCTGCTGACGGAGAACTCCGGCCGCTGGCGGCTGACCGCCGACGCGTCCGGTTCCGCGACGTGTACGCGTACCGAAGAACCCGCGGACCTGGCATGCACCGTGCTGGAGCTGGCGGCGGCCTATCTCGGCGCGGTGCCGCTCGCGGCGCTCGGAGCGGCCGGAACGGTCCGCGAGCTGACGCCGGACGCGGTGCGGAAGGCGTCGACCGCGTTCGGCTGGCACCGGATGCCGAACCCCACCGAGGTGTTCTAGGTGGGCGCGGCGGCGGTAGGTTCGGCGGCATGGGCGAAGAACCCGGACGCCGGCGCCGCCGCGTGCGTCCCTCCCACGCGGCCCCGGCCGCGACCCCCGCGGAAGCCGAACCGGCCGCCGACCCGGCCGGCGCGACCGTGACCGCCGCGGTGGCCGGGAAACCGCCCGAAGGAGCCGCCGCAGCCGAGGGACTGCCCGAGGCAGCCGCCGTGGCCGAGGGACTGCCCGAGGCGACCGCCCTGGCCGAGGGACTGCCCGGAGCGACCGCCGTGGCCGAGACCCCGCCGGTGCTCGATCCCGAGCCGGACAACCCGAAGCCGTCGGCGATGCGTCCGGGACCGGCCGGCGGCCGGACGCCCCGGCCCGCCGCCGCGCGACCGGCCCCCTCCGGCACGGGTGCCGCAGCCCGGCCCGCCGGCGCCCGCGCCGCGAGCGACGAGCCGGCCGAGCGGGGGCTGCGCGGCCTCGTCGGATCCGGCTCCTCGCAGGTGAGCGTCACCGCGGCGATGCGGGCCCGGGACGCCGCCCGCCCCTCGGATCAGCACCTGGCCGACGCCGACCGGAGCCTGCCGATCGTCCGCCGCAACTGGGTGCCTCGCGAGGATCTGCCGCGGGCCCGCTGAGCCGGCGTCAGGAGGACGGCAGCTCGGGCAGCTCGCGGGTGCGCTCGTAGTCGGCGAGCTGGCCGATGCGGCGGGCGTGCCGCTCGTTGCCGGAGAACGAGGTGGTCAGGAAGGCCTCGGCCATCGCCGTGGCCTCGTCGAGGGTGTGCTGGCGCGCTCCGATCGCCAGCACGTTGGAGTCGTTGTGCTGGCGGGCGAGCTGGGCGATCTCGACCTTCCAGGCCAGCGCCGAGCGGACCCCGGCGATCTTGTTGGCGGCGATCTGCTCGCCGTTGCCCGAGCCGCCGATGACGATGCCGAGGCTGCCCTCGTCGGCGACCACCTTCGCGCCCGTGTGCAGGCAGAAGGCCGGATAGTCGTCCTCGGGGTCGAAGACGTGCGGGCCGACGTCGACGACTTCGTACCCCTGCTTGGCGAGGTAGTTGACGAGGTGGCTCTTCAGCTCGTAGCCGGCGTGGTCGGAACCGAGGTAGACGCGCATGACCGCAGTCTGTCAAACGCCGTTCAGAACGTCAGCGCGGCCCGCAGGCTCACGGCTATCTGGTCGGCAGCGGCCCGGGCGGCGTCGAAGATCGCGAGCTTGCGGGCGAACCCGTGGTTGACGCCGGCGTAGCGGACGTGGACGACCGGCACCCCGGCCGTGAGCAGCGCGTCGGCATAGTCGGCGCCCTCGTCGCGCAGGACGTCGTACTCCGCGGTGATCAGCAGGGTGGGCGGCATGCCGGCGAGGTCCTCGGCAGCGAGCGGCGCGACGTCGGCGCTGAAGCGGTCGGCGGGCGACGGGACGAACGTCTCCCACGCCAGCTTCATCGAGGCGCGGTCCAGGCCGTACCCGCCGACCTCGTCGTACGACTCGGAGGCCGTCATGGGGTCGATCGCGGGGTAGATGAGCACCTGGTAGTCGAGCGGCGTGGCCGCGTCCCGCTGGCGGCGGGCGGCGACCGTGGCGAGCTGGCCGCCGGCGCTGTCCCCGCCGATCGCCAGCCGGGAGGGGTCGACGCCCAGGCCGGCACCCTCCTTGCGGACCCAGCGCAGCACGGTTTCCACGTCGTGCAGCGCGGCCGGGTACACGTGCTCGGGGGCGAGGCGGTAGTCGACGGACAGCACCGCGCAACCCGAGCGGTCGGCGATCCGGCGGCAGAGCCGGTCGACCGTCTCCACGCTGCCGTAGCACCAGCCGCCGCCGTGCACGTAGACGAGGACCGGGGCGCCGGTCCTGGCCGCGTACAGGCGGCAGGGCACGCCGTCGGCGTCCACGTCGACCACCACCGGCAGCGGGATGGCCGGGCCGCACTCGGCCTCGTTGGACTCCTCCATCGCCTGCCGGGCGTGCTGCAACCGCGCGTACGGATCCGCGGCCAGCAGCTCGGCAGGCGGGCGCCGCCGGATCGCCAGCGACGCCTCGACCTGTGGGTGCAGCACCGCTAGTCGAGCTGGGCGAGGACGAGGCCGCCGCGGGCCTTGGGGGTGAACCAGGTGCTCTTGCGGGGCAGCTTCCGGCGGGCCAGGTTGACGGCCACGAAGTCGTCGACGGTGACCGGGGCGATCAACACGGCCAGCTCGGCGCGGCCGGCGTCGACCTCGCCACGCAGCCACTCGGCCGGGTAGTCGCCGCCCACGTACGAGATCCGCTTGTCGCCCGGGTCGAGGCCGAGCGCGTCGCGCAGCAGCACCCGCTCGACGAGCGCGTGGTCGAGGTTGTCGACCACGGTGGCGTCCGCGGCCGGCGGCAGCACCACCGCGTACGACTTGCCCTGGGCGTACAGCTCGACGGTGCCCTTCTCCGGGATCGCCGCCGGGCGCGGCAGCTCCTCGACCCGCGCGCCGGCCGCGGTGAGCTGCTTGACCAGGTCCTCGGCCGGCAGTTCCGCGATGAGCCGGTTGTAGGGCTGGATCGCGACCGACGCGGGCGTGGTCACCACGGCGAGGAAGCGCGGAAGGCCGCCGGTCTGCGCGGCGAGGCTGCGGTGGTTGCCGTCGGCCACCACGAGCTCACCCCCGCCCGCCAGCGCGGTCAGCTCGTCCTGCAGCGGCCCCGGGGCCACGATCCAGATCGCGTGCGTGCGCCCGCTCTGGTCGACGTCGGTGGCGGCCGGCGCCCCGGCCGCGTCGGTCGCGGCGGCGAGAGCGGCGTGCAGCTCGTCACCCTTGCCGGTCTGCAGCAGCAGTACGGGTGAGAGCAGCGTCTTCAGAGCCTCGGCGAGCGCCACCCGCTCACGCACCTTGGCGATGAACACGTCCTCGTTGCGGATGACCAGCCCCGGCTCCTCGGCACTGGTGGAGATCTGGTCGGTGTCGACCATGGCCCACAGGCCGTACGCGGCCGGCTCGCCCGGGGCGCTGATCCGGTAGAGGACCACCACCTGCTCGGCGGGCGTGTAGCTGCCGTCCGCCTTCTCCTCGGCGAGCCGCTGGGCGGCGTCCGGCAGGCAGTCGAGGAACGACCTGCCCACCGACCCCGGCGCCCGGTGGGGCATCTCGATGGCCAGCGCGCTGTGCGGGTTCGCGGCGATGATCTCGGTGATCTCCGCGTCGTCCGCGAACTCGTCGTAGTTCTGCGCGCCGGTGCCGCCAGTGGTGATCCAGGCCCGGCTGATCGGGTGCACGACCGTCATGCCCGCGAACCTACCGAGCCGGTCCGGGCGGGGTGTGGGGACCCCGGGCCCGTCCCACCCTTCAGCTGCTGCGCCGGTGCCGCCCGTACGCGGGAACCGACGGCATGTTCGCCCGGAAGCGGGCCTCCCGGGCGCGGCGGCGGTCCTGCGCGCCGCTGATGGCCGTGGCCACCGGGAAGCTGGACACGGTGACGGGCGGTGCGACCATCGCGGCGACGTCGGCGGGCAGCGTGGGGCAGACGCTCTCCCAGGCGCCCCGGTGCACGGCGATGGTGCTCGTGGCGACGGTGTCGGTCTCGGCCATCGGAGCCTCCGGTCAGGGTGACGGTTCTCACCTTTACAACGACAGAAGAAGCTCGTACGTGATGACTTCGCGCAAATACCCCCGATCTTCCCGCGCTCCGAGAGCCCGCGAGCACCGCATAGGCTGGGCGTGGAAAGCTCGAGGCGGGGCGGCGTAGCCCCTGCCAGCGTGGAGGAGAGTGAACGTGGCCGGAGTTCGTAACCTGACCCAGGTGGAGGCCGCCGAACGGGCCCGCCTGCTCGAGGTGACGGGGTACGACATCGCCCTGGACCTGACCGACGGGGCCGGAAACCCGGGCGAGGGCACCTTCCGCACCGTCACCGAGGTCACGTTCCGCTGCGCCGAGCCGGGCGCCCAGACGTTCATCGAGGTCGCGGCCGCGGCCGTGCGCTCGGCCGAGCTCAACGGCACGCCCGTGGACATCTCCGGCTGGTCGGCGGAGAGCGGTCTCACGCTGACCGGGCTGGCCGCCGAGAACACTCTCGTCGTCGACGCCGACTTCTTCTTCTCCGCCAGCGGCCAGGGCCTGCAGCGCAGCCAGGACCCGGTGGACAAGGAGATCTACCTCTACAGCCAGTTCGAGACGGCGGACGCCCAGCGGGTCTACGCCGCGTTCGACCAGCCCGACCTCAAGAGCGTCTTCACCTGGCACGCCACCGTGCCGGGGCACTGGAAGGTCGTCTCCAACATGCCGGTGGACAGCACCGTCCCGGCCGAGGGGGGCGCCAAGACCGTGCACTTCGCGCAGTCGCCGCGGATGAGCACGTACATCACGGCGCTGTGCGCGGGGCCGTACCACGAGGTGCGCGACAGCCACGACGGCATCGAGCTGGGCGTGTTCTGCCGGGCCTCGATGGCGCAGTACCTCGACGCCGACGACCTGTTCCTCATCACCAAGCAGGGCTTCGACTTCTTCCACGAGCAGTTCGGGGTGCGCTACCCGCTGCCCAAGTACGACCAGCTCTGGGTGCCCGACTTCAACGCCGGCGCCATGGAGAACTTCGGCTGCGTCACGCACGCCGAGGCGCACTACATCTTCCGCTCGCAGGTCACCGACTACGAGTACGAGCAGCGCGCCAACACGATCCTGCACGAGCTGGCCCACATGTGGTTCGGCGACCTGGTGACCATGCGCTGGTGGAACGACCTGTGGCTGAACGAGTCGTTCGCGGAGTGGGCGAGCCACTGGTGCAACACCAACGCCACCCGCTTCACCGACGCGTGGTCGACGTTCCTGTCCGTGCGCAAGACGTGGGGCTACCGCCAGGACCAGCTCTCGTCGACGCACCCGGTCTACTGCGAGATGCCGGACCTCGAGGCGGTCGAGGTCAACTTCGACGGCATCACGTACGCGAAGGGCGCGAGCGTCATCAAGCAGCTCGTCGCGTACGTCGGGCTGGACTCGTTCCGGGCCGGGCTGCGGGCGTACTTCCAGCGGCACGCGTGGGGCAACGCCACGTTCGACGACCTGCTCACCGAGCTGGAGACCGCGTCCGGGCGGGAGCTGCGCAAGTTCGCCGCCCAGTGGCTGGAGACGGCACAGGTCAACACGCTGCGCCCGGTCGTCACGGTGGGCCCGGACGGCACGTACGAGAGCGTGGTCGTCAAGCAGGAGGCGCCCGCCACCTACCCGACGCTGCGCACCCACCGCATCGGGGTCGGCCTGTACGACGTCGACGGCGACCGGCTGGTGCGCCGCGACCGCCTCGAGATCGACGTGAGCGGCGAGGAGACGCCGATCCCGTCGCTGGCCGGGCAGCGTGCGGCGGACGTGCTCCTGGTCAACGACGACGACCTCACGTACGCCAAGCTGCGCCTCGACGAGCGCTCCATGGCCACGGTGGTCCGCCACATCGACGGTTTCGAGTCGTCGCTGCCGCGCGCGCTGTGCTGGGCGGCCGCCTGGGACATGGTCCGCGACGCCGAGCTGGCGGCCCGCGACTACGTGGCGCTGGTCAGCACCGGGCTGCCCGAGGAACGCGACATCAACCTCACCACGGCGACGCTGCGGCAGGCGGCGACCACCCTGACCATGTACGCCGACCCGCAGTGGGCCCCGACCGGCTGGGCGCAGCTCGCCGCCACGGCCCGCACGGCGCTGGCGGCGGCGGAGCCGGGCAGCGGCTTCCAGCTCGCCTGGGCGCGGGCGTACCTCGGCGCCGCCCGCAGCCCCGAGGAGCTGGCCGTGCTGCGCGGCTGGCTGGAGGGCCGCGACATCCCGGAGGGCCTGACCGTCGACACCGAGCTGCGTTGGTCGTTGCTGGAGGCGCTGGCCGCCCGGGGAGCGGCGACCGACGAGGAGATCGGCGCCGAGCTCGACGCGGACCGCACCGCCAGCGGTGAGCGGGAGGCCGCCCTGGCGCGGGCGTTGCTGCCGACGCCGGAGAACAAGGCCGCGGTCTGGGCGAAGCTCACCGGCGGCGAGAAGCTGCCGAACTGGCTCAACCGGTCGCTGCTGCAGGGCTTCCAGTCGTCGACGCAGGTGGAGCTCACCGCGCCGTACGCGCCGAAGTTCTTCGAGGTCGTCGACCACGTGTGGGCGCGCTCGGACAGCGAGCCGGCGCAGGAGTTCGTGATGCTGGCGTACCCGGCCTACCAGGTGAGCGAGGAGACCGTGGCGCTGACCGACGCCTGGCTCGCCGCGGAGGATCACTCCCCCTCGCTGCGCCGGCTGGTCGCCGAGGGACGTGACGGCGTGCTGCGCGCGCTGAAGGCCCGCGCGAAAGACGCCGCTGCCTGACCTTTTCCGCGGGTCGTGAGGATTCACCATCCTTGCGACCCGCGAAAAGTCAGGGCGAGGAAACCCACCGGAAACAACACTGCGTGAGTACGCTGGCACTCCGCGGTGATGGAGGTGGTGCGGTGGTGGTGATCGGGCACAGCTCGCCGGCGCGATGGGCCGCCCCCGAAGGGCCGTGGACGGAGCCGGACCTGCACCTGTTCCCGCAGGACGGCCACCGCTACGAGATCGTCGACGGCAGCCTGCACGTGACACCACCACTGGAGGAAGTGCACGAGGCGGTAGTCCGTGCGCTCGTCACGACGCTGCGCGCGGCGGCGCCGGACGGCTGGTGGGTGTGCGACCGCCTGGGCATCGAGCTGGGCGAGAGCAACCTCATCCCGGACGTGACCGTGCTGCGGCCCCGGTCATCGGGCGCCAGCTGGGCCGCTCCCGCGGACGTGGCCCTGGTCATCGAGGTGGAGAGCGACACCAGCCGGCGCTACGACCGGCTGCTCAAGCCCGCCCTCTACGCCGACGCAGGCATCGACGGCTACTGGCGTGTGGAGTCGATGCCGCAGCCGGTGGTGCACGTCTACGAGCTGGGGCCGGGCGGCTATCTCCCGGCACAGACGATCCAGGGCGCCGGCCCGGTGAAGGTCGACGCCCCGTTCCCGGTCCGGGTCTCCCCGGACTCCCTGCGCTAGCCGGTCAGTGCCGCCCGGCGTGGGAGGCCAGCTGGTCGAGGCCGGCGAGGACGCCGCCGGCGAGGTCTCCCCCGGCGAAGGCCGCCGCCATCGACAGCGCGGCCAGCTTGGCGTCGCGGTCGGAGATGCGCTTGCGGGCCTCCGCGCCGGTGACGATCTCGAGCAGCCGCTGGCCGGGCGAGATGGCGAGGAGCACCGCCTTGGCCGCGCCCTCGAGCTGCCGGTGCAGCGCCTCGGCGCTCTCCCGGGTGGGCTCGTCGAGCGGGCCGATGTAAACGCTGAAGGTCAGGCCGGTCTGCTGGTCGGCGACCCGCAGCGCCTCGTCGAGGCGCAGCAGCTGCCGGGTCGTGAACGGCCCGTCGAGCGCCGCGACGCCCGAGTCGGACATCGTCAGCTCGGGCCGCTCGGTCAGCGTCGGGCCGCCGGCGTGGTCGAGCGCCGTCAGGGGCTGCTCACCGCCGCTCACGATGGCCTGGTGCTCACCAACGGTCACTTGCGCCTCCTACCGGTCCGGGCCGCACCTGCCGGCCCGCGGAACCCTCGACGACGCCCGACTCCAGCGCGGGCGGCTGGGCGGTGCGGTCGGAGGTCTTGCCACCGAAAGCCGGGCTCACCTGCGCGGGTGACGCGAGGAACCAGATCGGCTTGAAGTCGTACGGCCGGCCGGGCCGGTAGCGGCGGTCGGGCCGGCCGTCGCGCCCACCGACGGCGACGAGGGCCGCCACCACGAGGATCACCGACAACGGGATGACCGCGTAGACCAGAATCGTGCTGAATATCGACAACCTCAACGCCCCCAGGCGTCATAAGGAACCGGGCCAAGTCACTGTGTTCCCAGTGATCCGAACGTCAATCACGGTAGCGGAGTGTGCGGCGCCACGGAGCGTCGGGTGTCAAGACCCACTACGTGGGATGTCCTGACCCACGCGAAATCGGCCCCGAGGTGCGAAAATCACCCTCACGCGCCGTCCGCGACGTTTCCGCCCCGGACGGCAGGAGGGGGAGGTCATGCGTCCATCCGTCCCGGCCGCGCTCGCGGCGCTGGCCCTGTCCCTGCCCGTGGTCCTGCTGCCGGACTCGCCCGCCCGGGCGGCCGCCGTGTTCCTCGAGATCAACCCGAGCACCGCCCGTGCCGGGGACGAGGTCGGCATCCGCGCCAGCTGCGACGACAACCTGACCGCCGCCAAGGTCACCGCCGAGCCCCTGAAGACCGTGACGGTCTCCCCGCGGTACGGCTTCCTCACCGCCACCGCGCGGGTCCCCGCCACGACCGCGCCCGGCGACTACCCCGTCCGCCTGACCTGTCCCGACGGCAAGATGGCCACCGCCACCCTGCACGTGGTCGTGAAGGTGGAACCGCAACGTGGCCCGGCCACCGGGGGCGGCGGAACCGCACCCGGCAGGTCGGCGCCGATGCTGATCGGCGGAGGCGGCGCGGCGGTGGCCGCCGGCATCGCCCTGGGCGTGGCGGCGCTGCGCCGCCGCCGTCCGAGCTGAGGCGCGGGTGTCGCGCGCGGTACGGCCGAGCCCGGCCGTTCCCGGTTCCCCCATGCCCGAGTCGGTGCTGCGCCGCCGGCCGGCCGAGATCGTGACGCACACCGTCGAGCCGGCACCCGCTTCTCGCGAGGAGGCAGCCGCAGCGTCCGGGCCGGCGGTCACGCCACCGCACGCCCCGTCACGTGCGCTGTTGCGCTCGCCGCGACGCCGACGCCTTCCCCCTCCGCCGCCCGTGCGGGGGCGCCGCGTCATGCCACTGGGCCTCATGGCCGTCGCCCTCGTCTTCCTCGGACTGTTCACCGTGGGCGCCGGGGTGGGGGCGGCGACGGGCTTCGACCTCCGCGACATCTTCCGCGGGCCGGACAAGCCGCCGCCCCGCGACTTCCCGGTGCTGGACCCGAGCCGGCCGCAGCGCCTGAGCATCCCGGCGATCAAGGTGGAGGCGCCGATCCTCATGGTCGGGCTGGCGCGCGACGGGTCGGTGGCCGTACCGCCGCTGAACCGGCACAACGAGGCCGGCTGGTTCCGCGAGGGTCCGACGCCTGGGCAGTTCGGGCCGGCGCTCATCGTGGGGCACGCCGACACCCGTACGGGTCCCTCGGTCTTCCACCGGCTGCACGAGCTGAGGCCCGGGCAGCGGATCGAGGTCCTCCGGGAGGACGACGAGACGGCCGTCTTCCAGGTGAACTCGGTGGAGCGGTACGGCAAGGAGAAGCTGCCGGTCCAACGCGTCTACGGCGACTACAGCAGACCGTCGCTGCGCCTGGTGACCTGTGGTGGCACGTGGCTCGGCGGCACCCGGGGCTACTCCGACAACGTGGTCGTCTTCGCCTCGCTGATCGGCACGAAGCGGCGCTAGCGACTCAGGCCGCTTCGGCGTCGACCGGGGTGGGAAGGTCGAGCCAGTCGGCCCAGCGCGGGTCGGGGGTGCGATGGCCGAGCACCCGCCACGCCACTCCGCGGGGGGCCTGCGGTGCCGCGTGCAGCCGCCAGCCCAGCTCCGCGGGGGTCTTGTCGCCCTTGCTGTGGTTGCACTTCGCGCAGGCCGCGACCACGTTCTCCCACGCGTGGAGGCCGCCCCGGCTGCGGGGGAAGACGTGGTCGATCGTCTCGGCGGAGCCGCGGCAATACGCGCACCGGCCGCCGTCGCGGGCGAAGATGGCGCGACGCGAGAGCCCGACATGGGTCCTGTAGGGCACCTTCACATACCGGGTGAGGCGGACGACGGAGGGCACCGGGAGAGCGTGGTGTGCGCTGTGCAGGATGCCGTCGCCGTCGGAGACGCATTCCGCCTTGGCGGTCAGCACGAGGATGGTAGCTCGACGCACCGATACGACGCACAGCGGCTCGTAGGTAGCGTTCAGAACCAACGCGGAAGAGCCCACTGTGGGTCGTATGTCAGGCATCGCGATCACCCTTCGGTGTAGGTGCTTGTAACCGCTCCCGATGTGCTTGTCGTCGCATGCGAGGTCCGCCGAGGGCCGCCGACTGCCGACCCTCGTGCGCCAATAGTCCCTGATGAATGACGAATTGGCGAGCACAATCTGTGGCCGCGACGTAAACGTCTGAGGTCTCGTGGGAGGATGTCCGGTTCCCGGCCGAGGTCGGACGGCCGGTACGGTGAGGACCCGTGATCTGGCAAGGACCTACCAACCCGCCTCCGTCCACCGGCGTGATCGTCGATACGACGCCGCTGTCCGAGCGCTGCAAGTCGGACGTGCTGTGCAAGTGGATCTCCGACAACACCCACAATGAGTGGCTGGCCAACAGCAGCTACTTGTTCATCGTGAAGCCGGTGCGGATCCTGGCGATCATCCTCGTCGCCCTGTTGGTCCGCTGGCTGCTGCACCGGGCGATCCGGCGGCTGACCACGTCCACCTCACGGGCCGAGATGCCGGCGCTGCTGAAGCCGTTGCGCGAACGCGCGGCCAAGCAGCCGGAGGCCGCGGAGAACCAGTTCATTCCCGAACGCCGCCGCCAGCGGGCCGAGGCGATCGGCTCGGTGCTGCGCAGCTTCGTGACCGCGGTGATCGCCACGATGGCCGCCCTGCTGGTGATGGGCGAGCTCGGCTTCAACCTGGCCCCGCTGCTGGCCAGCGCCGGCATCGTGGGCGTCGCGCTCGGCTTCGGCGCGCAGAGCCTCGTCAAGGACCTCATCGCGGGCCTGTTCATGCTCCTGGAGGACCAGTACGGCGTCGGCGACTCGGTGGACCTCGGCGACGCCGTCGGGGTGGTGGAGACGGTCGGGCTGCGCGTCACGACCGTCCGCGACATGCGAGGCGTGCTCTGGTACATCCGCAACGGCGAGGTCGTCCGGGTCGGCAACAAGAGCCAGGGCTGGGCGATGGTGGTCATCGACATCCCGATCGGCTTCGTGAACTCCGAGGAGGCGTCCGCGGTGCTCCGCGAGGCGGCGCTGGCGCTGGCGGACGAGCCCGAGCACGCGACCGAGTTCCTCGAGCCGCCGGACGTGGTGGGTGTGGAGCAGCTGACGGTGGACGGCGCGGTGATCCGCACGATCGCCAAGACCACGGCGGACGGTCAGCCCATCGTCCAACGTGAACTGCGCCGCCGGCTCACCGAGGCCCTGGAGAGCTCCGGGATCTCCGAGCGGATCGCCGTTTCACGCATGCTGCCGCGTTCCGCCGTACCGCCGGTCTTCCCGGGCTCGCCGCAGGATTCGTCGGGTACCCCCGGAGGCGCTACCTGACCTGCTGATACGGCATGGCGGGGATGTCCACCCTCGACCGAATGGCCGACATTCCCCCCGTACGCCCTAGCCACGGCTCGACCGATCGGGCAGAATCCTGCAAGGAGCATCTGCACATGCAGCGTCACGTACGCGAGGCCGGAAACCACCCTGGTCGCCCGCGTCCGTGACCGACCGCCGTCGGCGATCCCGCCGGCCGTCGCGATCGATGGAGGGCCCTGGTGTCCGACGACCGACCCGCTGCGCAGCCCGGCGAGCAAGCCGGCGGCGCGACGGAGCCGGACCGCCCGGTGACCTTCCACGACGTCTTCGCGGTCCGCGAGTATCGCGCGCTGTACTTCTCGTTGATCGTCAACTGGGGCGGCGACTATCTCGCCCGGGCGGCGATCATCACGCTCGTCTACCAGCAGAGCGAGTCGGTGCTGCTGTCGGCCGCCTCCTTCGCGGTGAGCTATCTGCCGTGGATCCTCGGCGGACCGGTGCTGGCGGCGGTCGCCGAGCGGTACCCGTACCGGAGGGTCCTGATCATCTCGGACCTGGCGCGCGCCGTGCCGATCGCGTTGATCGCGCTCCCGGACCTGCCCGTCCCCGTGATCTTCGTGCTGCTGTTCGTGACGATGCTCGGCGCTCCGCCCACGCAGGCCGCGCGGTCCGCGCTCATCCCGCTGATCGTCGACCGCCGGCAACTCGTCACCGTGCTGGCCGTCAACTCCTCGACGGCACAGGCGGCCCAGGTCTTCGGATACTTCGCCGGCGCCACCCTGGCCGTCGCCGTGGACGCCCGCCTCGGGCTGCTGCTGGACGCGTTCTCGTTCGTGGCCTCGGCCGGCATCATCGCGGCCGGGATCCGGCCCCGGCCGGCCGTGGCGAGGGCCACCGAGCGGCGTCACCTGCTGCGCGAGACGAGCGAGGGTTACCGGCTGGTCTTCGGCACTCCGCTGCTGCGGTCGATCGCCCTGATGGTCTTCGCCGTCACGACGTTCACGATCCTGCCGGAGGGCCTCGCGGCGGGCTGGGCGGCGCTGTTCCACGAGGACCCGGCGGCGCGGGGCTTCGACCAGGGCATGATCATGGCCGCCGGGCCGATCGGGTTCATCGCCGGCGGCCTCCTCGTCGGCCGGCTGGTGTCGCCCTCCCGCAAGGTGCACCTGGTGAGGCCGTCCGCCATCCTGATGCCGCTGGCGCTGGCGCTGACCCTGTGGGCGCCCAGCGCCGTCGTCGTGGCGGTCCTGGTGATGATCTCCGGCGTGGCCCAGGGCGTGCTCATGCCCACGCTCAACGGCGTGTTCGTGCTCGCCCTGCCCCACGGCTACCGGGCCCGTGCGTTCGGCGTGATGCAGGGCGGCATGCAGCTCATCCAGGGCGCCGCCGTGCTGATCTCCGGCGCGATCGCCCAGCACTCGTCGATCCCGCGGGTCATGGGCCTGTGGAGCCTGGGCGGGCTGATCATCATGGCGACGCTGGCCGCCCGCTGGCCCGACCGGGCGGCCGCGGCGACTCCGCCCGGGACGAAGCACGCTCCGCCGAAGGACGACCAGCGTCCCGACGGGACCGCAATGCGCATCACACCCGCCCCGGCACGCCGCACCGCTGCTGGCAGACTGGACGCGTGAGCGAGGTCAGCTTCTTCGAGGCGGTCGGTGGCGAGCCCACCTTCCGCCGGCTCGTCGACCGGTTCTACGAGGGCGTCGCCAAGGATCCGCTGCTGCGCCCGATGTATCCCGAGGAGGACCTCGGACCGGCTGCCGAGCGGCTGACGCTGTTCCTGATGCAGTACTGGGGCGGCCCGAACACCTACTCCGCCAGCCGCGGCCACCCCCGCCTGCGGATGCGGCACGCGCCGTACCGGGTCGGCGCCGAGGAACGCGACGCCTGGCTGCTGCACATGCGCGAGGCCGTCGACTCGCTCGGCCTGCCCGAGCCGCAGCGCACGGCCCTCTGGGACTACCTCGAGCGGGCCGCCTACTTCATGGTCAACACCATGGACGCGCATCCCTGAGGCCGCGCCGCTCGTTGATCGGGTTGACTCCGTCCCGATCCCAGGAGCTGCCACCGATGCGACGCCGCCTGTTCGCCGCTGCCGCGCTGTCCTGCGCCACCCTGCTGGGCGCGATGCCCGCGGCTGCCGACCTCGCCCACCCCGCGGTGGTGTCGGCCAACCCGGTCGACAACACCCCGCACGTCCTGGACGGCACGGTGTGGGCCCTCGCCGTCGTCGGCGACACGGTGGTGGTCGGCGGCAGCTTCACCAAGGTCCAGGACAGCACCCGCAAGCTGACCTACGACCGGAAGAACGTCTTCGCGTACGGGCTCCGTGACGGCATCGTGCGCCCCTTCGCCCCGCAGGTGGACGCGGCGGTCTACGCACTCGCGGCGGGCGCGGACAACTCCGTCTACCTGGGCGGCGCCTTCAAGACCGTCAACCAGGCCGCCCAGCGCGGCGTCGCCCGGGTATCGGTCAGCGACGGCGCGCGCGTGCCCGGCTTCGCAGCGAAGATCAACTGGGGCGACGTGCGGGTGCTGTCCGCCCAGGGCAGCCGGCTCTACCTCGGCGGCACCTTCTCCGCGGTGAACGGCGTCGCCCGGGTCGGCCTGGCCCGCGTCCACACCAGCTCGGGCGCGGTCGACACCGGCTTCGACGCCAAGCTCTCGGCACCGGGGCTGAGCCGCACCCGGGTGGAGCACCTCGACCTCTCCCCGGACGGCAAGCGCCTGGTCATCGTCGGGGCGCTGCTCAAGGTCGGATCGGTCAGCCGTACGCAGATCGCGCTGTTCGACACCTCGGGCACCCGGGCGACGGTCCTGAGCTGGTACACCGACGCGTACCAGGCGGAGTGCATGAAGGGCTTCGACACGTACCTGCGGCAGGTGAAGTTCTCGCCCGACGGCCGCTACTTCGTGGTCGTGTCGACCGGCCGTGCGTCCTCCCCCACCAAGCTCTGCGACTCGGCGGCCCGCTTCGAGACGGCCGGCGGCGGCAAGCACAACCCGACGTGGGTCCAGCGCACCGGCGGCGACTCGCTCTACGCGGTCGCCGTGACCGGCAGCGCGGTGTACGTGGGCGGTCACCAGCGCTACCTGGACAACCCGTTCGGCAGCGACGCCAAGGGCCCCGGCCCCGGCGCGGTGGCCCGGGTGGGCATCGGCGCGCTCAACCCCACGACGGGCCGCGCGCTGCCGTGGAACCCGAGCCTCAAGCGCAACGTGGGCGTCCGCGCGTTCCGAGCGGTCCCGGAGGGCCTGATCGTCGGCTGGGACACCGACCAGCTCGGCCGCGAGTACCACGGCCGCGTCGGTATGTTCCCGCTGTCCTGAAGAAGCCGAAAAGGAAGGCCGGGCCCGATGGGCCCGGCCTTTTCCGTTTCAGAGCTTTCTACAACAGAGCGCCTTCGTCGTGGAGCCAGTCGACGAACGAGGTCGCCACCGCGGCGCCGCAGTCGAGCATCTCCACCAGCAGGGCCTCGTGGGCTCCCGAGGCCAGGGGCACCTGCAGCTCCGCGTAGATCGGCAGCTGCCCGCGCTCGGTGGGGTCGCCGACGTACGCCTTGCAGAAGCGGCGGGTGTGGTTCCATTCGTTGACCACGCGGTAGGCGCGGTCGGCCCAGTCGGGCGGAACGGTAGCGTGCGGCCGGGCCCGCATCACCAGGATCTCGTCGTCCGGGCCCTCGAGCGTGAACAGCACCGCGTGCCGTTCCCACATCGCCAGCAGGCTGCCGCCGCCGTCGGCGAGGAACCGGATGTCGAGCAGGTCGAGGGCCTTGCCGATCCGGGTCAGGTCGACCGGGGCGACCTGTTCGGGCTCATCGATCTGCAGATCGGCGGAGGACATCGCCGAGCGCTCGGGTTCCCGCTGCGCCGGCACGCCGACGCGGACGCCGCGCTGCAGCGCGACCTCACCACCGCTCTCGGGTTCGTTGTCTCCGGACGATCCGGGACGCCATGACCACCACGGCATCGTTGTGCACCTCACTCCCCAGCAGGTCAGCCGCCGGACGTAGCGGAAGACCCGGGGGCGACGGTACCCGTACAGGTCGCGGAGGTCATCCCCTCAAAGGGAGGGCGCGACCGGACAACCGATGCAGCATCACCCTTTCGGGTGAACCCCTATAGGCATAACGGTCAATTCCTGGACCGGCTGTAGCCACGCGACTCCATATGGTGCGGAAAGACCCACCCATCGTCCCGCTACGCACACGCGCGCTGCCGGACCGTCCACATCGGCCGAACCGAGGAAGCCCATCCGCGAGACCGCCTGAACGAGCCGCTGCGGGACCGCGACCGGGTCACCGTGAGGCGGCGTGACGACCATGGCGACGTGATCCAGAAGCGCGTCGCGCACCGCCCGCTGGCCTACCGCCCGGCCACCCAGGCCGCCGGAGGTCACCTCGCGCAGGGTGCCCGCCGCGGCGGCCGCCAGCCGGCCGAGCTCGGCGGTCGCCACCGACTCGACGGCCCGGACACCGGCGGGCGGCAGCGGCCAGCGCCACTCGGCGTCCCGGCGACCGGGCAGCTCTTCGCCGCCGGCCGACAGCACCGCGAGCAGATCGCCGGCGGAGACCGTGGCGTCACCCGGGCCGGGCCCCTCGACCTCCCGGGTCACCAGCACACCCCAGGGCAGACGGGCCCAGAGCGCGGTGCGCCCGCGGCCCGACCGCAACCGGACCGGCAGCGAGCGGTCCAGGCGGGCCAGCCGGGCCAGGAACGGCCCGGCATCCCTGACCCCGCGTATGCCGTGGTCACCCATGGCTCACGCGTCCAGGTAGGGCTCGAGGAAAGCCCGCTCGGGCTCGGTCAGCCGGCGCGGGAACCCCTGGGCCAGGTTGTACGGCACGCACACCGACTTGGCGCGGCTCGCGAGCACGTCGCCGTCGAAGAGCTCGTACGCCACCGTGAAGGCGGCGGCCCGCAGGTCGCAGATCCACAGCTCGATGCGTACGGGATCGCCGTAGTCGACGGGGCGCAGGTAGTCGATCTCGTGCCGGGAGATCACGATGCCGTCCTCGAACGACGTGAGACCCTGCGCCCGTGCGCCGACGAAGAACATGGCAACGCGCGCCTCCTCGTACAGAGTGAGGAAGCGCGCGTTGTTGACGTGGCCGTACGCGTCCATGTCGGACCAGCGGACGGCCACCTCGTAGGTGAATCTCTCCAAACGCTTTTCCTTGGGTTTTCCGCCGCGGGAAGGCTCAGTCACGCGTGAGCTTGCGGTAGGTGACCCGGTGCGGGCGGGCCGCCTCGGCGCCGAGCCGGTCGATCTTGTTCTTCTCGTACGCCTCGAAGTTGCCCTCGAACCAGAACCACTTGTCCGGGTCCTCCTCGGTGCCCTCCCACGCGAGCATGTGGGTGGCGACCCGGTCGAGGAACATCCGGTCGTGGGAGATGACCACGGCACAGCCGGGGAACTCCAGCAGCGCGTTCTCCAGGCTGCCCAGCGTCTCCACGTCGAGGTCGTTGGTCGGCTCGTCGAGCAGGATCACGTTGCCGCCGATCTTCAGCGTCAGCGCGAGATTGAGGCGGTTGCGCTCACCACCCGAGAGCACCTTGACCGGCTTCTGCTGGTCGGGGCCCTTGAAGCCGAACGCGGCCACGTACGCCCGGGAGGGCATCTCGACCTTGCCCACCATGAGGTGGTCGAGCCCGTCGGACACGACCTCCCACACCGTCTCGTTGCCGTCGAGACCCTCGCGGTTCTGGTCCACGTACGAGAGCTGCACGGTCTCGCCGATGCGCACCGAGCCCTCGTCCGGCTGCTCGAGCCCGACGATGGTCTTGAACAGCGTGGTCTTGCCGACGCCGTTCGGGCCGATGATGCCGACGATGCCGTTGCGCGGCAGCGAGAACGACAGGTGGTCGATGAGCGTGCGCCCGTCGAAGCCCTTGACCAGGTCGTTGACCTCGATCACCGTGTTGCCCAGGCGCGGGCCCGGCGGGATCTGGATCTCCTCGAAGTCGAGCTTGCGGGTCTTCTCCGCCTCGGTGGCCATCTCCTCGTAGCGGTCGAGGCGAGCCTTGCTCTTGGTCTGGCGGGCCTTGGCGTTGGAGCGGACCCACTCCAGCTCCTCGGACAGCCGGCGCTTGAGCTTGGCGTCCTTGCGGCCCTCGACCGCGAGACGCTGCGCCTTCTTGTCCAGGTAGGTGGAGTAGTTGCCCTCGTACGGGTACGCCCGGCCGCGGTCCAGCTCGAGGATCCAGGTGGCCACGTTGTCCAGGAAGTACCGGTCGTGGGTGATGGCGATGACGGTGCCGGCGTACTTGGCGAGGTGCTGCTCCAGCCACTGCACGCTCTCGGCGTCCAGGTGGTTGGTGGGCTCGTCGAGCAGCAGCAGGTCGGGCGCCTCGAGCAGCAGCTTGCAGAGCGCGACCCGGCGGCGCTCACCACCGGAGAGCTGGGTGACGTCGGCGTCCGGCGGCGGGCACCGCAGCGCGTCCATCGCCAGCTCGAGCTGCGAGTCGACGTCCCACGCGTCGGCGTGGTCGAGCTCCTCCTGAAGCTTGCCCATCTCCTCCATCAGCTCGTCGCTGTAGTCGGTGGCCATCTGCTCGGCGATCTTGTTGAACCGCTCGAGCTTGGCCTTCGTCTCCGCGACGGCCTCCTCGATGTTCCCGAGGACCGTCTTCGCGTCGTTGAGCGGGGGCTCCTGGGCCAGCATGCCGACGGTGTAGCCGGGCATCAGCCGGGCCTCGCCGTTGCTGACCTGGTCCACGCCCGCCATGATCTTCAGCAGACTGGACTTACCGGCGCCGTTCGGACCGACGACACCGATCTTGACCCCGGGCAGGAAGTTCAGCGTCACGTTGTCGAGCACGACCTTGTCGCCGTGCGCCTTGCGCGCCTTCTCCAAGGTGTAGATGAACTGGGCCACGGTGCGGCCTACCTCCGTGATCGTGATTCCGGTGCCGGAATGGGAGCACAATCTTTCCAGGTCGCACCCCGGCCGCTTACAACAACCCCGCCCGCCGCACAAGGATTCCCCGCGCGCTCACCCCTCGCGCCGGACCGCGTACGTCTTCTCCTTGCCCTTGATCGTCACCCGCAGCACTTCGTCGTTGACGACGAACGAGTTCCCGTCCGTTGCCATGGCGGTATAGGTGTCGCCTTCCTGGATCACGTTGGAGAGGAACAGCGCGGTCTGGCCCTCGATCCACGTGGTCTGCTCGCCGCCGCGGTTGGCCTGGTAGTACAGCTTCCCGCCGGGATCCCGGCAGATCCAGACGGTGGTGCCGGTCTCGTCGGCGCGTACCCGCAGGACCTGGGTCAGCTCCTCCAGGATCCCCAACTTGCGCGCGGTCTCGTGCATCTCTTCCGGGCAAAGCACTGCCGTGTTCTCGGCCGGCGCGGGCGACTCCTGGCCCTGCGGGTTCTGGGCGACGCCGCCCGACTCGTGCCGGGTGCCGAGAGCGAAGCCCGCCGACATCCCGATGATGCTCAGGAAGACGGTGGCAATGACCACAGGGAAGAACAGTGGTCGCCGCGGCGGGGGAAGATCAACGGGCAGGCTCACCGGCCAAGGATGGCACCTGTTCGCCAGAAGCGGCGCCGCGCGGTCGGAACACGCCTCGCCAAGCCCCGGCTGGCTACGCACAGTAGGCTCAACGGCGGGGAACCAGAACGACCCGGAGGTGCTTTCAGCGTGGCCGAACGAAGTTCCTTCGTCGTAGTCGCCAACCGCCTGCCCGTGGACGAGGTCATCGTCGACGGCGAGCGGCAGTGGCGCCCGAGTCCGGGCGGCCTCGTGACCGCCCTGCACCCCGTGCTGACCCAGCAGCGGGGCACCTGGATCGGGTGGGCCGGCGGCGACGGCGAAGCACCGGAGCCGTTCGAGCTGGAAGGGATCCACATCCATCCGGTGCCGCTGAGCGCGGAGGAGCTCGAGCGCTACTACGAGGGCCAGTCCAACGCCACGATCTGGCCGCTGTATCACGACGCCGTCGAGACGCCGGTGTACAAGCGTCGCTGGCGCGAGGCGTACCGGGTGGTCAACCAGCGTTTCGCCCAGGCCGCGGCCGAGGTGGCGGACGAGGGAGCGACCGTCTGGGTGCAGGACTACCAGCTGCAGCTGGTGCCGGCGATGCTCCGCGAGATGCGTCCCGACCTGCGGATCGGGTTCTTCCTGCACATCCCGTTCCCGCCGATCGAGCTGTTCATGCAGATGCCGTTCCGCGCCGAGATCCTGCGCGGCCTGCTCGGCGCCGACCTGGTGGGCTTCCAGCAGCGGCTCGCCGCGCAGAACTTCGTCCGGCTCGCCCGGCACCTGCTCGGCCTGCGCTACGAGGGCCAGTCGATCCAGGTCGACGGCCGCAAGGTCAAGGCCGGCGCCTTCCCGATCAGCATCGACACCGCGGACATGGAAAGGATGGCCGCCGACCCGAAGGTGCAGGCCCGGGCCAAGGAGATCCGCGCCGAGCTGGGCGACCCCGAGACGATCATCCTGGGCGTGGACCGGCTCGACTACACCAAGGGCATCGAGCTGCGCCTCAAGGCCTTCCGTGAGCTGCTGGCCGACGGCAAGCTCAACGTGCCGGACGCGGTGATGGTGCAGGTCGCGACGCCCAGCCGGGAACGCGTCGAGCACTACCAGACGCTGCGGGTGAAGGTGGAGCGCGAGGTCGGCCGGATCAACGGCGAGTTCGGCAAGGTGGGCATGCCGGCCGTGCACTACCTGCACCAGTCGTACAGCAAGCAGGAGCTCGCGGCGATGTACGTCGCGGCCGACGTCATGATGGTGACGCCCCTGCGCGACGGCATGAACCTGGTCGCCAAGGAGTACGTGGCCTGCCGCTCCGACCGCGGCGGCGCGCTGGTGCTGAGCGAGTTCGCCGGCGCCGCGACGGAACTGCGGCAGGCCTTCCTGTGCAACCCGCACGACCCGGACGGGGTCAAGGACGCACTGCTGCGCGCCGTGGCCGCCGAGCCGGCCGAGCTCAAGCGGCGCATGCGGGTCATGCAGCGGCACCTGCGGACCCACGACGTCGCCGAGTGGGCCCGCTCGTTCCTCAACGAGCTGGGCGTCCCGGAGACCGGCGCCGCGGCGGAGTCAGAGGAATAGGCAGAACGGATGGCCGGCCGGGTCGAGATAGACCCGGACGTCCTCCTGCGGCTGGAAGTCGGCCCTGGTGGCGCCCGCCTTCTCCGCGTGCGCGCAAGCCGCGTCGAGGTCGTCGACGTGGATGTCGAGGTGCACGCTCATCTGGGGGTCGCCCGGGCCGGCCGGCCAGACCGGGCGTACGTAGTCCTTCTCGGTCTGGAACGACAGGCCGGTCGGGCCGGCCGGGGCGCCGAGCGTCACCCAGCCCGGCTCGTCCTGCACGACGTTCCAGCCCAGCAGCCGCTGGTAGAACGCCGCGAGTTCCCGTGCGTCCGGGGCGTCCAGCGTGACCCCCGCCAGTGTCATCTGCGGTCGCTCACTCATGAATGCGAGTTACCCACCCGTACGGTGACTATCCCAGCACGGGTACGACATCGCCGATGACCACGACCGCGGGCGGGCGCAGTCCGGCGGCCGCCGTCGCCTTGGCGACCTCTCCCAGGGTGCTCCGCAGAACCCGCTGCGAGCTCGTCGAACCCTCCTGCACCACCGCCGCGGGCGTGTCGGCGGCACGCCCCTCGGCGAGCAGCCGCTCGGCGATCTTCGGCAGGTTCTTGAGCCCCATCATGATCACCAGCGTGCCGCGCAGCCGGGCCAGCGCCGCCCAGTCCACGAGGGACTGCTCGCTCTCCGGCGGCACATGCCCGGAGACCACGGTGAACTCGTGCGCGACGCCGCGGTGCGTGACGGGAATGCCGGCCAGCGCCGGCGCGGCGATCGAGCTGGTCACCCCGGGCACGACCGTCACGGGTACGCCGGCCTTCGCGCACGCCAGCACCTCCTCGCCCCCGCGGCCGAAGACGAACGGGTCGCCGCCCTTGAGCCGCACCACGAACTTCCCGGCCTGCGCGCGCTCCACGAGGATCCGGTTGATCTCCTCCTGCGCGGCGGACGGCCCGTACGGGATCTTGGCCGCGTCGACCAGCTCCACGTCGGGGCGCAGCTCGTCCAGCAGCATCCCGGGCACCAGCCGGTCGGCGACCACGACCTCGGCGCGGTTCAGCAGCCGGCGGCCCTTGACGGTGATCAGCTCCGGGTCGCCCGGACCGCTGCCGACCAGGAAGACCTGACCCCGCTCGGCGCGGTGGCTGAGCAGCTCGTTGTTCTCCAGTGCCGCGGCGATGAGATCGCGCAGCGCCATCGCGTTGCGACGGTCGCCGCCGTCGGTCACCGCGACGGTGATCTGTCCCTGCCGGGTCACCGCGGGGGTCCAGGCCGTCGCGGCGTCGCGGTCGTCCGCGCGTACGCAGAAGACGCGGCGCTCCTCGGCCGCCACACTCACCTGGGCCGCCGCGGCCGGGTCGTCGACGGCGACCTGCACCAGCCACGCCCCGTCCAGGTCGGACGGCTCGAACCGGCCCTCCCGCCAGGTCAGCCGGCCGGCGTCGACGTAGGCCTGCAGCGCAGGCGTGAGCACGGGCGAGACGATCTGGACGCGCGCCCCGGACGCGAGCAGGGCCGGCATGCGGCGGGTGGCCACGGCCCCGCCGCCGACGACGAGCACCGGGCGGCCCTCGAGCCGCAACGCCAACGGATAGAGGTTCACTTCTCCGAGACCCCCGCCGCGTCGAAGGTGGCCACCTCGCGCAGCACCCGCACCGCACTCGCGGCGATCGGGAGGGCCAGGGCGGCGCCCGTACCCTCACCGAGCCGCATGCCCAGGTCGAGCAGCGGGGTGAGGCCCAGGTGGGCGAGGGCGACCGAGGCACCCGGCTCGACCGACCGGTGCCCGGCGACCATCGCCGCGACGGCGTCGGGAGCGAACGCCGCGGCCACCAGGGCGGCCGAGGCGGCGATGACACCGTCGACGATCACCGGCACCCGGCGGGCCGCGGCCCCGAGGATGAAGCCGGCCAGCGCCGCGTGCTCCAGCCCGCCGACGGCGGCCAGGGTCGCAAGCGGCCGCGCCGGGTCCGGGCGGTGCAGCGCGAGCGCGCGGGTGACCACGTCGACCTTCCGGGCGTACGTCTCGTCGTCGACGCCCGTGCCGCGACCGGTGACCTCGGCCGGGGCCGCGCCGGTGAAGGCCGCGACCAGCGCCGCCGCCGGGGTGGTGTTCGCGATGCCCATGTCGCCGGTGAGCAGGCACTTCGCGCCGCCTTCGACGAGTGCGCCGGCCACCGAGATGCCGGTCTCGAGGGCGGCCCGCGCCTCCTCCTGCGTCATGGCCGCGGTCAGGGCGAGGTCGCGGGTGCCGCGGCGCACGTTGGCGTCGAGCAGGTTGTCGCCGCCGTGCAGCGGGATGGCCACGCCGACGTCGACGACCATGAGCGAGGCGCCGGCCTGCCGGGCGAAGGCGTTGATCACCGCGCCGCCGGCGACGAAGTTCGCCACCATCTGCGCGGTGACCTCCTGCGGCCACGGCGTGACGCCCTGGGCGTGCACCCCGTGGTCGCCGGCGAAGACCGCGATGGCCGCGGGCTCCGGCAGCGGCGGCGGGCAGGCCCCGGCGAGGCCGGACAGGCGTACGGACAGCTCCTCGAGGACGCCCAGCGAGCCGGCCGGCTTGGTCAGCCGCGACTGCAGGTCACGGGCGGCGGCCATGGCCGGCTCATCGGCGGGCGCGATGGCGGCGAGGGTCGTCTCCAGGGTCACTGGCGCTCCTTCAGCACGTCGGTCAGCGTGTCAGCTCGGGTCGTCCGGCGCGTCGGCGCGTCGGTCATCGTCGCTTCAGCACGTCGGTCAGCTTCGCCAGGAACGCGTCGCTGGTGGCAGTGTCGCGCACCGCTACGCGCAGCCAGTCGGCGCCCAGCCCCGGGAAGGTGTCGCCGCGCCTCACCGCGTACCCCTCTTTGCGCAGGTCAAGGCGCACCTGGCCGGCGCCCGGCAGGCGCAGCGCGACGAACGCGCTGGCCGGATCGCCCGCGACAGTGACGTCCGGCACTCCCCGCAGCCCGCGGACCAGGTGCTCGCGCTCGACGGCCAGGGCGGCGGCGATCTCCCGCTCGGCCGCGACGGCCACCGGCGACGCGCACGCCTCGGCCGCGGCCAGCGCCGGCGTCGACACCGCCCAGAGCGGCTGGGCGGCGGCGAGCCGGGTGATCAGCTCCGGACCGGCGAGGGCGTAGCCGATCCGCAGGCCGGCCAGCCCCCAGGTCTTGGTGAGGCTACGGAGCACGATCAGGCCCGGCAGGTCACCGCGGCCGGCGAGCGACTCCGGCTCGCCGTCGACACCGGCGCGCCACGTGGTGTCGGCAAACGCCTCGTCGACGACCAGCACCCGGCCGGGGCGGGCGAGCCGGGCGACATCGTCCGCCGGGTGCAGGACGGAGGTGGGATTGGTGGGGTTGCCCACGAAGACCAGATCGGCATCGTCCGGCACCGCAGCCGGGTCCAGGCGGAACCCGTCGGCCTCGCGCAACAGCACGCGCCCGACGTCGTGGCCCGCGTTGCGCAGGGCCGCCTCCGGCTCGGTGAACTGCGGATGGACCACGACCGGGCGCCGCGCGTCGACCGCCCGGGCGATCAGGACGAAGGCCTGGGCGGCACCGGCCGTCAGCAGCACCTCCCGCGGGTCCCGGCCGTGGCGGCGCGCGACGGCCGCGGTGGCGCGCGTCGCGTCGGGATAGGCGGCGAGGTCGCCGAGGGTCGCCGCGATCGGGTCGGCGAGCCAGGCCGGCATCGGCTGCCGCCGGACGTTGACGGCCAGGTCGACCAGCCCCGGTGCCACCTCGGCGTCCCCGTGGTGGTGCAGATCCATCTCCACCCCGCCAGCATGCCGGATCGGAAACCGGCGGCCACTTCGGCCGTTCCGTCGGGACATGAGCCGATTTGTCATACCTTCGAAGGGTGACGAAGACCGGACTCGCCAAAGCTGGACGACTCGCCCCGCTCATCCGGGCCGGACTCATCGCCGGGCTCGCCATCGCCGGTCTGATCTTCCCCCTGGTCGCCCTCGCCGGCGTCCAGGCGAAGAACGGCGCGGACGCGTTGCAGAGCATGCCCGAGCAGCTCACGGTCGTGCCGTCGGCGCAGACCACCTACGTGTACGCGAACGACGGCAAGACCCTGCTCACCATGTTCTACGAGGAGCACCGCAAGCCCACCAAGATCGAGGACATGTCGCCGTACGTCCTCAAGGCGATCGTGGCCTCCGAGGACACCCGGTTCTACGAGCACAACGGCGTCGACCCCAAGGGCGTGGCCCGCGCCTTCGTCGCCAACCAGCAGGCCGGCGGCGTCTCCCAGGGCGCGTCGACGCTGACCATGCAGTACGTCCGCATGGCGCTGCGCGACGGGGCCAAGACGCCCAAGGAGGCCCTCGAGGCCACCGAGCAGACCACCGCCCGCAAGCTGCGGGAGATGCGCCTCGCCATCGAGCTCGAGAAGCGCGTGTCGAAGGAGGAGATCCTCCAGCGGTACCTGAACTCGGCGTACTTCGGGCACCGGGCGTACGGGATCTTCGCCGCCTCCGAGGTGTTCTTCTCCAAGACGCCCAAGGACCTCACCCTGACCGAGGCGGCCACCCTCGCCGGCCTGGTCAAGGCACCGTCGGCGTACGACCCGGCGGTGAACGACCAGACGGCGGCGACCGAGCGGCGCAACTACGTCATCGACCAGATGCTCAAGATGGGCACGATCACCGACGCGCAGGCCCGCTCCGCCAAGAAGAGCAGGATCAAGCTGAAGCTGACCAGCCCGCCCAACGACTGCGTGTCGGTGCCGAAGAAGCACAACGACTGGGGCTTCTTCTGCGACTACCTGCGCAACTGGTGGATGGAACAGCCCGCCTTCGGCGCCAACGCCCAGGAACGCCTCGAGAACCTCCGCCGCGGCGGCTACAAGATCGTGACCTCCATCGACCCGAAGATCCAGTCGTCGGCGATGAAGCACGTCCTGGACAAGGAGAAGCGCAAGAGCGTCTACGCCCACGGCGAGGTCGTCATCGAACCGGGCACCGGCCGCATCAAGGCCATGGCCGTGAACCGCCGCTACTCCCTCGATCAGAAGAACAACGGCGAACACAGCGACCGCCGGCTCCGGGACCAGGTCCGCGGCAACTACCCGAACACGGTCAACCCGCTGCTCGGCGGCGGCGACATGGCGGGCTACCAGGCCGGTTCGACGTTCAAGATCTTCACCATGCTGGCGGCCCTCGACGAGGGCATGCCGCTGGACACGGCCTTCAACTCCCCGCAGCGCTACGTCACCAAGTACATCACCGCCCCCGGCCCGGCGACCTGTGGCATCCACTGGTGCCCGAAGAACTCCAGCGCCTCGATGAGCGGCCGCCAGACCATGTGGAGCGGCTTCGGCAAGTCGGTCAACACCTACTTCGTGCAGCTCGAACAGAAGGTGGGCGCCGAGAAGGCGGTCCGGATGGCGGAACGCCTCGGCCTGAAATGGCGTACCGAGATCGACAAGATGCTCGCCACACCCGAGCACGCGAACGGCTGGGGCGCCTTCACGCTGGGCGTCAGCGACGCCACCCCGATCGAGATGGCCAACGTCTTCGCCACCCTCGCGGCCGAGGGCAAGTACTGCGAACCCATCCCGGTCCGCCTGATCAACACCCGCGACGGGGCCAGCCTCGAGTACAAGGGCAAGAAGGTCGCCGGCCCGCGCTGCCACCAGGCCCTGCGCCCGGAAGTCGCCCAGGCGGCGACGGACGCGGCCCGCTGCGTGACGGGCTACGGCGCGGCGAAGGGCGAATGCGGCGGCTGGTCGACCTCCCCGATGGTCCACGCGACGCTGCGGCGGCCGGTCGCGGGCAAGAGCGGCACGACCGACAGCAACCGCAGCGCCTGGTTCTGCGGCTTCACCCCGCAGCTGGCGGCGGCGGCCTTCGTGGCGGATCCGGACAATCCGGATAACACGGTGGGGACCAGCCGGGGGACGATCTCGAAGTTCACGGTGGCCGAGACGCTGAAGGATGCGCTCAAGGGCCTGCCGAAGGCGAAGTTCACCCCGCCTCCGGACAGCATGGTCCACGGGGACTGACCCGGGGCTTCGGTGGCGTCGTCCCCTCCCGTTCAGTGGGGCGCCGTGACCGGACGCCAGTGGGGGTCGCGACCGGCGAGGCCGACGGCCTGCTCGAGGAGGGTTGCCTCGTCGTCGACCGGGACGACGGGGCCGAACAGGCCGGGCGTGCCCTCCGCCGGGCCCTGGGACAGGAACTCGATGAGCTGCTCGAGGGTGCGGGGATCGGCTGCATACTCCTGGCCGGTGGCTCGGGCCAGGTCCCAGCCGTGCATGATCAGCTCGTTGACGGCGACGGTGCCCATGGCGGCCGCCGGCATCGTGACGCCGCCCGCCGAGGCGGTGCCCTCCCAAGCCGTCGGTTGTCTCCAGGCGGTCGCGAGGTCTTCGAGGACGACGGGCAGGCGGCTGCGCCAGTGGCGGTTGAGGTTGGCCGCGGAGGGCTGAGGCGGGGCCGAGTCGGTGCCGGGGTCGGTCTTCTTCTGGGCTGCCTGCGTGAAGGCCCAGCAGAGGCCCATCAGGTGATCGAGCAGGTCGCCGACGGACCAGGCGGGGCAGGGCGTCGGGGCGGTGAGATGGTCGTCGGTGATGCCGAACAGCAAGGCCCGGATCTGGCGGACCGGCGGGTCGAAATCGAGCGGCACACGATCTGCCACGGTCGTTCTCCCTTCTCGCGGACCCCCTCACCGTAAGGCCGGGCTGTGACAATTGCCGGGCGGCGTGTCGGGTGGCGACACGCCGTGCCGGGTGCGGGAGAACGGGCCCGGCCGGAGTCCGGCGGGTCGCGTGCCAGGGGCGGCGTTCGGTGGAGGATCGCGCGGCCCTGGCGGCGGTGCCACGGGACGCCGGCGGTGCCACCGGGCGCCGTTCTCGAGGGGGCGACCTAGCGCTCCGGGGCGGTGGGGGCGGGGCGGAGTCCGGGTTCGAGGGCGGTCGAGAGCTTTGGTGTCACTGGGCTCGTGTCCGCGTACATATCAAGGGTTTGGGGGTGTCACGGCCGTGAGGGACAACGTGGCCTCGCCCGGGTCTTCGGTGGGTGGGGCGACGCCGGCCTTGACCGGGATCTGCGGGGCCTCGCCCGGCAGGGCCGTCGCCGCGACCAGGCGGCGGGCGATGTCCGGCGCGCCCGCCCAGTGCAGGCCGAGCTGGGACGCGTGCACCTGCCGCCAGATGAAGCCTTCCGGGTTGCCGCCTGACCAGGTCCAGGCCGGGACCTGTCCCGCACGGGGTGTGACGATCGCCCGGTGCTGCTTGTAGCCGGTGACGCGCGCTCCCGCCGGGGCGAGCGGCGACGTGGCCGGCGCTGTCGCCTCGCGGTAGCCGGCCACGGTCTGGGCGCCGGTCGTCGCCGACGCGTCGAGGACGCCGCACATCGGTCGGCCATCGAAGTCGCGGGTCAGCCAGGGCAGTCCGATGCCCTCCGCGACGATCGGACCGCCCTCGTGGGCGAGCCGCGCGACGGCCGCGCTGAGGCGGTGGTTCGCCGAGAGCTCCTCCGCGTAGCCCTCGGGAAGGCCCGCGCCGATCATCAGGGCCCGGGTGCCGGGTGGAAGGGCCTCGTCGCGCAGGGGGTCCAGCACGACGACGTCCGCTCCGGCGGCCGTGAGCAGTTCCGCCGTCTCGACGTACGTGTACGGCGCACCCGGCCCGCCCGCCAGCGCGATCACCGGCCGGTTCCCGGGCGGAAGCGGAGGTTCGCCGGTCGCCTCGGCAAGGGCGTCCGTGGGCGACCAGGGCGATCCCGCAAGCGCGGGGGCGGTGTCCGCAAGGGCCATGATGCGGTCCAGGTCGAGAGCGCCCGCCACGGCCTCACCCAGGCGGCGGACCGCCCGGACCGCTTCGACCGTACGGTGGGCGACCGGCACCGGCCCATGAGCGCGAGCCGGCAGCACGGCGGGAAGGTCGCCGCGGCGCAGCGCACCGAGTACGGGCATGCCGATGTCGTCAAGTGCGGTGCGCAGCATCTCCTCGTGCCGCGGCGAGGCGACCCGGTTGAGCACGACGCCGCCCAGGTGAACCATCTCGTCGAACATCCGGAAGCCGTGCACCAGCGCCGCCAGCGAATGCCCCATCGCCGCGACGTCGACGACGAGCAGGACCGGCGCGCGCAGGGCGGCCGCGACCGCCGCAGTGCCGTCGATCTCCGGTTGGCCGGTCAGGCTGTCGAACAGGCCCATCGCGCCCTCGATGACGGAGAGCTGAGCACCGGTCGCGCCATGGGCGAACAGCGGAGCGATGCGCTGCGCCCCGACCAGGCGCGGGTCCAGGTTGCGGCCGGGACGCCCGGCCGCCAGACCCAGGTACGCCGCGTCGGTGTGGTCCGGCCCCACCTTGAAACCGGCCGCGGGCACTCCCCGGGCAGCGCAGGCCGCCAGCAACCCGACAGCGATCGCAGTCTTGCCGTGCCCGGACGAGGGGGCGCTCACCACCAGACGTGATGGGGTGGTCATCAATGGCTCCCTCGGGGATACGGAAAACGCCGCCGACGTGATAAGCCCGCCGGAAGTCGCACCCTACCTGCCAGCCGCGAGCCGCCGTTCACACCCGGGTAGCCTCGGGTCGTGTACCGGTTCCTGCTGACCCCCCGCTGGCTCGCCGCGGCGGCACTGACGGTGGCCGCCTCGGTGGTCATGGTCTTCCTCGGCAACTGGCAGCTCCACCGGTACCACGAGCGCAGCGCGATCAACCACCGCATCGACGCGGCCGACTCGGCACCGGCGGTTCCGCTGACATCAGTGCTGGTCAAGCCCCCCGCGGCGGGCACGCTCGGCGCCCGGCCCGGCAAGGACCAGGCGTGGACGAAGGTCACCGTGACCGGAAAGTACGACGCCACGCACGAGATCCAGGCCCGCGGCCGCACGGTCGACAGCAAAGTCGGATTCGAGATCGTCACCCCCCTCGTCCTGGCAGATGGGACGGCGATACTGATCGACCGCGGCTGGGTCCCGTCCCAGAACGGCGACGCCATCTCCCCACCGGTCGCCTCCCCACCCCCGGCGGGCGAGGTCACCGTGGTCGGCCAGCTCCACCTCACCGAGAGCCGCCCCTCGAGCATCTCGCGCCGGGACGGACGGCTGGACACCCGCAGGATCTCGCTGCCCCATCTCGCGAAAGAAATGCCCTATCCCGTGTACGGGGCATACGTGCTGGACACCGATCCGGCGGAAGGCTTCTCCCGGATCCCCGTCGACCACGAGGACGCGTGGCAGAACGGCGGGTACGCGGTCCAGTGGTGGATGTTCGCGGTGATGGCGCTGCTGGCGTACGGCTGGCAGGCGCGTAAGGAAGCGCAGGGCGACACGCCGAAGAAGCGGGTCGACCGGGTGGAGGGTGCATCGCCGCCGCCCGTGCCGACGCCGCCCGCCGGTCACGCCACGGACCGGTCAATCCACCCCGCCTGAGCCTGCCTGCTCTGCCCGTCCTGCCCGCCTGACGCTGTTCGCGCGGAGTTTCGTGCCCGGCTGTGCCCGACTAGGGTTTCGGGAGTGACGTTTCCCCAGGATCCGGCCCCCAGTGACCCGTGGAGTGTGCCGGCCCCTCCCCCGCCTCCGCCGGACGCGCCGGCGGTGCCCGGGCCGGTGATCGTGCAGATCGGGGACATGGGCGTGACCTCGACGGTCGTCCACACCCCGGCCGGCGACATCCCGCTGCCGGGTTCGACGTGGACGGTGCACGACTACTGGCACAGCGAGACGAAGATCCCGACGTGGGCGATCGTGGCGGCGATCGCGGGATTCTGCGTCCTGACGGTGTTCAGCCTGCTGTTCCTGCTGGTCAAGGTGACGATCCAGCAGGGGACAGTGCAGGTGACGGTGACGAATGGGACGAGGCAGTATGTGTCGCGGATCCCGGTGACGGACCAGTCGCAGGTCACGTACGTCCACCAGCAGGTGAACTACGTCCGGTCGCTGGCGGCGCTCTGAGCCGGCCCGGGTAGGCGCCCCTTTCGCCCGACGTGGCAGTTGGCTTTGAGCGGGTGCAGGCCGCCGGCCTTCGTGGACGTCCGGTTTGCGGCCCATGGCGTCAGCTTGGCCGGCACGTTACCGGCGCCACAGGCGGCGGGTATGGCAAAGAGGTCCTTGGGCGTCAGCTTGGTCCCGGGCTCGATGCTGTTGTCGTCCATATCGCCGCTCCTAGACGAGCGACGCCGCACGCTGCCCGCGGGACCAGGTCGTGCGGCCGGGGGCCGTTCGATCCCTCGGAGCCGGCAATGTAGAGGACACCGAACAGCTTCCGCAACGTCGCCAACGGGAACCCTGCTCTTTCGAGTGGTGACGTGGCGCCGCCCCGACAGAACTGGTTGTTCCGGCCACCGGTCATCCACTATGGGCTTTGTGCAAGCCGAGTCGGACAGATGGCAACGAGTTACAGCGATTGCTGGTCTGCTCTCTGTGTTGGCGGTGGCGGTAGGCCTCGTGATCACGAACAACTACAACCGTGATCAACAAGCGCTCGCCCTGCAGGGCCAGATCACCGATAGGTTCACCAGGGCCGTGGAGCAGCTCGGCCAACCGGGACCACAGAAGATCGACGTTCGCATGGGGGCGATCTATGCGCTCCAGCGCATCATGCGCGACTCGGAGGACGACCAGGCCGCGGTCGTGGACATCCTCTGTGCATTCATCCGCGTGCACTCCCAGGTATCCGACGAACCCGAATCCCGGTTTCCCGCAGCTCCCCCAGCGGACATCCAAGCCGCAATGACCGTCCTGGCACGCCGGGTGCCGGGCCGTGGCGATGAGAGTCGCCTCGTACTGTCTTTCTCGAACTTCGGACGGGCGGTCCTGCCCGCGGGCAAGTTCGCCGGCGCCGACCTTGTCGGCGCAGACCTACGGGACGCGGACCTGCACGACGCGGACCTCTCCGGAGCGAATCTGGACGCCGCCTACCTTCATGGCACGGATCTGTCCGGTGCGGTGCTCATCGATGTACAGATGAAAAGCAACGCGAACGGCGTGAACCTCAATGGCGCCGACCTGCGGGGTGCACACCTCAGCGCGGATCTGATCGAAGCCGACCTCAGCGGCGCGAACCTCATCGGGGCGGACCTGAGCGGGGCGAACTTGAAAGGCGCTGACCTGCAGTGCGTCAAGACCGACCAGACCACATCGCTGCCGCTGGGGACCGAACTTCCTAACTGCCCCTAAAGCTCCTCACGCGATCTGCTGAATCGATGTTGATCAGCGTGGCGAGGCGAAGATCAGTCTCGTTCCGTTCGTCGTGAGCAAGGCGTGGGTCGACGACGAGTTGTGGAAGCTGATCGAGCCGGTGCTGCCTGCGTGGCCGGCGAAGGCTCCGAGCCCGCGGCCTCTGTCGGACCGGCTGTGCCTGCAGGGCAATCTGTTCGTGCTGCACACCGGCATCGGGTGAGGGGACCCGCCGCAGGAGCTCGGGTTCGGCTCTGGGGATGACGTGCCGGCGGCGGCTGCAACGCTGAACTGAGGCCGACGTCTTCGACCAAGTCCACCAGATACTGCTGGCCAGGCTGAACGCAGCAAACCGGATCGACTGGTCGAGAGCGGCGATGTACGCGAGTCACATCGACGCGAAAAACGGGGTGCCGGGACAGGCCCGTCGCCGGTCAACCGCGACAAGCCCGGCTCGAAGCACCACCTGATCTGCGACGGTAACGGCACCCCGATATACGTGCTGACCAGCGGCGCGAACGTGCCCGACATCAAACGGGCCCGGGACCTGCTCGACTGCTACCCGCCGATCGCCGGACGCCCGGGCCGGCCCCGGCGCCGCTTTGCCGCGCTGCTGGCCGTCAAGGCTTCCCGCAGCGCGGCGTTCCGCCAGGCCTGCCACGAGCACGGCGCACCGAGCCGATCATCCCCAAGCCCAGGACGCACAGGGTCAAAGGCCTGGGCAAGCTGCGCTACGTCGTCGAGCAGACCTTCGCTTTGCTGCACCAGTTCCGCCGACTTGCCGTGCGCTGGGAACGCCGCCTCGACATCCACGACGGCTTGTCAGCCGTGCCTGCGTCCTAATCTGCTGGCGCCGACTGATCAACTGGACCCGCTAAGAGATCGTGTTAGACCTTTAAGTCGGGCGTGGAGTGCACGGCGATCGTGCCGCTTGGCCTTCAGGATTCGGGCTGGTTGTGGCCGCCGATGGACTTGACCATGTCGATGGTGTCGGCCTCCTCGGCTCGTTTGTCGTCGCGGTAGCGGAGCACTCGGGCGAAGCGCAGGGCCACGCCGCCCGGGTAGCGGGGTGAGGTCTGGACGCCGTCGAAGGCGATCTCCACGACCTGCTCCGGGCGTACCGTTACCACCCAGCCGGAGTCGTCGACGGCGAGTTCCTTGAACCGCTCGGTCTGCCAGCGCAGCAGCTCGTCCGTGAGCCCCTTGAACGTCTTGCCGAGCATCACGAACCCGCCCGTTCGCGGGTCACGGGCCCCGAGGTGCAGGTTGGACAGCCAGCCTTTGCGGCGGCCATGTCCCCACTCGACCGCCAGGACGACCAGGTCGAGGGTGTGGCGGGGCTTGACCTTCACCCAGGCGGCGCCGCGGCGACCCACGTCGTACGGGGCTTCCTGCGCTTTGATGACGACGCCTTCCTGGCCGGCGGCGAGGGCGGCGGCGAAGGCTTCCTGGGCCTGTTCGGCGGTTTCGACCGTGCGGCGGCCGACGATGAGCGACGGCGGGAGGGTGTCGGCCAACGCCGCCCAGCGGACGCGGCCGGGCTCGTCGAGCAGGTCGGTGCCGTCGAGGTGCAGCAGGTCGAAGAAGAACGGAACCAGCGCGGGGCCCTCGACAGGTCCGTTCCCGCCGCCGCGGCGGGCGCCTCGAGTGGCGGCCCGGCTGGACGTCTCCTGGAACGGCCGGGGGCGGCCGGTGGCGTCCAGCGCCATGGCCTCGCCGTCGAGCACGATGTCGGTGACCGGCAGCGCACGCGCGGCGGCGACCACCTCCGGGAGGCGGGGCGTGATGTCGTCGAGGCTGCGGGTGAAGACGGCGACATCGTCCCCGGAGCGGTGCACCTGGATGCGAATCCCGTCGAGCTTGACGTCGGCGGTGGCGGGCGACCCGGTGGCGTCCACGGCGGTGTTGACGTCGGGTGCGCTGCTGGCCAGCATCGGTGTCAGGGGTGTGCCGACGCGCAGGCTGATGCCCGCCAGCGCGGGCGCGCCGCCGCTCAGGGCGGCGACCGCCACCTGCTTGAGGTCGCCGGAGAGCAGCAGGGCCCGCCGCACGGCGGTGGCCGGCACGTCGGCGGCGCGGGCGATCGCGTCGGCGAGCAGGCCGGCCTGTGCGCCCTGACGGAGCTCCCCGCCGAAGAGTCCGACGAGCAACCGCTGCTCGTCGGCGGTCGCCCGGCCGAACAGCTCGGCGAGCAGCTCACGCCGGCGGGCCTGGGAGCCGGCACCCGCGACGATCGAGATCGCGGCGATCCGGGAGTCGACCTCGGCGACGGTGAGACTCGGCACGGCCGCGGGCGCCGGCAGGTCCCGCAGGGCGGCATAGCCCACGCCGGTCTGCCGCTGCCGGAGCTCACCGGCCAGATAGGCGGAGCCCGGCGCGACCTCAACGGGATCGAGGCGGCGCAGAGCGTCGGCCATCAGGTCGATTTTCGCCTTCCGGCCGGAGACGGCGGTGACGGCTGCCGAGGTGGCTGCCAGGTCGAGGAACTGCACGGACCCATCCTGGCAGCCACCTACGACAATTTCCGGGCCGTTGTGACGTGCTCCCCCGTGAAGCAGTCAAAACGGCCGCGACCTGGTCCGTAGGAGGTCACGGACATCGCGCCGAACGCTCGGCTCGGCCGCCGATGGACTGCGGCAGGCAAGCCGATGCGCGGCTCTGCGCGAACGCTGAGCGCCCCGTCGAGCCGGAGCACCGAACCGGCCCGCAGCAGAAGGATGGAATGCTGCGAGCCGGCGCGGCCAACAAGCGGTGCAAGCACTTGCCGAGCCGGTGCAACGGATCGACGGTGCGAAAGCTTGCCGGGCCGGCCGACCGGGACATGCGGGCCGGCCCGGGCCACCAGCAGAGTTCGACAGAACCCTGCCGGATCCAGCCGGATCGAAGGGACCCGGCCGGTCCGCCTGCCGCACTTGCGGGCCCTGTGGCGACAGGGTCTGCGAGCGCGACGGCGGCTTCTGTCGCTCGTCGAGCGCGCCCATGGGGCAATGGAGGCGCTGCCGGGCGACAGAGACGCTGAAGAGCATCGGCATGGCGGCCGGCGTCGTCGCCGGCTCGCCGTCTCACAGTCAGGCTGCGAGGGGTTCGGGTAGGGGCTCCGCGATGCGGTACCCGCGGGCTCGCACGGCGTCGGCGACCCGGCTGAGCTGAGCGTCGAGCTGGCACAGGACCGCGGACAGCTCTGCGAGCTGGTCACTGAGGATGGTGTCGTCCCATCCGGAGACGTCGACGTCTCCCAGAGCACGGCCGGCGGCGCGAAGCGCCTCGATGGCATCATTCGAACTCATGTTCGAACCTTATCAGGGATGATCTCGCCGGTGCGCTGGAAACACCCGATCGAGCGAGCAGTTTTCCGGGGTACGCGGCAGAGGCGGCGCGGCGGCAGCACGGCCTGGCGGCGGGTCGCACGATCTCCCCCTACCGGGTCAAGCAGGCGGCGGCATTGCGCGACGGAAGGCCTCCGCCGCCTCGGCGGGCGGGGCGGCCGCCGCTACGAATCCGTCCGGCCGTACGAGATAGAGCATGCCGGGTTGCAGTGCCGTCTGCGGAGCCGCGCCGAAGACGTGTACCGGCAGTTCGAGGTCCGGAACCGCAGCGGTCTTCCCGTACGCGTGGACCTGCCACTCCAGTGACCGCAACGCCGCGTGGTTGGTGCCGGTCCACGGGAGGCGGCGGCCCACCACCGGGTCGCGGGGTTCGTCCGGCAGCATCGGGTAGCGGATGCGGATCTGGGAGACGTATCCGAACAGGCGGGAGCCGCCGGTGGAGCGCGGCAGGGTTCGCACACCGACCGGGGCGAGCAGCGGCACGATGGCGCGCCGCAGGACGCGGAGCGAGGTGCGCTGGGACGTGATGAAGCCGAAGATGCGGTCCGTTGTGGCGACCAGGGTGCGTGCGACCGGGCGGCGTTCCGCCTGGTAGCGGTCGAGCCATGCGTCCGCGGCGCGGCCGTGGATGACGTCGGCGAGCTTGAAGGCGAGGTTGTGGGCATCCTGGAGGCCGGTGTTCATGCCTTGGCCGCCGACCGGCGAGTGGACGTGAGCCGCGTCGCCGGCGAGGAAGAACGGGCCGTCGCGGAAGGCGGCCGCCACCCGGTGGTGCACCCGGTATGTCGCGAACCAGCGGCTGTCGGCGTACGTGACGGCGAAGTCGCGGCGGATGCGGGCGCGGGCGTCCTCCTCGCCCACCTTGCCGTCGCCGTCGTCGTCGCGGACCAGGCCGATCAGGCGCCAGTTGCCGCGGCCGACCATCGGGAAGCCGAGGAGGAAGTCGTCGCGGCCCGGGCGTACGTTGATCGCGGCATCGACCAGCCCACCGACGGCCGTCGCGTCGATGACGTAGAAGAGGTGCGGGTTGGTGATGCCTTCGAAGGCGATGCCGCGCGCTCTGCGGACGATCGAGTTGGCGCCGTCCGCACCGACGCAGTACCGGGCGGTGATCCTCTCGCCGTCCAGCACCGCTTCGACGCCGGCGGGCGTCGGCTCGAGGGAGGTGACGGCGGCACCCCAGCGGACGGTGCCGCCGAGAGCCCGCAGGTTCTCGTACAGGATCTCCTCGTTGCGGCTCTGCTCGAGAACCTGGATGTACGGGTACGGCGTGAGGCTCTCCCCGAGCGGTCCGAGGGGGATCCGCCCGAAGACCCGGTCGCCGAAGCCCGGTGCGAGGGCGTTGGCCCGGTACGCCGCCGCGATGACCTTGTCGCCGATGCCGAGCTGGTCGTACACCTCGAGGCTGCGAGCCTGGACGACCAGCGCCCGCGACTCGCGCGTCGGTCCCGCCTTGCCGTCGGCGACCACGGCCCTGACCCCGAGCTTGGCCAGCCAGTTCGCCAGCATCAGTCCGGTGGGACCGGCGCCGACCACCAGTACGTCGCAGCTCGACCGGGGCTCGCCCGGGGCCGGGGCCGTCATGTCACGAGCCCAGCTCTGCCACGTTGCGCAGCAGGAGCGCCTCGGCGAGGCAGACCCGCGCGAACTCGCCCAGGTGCAGGCTCTCGTTGGGCCCGTGGGCGCCGGCGAACGGATCCTCGACGCCGGTCACCAGGATCGCCGCCTGCGGGAACAGCTCCTGGAAGGTGGCGATGAACGGGATCGAGCCGCCCACCCCCATGTCGACCGGTGCCACTCCGTCCCACGCCGTCGTGAACGCCGCGCGGGCCGCGTCGTACGCCGGGCCGGTCGCGTCGATGACGCACGGAGCGCCGCCGCTCTCCAGGGTCACGTCGACGTGCGCTCCCCACGGCACGTACTTCTCGAGGTGGGCGCGAATCGCCGCATACGCCGAGGCCGGGTCGTCGCCGGGCGCCAGCCGTACGCTCAGCTTGGCCTTGGCCTTGGGCACCAGAGCGTTGGGCGCCTCGCTGGTTCTGGGGGCGTCGATGCCGAGCACCGAGATCGCCGGCTTGGTCCAGATCCGGTCGGTGAGCCGTCCGTTGCCGACGAGCTTGACCCCGTCGAGGACGCCGGCCTCGTGGCGGAGGCGCTCCTCGGGATAGTCGACGGTGGCGCCCTCCCGGCCGACCAGGCCGTCGACCGCCACCTCGCCCTGCTCGTCGTGCAGGGTGCTGATCAGGCGGGAGAGGACGGTCAGCGCGTCCGGCACCGGTCCGCCGAACATGCCGCTGTGCACGGCGCTCTGCAGGGTGCTGACCTCGACGAAGCAGTTGACCAGGCCACGTAGGGAGGTCGTCAGCGCCGGCACGCCGATGTCCCAGTTGCCGGAGTCGGCGATGACGATGACGTCGGAGCGCAGCAGCTCGCGGTGGTTCTGGATCAGCTCGTCGAGGGAGTCGGAGCCGTACTCCTCCTCGCCCTCGATGAACAGGACCACACCCACCGGAAGCTGGTCGCCGAAGGCGCGCAGCGCGGCCACGTGGGCCATGACGCCCGCCTTGTCGTCCGCGGCGCCGCGGCCGTAGAGCCGCCCGTCGCGCTCGACCGGCTCGAACGGGTCGCTCGTCCACAGCGCGGGGTCGCCGGCCGGCTGGACGTCGTGGTGCGCGTAGAGCAGGACCGTCGGGGCGCCGGGCGGCGCGGGCTTGTGACCGATGACAGCCGGCTGCCCACCGGCCCGGACGATCTGCACGTCGAGCCCGCAGCCGCGCAGCAGCTCCGCGACGGCTTCGGCCGACCGCTCGACGTGCGAGTGGTCGAAGCCGTCGAACGCGATCCCGGGGATGCGGACCAGCCGTTCGAGGTCGGCGCGGACACCGGGCAGCTCCCGCGCGATCGTGGCGCGCAGGTCGTCTTCAGTGAGGCTCATGACCCGATCCTAGGCCCGCGGCCCGGCTGAGTGCCGGGCCGCTTTTCGAGGCTGTGGACAACGGGGTCCGGACGGTTTCGGACGGCCGTGACAACGCTGCGGGAGTGTCAGGACGTCGGCGGAGGTGGCGTGTCGTCGTTACGCCGGCGGCCGGACCCGGAGGCCCAGTCGCGTGCCCCGCGGGCGGCGGACCCGGCCAGGTCGGCGGCGCCGTCACCGAGCTTGCGCAGCAACCCGACCAGCGGGTCCTGCGAGGTGGTGAAGCTCTGCCGGTAGGAGTCGGCGGCCGCCTTGATGTCCTCGGTGACCGAGGCGTTGCCGTCGGAGTCGCGCCGCGGGTAGTCGCCGCCCAGGATCCGGCCGTAGTCGCCCGCGTCGATCCACTTGCGCAGCTCGGAAGCGCGCGCCACGGGCACCGGGTGCGTGCTCCATGCCGTCATCCCGAGCTTGTGGATGCTGTCGCGCAGGTCGCCGCCGCTTTCGTACTCGGCGGCCTGCTCCAGGAAGGCGGCCGTGTCGATCTGGGAGAGGTCGCCACCGCCGGCGAGCTTCATCAGCAGGCGGGTGGAGGCTGCCGGGTCCTGGCCGGCGAGCAGGCCGGCCCGGTCGGCGGACAGCTCCGCCTTGCGCCACCACTCGAACATCGCGGCGATGATGGCCCGCAGCGCGATCGCGCCGACCGGCAGCCAGCTGAGGTTGGCGGCCCAGCGGGTGAGGATCATCATGATCGTCTTGTAGACCGCGTGGCCGCTGCGCACGTGGCCGATCTCGTGCCCGAGCAGGGCCCGCAGCTCGTCGTCGTCGAGCTTCTCCACGGCCGCGGTGGTGATCACGATGAACGGCTTGTCCATACCGATCGCCTGCCCGTTGATGACCGGCGACTGGCTCACGTACAGCTCGGGCAGCTCGGCGACGTCGAGGGTGGTGGCGGCCTCGGTGAAGCGCTGGTAGACCCGCGGATACTGCCGGTGGTCGACGCGGATGGCGCTGGCGAGGAACTGCAGGCGGAAGCCCCGCTCGTTCCACATGCCGAAGAATGCCTTCACCACGTCGTCGAAGCCGCGCAGCTCGCGCAGGGCGGTGAGCGCACCTCGGTCCGCGGGGTGCTCCCAGGCGCGGGAACTGATGCCGGTCAGCGTGACCCGTCGCCGCGTCGGCCGGTTGTCGTCTTCGGTCGTCATCGTCGTCCCCGTCCCCGCTGCTCACACAGCAGATCGTGGCCAATGAGGCGGTTGCCGCAACGGTTCGTAGCGGTCACCGGATCCTTCGGCCGCACCGTCGACCAGCAGGTCCACGTGCGCGGCGGTGGCCTCGGCGGCGAAGTGATCGTCCTCCGCGGCGCGCCAGCGCTCAAGGTACGCCCGAAACGCAACATCGTTACGCCCATCGCGTGCCAAAGCCCGACGCCAGCGTAGATCCGGTGGCGCCGTCACGAACACCGAGAACGAGAGCTCCGGCCGGATCGCCCGGCGCGCGGACGTCACCCCTTCCAGCAGTACGGCCGCAGCAGGCGCAACCGTCACAGGAGGTCCGCCGAACGCCTGCCGATGCCAGAGGTAGCGCTGGTACGTGGCGGGACGCCCGCGCCGCAGCGGCTCGAGCACCTGTTCCTCGAGCCGCGCCCAGAAGGTGAACTGGTCCTCCCACCCGTCGAGCAGGTCGTCGGTGTGCACGACGGGCACATCGGCGGCCTTGGCCAGTTTCCCGGCGAACCAGCTCTTGCCCGCGCCACTCGGCCCGTCGACGGCGACGAGGCGTACGGGTCCCAGCCGCGGCCCGGTGGCCAGGATGCGCGCGGCGAGCTCGGCGAAGCTAGCCACCCGGCGCCCCTGGCGGGATGAACGGCAGGCCCGCAGGCGGACCCGACTCGATCAGCCGCCACAGCGCGTCGGTGTCCAGGTGCTCCTCGACAAGGTCGCCGAGAGTGTCGAGCGCCTTCTCCCGGACGTCGGCGAAGCGGGTGTCCGGGGCCACCACGAAACCGTGCCGGCCGGCCTGCCGGGCCGCCTCGGTCAGGAAGCGGCGGCGGAACTCGTCCGACTCGAAGGCACCGTGCCAGTGCGTGCCGCACACCGCGCCCACCACGGCACCCTCCGGCGTGCCGTCCGCGTATCGCAGGAGTGGTTCCGGTGCGCCGCTGGAGACGTACCCGTGATGGATCTCGTAGCCACCGACCGGGACCTGATGCCACGCCGTGCCGCTCGGCCGGGTCAGGGTCTTGCGGGCGCCGAACGTGATGCCGACCGGCAGGAGCCCCAGTCCCGGGACGGTGCCGCGGCGGCTTTCCACCTCGTCGTGGATCGTCTCGGAGAGCATCTGGAAGCCGCCGCAGATACCGACAAGCGGTTTGCCCGCGGCCGCGTGTGCGAGGACGGCGTCGGCCAGACCGGTCTCCCGCAGCCATGCCAGGTCGCTGACGGTCGCCTTGGAACCGGGAAGCACGACGAGATCGGCGTCTGCGATGTCGCCGGGTTCGATCGTGAGCATCACGCGCACGCCGGGTTCCGCCGCGAGCGCCTCGGCGTCGGTCGCGTTGGAGATGCGCGGCAGCCGCACCACGGCGACGCGCAGCCACTCCGTTCCCCGCGGCGGGCCGGGACGTCCCAATGTCCGCCCGTACGCGAGTGAGTCCTCGGCGTCGAGCCAGACGTCGAGATCGAAGGGCAGCACGCCGTGCACCGGCCGCCCGGTGGCAGCGGTGATCATGTCGAGCCCGGGCCGCAACAGGCCGAGGTCGCCCCGGAACTTGTTGATGACGAAGCCGCTGATCAGCGCCTGGTCCTCGGGGCTGAGCAGGGCCAGAGTCCCGAACAGCGCGGCGAAGACCCCACCGCGGTCGATGTCGCCGACGACGACGGCAGGCAGCCCGGCATGCCGGGCCAGCCCCATGTTGACGAAGTCACCGTCGCGCAGGTTGATCTCGGCAGGGCTTCCGGCGCCCTCACAGATGACGGCGTCGTACTCGGCGCGCAGGGCGGCAAGCGTGGCATGCGCCGTCTCGGCCAGTTTGGGCCGCAGAGCGCGGTAGTTGCCCGCGGTCACCGTGTCGATCGCCTCGCCGAGCAGCACGACCTGGCTGGAGAGGTCGCTGCCCGGCTTGAGCAGGACGGGATTGAACCGGATGTCCGGCGCGATCCCGCACGCGGCGGCCTGCATCGCCTGCGCCCGCCCGATCTCACCGCCACGCCCGTCCTCGCCGACCACCACGACGGAGTTGTTGGACATGTTCTGCGCCTTGAACGGCGCAACCTTCACCCCCCGCCGGCGCAGCCACCGGCAGATTCCCGCGGTCAGCACGCTCTTGCCGGCATCGGACGTGGTGCCGGCGACCAGCAGCCCGCCGCTCATCGACGGCTCCCGGCCACGCCACGGACGAGGGCTGTCCCGGCACCGATCGCGGCCGCCGCGAGTCCGACAACTCCGGAGAGGCGTGCGGCGCGGCGCAGGTGGGCGGCTGACGGCCGCGGTCCGTCGCCCAGGAAAGGCCGGGTTTCCGTACGCCCGAAGTAGACGTTCCGTCCCCCGAGCCGTACGCCGAGCGCCCCCGCCATCGCCGACTCGCACTGCCCCGCGTTGGGACTCGGATGGTCCCGCCTGTCGCGCCGCCACACCCGCAACGCCTCGGCCCGGCGTCCCTGCACGACCGGCGCGGCGGCGATCGTGAGCAGCCCGGTGAGCCGCGCGGGCAGGAGGTTGAGCGCGTCGTCGAGCCGCGCGGACGCCGTACCGAAGCGGGCGTATCGCAAGGAGCGGTGCCCGACCATCGCGTCCAGCGTGTTGGCGGCCCGGTATCCCAGCAACCCCGGCAGCCCGGCGACGCCGCCCCAGAACAGCGGGGCGACCACGGCGTCGGACGTGTTCTCGGCGACGGATTCGACGGTGGCGCGGGCGAGCTCAGGCGCGTCGAGCGTGGCGGGGTCGCGCCCGCAGAGGTGGTTCAGCCTCCCCCGCGCCGCGGCCAGATCCTGGCGCTCGAGATGGCCGGCCATGATGCCCGCCTCCTGTCGCAGCGTGCGGCCGCCGAGCACGGTCCACGTCGCGGCCGCCACCACGGCGGCTCGCACGGCCGGCCGGCGACGTGTCAGGACGGCGAGACCCGCACCGGCCACGATCGGGATGCCGGCGGCCACCACGGCGAATGCGGTGCCGGCCACGCGGTTGGGCGCGTACAGGCGCTGCTCGAGTGCCCCCGCCGCCCGGCCGAAGCCGGCCACGGGGTGAAAGCGCCGCGGATCGCCGAGAACGGCATCCAGCGCATACCCCGCCACAATCCCGGCGGCGTCGGCAACCATCCCAGCTCGCCCTCCTCGTTCCATCCGCACCACCCTAGTGAGCGGGCCCCTGCCCGCGTGCCGGCCACCGGTCCGCCAGCGGGACCGGTGGCCGGCGGTCTTCTCGCCTGCCCGGCCCTCGTGCGCCGTACGCCGGGCAGGCCCGCCCCTCCCGCCCCGGGGGCAGGGCAGGAGGGTGGGCGCGCGGATGCCGGCCACCGGAACACCCGCGCGCCGCCGGACGACGACGGAGGGGCGGGGACCCTTCCGCCGTCGCGCCTGGGCGGCCGGCCGCCGTCGTTGCTCGACCGAGCGGCGGCCGGCCGGTGCTGTTCCGCCTCGCGTGCGCTCACCGCGGTAAGGGCGGAACAGCGGGGACGGGCGGGTGCCGACCGCCCGCCCCTCCGGTGGGACGCGTGCTCACCCCTCGCGTCCACCGGCGGCCGGAGACTCTGGCCCGGTCGCCGTCGTACGCCGGCGACCGGGTTCGGCCGCTCGCTCGCGACCCCGGCGACGAGCGGCTATACCGCCCAGGCGATGCCGGCCGTCGCGCATCGCCCAGGTGAGCCGGAAGCCCGCGCCCGGTCTCGCGCGGGCCGCCGGCTGCCATCCCCGGCCCCGTGAGCCGTAGCCGCTCCGGGGCCGGTGGCTCTGCGGTGACCGGTCAGGCCGCGACCGGCTGACGACGGGGACTGCGGCTGCGCACCCGGCGCGGGCTCACCGACTCGGCCTGCTCCGTGCGGCCCGCCGTCGGTTCGTGGATCGTCGAGGTGGGTTCGGCGTCGACGGGCTCGACCGGCTCGGCGTCCGGGGGCGCCGCAATGCTGTCGAACGGCTCGAACCCGCCGCCGGGTAGTGCGGCCACGGGCTCGGAGCCCTCCGGCAGCTGTGCGGGCACGTCCTCGAAGGTCGGCTCCTCGCCGTCGGGCACGCCGTCGCCGTACACCGCGGGGGCGTCGCACTCGGAGATCGGGGACGCCGGCTCACCGCGTACCTTGTCCACCGCTTCCGGGTTCTCGACCGCAGCCGTCGCCGCCGACTTGTTCCGGAAGAATCGGGCCCGGCCGCGGGACAGGTCGTGACCGACGGAGACCGCCTCCATCTCGTACGACGTACGCAGGTTGCCCTCGGCGTCGGTCCAGTCGCGGGTGTAGAGGCGTCCCGCCACCACGACCGGGTCGCCGACCGTGACGGAGGACGCCACTCCCTCGGCGAGGCGGCGCCAGCAGTTCACGCGTACCCGAAGATGGTTGCCGTCCACCCACTTGCCCGTGTCCCGGTCCATGCGGCGTGCCGTCGACGCCAGCCGGAAGTTCGCCACGAGGGTGTGGGAACCGGCGGTCCGCCGCCACTCGGGCGGGGTGAGCACGTTGCCGATCACGACGATATTGGTGTCGAACATCGTTTCTCCTCCATCGGTCGAAGTTCGTGGGAGCAGCCTGCCGTGAAGGCCGCCCTGGCCGCCCGGAGTGCCGGCGCGGCCTGTGGACGACGGCGCGATGGGGAAAACCTCCGAAGATCAGCCGTAGCTGCTATGGCGCGCCAGGCCCTACCTGTGGGTAACCTGGCTGGCGTGGAGACCGACGTCCTGGGCCCGCCGTACGAGCGGCACACCATCGACCTGGGCACCGACGACGAAGGGCCGGTCGTCGCGACCCTGGTCCGGCGCCGCGCGGACAAGCCCACCCGGCGCGCGGTGCTGTACGTGCACGGCTTCGTCGACTACTTCTTCCAGACCCACCTGGCCGACTTCTTCTGCGAGCGCGGCTGGGACTTCTACGCCCTCGACCTGCGCAAGTACGGCCGCAGCCTGCTCCCCCACCAGACGCCCAACTTCGCCCGCAGCCTCACCGAGTACTTCCCGGAGCTCGACGAGGCGGCACGCATCATCCGCGAACAGGACGGCCACGACCAGCTCCTGGTCGCCGGCCACTCCACGGGCGGGCTCATCACGTCCCTGTGGTCCCACGCCCGCAGCGACCGCGGCATCGTCGACGGCCTGTTCCTCAACAGCCCGTTCTTCGACTTCAACGTGCCGTGGGTGCTGCGCCGGCCCCTGATGAACCTCGTCGGGCGCACCAGCTCCCGTAACCCCTACCGCGTGCTGCCACTGAGCACCCTCGGCGTGTACGGGCAGAGTCTGCACTCGGACCACCGTGGCGAATGGACGTACGAGCTGGATTGGAAGCCCCTGCTCGGCTTCCCCGTGCGTACCGGATGGCTCGAAGCAATCCGCCGCGGGCAGACCCGCCTGCGCGCAGGACTGGCGATCGGCGCGCCGATCCTGGTCGCTTGCTCCACCCGTACCTTCCGCGGTAAGGCCTGGTCCGAAGACGCGCGAGTGACCGACTCGGTCCTCGATGTGGAACACATCGTCCGCTGGGCGCCGCGACTCGGCCCGAGGGTGACGATCGCCCGCTTCGACGGCGGCATGCACGACCTGACGCTGTCCGGCAAGGACGTGCGCGCCGAGGTGTTCCGCGAGCTCGGACGCTGGGTGGACGCGTTCCTGCCCCCCAAGGGCACGGCCGAGGAGGAAATCCCGCCGGCGCCGGAGGACAGCGCCGAAGGGGTCGCGCGGGCGGAGGCCGAGGCGGAGCTGGGCGCCGGGGCATCGGACGACAAAGCGGGCAGCACGACGGCGTGACATCCGGCTCGCCAGGGAGCCGGTGGGACTCTAGTATGTGCAGGCCAGGCGCTCGTAGCTCAGCGGATAGAGCAACGGACTTCTAATCCGTCGGTCGCAGGTTCGAATCCTGCCGGGCGCGCCATGTGATGTCTCAAGACATCGGAAACCCCTGAACCCACGGTTGTGGGTTCAGGGGTTCTTCGTTTTCGGTGCGGGTCCGGGTGGTCTGCCGGTGGG
>NZ_JBFAPM010000035.1:0-46697 GCF_040676695.1 Actinoplanes sp. NPDC049548
CGGCCGCTGAGCTTCTCCCAGTCCTTGAGCGCGGCATCGCGCGGCGCGTCGGTGAAACCACCGGCCGCGGCGCCCCACAGCACGCCACACGACGGAACAAGCCGGACATCGGTGACACATTCGGCGGTGGGGGCCGCGGGTGCGGCCTGCGCCCCGGTCGGTCCGGCGAGTGCCGCGCCGATACCGGCGAGGACCGCGGTCAGCGACAGAACCGTCTGGCGAATGGTCGAGCGACGCAAAATCTGATCTCCCCCGAGTTGTCCGGCCTCGTCATCGGCCGGGCATACGAAAGAGATTCACAGGGCTGCGGTGCGCCGCCAGTGCCCGTACGGGTGCCGTCCGGTTGTCCGCGGACCGGCGTACGTCGGTGTGCGCTTGAATCGGTCGCCAGCCGGCGTACTTGAGAAGTCCTCGATCTCATCAGGGTCGGAGTGCTCGGTTCACCGCCGTGATCGCGGTTGGATCCCCGATCGGGTACAGACCCCACCGGGCCGCGGACCGGGCCCGGGCCAGGAACATGGGTACTCGATGGGGCGCCACGGACTGGAACCACAGAACTCCGGACTCGGCGTCCTCGAGGAAGCCGTGATACCCCTCCGCAGGCTCCGGTTCGAAGCCCTTCGCTTCGTTCGCTACCGGCGGCTTCGAGAAGATCGTGATCACCGCGTCGGGCGCGACGGCGGCGCGCGCGGAGGTGACGTCGCCGCTCGCCGGAACCCATAGCCACCGGTGCTCGTACGGTCCGGACGACTCGAGCAGGGCGAGGTCTTGGCGCAGCCCGGCGGCCGTCCGCCGGACCCGGTCCCAGAACTCGTCGTCGGCGTCGGGCAGGTCCGCGGCCGGTGCGGGCGCCGCGGGCGCGGCAAGTAGCTGGGCGGGGATCGCGGATGCGCGCGCGGGCATGTCCTCGACGCGTAGGACGACGCCGCTGTCGGCCACGGCCTCGCGTACTTGTCCTCGGATTTCCCAAACGCCGATCAGCAACAGCGAAATGGCGACGACGCGCAGGCCTACTCCCAGCGACGTGTAGGCGATCCTGGTCTCAGGCTCCCCGCTGCTGCTGGTGATGGCGAAGCGGATCAGAAACCCGGCGACGATGAGCCCGTTCCAGGCCCCTACCGCCCAATGGCGGGCGGCGGCACCCGTGCTGTCGCCGATGCGCCGCAGCAGCTGCCGGGTGCTGTGCTGCCACCACACGAAGCCACCGACATATCCGAGCACCAGTAACAGATAGATCAGGTCAAACGCCGCCGCGTTCTCGAATACGGTGCGCACCATCGGGGACAGGCCTGTCGCACCTTCGGAGGCCAGGTACGCCCACAGCGCGAAATCGCTGACGAGCAGAATCATGCCGAGGACGGCCGCCACCGCGATGGCGACGATGACGGCAGCGGTCTGCGTCTCCCAACCGCGCGGCGTCCGGGAGACGCACTCCTGCTCTTGCAGCACGATGGCCCTCGATGTCTACGACGAATTTCGCGGAGCCTATCGTGCATGGATTCGCCGCACGGCCTCAGGTGGAGCCGCGCGCCACGACGTGGACGGCGGGCAGGTCGAGCCCGGGATCCGGCTCGAAGCTCGGCTTCGAGGGAGCACCGCGCTGCCCATAGGAGTTGATTGCCTTGCGAGTCCAGGGAGATGCGACCGGCCTGAACCATCCCTTCGCCCAGCACGGTGACTGCGGGATGGCGTTCACCGACCTTACAGATCATTGACAAATATCGATAAAAGATTGAAATAGACATGTGACGCTGCAGGATGGCGCCGTGCGCCGCCGAATCGTGGTGTGCTCGCCCGATCAGCTCCGCCGGGACGCGCTGGCGGCGTACTTGAGAACCGTGCGGGGCTTCACGATCATCGGGGAGGTGGCGGACGCACGACGGCTGCTCGCATTGACCGGATCGCAGGATCCGGACACCGCGGTGATCGACGCCGGCTTTCGGATGGACGAGGCGCTCACGACGGTTCGCTCACTGCGTGCCCGGCATCCCGCGTTGCGCCTGGTTCTCGTGTACGAGCATGGCACGGTGCTGGACCAGGCAGCCATGCGCAAGTCCGGGGCTACGGCGGTGGTCCCGTACTCGCCCGGTCTGCACGGCTTGTCGGCCCTGCTGCGCGCACTACCCGCCGGCGGGGAACCCAGCTCGATCGGTAAAGGCCTCACGGCACGCCAGCGGACGGTTCTGCTGCTGGTCGCCTCCGGGTACCAGGCGGGCGAGATCGCCCGGATGCTGAACATCAGCCCCGGCACGGTGGGCCACCACAAGCGCAGCGTGTACGCCAAGCTCAACGCCACCAGCGCAGCGCAGGCCATCACCCGGGCTGCCCGCCTCGGGCTCATCGAGTGGACTCCGTCGGCGCACCACCCGGCACTGGCGGGCCGGGGCACCGGGCGACCCGGCCGCTCGTTGCTCCCGGTGCTGCTCGGCGCGAGCGGCCCCACGCTCGACGCGGTCCAGATGACTCTGATCAGGCACGGCTTTCCGATGGTCCGGGAGCTCCTTCGGGCACCGGTCGCCGAGCTCGAATGGCCGCGCCTGTATCCCGGAACGGTGATCCGGATCCTGGTGAGCCCTACACCGCAACAGTGGCGGCTAGGCGCCACCCTGGGCGGGTTTGCCGTCCTTGTGCACGACGACGCGGTCGACCACCTGCTCATGGAGTACGCCCTGTCGCAGGGGGTGATCGCCATCATCCAGTCCGGCGATGTCGCCGACCGGCTGATCCCCGTTCTCGAACTGGCGGCTGTGGGCTACATGGCGATGGATCCGGCTGCCGGGGCGCTGCTCGCCGAATCACTGTGGGCAGCGGCGGCGCATCCGCCCACCCCGGCCCTGGCCCTCACTCCCCGCGAACACGACATCCTGCGCTGCATCGAACGCAACTGCACGGTGCGGCAGACAGCGCGCGCACTCGGCATCGCGGCGAAAACCGTGGAGAACGCGCAGAGCCATCTGTTCCGCAAGCTCGGCGTGTACAACCGGGCGGCCGCTCTGAGCAAGGCCTACGCGCTGGGACTGCTGGATCCCGAGTCGGCCTGACCGGGTGGCGTCCGCCCGGCGGCCCCCGGGGGATGCGGAGCGTACCCCCGGGGGTTTCTGGCTACTTCGCCGAATCGGCAGCCGCCATACACTCCTCGAAGGCATCGCCGCACCCACGGGTCTCCAGCCGCCGGTCACGGTTCCCGCCGGCCGCGCGCCACGCCGAGGGCTTGCCGCCGCTCACCACCGCGCCACCCCGTCTCCTCCAGGGGTCTCCCACCGCTGCCCGCCTGCGCCCAGCCCGCTCGTATCGACCGATCGGGGCGGCCGGGCGACGCCCAACCACCGGGAAGGCAGAACGACATGGACCAGGCTTCCACCGGTACGGGCCGTCGGCCCCGACCGGTCACCACGACCGGAACGATCTCGCTCGTCGCCCTTCTGCTGACTCTGGCCGTGACCGCCTGGTGGTGCGTCATGCCACCAGACGTGCTCGTCGGCGGTGACCCCCACGGCCTGCGGCACCTGAGCGTGGGGGCGCTCGTCGCGCTGCCGCCGGCCCTGCTGGCGGTGGCCGGGACTGCGTGGTGGGCCGGCCGGCGCGCCGGTGGGCCGTTCTCGCTGTGGGCGCATGCAGGCGTGACCGCGGGCCTTTTCGCGGGACTTCTCCTCCTCACAGCGCCGCTTCAGGGTGGCATCCGGACCGCCCTGCAGGCGACGCCGGATGAGCCGAACCTCGCGGCGGTCCGGTACGACACGTCGTGTCTGCCGATGTTCAGCGAGGCGGAATGCCGCCGTGCGCAGGACGCTCTCGCGGGTGCTGACGCCCGGACCGTGGAGCGGGCGCACCACGAAATGCTGGCAACAACCGGGCACTCGGCGGCTGACCACGCCGCGATGAACGCACCGTTCTACGCACCCGCGAATGACGCCGTCGCGGGTTCCGGGGCGAACACCGTGGCGTTCGCGATCCAGGACACCTTCTTCGTCGTGCTGGTGGCTCTGCCGTTGATGCTGCTCGTACTGTTCGTGGCCCGCAGGCGCAGACCGACCGGGGTGACCGGCCGCGGCACGGATCGCTCGGCCCGGCTCCGGTACCGGATGACGGCCCTGGTCGGACTCGCTGCGCTCCTGGTCGCGGGCGACGTGGCGTGGAGCCGTCCCGCCACGGCCGCGGTCGTCCCGTTCAGCACCCCACTCAACATCCCGCCGACACTCACCGACGCTGCCATCACCATCCAGATGCGACAGGCCAGCGTGCAGATCATGCCGACCGGCCCGGCGACGCAGATGTGGACGTACAACGGGCTCTTCCCCGGCCCGATCATCCGGCGGCCGAGCGGTCAGCCCACCCGCATCACGTTCCAGAACAACCTGCCGGGTGCCGCCGGTCAGCTCACGGTCCACCAGCACGGCAGCCACGCCCTGTCGACCGAGGACGGCCAGCCGAACACCCAGCTGATCGGGCAGGGCGGCCAGCGTACGTACGTCTACGACAACACGGAGAGCGGCGGTCCCGAGCGGGCCGCCACGCAGTGGTACCACGACCACCGCATGGACGTCACGGGCCGTAACGTCTGGAACGGCCTCGTAGGGTTGCTCATCGTGGACGACGCCGTGGACTCCGCGCTGCCGCTGCCCCGCGACCAGTTCGATGTTCCGCTCATCATCACCGACCGCACCTTCGACGCGAACAACCAGATCCCGTACAACTTCCAGCTGTTCGGCACGGTCGGCGACACGTGGCTGGTCAACGGCCGGCCGCAGCCTTACTTCGACGTGGCCGACCGCCGGTACCGGATCCGGATCCTCAACGCCGCCAACCGGCGCCCGATGACGCTGGCACTGAGCAACGGAGCGGCGATGACGCAGATCGGCACCGAGAGTGGTCTCCTGCCGGCACCGGTGCAGCGCACCTCCATCAACCTGCAGCCGGCCGAGCGGGCGGAGATCGTCGTCGACTTCAACGGGCTGCTCGGGCAGAACCTGGTGCTGCTGGACACGGAAACGACCGGCACCAACGGCAACCCGCCGCGCGAACTCATCCAGTTCCGGGTCGACCGGGATGTCGCCACCGATCCGAGTACGGTGCCGGCCACGCTGCGTCCGGTGCCGCCGCTGCCCACGCCGACTCGGGACCGCGAGTTCGACCTGCGGATCCGTAACGGTCGGTGGACCATCAACAACCAGTCGTTCGATCCCGACCGCATCGACGCAGACCCGGTCCGCGGGACCACCGAGCGTTGGACGTTCTTCAATGTGTCACCGTCACCGCATGCCATCCATCTGCATGACGTCGACTGGAGACTGGTGCGCCGGTTCCGGGTGGCCGGTGACTTCAACAACCCCACAGTCGGCACCCCCTTGCCCATCCCGCCCGCGGAGGCGGGGCTGAAGGAGACCTTCCTCGTGCCGCAGGGCGAGGGCATATCGGTGGCAACCACGTTCAACGACAACGTGGGTGAGTACGTCTTCCACTGCCACATGATCGAACACGAGGACCTCGCCATGATGGGCAGGTTCGTGGTCCGGCAGCCATAGGCCGCTATCGCGCATCACCGCGTGACTCGCAACGGCGCATCGCTTCACCAACCTCGCGACCTACTGATACACGGTCTTAGCCGGCCCGGGCCAGCAACCGGTGGATGTCGCCGCGGGCACGGCGGGCCTCGGGCAGCATCGGGACCAGCAGCCAGTCGTGCAGCAGACCGGTGCGCAGCTCCAGCCGTACCTCCGACCCGGCGGCCCCGGCCCCCTCCCGCAGCCGGACCGCGTCGGGGTGCAGCAGGTCCAGCGTGCCGGCGTAGACGGTCGTCGGCGGCAGCCCGTCGAGCGGCCCGAACAACGGGCTGACCATCGGATCGGTCGGGCTGAGCCGACCGGCCCACAGCCGTCCGCAGGCCCGCATGCCGGCCAGGTCGAGCATCGGGTCGGCCACCGTGGCGCTGCGCGCGTCGCTGAGGGTCACGTCCAACCAGGGGCTGAGCAGTACCAGCCGACCCGGCACCAGCGCGCCGCGGCGGCGGAGCTCCTGCACGGCGGCCAGGGCGAGGCCGCCGCCGGCTGAATCGCCCAGCACCCGAACGGCGGCTGGGCCGTGCTCGGCAATGATTCGAGTGAGCAGGTCCGCCACGGCGGGGACGACGGTCCCGGCCGTGCCGGCCGGCGCCAGCGGGTAGCCGGGCACCATCACGGCACTTCCGGTGCGCCGCACGAGGTCGGCGTAGTAGCCGTAGTGTGCGGCCGTGATCTCCCGCACGTAGGCGCCGCCGTGCAGTGCCACCACGACCGCCCCGTCACCGGGCCGGCGCGCGGAACGCAGGGTCCACATCGGCCAGCCGAGGTGGGCGCTGCGCTCGACCTGTACACCTCGCCGGGTCCACGGTGGCGGCGGGGGGAGCCGACGACGGCGGGCCGGTGCGTTGGGCTTCGGTACCCGGCCCGGAGCCAGGATCCGGTTGGCCCGTACCAGCCGCAGGGCACGGACCACCGCGGCATGCTGCCAGCTCGGCGCCGTGGCTGGGGTGGCGCTCATCGGGCTTCGAGGGTCGGCGCAGCCTCGCGGAGGACGTACCGGTCGGCGTCGAAGTGGCGCAGCCGGCGCCGCAGCGTGGTGATGGACCACGGCCAGATCGTGCTGTTGCGACCAGTGCGATCCAGGTAGTAGCTGGCGCAGCCGCCGGCGTTGTAGACCGTGCCGGCGAGCGCGCGGTGCAGCGCGATGTCGTGCTCCGCCTGCACCTCGGGGCGCAGCTCGACGGTGGCGAGCCCGCGCCGGCGCATCGTGCGGACCGCGTCGACCAGGTAATGGAGCTGCGGCTCGATGATGCTGAACGCCGAGGCGTGTCCGGAGCCGCTGTTGGGCCCGAGGGTGAGGAACAGGTTCGGGTAGCCGGTGACCGTGGTGCCCAGGTACGCGGTGGGACTGCCCCGCCAGGCCTCGCTGAGGGTGCGGCCGTCCCGGCCGGCGATCCGCTCGGCGATCGGCGGGTCGGTCACCCGGAAGCCGGTGCCGAAGATGATCGTGTCGACCGGCGTGACACTGCCATCGACGCCGACCACGGCGTCCGCGCGCATCTCCCGTACGCCGGTCGCGTGCACCTGCACATTGGGCCGGGTGAGCGCCGGGTAGTACTCGTTGGAGAAGAGGATCCGCTTGCATCCGAGGGCGAACCGGGGGGTGAGCACCTCGCGCAGATCCGGGTCGGTGACGGCCTGGTGCATCCGGCGCAGCGCCCACCGCTCGATCGGCCGCATCGCCCTGGGCCGGTCGAAGCCGACGCCGACCGCTTCGTGCAGTGCGTACACCGCGCCGCGGGCGGCAGCCTGAGCGGCGGGGATCCGCCGGAACAGTCGCTGGACCGCCGGCGGCACCGGACCGTCGAACTTGGGCAGCACCCAGGACGCCGTGCGCTGGAACAGGTGCAGCTCGCCGACGTGGGGGGCGATCTTCGGGACGAACTGCACCGCCGAGGCGCCGGTGCCTACCACGGCCACGCGCCGGCCGGTCAAGTCGTGTCCGTGGTCCCAGCGGGCGGAGTGGAAAGCGGTGCCGGCGAAGGTGTCCAGCCCCGGCAGGTCGGGCACGGCCGGCTCGGCGATCGGTCCGGCGGCGGCGACGAGCACCCGGGCGGTGTACCGCCCCCGGCCGGTGTCCAGGTGCCAGCGCCCAGTGAGTTCGTCCCAGCGCGCCGACCGCAGCTCGGTGCCGTACCGCAGGTGCGGCAGCACCCCGTGCTCGTGCGCGGTACGGCGCAGATAGGCGCCGATCTCCGCCTGTCCGGAATAGAGCCGCGACCAGGCGGGGTTGGGCGCGAAGGAGTACGAATAGAGCACTGACGGCACGTCGCAGGCGCAGCCGGGGTAGGTGTTGTCCCGCCAAACCCCGCCCACGTCGTCCGCCCGCTCCAGCACGAGGAAGTCGTGCACGCCGGCTCGCCGCAGCGCGATGGCCGCGCCGATGCCGGAGCAGCCGGCGCCGACGATCACCACCTCGAAGTTCCCCTCCTCGTCCATGCCGCCCTCTCCTTCTTTTGAGATACCCACGGTATCGGAAGACTATAGGTATTCGAAGTCCAACGGTAGGGGGACCTAGGATGGGGCGATGCGCCGACTGAGCCGGACCGAGAGCCGCGAACGCACCCGCGAGCAGCTCCTCGAGACAGCCCGGTTGCTGTTCCTGAGGGACGGCTACCACGCCACCTCGCTGGAGAAGGTCGCCGAGGCGGCCGGCTTCTCCAAGGGCGCCGTCTACTCCAACTTCCGCAGCAAGGACGAGCTCTGCCTGGCCGTCCTCGAGCAGCTCGAGCAGGAGGAACTGGCGGCCGTCGCCGCGGCCCTGGCCGCCGGGGACACCTGGGCCCAACGGGCGGACGCCCTGCGCGACTGGGCCGAACACGCCGTCGGCGACGCCGGCTGGACCCTGCTCGGCATCGAGCTCGCGGTGCAGGCCCGCCGTGACCCGGTCCTGCGCGACGGCCTGGTCCGCAAGCACCGGGCCGCGGTCGAGCTGCTCGCCGCAGCCCTCGCCGGCCAGTTCGACCGTGACGGCCGGCGCCCGGCGCTGCCGGTGCCGACGCTCGCCGCGGCCCTGCTCGACCTCGCGATCGGGCTGGCCATCGGGCGCAGCCTCGACCCGCAGCGGCCGGTCGACACTCTGACCGAGACGTTGCAGGCGCTCGTCGGTTCCGACCCGGGCTGATCAGCCCTCTCGGAACCGACGCGGCGACAACCCGGCGCTGTCCTCGCTGAAGCCGCGGATGGCGCGACGATCAATGCCGCTTGTTCGGCACGTCAGCCGCCGGCGACCGATGGGCCGCGATCCAGGCCTCTACGTCCTCGGCCAACCACACCTTGCCTTGAGCAAGATCTGCGACCGGGCGGGGGAAGTCCAGTTGACTCGTGATTTGGTAGGTGCGCTGCCGGGTGACGCCCAGCCGAATCCGGATCTCATGCGCTCCCATGAGCCGCACTGGTCGTGACCCCATACCCACGACTATAGTCAGGTGACTATGGTCGAGCCGCAGGGTCAGCTGGGCGGCCAGCGCCGCGGCGATCGGAGATCGCTCCTATTGCGCCAGCTGTCGGTGTGAGCTCCGAGCCATACCTGCCCAGACGCGCGCGAGTGGACGGACGTCACGGCCGGCCCGTGGCGCGGGCAATCGCTCAGTTTCGGAGCAGCAGCGGCAGTGTTCTTCGGCAAGGATCCAAGTCCGGCGGCGTCCGGTTCCAAGGGTCACTTCACTGCCGGCGACCCTCTCCAGGGTGAACGCAGTCGATGGCCGCGTACCGTGAGGGTGAACGTGCGGTAACCGCACCGGTTGGGCCATATGCCGGGCGGTCGGTGTCCGGTAAACCGCTAGGGGAGTGCCGGTGGAGACTGGCCCTTGTCGGCCTGTCGCGAGGAGGTGGCGGGTGTGGGGCCGTTGTCGGTCAGCCTTGATCAAGGGACGCTCTGTTTGGCGTTGCGCGGCGATATCGACTTCGTCAACTCGGCGCCGATCACGCAGGCGATGCGAGAGGCGGTGGCCGAGGGTCGGCCGAAGCTGGTAGTGGTGGACGTGGCCGAGGTGAGCTTCCTGGATTCCTCGGGCCTCGGGGCGTTGGTGGCTGTCCTGCGCGCCGCGGCGGATTGCGGTGCCGCGTTCCGGGTGGAGCGTCCCAACGCGAATGTGTACGGCCAATTCGAGATCGCCGGCCTGCTGGAGCTGTTCGGTCTGGGCGGCTCTGATGGTGGCGGCAGCGGTGCCGGGCGGTGAGCAACGACAGTGGCGGGGGCGCTGGACCCGTACGTTCGAGGTGCCGGCAGGAAACGTCTGACAGGGCGGACCGCTGCGGGCCGCCGACGGAGGCGCGATGACCGTGGAGCAGCATCACGAGTACCGGCAGCGGCTGGTCGCGCTGGAGGAGACGGTGGCGCGGGCACAGCTGGACCCCGCCGCACAGGTGCAACGGGCAGCTGGGCTCCTGGCGGGCCGGGTTGGTTGCCAGGTCGACGAGGCCCACACCTATCTGCTCAACCGCGCAGCGCAGCAGGGCCGCCCGGTGACTGCGGTGGCCGGCGAGATCCTGACGGCACTCCAGGGCCGTCGAGGGCCCGGCATCCGGCCCCTGGATGTCGAGGTGGACCAGGCGCTGCGCCCCCGGTGCGAGGGGTCGGGGCAGCGGGTTTCCGCGCCTGCACCGCCACGGGCGGTCGACGACTGGGGTCCGCTGATGCAGCAGGTCCTCGACGCGGTGCCGGGTAACCTCATGGTGCTGTCGCCGGAGTTCGGCGACAGCTCCGAGATCACCGATTGGGTTGTCGTTGCAGTAAGTCAGGAGACGGCCGACTTCTCCGGCCAGAACGTGGCCCGGGCGGTGGGCCGGCGCATTACCGAGGTATATCCCGCCACGGTGGACACGCCGGTGTGGCAGGCCTGGCGCGACGTGGTGGCTGACGGGCGGGCGCGCGAGGTGGGGCCCTTCTCCTACGTGGGCAGGAGTGATCGGTCACCCGCCAACGTGTTGATGAGCGCCTGGGTTTCGCCGGTAGGGCCGGGAGTGCTGAGCCGATGGGTACGCCAGGACGAGCAGACGCGGCAGGCCGAACGGATAGCGCAAACCGAACGGCTGGGTCAGCTCGGCTGGGGTGAAGCCGATCTGATCACCGGGCAGATCATCTGGTCGGACGAGTTGTACCGCATCTATGAGCGCGACCCAGCCCTGGGGCCGCTGTCCAGCGAAGAGCAGACCGCCCTGACACTGCCCGAGGACGAGCCGATCCGCCGGCAGGCGGCGGAGGGCTTCGGGCGCGGGGACACCGTCGATGTCACCACCCGAATCCGCGTCGGTGGCCGGGTCAAGCATGTGCGCACGGTCGTCGACGCGGTCCGCGATGTACAGGGCCGGCCGGTGAAGGTGTACGGCATCGTCCAGGACGTCACCATGCAGCACACGACCCGGGCGGCGCTGGCCGAGGCGGAGCAGTTGCTGCAGCAACACCAGCACAGCCTTGCCGCTGAGCATGAACTCGCCGCTCAACTGCGGCAGATCGTGCTGCCCGTACCCGCCGAGCCGTTCGACCTTCCCGGGCTGCGGGTCGCCGTCCGCTACCTACCGGCCGAGGAGGCCAGTCGGGTCGGCGGCGATTGGTTCCACGCTGCCGAAGCCGACGACGGCAGCGTGGTGCTCGCCATCGGCGACGTGGCCGGCCACGGTATGCACGCCGCCACGGTGATGGCCCAGCTGCGGCACATGCTCTCCGGCCTCACCGTGACCACCACCACCGACCCGGCGCACCTGCTGTGGCACCTCAACCGGCTGCTCTACTCCTGCGCCACCACCGCGACCGCTGCGGTTGCCCGGTTCGATCCGCAGAACCGATCGGTGACCTGGGCGCAGGGCGGGCACCCTGCGCCGCTGCATGCCCGCGCCGGCACCACCACCGAACTGGCCCGGCCACGCGGGCAGCTGCTCGGTGCTGCCCGCACCACCAACTACGACAGCGCCACGGTGAACCTGGCCCCCGCCGACCTGCTGCTGTTCTACACCGATGGACTGATCGAACACCGTAGACACACCCTCGCCGAGGGGCTCGCCCCTGTCATCGCCACGCTCAACGACATCTCCACTTCGGGCAGCCGCCAACCTCTGGCCGACCTGCTGGCGCGGCTGCGCCGAGCCAACCCCGACGACGACACCTGCATCCTGGCCGTACGCCATTACATAGCGGCAAGCGAGAATCTCCAGTCAGACCAGTCCGCCGTGAGCTCCGAAGGTAACGATGCCTGAACAGCAGCACCCTTTGAACGGCGATCCGGGCCGGGATCCGGGCCACCCGCTGACGGCCCGCGACTTCGCCCACGATGATCTCGACGGGCTGCGCCATGAAGTGACTCGGCTCGCGGAGCGAAACGGCCTCACCGATCCCGCCCTGTACCGGTTCGTCCTCGCCGTTCACGAGCTCGCCACCAACGCCGTGCGCCACGGCGGCGGTCATGGACACCTCGAGCTGCGACGTACGGACGACCACCTCCGGTGCAGGATCACTGACCATGGCCCCGGGATTCCGCAGGTACATCCCCCTGGCCGTCCGGCTCCGGGCGCACTGAGCGGGCGCGGCCTGTGGCTGGCCGGCCACGGAGGCCAGCTCACCTGGACCAGCGACAGCCAGGGCGCCACCGTCATTCTGACCTGCCCCGTTGCAGCGCCGATCGAGGTTGAGGACCTCAAGGGTGGCCCGGGTCCCGACTAGGCCGTTGCGAGCGGTCGACTCGTCGATCAAAGGGGCTGATGCTGACCTCGTACGAGGGCGACGAGGCGTTGTTCGCCGCCATCATGGCCGGGCTTCCCGTACGCCCGGGTCGCGGGCGGCCGGAAGCTGCTGGAACCGGCGTCGCTCACCGGCCAAGGGCGAGGTGATGAGCGGGCATGGCCGCCACGCGCCGGGGCGTACGCCCCGGCGCGGCCGGTCTGTACATCCGCCTCAAGGCGAAGCCGTCAGGGACGGGCGAGGTGATTCCCACTGCGGCGGCGATCCACCCGGCGGCACGGGAGGCGCCGGGGGCGCCGGGGGAGTGGGCGGTTCGCTGTGACGGCGACCAAGTCCCGTGCCCCCGACGACGATCAGCATGACTGCCAGCGCGCCCAGGACGACTCCGCTGACGAGCAGGCCGATGCCCAGGCCTGTCAGGTCGGGGATCTGCGTCGCGGCCCGCACGTCGGCGGAGACGCCGGGGGAGCCGTCGGCGTTGGCGAGCACCACCGTGTATTGCCCGTCGGTGACCCGCCACGTCATCCGGGCGCCGGAGGTTCCGCTCGTCGAGGCGAGCCAGAAGTCCTGTGCCGCGGGCGTCGTCGTCGCCCGGACCACGCCGCTGGTGCGCTCGTAGCGGACGGTCGTACCGGTCACGTCAGCGATCCGGTCCCGGGCCGTTCCGGTCAACCAGCGGTCGACGTCGGATCGGCGGCCGATGCCGACGAACACCGGTTGAGCAGTGCTGCTGTCCGCGCTGATCCGCACACCGCCCACGTCGGCGAAAAGACGCGTCCATTCGCCGGCGTGCTCGATGGTGAGATCCTCGGTGGTGACCGCTGCGGTGGCGGATGTCAGCTGCAGGGCGGAACTCGTGACGTACCCCGAGCTGTCGCGGCCGCTCTGGAGGGCGAGCAGGGCGCCTCCCGCGACGCCGGTGCCGACGACGGGTAGCAGCAGGATCACCCCCGCCACGAGTGCGGTGACCGGGCCCACGACGGAGCCTTGCCGGGAGCCGTGGTGTGCCTGCGGGCGGTCCGGTGGGTCGTCCGGGTCGCCGTCCGGCTCACGCTCGCCCTGATCCAACCGGAACGGCGGGTACGGCGTCAGCAGCGTGAGGTAGGCGATGACCCTGAGGTTCCAGCGGGCGACGCCGACGAGCAGGTCGTACAAGCCGCGGGGATACCGCCGCGCGAACAGCAGGCCGACTCCGGCGATGAGGATTCCGGCGGTCACCACGCCTACCGGGACGCCGTTGCCGTTGTCCTCCGCGGTCAGCAGGAGGGCGGCGCCCCCGGTGAGCGCCCCGACGAGCACCAGGTGCGGAATCGCGAACAACCACGCAACGAGTGGCAGCCACCGCCGTGGCCGGGCCGGGGCATCCACCCGCAAACGCGCCGGATAGTCGGGTACGTCGGCCAGTGTGAACGGCGGGTACCGGTCGGTGCCCAGCGCCTGGTAGCCGTAATAGCCCACGCGCCACGTCCACCGCAGCACGCCGACGTTGTAGGCCTGGATTGCGTGCGGATACCTGCCGGTGATCAGGACCGCGAGGTACGCGACGAGGGTGAGCACGACGAAGCCCACCCAGAGCACGGCCAGGATGAGGGAGTGCGGGATCAGCAACAGCCATTTGACGAGCCACAGCCACCGGCTCAGTGACTCGTCGCGCCGTGCCTCGACCCGCAGCGGACAGCGGTTCATGACACCTCCTGCAACGGTCGCCTTCAGCACACCGCCGCAGCCGCCGTTACGGGCAGGGCCGCAGGTCCCCTCCCGGACGGTCGCCCGGCTTCTACTGTCGGCGCTCGGCTCGCAGCGTTTGCAGGCGCCGCTGGTACTCGTCGGTGTCGATGTCGCCGCGGGCCAGGCGGTCGGCCAGCACCCTTTCGGCGTCCGCGGTCGGGTCCGGCGAGGCGGGGGGTTCGACGGTACGGCCGGCGAGCGGCCGCACCAGGACGAACACCAGCGCCGCCAACAGCGCCACGGTGAGGATCATGAGGACCCAGCCTCCGGCGCCCATGCCGCTTCCGTAGTACATCATCGTCTGCTCCCTTCTTGTAGCTGGGCCACGCGAGTGTGGACGACCGTCACCGGGCAGTCGGCGTGGTGCAGCAGGTGCAGGCTGGTGGAGCCGAGCAGCGTGCCGGAGACGGCGCCGTGCCCGTGGCTTCCTACGACCAGCAGCCCGGCACGCTTCGACGCGAGGGTCAGAGCGCTTGCGGGGGGCCGGCGGGTGAGGCAGACGGTTGTGCCCACCTGGGGGTACTTGTCCTGCCAAGGCGCCAACAGCGCGTGCAGGCGGTCCTCCTCGGCCTCGTCCAGCAAGCGCGCCGGAACGGCGGTCGTCGACATGGTGCCGACCCACGGAGAGATGACCGGTGTGTAGCTGTGCACCACACGCAGGTCGCATCCGCGCAGCTCAGCGAGCTCGTACGCGCGCTGCAGCACCATCTCGCCGCGTGGGGACAGGTCGACGCCGACCGCGATCGGCGCCTCGCGCACATCGCGACGGCCACGAACGACGGTGACCGGGCACGAGGCATGCACGGCTACGCGGCGGCTCACCGATCCCAGGATCAGGGCGGCAAGATCGCCTCGTTCCCGGCTGCCGACCACCACGAGCGCAACGGCGTCGGAAAGCTCGATCAGGTGGGAGGCGGGGTCGCCGATCATCGCGTCCGCCTCCAGCCAGATACCGGGTGCGACGGCGCGAGCCTGGTGCAGCGCCGCAGTCGTCACCGCATCGGCCATGGCCTGTGCTGCTCTGGCCGAATCGCTGCTGCAGCCGTGCCGATACGAGTCGTGATCCCAGTCGAAGCAATGCACGATGCGCAACAGCACATTCCGCCGCGCTGCCTCTGCAGCGGCCCAGCGGACGGCCGCGGCCCCGGCCATCGTGCCGTCGGTTCCTACGACGATGTCGGTGCGAGCCATTGATGTGCTCCCTTCGGCCGTGTTCCCCATCCTGGATCGCGTGGGGAACGCCGGTGAAGGGTCGACTGGTCCTACTTCGATGGGGCGCTCGGCACCCGGTGACCAGCGACGGACTTCCGGCCCTGGTGCCGTTCAGGCGTCGCGCCGAGCCTGGAACCATGACCGCACAGGTACCTCGAGTGATCATCGGCTTCGACGGTTCCCCGGCGGCGATGGCCGCGATCGATGCCGGCGCGGCCTTGTTCCCGGACACGCAGGCCAGCATCGTGCATCTGTGGACACCACCCTTCGCCAGTGATTCCCTGCGGCGGCGGCTCTGGAGCGGCACAGCGGGGATCGACCGGTTCGTGGAGGCGGTCGAGCGTGAAGGCGCCCGCGAGGCCGAGCGCATCGCCCGGGCCGGTGTCGTGCTTGCGCGTGCCGCGGGGTGGGACGCCGAGGCGGTGGTCGAGCGCGGCTACGGCGGCGACGGCGTACAGATCGCCGAGCTGGCCGGCAAGCTCGACGCCCAGGCGGTGATCGTAGGATCACGGGGACTCGGCGGCACCAGGGCGCTGCTCGGCAGCGTGTCCGACATGGTGGTGCACTACGCCCGGGAGCCGGTGCTGGTGATACCGCATCCGCTGCTGGCCGAGGAGTCCGGCGCCCTGCGAGCCGGCCCTGTCGTGATCGGCTGGGACGGCTCCGGCGGAGCCGACGCCGCGCTGGTTGCCGCGCAACGCCTGTTCCGGGAACGAGAGATCGTCCCGGTCACCGTGGAGGACGGCACCGGACACGGCCTCGAGACCAGCGGCCGGTCGGTCACCGTACTGCATGGCGACGGCATGCTGCCCAGCTCCACGCGGTCGATTGCGGCTGCGCTGTGCACGTACGCCCGCCGCCGTGAAGCGGCCGTCATCGCGATGGGATCGCGGGGGCGGTCGGCCGTCGAGGAGATCGTGCTCGGCTCCGTGGCCATGGCGACGCTCCATCACGCGTTCCGCCCGGTCCTGGTCGTACCCCACACCTCATCCCCTGCCCGGCAGCGGAAGTGATCTCTCGAGCGGCCTGCGACTCGACCCGCCGAAAGAGGACTCTTGGCCCTGACCGGTGCCCAACGGGGCTTCTAGCGTTCGAAGTGACGCCACAAGGAGGTCTCGTGATGAAGAACTGGCATGTGGACGACGTCATGACCACGGCGGTCGTCACGGTTGCGGAGGACACCCCCTACCGAACGGTGGTGGACCTGCTGATCCGGCATCGGCTCAGCGCCGTGCCGGTGGTGGACGACTTCGAACGGGTCACCGGCGTGGTCTCGGAAGCGGACCTGCTCCGCAAGATCGAGTACGCGGGCGACGAGAAGCCTCGGCTGTTCGAAGGGCGGCGCCGGCGCGGCGACCGGGTCAAGGCCGACGCACGAACCGCAGCCGACCTGATGAGCTCCCCGCCGGTGATCGCGCCGAACGGTACGCCGATCGCCGCCGCCGCCCGTCTGATGGACCGGGAGAACGTCAAGCGCCTGCCGGTGGTCGACGACCTCGGCCGCCTGGTCGGCATCGTCTCCCGCGGCGATCTGCTCAAGGTGCATCTGCGCTCGGACGACGACATCCTTCACGATGTCCGGGACGGCATCCTGCGGGTCTATCTCCTCGACGACGTCCCGAGGGTCGAGGTCACGGTCCAGGACGGCCTGGTGACCCTCAAGGGCCGCGTCGACCGCTGGTCCAGCGCCGACATCGCCAAGCGGCTCACCCGCCAGATCGCGGGCGTGGTCGGCGTCGAGGACAAGCTCGAGTACGACTACGACGACAGCAACGTTCTGGGCACCGGCATCGCGTACGGTGTGGCCTGAGGGGCCTGGTCGCCGGACCGGTGCTCCGGTGGCGTCGAGTCCAGCATCGCTCGCCGTGGTTGCCGCTGACAGGGCCGATGGCCACGAGAAGGGGACGTCAGCGAGAGGGCAGACCGGCCCCGCACTCCTGGGCTCGCGACTCTGTCCGCCCGTCGTGCCGTCGGCGACCATCGAGCTGCGAGACACGCCGTCTCGTGGGACACCGAGGGAGAAGAGGGTGGACGACCATGACGACCTTCCACCCCGCCGGGGTCACCCCGGAGGACGACACCGCCGAGCTACGTCGGCTGGCGCTGGCCCGGCTGCGCAAGAAGCGCGACCTGCAGGCGCACCTGCTTGCGTACGTGCTGGTGAACCTGTTCCTCAACGGCATCTGGCTGTTCACCACGCCGGGCGGCTTCTACTGGCCGATGTTCCCGCTGCTCGGCTGGGGCATCGGGCTGGCATTCCACGTCTGGGACGTCTACGCCCCGGAGAACCCGCCGGAGGACGCCGTCCAGCGGGAGATGCACCGGCTCAGCGGCCACTGAGCACCGACCCGCACCCGACCGGGCCGCCCGGCGAACGGCCCGGTCACGCCGAGAGCTCAGGGAGGACAGTATGGCGCCGCTGACCGTCTTCGACCGCCTCGCCCTGCATCCGTTCGTGGGCGACATGCCCACCGAATGGCTGCGTCGACTGGCCGTGCTCGGCCGGCCGGTGCTGCGCCATTCAGGATCCCGACTGTTCCACGAGGGCGCTCCGGCGAACAGCTTCTGGCTGCTCACCTCCGGAGCGGTCGCCCTGGACTTCGCAGTCCCCGGGCGTGGCGCCATCGTCATCGAGCGGATCGAGGCGGAGGCACCGGTGGGCTGGTCGTGGCTGTTGCCGCCGTACCGGTGGTCGTTGGGTGCTGTCGTCGCCGATGAGTGCCAGGCTGTCGAGTTCGACGCGCCCCGGGTGCGCCGGCTGATGGCCGAAGACGCCGAACTGGGGCGAGAGCTGTCGATGCGTTTCCTTGCCGTGCTTGCTGACCGGTTGAAAGCGGCACGGGTACGGCTGGTCGAGCTGTACGCGTACCCCGTCGATCCGGCGGAGGTTCAAGGGCGTGCCGAGTGAGGTCCGGGCCACGGCCGTAGGACCGCGCCGCACGGGCCGAAGGACCCTGTCCGGCCCGGCGCCGGCGGCGAAGCCTGAACCCATGACGCAGACGACCACGGAACCTGTTCCGGTCGACGAACGGCGTCCCCCTGTCGAGCTCTTCCGGGACCTGCGTACCAGTCCCGCGGGGCTGGGCACCCGGGAAGCCGCCCGCCGGCTCACCGTGTACGGCCCGAATGAGCTGTCCCGTCGCGGCGGGCGGCGCTGGCCGCGAGAGCTTCTGGCCCAGTTCACTCAGCCCCTCGCCGTGCTGCTCATGGTTGCCGCGGCTCTCGCGTGGCTGGGACACACGCCGGCACTGGCGGTCGCAGTGGTGGCCGTGATACTGCTCAACGCCGGTTTCGCGTTCGTGCAGGAGATGCAGGCCGAGCGGGCGGTCGAGGCGCTGGCGGCGTACCTGCCCGCCACCGTCCGGGTGCTGCGTGACGAAGCCCTGTGTGACGTACCGGCGAGGGAGCTGGTGCCGGGGGACGTCATGGTGGTCGCCGAGGGGGACCGGATCTGCGCGGACGGCCGGCTGGTGGACGGCGCGTTGTCGGTCGATCTGTCGGCGCTCAACGGCGAATCGGTGCCCGCGCCCCGGTCGGCCGACGCGGAAGTGGTCGCCGGCCCGCTACTGGAAGCGCGGGAGATGGTGTTCAGCGGCACTGTCTGCACAGCCGGCCAAGGCCTCGCCGTGGTGACCCGTACCGGGATGCACACCGAGATCGGCCGGATCGCCGCCCTGTCCCAGCGTGGTCGTACCGAGCGGAGCCCGCTCGAGCGCCAGGTGCGCAGGGCGACATGGATCATCGCCATCGTGGCGGTCGCCGCCGGGGCCGCGTTCCTGCCCGTCGGCGTGGCTGCCGGCCTGAGTTGGGCCGCGGCCGTCAGCTTCGCCATCGGGTTGATCGTGGCCAACGTTCCGGAGGGCCTGCTGCCGACCATCACCCTGGCCCTGGCGATCGGCGTACGGGAACTGGCCCGCGCCGGCGCGGTGGTGAAGCGGTTGTCGGCTGTGGAGACGCTCGGGTCGACGTCGGTCATCTGTACCGACAAGACGGGAACCCTGACCGAGAACCGTATGCGCGTCGCCCGGATCTGGCTCCGCAGCACCGAGCTGGATGCCGCAGCCGCCAGTGGTGACGGGCGGGCGCGGGAGCTTGCCTCCGCAGCAGCCCGCTGCACCACGGCAAGGGTGGCCGGGGACGGGGCGCCGCACGACACCGGCGATCCGATGGAACTGGCTCTGCTGCGCTTCGCCGACCGGCTGTCGGTGACGGTGCATGCCGCCGAACGGGACGCCGAGCGTAGTGCGCTGTACGCATTCGACAGCCGCCTCAAGCGCATGTCCACGATCGATGGCGCACGCGTGCACACCAAAGGCGCGGTGGAATCCGTGCTGCCATTGTGTGAGCGAGTCGTCGGTCCCGGCGGGCGAGCCGTGACGCTCACCCCGGAGGTGCGCGCCGAGCTGCTGGCCGCCGTCGACCGGTACGCCGCCGCGGGCCTACGGGTGCTGGCTGTGGCCTACGGCTTCGCCCGAAATGGTGAGGCGGCGCCGCCGCGCGAGGTCGCCGAGGCGGATCTGACGCTTCTAGGGTTGCTGGCCTTGGCTGACCCGCTGCGGGCGGGTGTGCCCGGGGCGGTGGAAAGGGCGCACCGGGCCGGCATCCGGATCCACGTCATCACCGGCGACTACGGGCCGACGGCAGCCGAGATAGCCCGGGAGGCGGGTATCGGCGGTGGCCGGAGGGTGGTGACGGGCGAGGAGCTGGAGGCGATGGGCGACGCCGACCTCGACCGGCTGCTGGCCGGGGAGGAGGAGATCGTCTTCGCCCGCTCGACCCCCGAGGGCAAGTTGCGCATCTGCGAGGCGTTGCGCGCGCACGGCCGCATCGTGGCGATGACCGGCGACGGCGTCAACGACGCCCCGGCACTGCGCCACGCCGACATCGGCGTCGCGATGGGCGGTTCCGGCACGGACGTGGCCCGGGAGGCCGCCACGATGGTGTTGACCGACGACAACTTCGCCACCATCGTGAAGGCCGTGCACGCCGGGCGGCGCGTGTACGACAACGTGCGCAAGTTCGTGCTGTACATCTTCGCGCACGCCGTACCCGAGGTCGTGCCCTTCCTGATCTTTGCCCTTTCCGGTGGATCGATCCCATTGCCGCTGACAGTGCTGCAGATCCTCGCCATCGACCTCGGTACGGAGACGCTGCCCGCGCTGGCGCTCGGACGCGAACCAGCGGAACCGGGCCTGATGCGCCGCCCACCGCGGCCGCCGAAGTCGGGCGTCATCGACCGGCGGATGCTGGTGCGCGCCTGGGGACTGTTGGGGATCACCTCCGCGGCACTTGTCATGGCCGGCTTCTTCTGGTCCCTGTGGCGGGCCGGCTGGTATCCGGGCGCGGCCACCGGGCCGGGCAGTGGACTGCACGAGGCTTATCGGGAGGCGACCGCCATGACGTTCGCCGGCATCGTGGCCTGCCAGATCGGCACGGCCTTCGCCGCACGCACCGACCGGGCGTCGCTGCGCTCGATCGGCCTCTTCACCAACCGGCTGCTGCTGGGCGGCATCGCGTTCGAGCTGGTCTTCGCCGCCGCGGTGATCTACCTTCCGCCGTTGCAGTCGGTTTTCGGCACAGCGGCACTCGGTCCGGCGCAGGTGGCGTTCCTGATCCCGTTCCCGCTGCTCGTGTGGGGAGTGGATGAGCTGTACCGCGCGTTCCGCCGGCGCCGGGACGACCGCGGGGCGTCATGACGGTGGCCGGCGGGTGCCGCTGGCTACGGCGTCGCGCAGGGTTCAGCCTCATGGCCATCCCCTTCGGCGCACGGCACAGCGCCGGGCTCCCTGCGGAAACCCGGCGCGCCGGAGCATCAGCTTGCGGAGACCTCGCGGACGACGGCCACAGTGCAAGCGGACTGCCGGAGGAGATGCTGGCTCACCGAGCCGAGCACCATCCCGCGGAACGCTCCACGCCCACGCGAGCCCACCACCACGAGCTGCGCCGTGGCGCTCGCCACCGCCAGCGCGTGAGCAGGGTGGTCGACCACAGCGTCGGCGGTGATCTTCACCTGCGGGTACTTGTCCCGCCATGCCGACACGATCTCGTCGAACGGCCTGCGTTCCTCGGCCGTGACCGTGTGGGTGACCAGCGGGCTGTCCTCCCAGATGCCGGTGACGGGGCGCCACGCGTGGATGATGCGGACAGGTACGTGGCGCTCGAGCGCCTGATCCAGGGCGAAGTTCAGCGCGAGCTGTGCGCACGGCGAGTCGTCCACGCCGACGACCACCGGCGCGGCGCGATCGGTCTCTCCGCGTACGACGATGACCGGGCAGTGGGCGTGGGCGCTGACGGCCACGCTGACCGAGCCGAGCACGCCGGCCACCGCGCTGTGACCTCGGCTCCCGAGCACCACCAGGCCCGCCTCGGCCGACCGTTCGATCAACGTCAACGCGGTACTCCCGTGCACGATGGACACCTTGGTGGGAACCCGGGGGTGGGTCTCCCGCGCCTGAGCCACGGCTTCCCGTAGGGAGCCTTTGATGGCACGGTCGGTCTCCCCGTCCGGCCACACCGCGGGGGCCGGCACCGTGGAGGCCGCCGGCACCCAGGTGGGCCACTCGTACGCGTAGAAGAACTCCACCAGCGCACCGGTACGGTCGGCCTCGTCCAGAGCCCAGGCAGCGGCGGCCCGGGCTTCGCAGGAGCGGTCGTAGCCGACGATGATCTTCCTTGCCTTCATCGGACTCTCCCTTCTCCCTCCATCGTCGGCCTCATCGATGGCGAGGGGCAGGGCAGCAGGTCCCGGAAGCGTGGGCCCGACGGCCTGGGCACGCCGCACTGCACGCCGACATCCCATCCGCAGGAATCGACGGCATCGTGGGCCCGATGACCTGGCAAGCCCTGGTCAGCGGGATGCTGTCCTTCTGGGACCCGAGAGTGCCGAGCAGGCCGAGCATGAACAGCCAGTCGGCTCACGGGTCGCCGGCGCCGGTCGCCGGATCATCGGAAGCCTCCTGACGTGGACGGAGCCGTCCGGTCGGGGCGACCACCCTGAGGTCCCGGCCGGACGGTTGCTCACACCGCCAGTTCTGCACTTGTTCCCTGCGACGCCGGGGCGCCGGCCGGGATCAGATCAGCCAGCGGTTACGCTGCACGAAGGGCAGCCCGGCCCACCAGCGGCCCAGACCCCAGGTGTGGCCCGCGTACGTCAGCGCGAGCACGATGGAGCCGACGGCGTACATGAAGTGGTAGTCGGTGATCGGGTTGTTGGAGCCGCTGGGCTTACCGGCGCTGGTGTGCTGCGCGGGCGGGTACTCGGCGAGCCACATGAACGCCATCATGAGGGTGGCGGCGCCCGCGGCGATGCGCATGCCGATGCCCAGGATGAAGGCGAGCCCGATGCCGAGCAGGCCGAGCATGAACAGCCAGTCGGCCCACGGGTCGCCGGCGATCGAGTGGGCGGTGCCCTGGAACGGGCCAACGTCCACCGACGACAGGAAGCCCTTGGTCGGGGAGCCGCCGTTGATCCAGGCACGCTCGGACGGGGTCGCGTAGCCGAGGCCGAAGGTCTTGTCGAGGAACGCCCACAGGAAGACGAAGCCGAGCGAGATGCGGAAAACGGCCAGCGCCCGCGCGGCGGTCTTGGTGAGCATGGAGCCGGGTGCCTCGACGGTCTCGAGGTGGTGAGCCGCGGGTCCGCGGCCGATGGTCGTCATGGTGTCCTCCTCAATCGATGTCCTGAGATGACGATGCACCGCTCGCAGCGCCCGCACCCGGGCCTGACCGCCCGACTCCACCAGGACCTAGGTCCCGATCGATGCGCAGTTCCCGCCGTCACGGGTCCTTCGACCCTGCCCCCGGCCGGTCGTCCCGCGAAAGGTTGGAGGCGTCACCAAGGCTGGAGGCTGACCATGACCTACCGCATCGCGATCAACGGCTTCGGTCGCATCGGTCGCAACTACGTGCGCACGCTGACGGACAAGAAGCTCATCAACGCGGGCCTGCAGGTCGTTGCGATCAACGACCTCTACGATTCCGCCACGCTGGCACACCTGCTCGAGTACGACTCCACTTTCGGCCGCATCGACGCGCAGGTGAGCTACGACGACGAGGCGCTCACCGTCGGGTGGCATCGGATCCCCACCTTCTGCGAGCGTTCCCCCGAGGCGCTGCCCTGGGGTGACCTCGGCGTGGACCTCGTGATCGAGTCGACCGGCAAGCTGCGCCGGCGCGACGACGCGGCCCTGCACCTCAAGGCCGGGGCCGAGCGCGTGCTGATCTCCGCGCCGGGGAAGGGCGTCGACGCGACCCTGGTGCCCGGGGTCAACGCCGACACGTACGACCCGGTTCTGCATTCGGTCGTCTCCGCCGCGTCGTGCACCACGAACTGCGTGGCGCCGCTGCTCAAGGTGCTGCACGAGGCGTTCGTCGTCGAGGCCGGGTATCTCACGACGGTGCACGCGTACACGAACGACCAGAACGTCCTCGACGCGCCGCACAAGGACCCGCGCCGGGCAAGGGCCGCCGGGGTCAACATCATTCCCACGAGCACCGGCGCCGCCAAGGCGGTCGGCCTCGTCCTGCCCGAGCTCGCCGGCCGGCTCGACGGCGTGGCCCTGCGCGTGCCCGTGGTGGACGGCTCCGTCAGTGATCTCACGTTGCAGTTCGCAGCCGAGGTCAGTCCGGGCCAGATCAACGCTGCCGTCGCGGCGGCGGCCGCGGCGGGCGCCCCGATGGAAGGCATCATCCGCTACACCGAGGCGCCGATCGTCTCCACCGACATCGTGGGCGATCCGGCCTCCTGCGTCTTCGACGCGAGACTGACCCAGGCGAGCGGACGACTGGCCAAGGTGTTCGGCTGGTACGACAACGAATGGGGCTACACGAACCGGCTCGTGGACCTTACCCAGCAGATGGCCAACCGGAGGTGACACCATGCGCGCCAAGGACATCATGAGCAGCCCGGTCCACGTGATCTGGCAGAACGCCACGGTGGAGGCCGCCGCGGAACTGATGGCCGCGAAGGCGGTGACCGCCCTGCCGGTCGTCGACGCTGACAGCCGGCTCGTCGGCATGGTGAGCGAGAGCGACCTGCTGTGGCACCGCGTACCCTCCGATCCGACAGCCCACCTGCGCCGGCACCCGGACACCGACCCCGAGTGGCGACCCGGCACGGTTGCCGAGGTGATGTCTCCGTCTCCGCTCACCGCGACGCCGGACGCGGATGTCGCGGACGTCGCCGAAACGATGTTGCAGCACGACGTGCGCAGCATGCCGGTGGTCGACGGCCGCAGCGTGATCGGCATCATCAGCCGCCGCGACATCCTGCGCGTCATGGTGCGCAACGACGAGATCCTGGCCCAGGAGGTCCAGCACCGCCTCGACGAGTACGCCGACGGGGTGCATCGTTGGACCGCGGTCGTGGACGGCGGCGTGGCGACCGTGGAAGGGGTCTTCAGCAACGACACCGAACGTGCGGTCGTGGAGGTCCTCGCCCGGACCGTGCCCGGCGTGGCCGCGGCGAAGGTCCACGCGGTGGCACCATCCTGAGGTCCACTCTCCGGGGTGGTCCTCCGCGAGCCGGCCCGGGCGCAGCAGCAGATCCTCGATCGCGGCCGTGTTCACCGGCGGTCCCCTCGCAGGATGAGGCGCCGACACCCGACCCCCCTCGGTGGCGACCAATGCGACGTGGCGCCCGTCCTCCGGGCGGCACAAGCGCTCGATCTCGGCGCGGATCGACGCGTCGCTCGGAAGGGCGAAGAACCGCAGCCGCAGGTTCTCCGCGGACGCCGTGGCGAACAGCGAAGACAACGCCGGCCGGTCGCCGCGGGCGACCGGCCGGATGGTGACGATCCCGCCGTCGGAGGTGAGGGCATCCGCCTCGTCGGCGAACCGGATGGGGGTGATCATGTCGTCCGCTCCCGCGGGATGCGTGCGATGTACACGGGGCAGTCGGCGTGATGCAGCAGTTGCATCGTGGTCGAACCGAGGAACGAGCCGGCCAGGACGCCGTGCCCGTGCGTGCCGACGACGACGAGCTGGGTACCGTGCGACACGCCGGTCAGGACAGATGCCGCACTGTCGTGCGACAGCATGGTCTCGACCGCGACGTCCGGATACTTCGCCTGCCAGGGAGCGACGAGCTGCTCCAGGCGTGCCCGTTCCTCAGCATCGGCCTCAGGCGTCGCGACGTCGCTGGCCGGCACCGTTCCGGCGAGCCACAGCGGAACCGGCGGCAGGTACGAACGGACGACGGCGAGCGCGGTTCCACGACGGGACGCGGCCTCGAACGCGGTGCTGAGGACGTGATCGGCTGCCGGGGAGTCGTCCACTCCGACCGCGACGGGACCGTCGGTGACGTCACCGCGTCCTCGTACGACCACCACCGGGCACGGCGCGTGGACGGCCACCCGCTGGCTCACAGAGCCGAGCAGGAGGCTGGCGAAGCCGCCACGTCCGCGGTTGCCCACGACCATGAGCTCGGCACGGTCGGCGATCGCCAGCAGCCGCGAGGCCGCGTGTCCCATGAGGGTGTCCACCTCGATCCGTACGTTCGGGGCGACCTTCCGTGCCAGGTCGAACCCGTTCGTCGTGATCGCCTCCGCCATCTGTCGTGCGATGCCGACGTACTGGTTGCTGTAGTCGAAGCGGGCCTCACGCCACTCCCAGTCGTACACGTATGCGATGCGCAGCAGCACCCCGCGGCGTTCGGCCTCTCGGGCCGCCCATCGCACAGCCGCTTCGCCGTGGGTCGTTCCGGCCGTCGCCACGATGATCTCTCTGGTCGTCATGGTTCCTCCCTCGTCACCTCCTCGAGCATCGGCCGGGTGCGGACGTGGCGGGCAGGGTAGAAGGTCCCCTTCAGCCGGGGCGAGCTCCGGAAAGCCGGGAACCGGACCGGCGGGTACCTGCCACACGACCCGGGCAGCACGGTCGTGCGGCCGTGTCGGCGTGGCTCGCCCGGCGCTTACCGTCCCGGTATGTCCAGCGTCGTGTCGTCGAAGCAAGACCTTCCCGTGGTGGTCGGTATCGACGGGTCGCGCTCTCATCCGCAGACCGTGGACCTTGCCGCCGATCACGCCGCCCGCCACGGTGCCCCACTGCTCATCGTCCACGTCTGGCCCGGGCACTATTCCGGGGCGTTCCGCACTCGCGGCGCTCTGCCGACCCGAGACGACGGACAGCACCTGCTCGATCTCGCGGTGCAACGCGCGCGGTTACGGGTTCCCGGCCTGCATGTCGCCGTGGAACTCGCCGACGGCAGCGCCGCACAGGCGCTCGTGGCCCGCAGTGAACGCGCCCGCATGCTGGTGGTCGGTCACCGCGACAGCAGCCTGGCCCGGCCCAGCTGGGGTTCGACGACCGCCTACCTTGCGCACTACGGTTGCTGTCCGCTGCTGGTGCATCGCGGCGCCGTCCCGGGTCGTGGCCCCGTGGTGCTCGCCGTGTCCGCACACCGTGATTCCGCCGCCACTGCCCGCTGCGCGTTCGAGGAGGCGGCGGCAACGAGCAGTCCGCTGGTGGCACTGCACGTATGGGCGTATTCCGGCGACGGACCGATCACCGGGACGTCCGGCGTCGCCTTCACGGCCGCCCGGCGCGACGCCCAGGCGCGGTTGGACGACGAGATGGCCGGCTGGACGGCACGCTTCCCCGACGTCGACGTCGAGCGGCTCCTCGTGCACGACGTCGGCATCGGGTACACGCTGGAAAGGGCGTCGCGGCGCGCGCGGTTGCTGGTCGCCGGCATGGGGCGGAGCGGGCGGTTCGTGGAGCTGCTGTACGGCTCCTTGGGTGGGGCACTGCAGCACCGGACGGCATGCCCGGTCCTGCTGGTTCCCTCGGGATGGGGGTCCATCCGGCGCCCGCGTGTCACCGGAGGTGCCGCTGCACGCCGGCGCTGAGCGGGCCGATCGGCCCTGTGCCGGTGCTCCGAGTCGCGGCCATTCTGGTGAGACGAGTCGGCGCCGCGGACGCTGGGAGGCTTCCCATGTTGGGCTGGCAGGTGCGGGAACCTGGTCCGGATCTCGGGCGAGCGTTGCGCCGGGTGCCGATGCGGGTGCCGCGGCCGGGACCGGGTGAGCTGCTCGTCGCGGTCGAGGCCTGCGGAGTCTGCCGGACGGTTCTGCACGTGGCGGCCGGTGAGCTGGCTGTGCACCGGCCCTCGGTCGTACCGGGCCACGAGATCGTCGGGCATGTGCTCGAACCAGGGGAGGGCGTCATTGGTTTCCGCCCCGGCGACAGGGTCGGGGTGGCATGGTTGCGCGAGGCCTGTGGTGAGTGCCGCCATTGCCGGTCGGGCGCCGAGAACCTGTGCCCGCGGTCGCGCTACACCGGCTGGGACGCCGACGGTGGCTACGCGGACTGCACCACCGTACGCGCGGACTTCGCGTACGTCCTGCCCGACGGGTACTCCGTGGCGGAGCTGGCGCCGCTGCTGTGCGCCGGGATCATCGGCTTCCGGGCGCTGCACCGCGCGGAGCTCCCGCCCGGTGGCCGCCTGGGGATCCATGGCTACGGCGCCTCGGCACACCTCACGGCTCAGGTGGCGATGGCGCAGGGAGCGCGCGTCCATGTGCTCACCCGCTCGGCGGCGGCACAGGACCTGGCGCTCAAACTCGGCGCAGCCTCCGCCGGCGGCGCGAACGACACCCCACCGGAACCGCTCGACTCCGCCATCCTTTTCGCACCCGTCGGTGAACGGTGCCGGTGGCGCTGCGAGCCCTCGACCGCGGCGGGACGCTGGCGGTGGCCGGGATCCATCTCACGGACACGACCTGCTGGCCTTCGCAGCCGGCCATCACCTCACCGTCTCGGTTTCCGCGTACCCGATGGGGGAAGCCGCGACGGCTCTGGGTGACCTGGCGGCCGACCGGGTCAACGGCGCCGCGGTGCTGGTCTGCTGATCAGACCTTGTGGTGCTGACTCCTCGCTGCCTCCGCCAAGGCGGCGCCCCACCGGCGGGCGCGCTCGCACTCACCTTCCACCAGCGGGCCGGTCGTTCCGGTCACGCGGAAACTCTCCGCCGGCAGCACGATCCGGCACCCGAGCCTCCGCAGCTCCTTCTGGGCCTTGCGCGCCGCCGACCCCGGGATCAGTGGCTTGTTGATTTTGGTGTCGAAGGCGGCTGCCGGAACGCCGGGCAGCACCGGCGAACATGCGAAGTACTCCCGCAGGCCGACCGCGACGGCATCGGGACGCACCGTGCCGTGCCGTGCCGCGTCCTGCCGGGTCGATGGCCGTGTCATGCCGAAGGCATGGGTGGGCCCGCCGACGACGACCAGGTCCATTCCGTCGGCTCGGGGCATCTCGGTCACGTCGGCGACGCTCACGTCATAGCCTGCTCGCAGGCCATCGGCGACCGCTTGTGCGATGGAGCAAGTATTGCCGTACATCGATTCAAAGACGATCAGGGCTTTCATGCCGGTCTCCTTCGGAGTCGGGGACTTGCCGGGATTCCCGCAACCGTCCGGCGAAGCGCAACAGCTGCTCCCACTCTCCACCCTCGTCGCCCGACGTTCGGCGGTACCAGGGAGGAACGGAGAGTGCTCCAGGGACCAATGGCCCTGGAGCGCGGTCGCGGGCCGCGCTGGGGTGGAGGGGATTGGAACCGGACCCGACGGAGGTGCCGCCATGACCCACGTACGGACGTGGACAGTCCAGATCGCCATCAGTGAGCACGAGGATGAACGTCGAACCCACGCCGATGCGATCCTGCACGGCGCGCGCATGGTGCGCGGCGAGGGGCAGGCGCGGCGCCGTCCGTCGGATCGGGAGGTGCCGGAGATCGGGGACGAGCTCGCCGCCGCACGCGCCTTGGCCGACCTGGCGTACAAGTTGCTCGACGTCGCCGCGGGCGACATCGAGCAGTTCACCCATCGGCCCGTCCATCTGACGTCGTGACGGACCGGCCGACGACTGCGCCGCTGGTGAGACGGGGACGGTCAGCCGCGGCTGCGGGGACGAACGGCCCTGGAGCCGTGGGTGCGGAGCGGGTGTGCTGGAGGTAGGCCAACGCACACCCGGGAGGTCGCCATGACCAACCTCGACGACAGAAGAACGGAAGCGCAGGCTCGGCGGGCCGCCACGATGACGGCGCACACTCGTTTCGGTGAGATCGTCAACCGGTACCTGGGTGCGACCGGGTACCGGGAGCCGGCCACCGGCGCGCCGCGGAGCAAGACCGTCACCGGGGTGGTGGTCGTCGGCGTCGACGAGACACCGACCAGCTACCCGGCGGTGGATCATGCCGCCGTGGAGGCCGAGCTGCGCGGCTGGAGCCTGCGAACGCTGCACGTGCAGCCCTCGTACGAGCTCAGCGCGGCGTCGCGTGCCGCCGCCGCCCGGCTGCTGGAGCGCATGACCGACCGGGTGCACGCCTGCTCGCCGGCGGTGCCCGTGACAAGCCGGATCGCCATCGGGGCCGCCGGGCCGCTGCTGCTCTCGGATGCCCGGGACGCCGACCTGATGGTCGTCGGACATCGGCACGGGCCGACGCGGACCGCCTTCGGGCTCAGTGTCGCGGACCGCATGGCCGCTCACCACCGCGCGCCGGTGATGGTCGTCCGCGTGCCGGGATGGCCGCCGGGGCCGGATTTCGGTGCCAGGCCACTGGTCGTGGGTGTCGACGTCGAGACCTCGGCGGAGATCGTCGCGTTCGCCGTGGAGGAGGCCCGGGTTCGCGGCTGCGAGCTGATCGTGCTGCACGCCGGCACCGGCGCTGTTTCCATGCAGCACGTCCCGGACCCGGGCGACGTGGTCGTCCGGAAGCGGCTCGTCGCGGGTGATCCCGTGTCCGCGCTGATCGACGCGTCCGGGCGCGCCTCAGCCGTCGTGGTGGGCCGGCGAGGCCCCGGCGGGTTCGCCGGTGCGCTGTTGGGTTCGGTGAGCCGTGCCATGGTGCAGCGTGCGCAGTGCCCGGTCTTCCTGGTGGGCTGAGACGACGAGAGCGGGAGGTGCGGGTTGACCACCACCGTCACTGCACAGGCGAACGCCATGCCGTTGCCGCATGCACTCCTCTTGGAATGCGTTCGCGCGGCCACCGCCGCGCCTTCGCTGCACAACAGCCAGCCGTGGCGGTTCCGCATCGGCGATGACCATGTCGACGTGTACGCCGACAGCACCCGGCAGCTGTCCATTCTCGACCCCCTCGGGCGCGAGCTCATGGTCAGCGTCGGCGCCGCGCTGTTCACCCTGCGGCTGGCGATCCGCAATGCCGGATACCTGCCCGTCCTGGACCTCTTCCCGTCCGGGGACGACTCGCGTCTCGTGTCCAGGGTCTGGGCGGGCCGGCGGCTGGCCCCCACTTCCCGTGTCGCCTCCCTGGCCATGGCCGTCGAGCGCCGGCACACCAACCGGTTGCCCTTCGCGCGTGCCGCGTTGCCGGCAAGCGCGGTCGAACGGCTCGTCGTCGCCGCCCACCTCGAAGGCGCGGCCCTGGCATTGGCGAATCCCGTCGGCCGCGACGCCATCCTGGGCATGTCCAGGGCCGCCGATCGCCGCCTGCGGGGCCGCTACGGCTATGACGGTGAGCTCGCGCGGTGGACAGGACTCCGCAACGGCCGCCGTGACGGCGTACCGCGGAGCGCGATCGGCCCGTCCGACGCGCTGGGCGTTCTGCCGATACGCGATTTCGCGCTGCCGCAACGGGACTCCGTCGAGTTCGAGCCGCACCCGGCCATCGCGGTGCTGGCCACGCGCGGCGACGGCACGGCCCAGTGGGTCAAGTCCGGGCAGGCCCTGCAGCGGGTGCTGCTGACGGCCACGGGGCTGGGCCTGGCGACCACGCCGATCAGCCAGCCGGTCGAGGTCCCGGCGGTCCGGTCGCTGCTCACCGACACGCGTACGGGCACCTGGGCGCAGATGGTGCTCAGGATCGGGTACGGCCGCCCGGTGCCCGCCACCCCCCGCCGCCCGGTGACGGACGTCCTGCTGACCTGAGGCCGTACCCGGAGCAGGCGTCTTCCGGGGCGCCGACCGCCGCCTCACCCGCAGACATCCGCCAGGAGGTCCGCCATGTCCGCCGACGTCTTCAAGCGCCGTCCCGCGCCGGCCGCACGCCGCGCCGGCTACACCGTGGCCGCGGCCGTCAACGTCGTACTGCTCTATCTGATCAACGTACGCCCGGGTTGGGACGCCGTGCCCTTCCTCACCGCCGACACCGTCGCAGTCCTGGGTCTCGTCAACGCCTCCCTGGTCGTCGGCGTGGTCGTCTATGCGCTGGAAATCGCCCATGATCCGCCGTGGGCGGTGGCGCTGGGCTCCCTGGCCACGACCATCGTCGGTGCCGCGGTCATCGTCCGGATGTGGCAGGTCTTTCCCTTCGCCTTCGCCGACGGACCGGTGAACTGGGCGGTGATCACCCCGGTGGTGCTGACCGTGGGGATCGTCGGCAGTGTCGTCGCAGCGTCCGTGCACGTCGTCACGCTGATCAAGGCATTGACCCACCCCCGGCCCGCCAGATGCGGCCCGGTGCCGCCCGGCCCTCAACTCTGATGGTGCGACGGAGATAGCCAGGAGAAAGGAGAGTCGGAAATGGCTGCATTGCTGCCACGCCTGTTCGGCGACATGGGCGACTGGTTCGAGATGGAGCTCCCGCGTCCCACGCCCGTGATCCGGTTCGAGGACAAGGTCAGCGACAAGGAGTACGTGCTGCGCGCGGAGCTGCCGGCGATGGAGCCGGACAAGGACGTGCAGATCATGATCCACGACGACCAGGCGGTGACGGCCTGCACGGCTCTGCCCCGACCGGCGGCCTCGGTGGCCGCCCAGTCCAGGGCCCGCCGGCCCCCTTCGGAGCCGTCGACCCGGGCGACGATGAGGTAGCTGGCGCTCACAGCTGCTCCTTCCGTCGGGCCGTTGCACCGGGGCACTCCCATTGACGTCCGCGGCGTCGCGTCACGGTAGGGCGGATGGTGTCCGTCGCCTGTGTCAGGTGGTGACGCGGTTGCGGTGCACGACCCGCAACGCGAGACCCGGTAGCGTCGCCATGCCTGTGCACATCAGCAGCTCGGGCACGGTCAACGCCTCGGTCCCGAGCAGCGTCTGCAAGGGTGGCAGCAGTACGCCGGCGACCTGCAGCACAGCGGACACCGCGACGGCCGCGATGAGGGACCGGTTGCGCGGCGTTCGGGGGGAGGCCTTGGCTCGTACGGCGAGGGCGACGCCCAACTGCGCGAGGCCGAGCACGACGAACATCACCGACTGCCACGGTCGTCCGTGGTGGTGGGCGACGACTCCGGCGGCCAGAACCACGGTCGCCAGGCAGAGACCGCCGGCGAGCACACTGAGGAGCAGTCCGTCGCCGAGCACGGATTCCTGCGGCGAGCGAGGCTTGCGGCGCAGGACGTCCGCCTCGGCCGGTTCTGCGCCCAGCGCCACGCCGGGCACCCCGTGGGTGAGCAGGTTGATCCACAGCAGCTGGCCGGGCAGCAGGGCCAGCGGCATGCCGAGCAGCGGACCGGCGAGCATCACCAGCAGTTCGGCGATGCCGCCGGACAGCGCGTAGCGCAGGAACCGGCGGATGTTGTCGTAGATGCGGCGGCCCTCGCCGATCGCGTCCGCCACGGTCGCCAGGTTGTCGTCGACCAGGACGAGCTCGGCGGCCTGCCGGGCGACCTCGGTGCCGCCGCCCATGGCGACGCCGATGTCCGCCTTGCGCAGCATCGGTGCGTCGTTCACGCCGTCGCCGACGGCTGCGACGACCTCACCGCGCTGCTGCAGGCCGGCGATGATGTCCAGCTTCTGCTCCGGCTGGGTACGGGCGTACACGCGGGCGTGCGCGATGTCGTCGGCGCTCGGCGGGCTGACAGCGACCGCGTCGGTGCCGCCGAGGACGCCGAGCTGCGCGCCGATGGCGCCGGCCGTGGCCGGGTGGTCGCCGGTGATGAGCAGCAGACGGACGCCGGCCGACTCGAACGCTGCGGCGGTGTCGCGGGCGTCGGCCCGGAGCGGGTCGCCGATGCCGACCAGGCCGGCGGTCCGCAACGCAGGCGGGTCGGCGGGGTCGGCCGGCGTGGCGGTGACCGCGGTGGCGATGGCGAGCACGCGTAGCCCGTCGGCCGCCAGCGCGGCGGCGGCGGCGAGGAGGGCAGCGTCCGCCTCGGGATCGAGGACGTTCTCCGGTGCGCCCTTGCGAACGACGAGGAACGTGCCGTCGGGTTGCTGGTGCACGGTGGTCATGCGGCGGGTCACCTGTTCGAAGGGAGATTCGGCGATACGCGGCGTCGCGGCGCGCTCCGCGGTGGTGTCCACACCGCAGCGCGCGGCGAAGGTGATCAAGGCGGCTTCGAGAGGGTCGCCTGCCGCGGCCCATTCCAGACGCTCAGGGCTGGGCGCGATGAGGTTCGCATCGTTGCAGAGCAGGCCCGCCCGGGCCAGCAGGCCCAGGGGGTCCGGCCGTCCTGCCGGGTGTACCTCGCCGTGCGGTGCGTAGCCAGTGCCTGTGACGGTGTAACGGGTGCCGTCCGCGGTGACGGCCTGCTGGACCGCCATCCGGTTCTGCGTCAGCGTGCCGGTCTTGTCGGACGCGATCACGGTGACCGAGCCGAGGGTCTCCACCGCGTGCAGGCGGCGGGGGATCGCGCGGGTCCGGGCCATGCGCCGGGCCCCGAGTGCCAGGGCCAGCGTCACCACGGCGGGCAGGCTCTCCGGTACGGCGGCGACGACGAGGCTGACGGCGGTGAGGGCCATCCGGGAGAGCGGCTGGCCCGCGAGCGCACCCAGCGCGAAGACGACAGCGGACACCGCGACCGCGGTGAGGCCGAGCAGGCGTCCCAGCGCGGCGATGCGCCGCTGCAGCGGCGTCGGGCCGGGTCTGGTGCCGGCGACGAGAGAGGCGATCCGGCCGAGAGCGCTGGTGGCACCGGTACGGACGACGACCCCGGCGGCACGCCCCGTGGTCAGCACGGTCCCGGATGCGGCCTCGTCGCCGTCGAACCGGGGTACGGGCACCGATTCGCCGGTCACCGCGGACTCGTCGAAGGTGGCCCGCTGGGCGTCGGTCAGCCGCAGGTCGGCCGGCACGACGTCGCCTGCCTCCAGGCGTACCAGATCACCACGGACCAGATCGGCGGCGGGCAGGATCAGATCTTTGCCGTCTCGGACGACCCTCGCCGTCGGCGCCGCCAGGCGGTCGAGGGCCGCTATCGCCGCATCCGCACGGACCTCCTGGATCACCCCGATCAACGTGTTGACCGTGACGACCAGGACGATGACCGCCGTGTCCGGCAAGTCCCCGAGCAGCGTGGTGACCACCGCGGCGGCGAGCAGGAGGGCGATCAACGGGTCGGCGAGCTGCCGTCCGATGCGGCCGGGCAGGCGACGCGGTGCCGGAGTGGCCACTGTGTTCGGGCCCTCTGACATCAGCAGCTTCGCCGCCTTCGCGGCGGTGAGTCCGCTGCCGGCCTGCGCTGTGGTCGTGCCCACGTCGTCTCCTCCCGTCGGTGTCACCTCGACGTCGGCCGGCCTCAGCGCAGCAGGACGTCCGTGACGTCCCGGCGCGGCGTCGGTCGCCCCGGCAGGCCGTAGCCGAAGCGCAGCGCCAGCTGCGGGAAACCGGTACGGCCCAGCGAGCGGCGCAGCTGGTTGCGAGCGGCCGGCACCTCGATCGGTTGCGAGATCATCGATGTGGCCAGCCTGACCACCACGACCGGACAGTGCGCATGCCGGAGCACCTGGCGTACCGTGCGGCCTCCCTTGCCGGCACCGATGACCAGCAGGCGCACCCCGGCCGTCGCCTCGGCCAGGCAGGCAGCCGGCTCGCCACTGCGGATGCGCAGAGCGACGCGCTGCCCGCCCAGGCCGGCCCGGGCCTTCGCCACAGCACGGGCGAGTGCGGGATCGACGAGCTCCACCTGAGGGACCACCGGGTCGCCGGTCATCCGCGCCAGCGCCGAACCGGGTGGGCAGACGTGCAGCAGCACGAGTCGCCCGCCGGTCCGCTCGGCGTGCTCGACGGCCCATGCCAGCGCCTGCCAGCCGCCGGCCCCACCCATGCCGGCCGCGATCGAGGTCACCGTGGTGCTCATGGTGGGAACCCTCCTGTGTCGGGATCTCCCACCACCGTGCCGTCTACCGGCACCTGCCGCTCAGGGTCCAAAGTCCCCTTTTCCGCCGCCGAGGGGAACCCGCCAAGTCAACACCGTTCCGACGCTGTCCGGACCGGGCTCGGCCCGGAACGTTCCGCCGAGGTCCTGCGCCCGCTCACCCATGTTCACCACACCGCCGCGGGCCCGCGCGGGGTCGAAGCCGATCCCGTCGTCCTCGACGCACAGCACGGCCTCACCGTCTGCGGCCCGCACGGAAACCCTGGCCGTGGTGGCACGGGCATGCCGGGCGATGTTCGACAGGGCCTCGCGCAGCACGGCCAGCAGCTGCGGTTGGATGTCGTCGGGAATGGCGCTGTCGACCGGCCCGGACGTCTCCAGAACCGGTCGAAACCCCAGGCTTTCGCTTGCGGCCTCCATGACATCGTGCAGGTCGGTTCGCAGCGACGGCCCCGTCGGGGCGCGTAGTTCGAAGATCGAACGGCGGATGTCGCGGATGGTGGTGTCCAGGTCGTCGACTGCTGCGTTGATGCGTTTGGCCACCTCCGGCTTGACCGCCTGGTGCACAGCACCCTGCAGGTGCATGCCGGTGGCGAACAACCGTTGGATTACCACGTCGTGCAGGTCCCGCGCGATGCGTTCCCGATCCTCCAGCAGGACGAGCTGCTGGCGCTCTTCCTGCGCCCGGGCCCGTTCGAGCGCCAGCGCCGCCTGCCCGGCGAAGGTCGACAGCTGCACCGCGTCCTCATCGGTGGGTGGCTGTCCGGCGGGCTGGGTGACGATGAGGACCCCGTGCAGGGTGTCCGGACCGGCGAGAGGGACGGCCATCGCCGGACTCTCGGGCACGGTCCCGGGCCATTCGGTGACGCTACGCAGATCGTCCAGGGCCCGGTACTTCTCCCGACCGAACTCCGCGGCGGCCGCCTGATCCACCGGGATGGTGCGACCGCGGAGGTCGGCGTAGGACGGCTGCGCACCGTCGGCGACCTCGATGGTGTACTGGGCGTCGTCCTCGTCGTAGAGCATCACCAGGACCAGCTCCGCGTCGGCGACCTCGCGGGCCCGGCGCGCTATCAGCCGCAGCGCCTCGGTGCGGTGCACCGTGCCCAGCAGCACCCCGGTGATCTCGGCGGTGGCGGCGAGCCAGCGTTCTCGGCGCTTCGCCAAGGCGTACAGGCGGGCGTTGTCGATGGCGACGCCCGCGGCCGCGGCCAGGGCGACCACGATCTCCTCGTCGTCGTCGCTGAACTCCTCGGCGCCTCGCTTCTCGGACAGGTAGAGGTTGCCGAAGATCTGATCCCGCGTGCGGACCGGCACGCCCAGGAAGCTGTGCATGGGCGGGTGGTGCGGTGGGAAGCCGTACGAGTCGGGATGCTTACGGATGTCGGGGAGACGTACCGGGTGGGGAGCGTTGATGAGCAGGCCCAACACGCCCCGGCCGCGCGGCAGGTCCCCGATCTTGGCGTGGATCGCCGGATCCATGCCATGGGTGATGAAGTCGACCAGCTCGGTGCGGTCGGCACCGATCACGCCGAGCGCGCCGTAACGGGCGCCCGCCAGCGCGCAGGCGGCCTGGACGATGCGCTGCAGAGTGCTGCGCAGATCGAGGTCAGTGCCGATTCCGACCACCGCGTCGAGCAGGGAGCGCAGCCGTTCCCGGCTGGCCATGACGTCACCGACCCGGTCGAGCATTTCCTGCAGGAGTTCGTCGAGCCGTACGCGTGACAGAGGGCGGAGTCCGAGCGACGGCGGGCTGTGCCGGTCCTCTTCGGCCATCCGGTCAGGGTAGTCCCGGTCAGGGACGGGCAACAGGGTCGCGGCGCTTGGGCTGGTTCCCGCGACGCGGTAGGAAGAAGAAGTGATACGTGTCTACCTGCTCGACGATCATGAGGTGGTCCGCCGCGGCCTGGTCGACCTGCTGCAGGCCGCGGGTGACATCGAGGTGATCGGCGAGTCCGGTCTCGCCCGGGAGGCGACTCGGCGCATCCCTGCGCTGCGGCCCGACGTGGCGATTCTGGACGCACGACTTCCGGACGGCAATGGCATCGACGTGTGCCGCGACGTGCGGGCCGCCGACTCGTCGATCAAGGGCTTGATCCTGACATCGTACGAGGATGACGAGGCGCTCTTCGCGGCGATCATGGCCGGCGCCTCAGGGTACGTGTTGAAGCAGATCCGTGGCACCGACCTCGTCGACGCGGTACGCCGGGTGGCGGCCGGGCAGTCGCTGCTGGACCCCGCGCTGACGCGGCGGGTGCTCGAGCGCATCCGGCACGGTGACGACCCGCCGCCGGAGCTGGCGGCGCTGACCGACCAGGAGCGCCGCATCCTCGAGGGCATCGCTGAAGGGCTGACCAACCGCGAGATCGCGGGGCGGATGTTCCTGGCGGAGAAGACGGTCAAGAACTACGTGTCCAACCTGCTCGCGAAGCTCGGCCTGGAACGGCGCACCCAGGCGGCGGTGCTCGCCACCCGTCTGCTCGGTGACCGGCCGCACCATTGACCGGTCAATACGCGGTCAGCCCGTGATCGCGGAATTGTCCGCGTACCCGTTCGAGCAGTGTCCCGTCCGGGACCGGCGTGCCGGTCAGGGGAAACGGTATGCCGAGGGCGGCGTACTTGGCCGCACCGAGGCGGTGGAAGGGCAGCACTTCGACACGCTCGACGGTGGGCATCCCGGCCGCGATGGAGGCGACCTCGTCGACGTTGGCCGGATCGTCGGTGAGGCCGGGCACGAGCACGAAACGGATCCAGATGCTGATGCCGCGGTCGGCCAGGCGGTGGGCGAACCGTACGGTCGGCTCGAGACGCCCAGTGCGGGTCACCCGCCGGTACGTGGCGGGGTCACCGGATTTGATGTCCAGCAGCACCAGGTCGGTCACGTCGAGCAGGGCGTCGTCGGCGTAGCTTCCGAGGAAGCCGCTGGTGTCCAGGGCGGTGTGCAGACGCAGGTCCTTGCATCCGCGCAGCACCTCCCGGGTGAAGGCGGCCTGTTGCAGGGGTTCCCCGCCGCTGATGGTGACCCCGCCGCCGGCGACCTTGAGGAAGCGTTCGTAGCGGCCGACCTCGGTGAGCAGTGCGGCGGCGGTGGTCGGCTTCCCGCTGCGCCGGTACCAGGTGTCGGGGCTGTGGCAGTACAGGCAGCGCAGCGGGCAGCCGGCCAGGAAGGCGACGAACCGGGTGCCCGGTCCGTCCACCCCGGTGGAGATGTCGAACGAGTGGACGGAGCCGGTGGTCATCGCAGCGACCCGTGGAAGGTCCGGGAGAGCACGTCGCGCTGCTGCTGGGTCGTCAGCTTGACGAAGTTGACCGCGTAGCCGGACACCCGAATGGTCAGCTGCGGGTAGTTCTCGGGGTGCGCCATGGCGTCCTCGAGGGTTTCGCGGAGCAGAACGTTGACGTTCATGTGGAAGCCGCCGCTGTCGGTGTAGCCGTCGAGGACACCGGCCAGGTTGATGATTCGTTCACCGCGGGCGTGGCCGAGGCCGTCGGGGGTGACGGTGATGGTCAGCGAGATGCCGTCGCGGGCGCAGCGGTAGGGCAGCTTGGCGACCGAGAGCGCGGCGGCGACCATGCCGTGCTTGTCGCGGCCGTTCATCGGGTTGGCGCCGGGTGCGAACGGCTCGCCGGCTCGGCGGCCGTCCGGGGTGTTGCCGGTGTGGGCGCCGTAGACGACGTTCGAGGTGATCGTGAGAACCGAGAGCGAAGGTTCGGCGTCGCGGTACGTGGGCTGCCGGCGGATCTTGGCCATGAACCGTTCGACCAGGTCGACCGCGATGGCGTCGGCGCGGTCGTCGTTGTTGCCGAACATCGGGAACTCGCCGTCGACCGAGTAGTCGACCACCAGCCCGGTCTCGTCCCGCAGCGCCTTGACCTGGGCGTACCGGATGGCACTGAGGCTGTCGGCGGCGACGGACAGGCCGGCGACGCCGGTGGCGAGGAACCGGTGCACAGGGTAGTCGTGCAGGGCCATCTCGAGGCGTTCGTAGGCGTACTTGTCGTGCATGAAGTGGATGACGTTGAGCGCGTCCACATACGTCTCCGCGAGCCAGTCCAGCGTCCGGTCGTAGGCCGACATCACCTCGTCGAAGTCCAGGACGTCGTCGGTCACGGGCGGCGAGGCGGGGGCGACCTGCTCGCCGGTCATCTCGTCGCGGCCGCCGTTGATCGCGTACAGCAGCGCCTTGGCCAGGTTGGCGCGGGCGCCGAAGAACTGCATGTCCTTGCCGACGCGCATCGCCGAGACACAGCAGGCGATCGCGGTGTCGTCGCTGTACGCGGGGCGGATGAGGTCGTCGTTCTCGTACTGGATGGAGCTGGTGTCGATCGACACCTGGGCGCAGAACCGCTTGAAGCCCTCCGGCAGCCGCGGCGACCACAGCACGGTGAGGTTCGGCTCCGGGGCGGGACCGAGGTTGTAGAGGGTCTGCAGGTATCGGTAGCTGGTGCGGGTGACCAGGGGCCGGCCGTCGCAGCCGATGCCGCCGAGCGCCTCGGTGACCCAGGTCGGGTCGCCGGAGAACAGCTCGTCGTACGCGGGGGTACGCAGGAACCGGACGATCCGCAGTTTGATCACGAAGTCGTCGACGAGCTCCTGCGCGTCCTGCTCGGTGAGCCGGCCCTCGGCGATGTCACGCTGCAGGTAGATGTCGACGAACGACGAGGTGCGGCCGAGCGACATCGCGGCGCCGTTCTGCTCCTTAATGGCCCCGAGGTAGGCGAAGTACAGCCACTGGATCGCCTCGCGGCCGGTGGCGGCCGGGCCCGAGATGTCGTGGCCGTAGCGACCCGCCATGAACCGCAGCTCCTGGAGGGCACGGATCTGCTCGGCGAGCTCCTCGCGGTCGCGGATGACGTCCTCGGACGACAGCTGCGCGTCCAGCTCCGCCTTGCGTACCTGCCGCTCGGCGATGAGCCGGTCCACGCCGTAGAGCGCGACCCGGCGGTAGTCGCCGATGATCCGGCCCCGACCGTACGCGTCGGGCAGGCCGGTGATGATGTGCGATCGCCGTGCCGCCTTCACGTCCGCGGGGTAGGCGTCGAAGACGCCGTCGTTGTGCGTCTTGCGGTACCGGCTGAAGATCGCCTTGACCGTCGGGTCCAGGCTGTAGCCGTACGCTGCCAGGCCGGCCTCCACCATCCGCAGCCCGCCTCCCGGCATGATGGCCCGGCGCAGCGGCGTGCTGGTCTGCAAGCCGACGATGAGCTCATGGTCACGGTCCAGGTATCCGGGCTCGTGCGAGGTGATCGTGGACGGCGTGTGGGCGTCGACGTCGTAGATTCCGCGGCGGCGCTCTTCGACGAACATCCGCTGCAGCTGTTGCCAGATCCGCTCGGTGCGGTGCGTCGGGCCGGTCAGGAACTCCGATCCGCCGGTGTACGGCTCGATGTTGTCGTGGATGAATCCGCCGACGTCGATGGTCTCGCGCCAGCCGGTGCCGCGGAAGCCGCGCCAGGCGTCGTGGAGCGTGGTGGCCATGGCCCCTCCTTCTTCTCCCTCCAGCGTTCCCGAGGGCCGCGCCCGCTGCTCAGGGCCGGAGGTCCCCTCCGGGGGGACCTCAGGGCCCTGCTCCTACCTGCTGTCCGAGCCGGTCGTGCGGGTCGCGGCGCGTCCGGCTTCGAGCAGGGCGACGGGTACGCGGAACGGCGAGCAGGACACGTAGTCCAGGCCGGCGTCGTGGAAGAACCGCACCGAGGCCGGGTCGCCGCCGTGTTCGCCACACACTCCTACGGTGAGTTCGGGCCGCACGGCGCGTCCGCGGTCGACGGCGATGCGCACCAGCTCACCGACGCCGTCCGCGTCGATCGTCTCGAACGGCGACGCCGCGAAGATGCCGAGCTCCAGATAGCGGCCGAAGAAGGCGCCCTCCACGTCGTCGCGGGAGAACCCCCACGTCATCTGGGTGAGGTCGTTGGTGCCGAAGGAGAAGAACTCCGCCGCGGCGGCGATCTGCCCGGCGGTCAGGGCGGCGCGCGGCACCTCGATCATGGTGCCGATACGGATCGGAGGGGCGCCGGGCACGCGGATGAGGACGGAGTCGGCTTCCGCGCGTACCGTCTCGAGCTCCTGGACGGCGCCGACCAGCGGAACCATGATCTCCGGCCGCGGGTCGCCGCCGTCGGCGACCCGCGCCGCCGCGGCCTCCGCGATCGCCCGGACCTGCATGGCGAACAGGCCGGGCACGACCAGCCCGAGGCGTACGCCGCGCAGGCCGAGCATGGGGTTCTGCTCGTGCATGCGGCGCACCGCCGCGAGCAGCGTGCCGTCGCGACCGGGGTCCTCGCCGAGCGCCTCCGCACGGGCCACTCGCGCGGTCAGCTCCTCCAACGGTGGCAGGAACTCGTGCAGCGGCGGGTCGATCAGCCGGATGGTCACCGGCAGGCCGTCCATGGCGGCGAGCAGGTCCTCGAATTCGTTGCGCTGCAACGGCAGCAGTGCGGCAAGGGCTTCTTCCCTCTCGGTGTCGTCGTCGGCGAGGATCAGCCGCTCGACCAGCTCCCTTCGGTCGCCGAGGAACATGTGCTCGGTGCGGCACAGGCCGACGCCGGTGGCGCCGAAGCGGCGGGCGCGGGCGGCGTCCGCGGCGGTGTCCGCGTTGGCGTGCACCCGCAGCCGCGCGAGGTGGCCGGCGTGGATCGTCAGCCGTTGCACCGCGGCCAGCAGCGGGTCGCCATGGGCGGTCAGTTCACCCTCGAAGTAGCGCACGACCGGTGAAGGCCGCACCGCGACGGCACCCGGGTAGACCTTGCCGGTGGTGCCGTCGATCGAGATGACGTCTCCGGCGTGCAGGAAGCGGCCGGCCACGCTGACGGCGTCGCCATCGATGATCAGCCCCTCGGCGCCGCAGACGCAGGTCTTGCCCATGCCGCGGGCGACGACGGCGGCGTGCGAGGTCTTGCCGCCGCGCGCGGTGAGGATGCCCTGCGCGGCGATCATGCCGGGCAGGTCGTCGGGGTTGGTCTCCCGGCGTACCAGGATGACCGGCCCCGTGGCCGCGGCCGCCGCGGCGGAATCGAGGACGATCGCGCCGACCGCTGCGCCCGGTGAGGCGGGGACACCGACGGTGAGCGGCGGGGGAGCGGCGTCGGTGTCGAAGCTGGGGAACATCAGCTGGGCGAGCTGCTCGCCGGTGACCCGCTGCAGCGCCTCGTCGAGGCTGATCGCGCCCTCGTCGACCAGCTGCGCGGCTATCACGAAGGCGGCGGCCGGCGTGCGTTTGCCGACGCGGGTCTGCAGCATCCACAGCTTGCCGTCTTCGATGGTGAACTCGATGTCGCACAGGTCGCGGTAGCGCTGCTCGAGACGCTGCATGATCGACAGCAACTGCCGGTAGCTCACCGGGTCGATGGTCGCCAGCTCGCTCAGGCCGACCGTGTTCCGGATCCCGGCGACCACGTCCTCGCCCTGCGCGTTGCGCAGATAGTCGCCGTAGACGCCGCGGCGCCCGGTGGCCGGGTCCCGGGTGAAGGCCACCCCGGTGCCGGAGTTCTCGCCGCGGTTGCCGAAGACCATGGCCATCACGTTGACGGCGGTGCCCAGGTCTTGCGGAATGCGTTCCTGCCGGCGGTAGACCCTCGCGCGTTCGGCGTTCCACGACCGGAACACCGCCCCGATCGCCAGGAACAGCTGCTCGTGCACAGCCTGCGGGAAGTCACGGCCGGTGTGCTCCGCGAACACCTTCTTGTACGCGTACACGAGATCCTGCAGTTGGGCCGTGCTCAACTCGGGGTCCACAGCGACGCCGGCGGTGGCCCTGGCGGCCTCCAGTTCCGTCTCGAAGGCCTCGCCGGGTACGTCGGACACGGTCCTGCCGAACATCTGGATGAGCCGCCGGTAGGAGTCCCAGGCGAACCGCTCGTCGCCGCTCTGCCGGCCCAAGCCTGCCACGCTCGCGTCGTTGAGGCCGATGTCGAGGATCGTCTCCATCATCCCGGGCATGGAGAACTTCGCACCGGAGCGCACCGACAGCAGCAGGGGATCGTCGGCGTCGCCGAACCTCTTGCCCATCCGGGTCTCCATGAGGTGCAGGTGGTGCTCCACCTCGTCGAACAGTCCGGCGGGCATGGCGCCGGTGCGCAGGTACTCCCGGCATGCTTCGGTGGTGACGGTGAAGCCGGGCGGCACGGGCAGCCCCATCCGGGTCATCTCAGCCAGGTTGGCGCCCTTGCCTCCCAGCAGGTCCTTGAGGTCCTTGTTGCCCTCGACGAAGTCGTAGACATATCCGGTCATCGTGGTCGCACCCCTTCTCTTTCCCCGTTGGTAGCCCGGCCGACGACCCACCCAGTAGGGCCGGACGTCCCTACTGGGCGGGCTGCGGCAGGACGAGCGTGGAGGTGACGACAGCGAGAGGAGTCGGTCATGAAGGGCCTTGTGTACGGCGGGCCGGGAGTCCGGTCCTGGACGGAGATCCCCGACGCCCGGATCCAGGATCCGAGAGACGCGGTCATCCGGGTCGACGCCGTCACCATCTGCGGCACCGACCTGCACATCCTCGGCGGTGACGTGCCCGAGGTGGTCCCCGGCCGGGTGCTCGGCCACGAGGCGGTCGGCACGGTCGTCGAGGCCGGTGGCGGCGTCGCCGGGTTGACGCCGGGAGACCGGGTGCTCGCCTCGTGCATCTCCGCCTGCGGAACCTGCCGCTACTGCCGGGAGGGTGCGTACGGACAGTGCCGCGGCGGTGGTGGCTGGATCCTCGGCCATCTCATCGACGGCGTGCAGTCGCAGTACGCGCGGATCCCGTTCGCCGACCTGTCGACGTACAAGCTGCCGGATCAGGTCAGCGACGAGGCGGCGGTGCTGCTTGCCGACATCCTGCCCACCTCGTACGAGGTCGGCGTGCTCAACGGCCGGGTACGCCCCGGCGACACCGTCGTGATCGTGGGCGCCGGACCGATCGGGCTGGCCGCCGTGGTGACGGCGCGCCTCTACTCGCCGGCCCACATCGTCGTTGTCGACAAGGCGGAAAGCCGGCTGCAGGCCGCGAAGATGTTCGGCGCGGACACGACCGTGGTCGCGGGCGCGGAGGATCCGATGGCAGTGGTGCATGCCCTGACCGACGGGCTGGGCGCGGACGTGGCGATGGAAGCCGTCGGCACGCCGCAGACCTTCGAGCTGTGCGCCGCACTGGTACGGCCCGGCGGCCGCGTGGCGAACATCGGCGTGCACGGCAAGCCCGCGACGCTGCACCTGGAAGACCTGTGGATTCGTAACGTCACCATCACCACCGGCCTGGTCGACACGTCCTCGACGCCGAAGCTGCTGACCATGCTGATGGCCGGGCAGCTTGACCTGGGCCACATGGTCACGCACCGTTTCGCCCTCGACGAGTTCATGACGGCGTACGACGTGTTCGCAGACCCCGCGCACTCGGGCGCGCTCAAGGTAGTGCTGTCGCGATGAGAACCCGAGGACTGCTCGCCGCCGCCGTTGTGACGGCGGCGGCCGTGGCCGGCACACGACCGGTCCGGCGCCGACTGCTGACCTGGGGCGCCACCTCGCAGGAGGCGGCCGGCCCGCTCGCCGGTGACGACCTGCTGCCGGACGCCGGGTTGGTCTCCACCCGCGCGATCACCATCGGTGCCACCCCGGCGGCCGTCTGGCCCTGGCTGGTGCAGATGGGCAGCGGCCGCGGCGGCGCGTACACCTACGACTGGATCGAGAACCTGCTCGGCCTCGACATGCACAGCGCCGACGACATCCTCCCGCAGTTCCAGAAGCTCGATGTCGGCGACGTCCTGCCGTTGGGCAAGACCGGTCCGGACATGCGCGTCGAAATCTGCGAACCCGAGCGGACCCTCGCGATCCGCTCGACCGACGGTGCCTGGGTGTGGAGCTTCACGCTGCGCGCAGAGGCTTCCGGAACGCGGCTCATCAGCCGGAACCGGATCCAGCTCCGGAGCGCAGGACGAATCCGCCGGTTCCTCTATGACCTGGCGATGACTCCCGGCAGCCTGATCATGGAACGCCGGATGCTGCTCGGGATCAAGCACCGCGCGGAACGGCGCGGCGACCAGTGCTCCCGAGGCCCGCGCACAGGCTGATCACCGCCCCGTGGGAGCGGTCCTCTCGGTCGTATGGCAGCGTCGGCAGGTATGGGTCTGCGGCGAATTGAACTCGGTGTTCAGATACAGCCATGGTCCCCACACGTGCTCCATTCGAGACTCCGTGGCACCGCACCGTCCGCAGCGACGAGCCTGAACACAGCCGTCTGCATCGATGTAGGCGAACTCGCCCCACGTATGGCGGCTGATCTCCTCGGTCTTGGCGCAGTAGTCACAGGTCCGAACGACTTCGCAGCGACTGCCGGGATATGACCACTGCCCGGAATGCCGGCCCAGGCCGCACAGCACCTTCCTGAAGACGCCCATCTCGGCTCCTCGTCCGTGGCTGAGCTCGGCCCAGCCCTCTTCACTGACGGTAGGGCGCCGGTCGGGACCACCGTCAGGGCCGAGAGACTCGAGTCGAGCAGCAGGAGCCATAAGGCCCCCGCTTTCCCGTCCTTGAGCCCTGCCGGCCCGGCGTGGAGGAGCGGTCTGCTGGGAGGAGAACGTCGGTACTGGGCACGAGGAGGGCATCATGAAGCGTCAGCTGCTCGCCATGGGGGTAGGCGCACTTTTCCCGCTGATCGCAGTTGCGGTCGTCGCGGTCGCCGCTGTCGTCGATGCGGCCGCGCACGGCGTGCAGCGTCTCACGCATCGATGAAGGTGATGTGCGGTGCAGCCCAAATCTTCGGTCGGCTTCGGCACCCGCGGTGCGACCGAGCACCGGGCCGGCACGTGCGTCGAGCTCTATTGGTTGCCGCTCGGTGCCGGAGGTCAGCGTTCCGTCCGTTGCGCAGGACGCCTCTACGAGAGCGTCGCAGCACGACGTACCCATCGGAACCCGCTGTCTCTCTATCACTCAGCCCTTCGGGTCCATGTACGCGGTGACCTGTACACCGTCGAGATGGCCCCGGTCTGGAGCAGCACAGCTGACAACCGGGGTGTGGTCGCTGAGGGGCCGGTAGGTCACCGCCTGCTGGGCCGCTCGCGCCTGTTCCGCTACGAGGTCCGACGGTGGCGCAACGGCAGCATCCCTGACCTCGCCGCTGCCGTCGCAGGTCCGCAACTCGTTGGTGTCGACGCGGCCCATGCTGAGCAGCTCCTCGAGATCCTGCCGAAGTTCCCGTGTGCCACGTGGGGCCGCGATGAGCTCCACACCGGCGAGATGTGGAACTCCAATTCGCTGGTCTCGTGGGCGCTGGCGATGAGCGGCCATCCGGTAGGACCAGCGGTTCAGCCGCCGCCGCAAGGACGAGCACCTGGCTGGACGGCCGGCCTCGTCGTCGCCGCACGCCAACGCCCCGAGACTGCCCCTCAGCCGGATGCCAGGCCTACCGATCCTGGGGCTTGGCAGAGGTGGCCCCCTAGCACGCTTGGAACCGATGCCACCTTCGTTCACTGCCTAGGTTCAACCGGTCGTTGCAACACCTGCCGGTTGGAGCAACCGTAGCTGCTCGTCGAGAGCTTCGGCGGGCGTCTTCCAGTCGAGGACCT
>NZ_JBFAPM010000036.1:0-41046 GCF_040676695.1 Actinoplanes sp. NPDC049548
GCCCGATTGACCCCTATCGAGTACGAGACCATCATGACCCCACCGGCCAGTCAGGCCGCGTGACTTGACCTGTCACCTGTCGGTGCAGCAGACCCAGCGGCTCGCCGACACTGTAGGCATTCGTCTGCCGAGGATGCACCCGCACATGCTGCGGCACACCTTTCGTGACCACCATGCTCGACGCCGGCGTTAGCCTCCGCGACGTCCAGATCGCCGCCCGCCACGCTGACCCCGAACCACTATGCGCTACGACCGCGCCCGCAAGAACCTCGACCGCCGCCCCAACTACATCCTCGCCGCCTACACGACATCAGTGAAATAGCCTGCGCGCGCGAAACTGCCGAGGTGAGTGTGTCGCGGGCTGGCTCCAAGCCGCTCCCGCCTTATCCGAAGGGTGGCCGTCTATCGATTTCCATCCATCGCTCTGGGTGTCCGACCGGTGTGAAACCGGCTTTCGCGTAAACCCCGTGCGCGTCAAGCGTTGCCAGGATGATGCGCTTGATGTCATGGCGCTCGGCCCAAGTGACGGCCCAGTCGGCGAGCATCGTGCCAAGCCCGCGACCGCGGTGATCGGGCTCGACGTAGACGTCACAGAGCCAGACGAACGTTGAACGGTCGGAGACGATGCGCGCCACCGCGACCTGCCTCCCGCTGGCGGCGTAGAGGCCGACCGGGAAAGAGTTGGCGAACGAACGCTCGATCACCTCACGTGTGCGACCCTTCGCCCAGTAGGCGTCGGTACTGATCCAGCGCACGACCCTGTCGAGGTCAAGATCTGCGGGGTCCTCGCTCAACCGATAGTCGCTCACTCCTCGATTCTGCCGGTAAGGAACGATTGCCGAGGAAGCCAGTTCTCGGATCGTGGACTCGTCGTCGATGAGTCGAATCGCTGCGCGGATCTGCGATCGCGCGGTACTCGACATCGCTGTACGGTGGCGCCGTCGATGACACGCCGCTGCGGGTTGACCGGGTCGATGTCCGGCAGACCGATGATGAGCTCACGCTGATCCTCGGCGCCGAGGGCGTCCGCGTCATGCTGATCCGGCTGCGCTACGACGGCTGGGTGGACGAGGTCGTCACCAGCGCGGGATCATCTGCACACGGGCCGGACTCGTGGACCCTCATCGACCACGAGTTGTCCCTCGAATTCGGCTCACAAGCGGCCGAGACCCTCGGTCTGCCCCGCGACTGCCGGGTGCAGCTGGACGTGGACGACGACGCGGTCCGGCGGGTCCGAGCCGCGCTCCTGGAGATCCTGCAATGCGCCTGCTTCGTGGTCGACACCACCGAAGGTCGCATCGTCAGCTGACGTCGTCGGCGCAACGACGTTTTCACTCTCATGCCTCGGCCCGTGCGCATCCCCTGCATGTCCTGTCTGTGCTGGCTGAGGCCGTTAGGCTGCGCCTATGGTCCGGGATGAGCTGTTGCGGCTGCGAGCGAGGGCGGAGGCTGAGGCGGCGTCGCTGGCCCAGGATCTGGAGGCGCTGTTCCTGGCATCGCGGGGTTCGAATGCCGACGACGAGCACGACCCGGAGGGCGCCACCATCGGCTTCGAACGCGCCCAGTTGACCGCGCTGCTGGCCGTGGCGCGGGAGCGGCTCGCCGACGTCGACGACGCGTTGCGTCGGGTGGCCGCGGGGACCTACGGCGTCTGCGAACGATGCGGGGAGCCGATCGGCGATGAACGGCTCGCCGCGCGGCCGTTCGCCCGCTTCTGCATGGCATGCGCATAGGGCAGCGCGGCGCCGACGGTCCAATCAGGACGGCCGTAGAATCTCGGAGTGGGCGACGAGCGTGGCGAAGATCGGCAGATTGCGGCATCCGCATCGGGTTGGGCCCGGCTGTTCGTCAGCTACTGCCAGTACGGAGTGTCCGCCGTGCCGGGCGCGTCCGGCGTGAGCATCTACACGCTCGGCGACGACCTGCTGCATCTCGGCGGGCCGAGTCATTTCACCGGTTTCTGCGGCATCCACACCGGCTGGATCCAGGTACGCGTCCGTGTTCTGCCCGAGCCTCCCGCGGAGGCCGACGCCGGCTGGGACGCGATCAGTGAGGCGACCCTCTGGTGTCCCAGCGGCCGGTTGTCGGTCGTCGGCCTGATGGGCGGCACCGCGGAGGCCCTCACCGATGTCGTCGTCCCGCGCGGGCTGATCCGGGTACGGGTGCACGCACGCGACCGTCTGCACGAGACCGTACGCACTGACGACGACCCACCCGAGCGGCACGAGCTGCACATCTGGGCGGTGTCCGAGGAGACGCCATGGCGTACCGTGCTGGCCGACCCCCCCGGCCGCAGCTGGGACCAGAAGCCGGCGAAGGCCGCCGAGTGGGCGATGCTGTCGCTGGTGCCGCGCCCGTCCAGCCGTCCGGCGATCCTGCCGCCGCCGCCATCCGACCCGTATGAGGACGACACTGGGCTGCCCCGAGTGGCGGTGGTGCGCCACCGGCCCGCGCCGGTCGAGGCGCCGGCGGGAGTGCTGCCCGCCGGCGACCTGGAGGTCCGGGTGGAGCGGGTCGACGGCGAGACTCTTAAGTGGTCGTGGGTCACCGCCGACGAGCCGATCTTCCCACATCCGCTCGTCACGTTGCCGGACAGCGAGCCGAGTATCGTCCGGCTGATGTCCGGCCCTGGCGGTTTCACATTGCGGCACGAGGGAGTGCTGGGTCGGCACGCCTTCGCCCTCGGCTTGATCTGGGACCATCTGCTCGACGCCGCCGGGTCGTACCCCTGGATGCAGACGTTGCGGGCGCAGGCTGCCGAGGCGATGGCGCAGGCCGAGAAGACCCGCCGCCTGCGCGCCGAGCAGGAAGCCGAGCAGTGGGGAGGTTCGCCGCCGTCGGATCGTGTCCGCGGGCTGGTCAGCCAGGCGCGGTCCCTGGCCCGCATCGACCGGGCGCTGCTCGACCGGATGGAGGCACTGCCCGCGGTCCGCCAGCGGGAGGCGGCCTGCTGGGCGGCCCGTCGCGCGATGCGTGTAGCCGGGCTGGAGAACATCGGGTGGATCGCCGAAGCGCTCGCCGCCACCGAGGACGACCACCCGCTGCCCTCGTCGTTCACCGAGAAGAGCGGCGCCACCGCGTTCAACCGGCTCCTGTCCGATCCCGAGGTGCCACACACCACCGTCCCCCTCCGTCACGCTTCGAAGGCCTTCGGCACGAGCAGCGGGACCGAGATTCTCCAGCAGGCCGTCGCGTTTCCCGCCCTGCTCGCCTTGGCGAATGACGATCCTCTGGTCGCCGCGATCGACGCCGTCTACAACGCGGCGATCGCCCACGGCGACGACCTCGACCGCTTCCTCGCCGACGCCCATGACGCCCTGACCTGAGCCTGCGACTCGGCACGCGGATTGAAAGGTGGCACCCGAGATGTCGCGCCCGCGACCGGGCAGCGACTACCTCGACCAGGCGCGAGGTCGAAGCGGCACACGGGACGCCAAGGTCGCGAAGGATGCGGAGGTTGGACAATGGCGGGATGACGTTGCCGTTTCCGTCGCCGACAACTCCAGCATCAGGACGCGCCGAGGTTTTCGTGAGGTACCTCGAGTACTTCCGGGAAACCCTCATTTCCAAGGTGTCGGCTCTCCCCGACAACGAATTGCGTCACAGCCGGCTCCCGTCCGGGTGGACTCCGCTCGGGCTGCTCAAGCATCTGCGCTACGTGGAGCTCCGCTGGATCGAGTGGGGATTCGAAGGCGGCGATATCGCCGAACCATGGGGCGACCAGCGCGACGATCGGTGGTACGTCGAGCCCGACGAGACGCGCGACAGCTTGACGGCGTCACTGCGTGCTCAAGGAGCGCATACTGCGTCCGTAGTCGGAAGGAGCGATCTGACGGCGGTCGGAGCTCCGGGGCCGAGATGGGACGGAGCGGCGCCGGCGACGTTGGAACGGGTGCTTTTTCACCTCGTGCAGGAGTACGCCCGTCATCTCGGGCACCTTGACATCGTCGCCGAGCTGGCCGGCGGCCCGGTCGGCGAGTAGCCGCGTCCGTCTGCACGGCGTCCGCCTTCACGAGCGGCCCCGACCTGCGAGCATGCGGGCCCTGGGCCTGGCCGAACCCGAAGCGGCGCCTATGGGGTGGTCGGCGGTGCGGCGGCGCCCCTGGAATCCGGCAGTCCCTCGTAGCCGGGCAGGTCGACGCCGTTGATCGCACGCTCGACCAGCTCCGTGATCGCCGCCATGTCGGGCTCTGGGGCCGGCTCGGCGTCCGCCCCCGAAGCGTTGAGGCTTTGCACGTGCATCCGGCCGATCTCCTGGTTCGCCTCGACGAACGACCGCATCCGCTGCTCGAACGCGGCGAATCCGGCCTGCGGATCCCATCCGGCGGCGGCCAGCTCACCGGCCAGCAGGTAAGCACCGACCAGGGCCAGCCCGGTCCCCTGCCCGGACATCGGCGACGAACTGAAAGCCGCGTCTCCGAACACCCCGACCCGGCCGCTGGACCAGCTGTCCATCACCACTTGGGCGACCTGGTCGAGATAGAAGTCCGGGCTGTCGTCCAGGTGCGCCAGGAGCTGCGGGGTCAACCAGCCCAGGCCCGTCATCCGCTCGCGCAGCAGCCGCTTCTGCGCCGCCACGTCGCGGTAGTCGACGTCGAACGAGGCCGCGGGGAAGGAGAACATGGCCATCGCCCGGGTGGCGTCCGCGATGGGCCGCAGCAGGGCCGAGCGTCCAGACTCCTTGTCCTGGTACTCGATCAGCCAGCGGTCCAGACCGAACTCGTTGGGCACGCTGAAGAATGCGAGGACGAGGCCGAGGTGGCGTACGAACTGCTCGTGCGGCCCGAAGACCATGGCCCGCAGTGCCGAGTGCAGTCCGTCCGCCCCGATCACCAGGTCGAAACGCCGCCGGTCGCCGCCGGCGAAGGTGATGTCGACGCCGTCCGCGTCCTGGGTGAGGTCGGCGATCCGGTCACCGAAGATGTACTCGACGTGGTCTCGGGTGTCGTCGTACAGCACCCGGGACAGGTCTCCTCGCAGGATCTCGATGTCCGCGATGTACCCGTCTCCGCCGTGGTCGTCCGCGCGGAAGGTCTCCAGCACGTTGCCGTCCGCGTCCACCGTGTAGGCGCCCTCGGTTTCGGTGCGCGCCGCACGCACCGCCGCGTCCAGCCCCATCCGCCCGATGGCATCCTTGGCCACCCCGCGCGCGTCCACCGCTTGCCCACCGGGACGCAGCGAAGGAGCCCGCTCGACCACGGTCACCTCGGCTCCCCGCCGATGCAGCCAATGCGCCAACGCGGGCCCCGCGATACTCGCCCCCGTCACCAACACCTTGGTTCCGCTCACTTCGCCCCCAGCCAAGCGTCCGGATCAGTGCCCGGATCGTATCGGCGCACGGTGCACCGGCCGGCCAGTGACCCGCGACTCGAACTGACCATTCCGCGCGAGTGCACGTCGCGTCGTCTAGCCTGCCGTCATGGGGAGCGCCGAGCTGGAGGAGCTGATCGTCGCGGACGCCGAGGCGCTGCGCGAGTGGTTGTCCGCCAACCACACCACGTCGCCCGGCGTGTGGCTGGCCCTGACCAGGAAGGGCGGCACGGTCACCACGTTGACCTGGCAGCAGGCGGTCGATGAGGCGCTGTGTTTCGGTTGGATCGACGGTCAGGCTCGGAAAGGGGATGGGGAGACCTCGTGGATCCGGTTCACTCCTCGTAGATCCCGCAGCGTCTGGTCGCAACGCAACATCGCGAACGTGGCCCGGCTGGAGGATCAGGGGCGGATGCTGGCTGCGGGTCGTGCCGCGGTGGATGCCGCGAAAGCGGACGGGCGGTGGGCGGCGGCTTACGCCCCGTCGTCGGAAGCCGAGGCGCCGGCGGATCTTCTCGCCGCCATCGCCGCCGTTCCGGCCGCCCAGGCCATGTTCGACGTGCTCACCAAGACCAACCGGTTCGCTCTCATCTACCGGCTCAATGCCGTCAAACGGGCGGAGACGCGCGAGCGGAAGATCGGCGAGTTCGTCGCCATGCTGGCCCGGCACGAGACGATCTACCCGCAGAAGGCCAGACCTTCGGACTGAACCTACGCTGGGCAGGTGATCACGTGTGTCGTGCACTACGTCATCGACCCCGGCAAGACAGAGGCGTTCGAACAGTTCGCCCGCGAGTGGATGCGGCTGGTCGCCAAGCACGGCGGCGTTCACCATGGCTACTTTCTCCCGGCCGAGGGTGCCAGCGACCGAGCCGAGGCGTTGTTCAGCTTCGAGAGTCTGGCCGCATACGAGCGCTACCGCTCTCGGTTCGGCACCGATCCTGAGTTCATCGCCGCGGACCGGATCAGGGACGAATCCGGGTGCGTCCTGCGGTACGACCGCACCTTCATGCGACCGCTCCTACCAGGCTGAGCCGAGCGCACCCGCTCAGTCCCCGGCGGCCTTCACCGCGTCAGCGATCGGCTCCAGCCCCGCGATCAGCTCGTCGAGCTCCTCGGCGCTGAGCACCTCGTACGCCGGCGCCGCCAGCTCGTCGGTGAGCGCCTCGATCCGCTCCCTGAGCTCCCGGCCGGCCTCCGTGAAGCCACCGGCGGCGTTCACGATGCCGCGACTCCGCAGCCCGTCGACGACAGCGGCCAGCTGCTTCCTGGGCAGGTGGTGGACCCGGCCGAACTCCTCCGCCCTCATCCCCAGCGAGAGGGCGAGCAGAACGTGCGCCTCGGTGCCACCGATGCCGTGGGCGACGAGGGCGGCGTTGTGACCGTCGCCGCGATGCTCGCGCAACAGCGTCGCCGCGTGCCAGACCCTGGCCACGGGCTCCTCGGGCACCTGGAGCGCCCGCAGGCCGGCGTACAGCACGCGGCCCTCGGTCGGTGCGCTGAGCGCTGCGCGGGTGGCGAGGTCGGCGACCCGTACCAGGGCGGGGGAGTCGGCGAGCTGTCCGATCATCTGCCGCAGGGCGGCGGCGCTGCCCCGTTCCCGTACGGCGATCGCCTCCTGCGGGGTGATCTTGCCCCAGACCCACGGGATGTGGCGTGCCACCTCGCCGTCGGCGAAGTTGTAGAACACCGCGTGGACCACCTCGGCCGGTGCCGGTCCCAGCGGCGCGGCCCGGCCCGCGAAGTATCCGTCCCAGTAGTTGCGCATGCCCACGGCCAGGAACGCTTCGTTCGGGACCTCGGAGAACGTGACGGTGCCGATCGGCTCGACGAGCTCGAACATGCGGTGGACCTTGGCCTGCGAGTGCGGCATCGCTCGGCACCTCCTGTAGTCGATGGCGGCCCTGGTGGGAAGCCCTTCCACCTAACTACGAACGGCGGCACCCGGATCCGACACGGCCTCAGGAACTGTCGCGGACCGTCAGCGCATGGGGGACCACGATGCGGCGTGCCGGGGCGGTGCGGTCGCCGGAGATCCTGTCGGCCAGACAGGTCAGGGCCTCCCGGGCGATCGCCTCCTTGTCCGGTGTGATCGTCGTCAGCGCCGGTGTCGCGTACCGGCCGTCCTCGACGTCGTCGAAGCCGGCCACCGCGAGGTCTTCCGGGATCCGCAGCCCGGCGCGCAGCGCGGTCTGCATGGCGCCGAGGGCGAGTTGGTCGCTGAAGCAGAAGATCGCGTCGACGGGCGGACCCGTGTCGAGCAGCCGCCGCACAGCCTCGGCGCCGTCGGCGCGGTGCAGCCGCTGCACCGCGATCTCCAGGGCGGGGTCCGCGGGCAGCCCCGCCTCGGCCAGCGCCTGCCGGTAGCCCTCGACCCGCCGGGCCGCCGTGCCGTTCTCCAGGTGCGGCTGGAGGCCGATGGCGGCGATGCGGGTCCGGCCCCGGTCGATGAGGTGGCGGGTCGCGTCGCGCGCCGCGGCGACGCTGTCGACGGCGACGTGGTCGAGGAGGCCGTCGGCGTCCTGCTCGCCGAGCAGGACCAGCGGTACGGCATCCGGCCGCCGCCTCAGCTCGGCGGGGGACAGCGCCCACGGGCTGAGGACCAGTCCGTCGACGACCTGGCCGCGGACGCCGCCGAGCAGGCCGCGTTCGTGGTCGGCGTCGCCGCCGGTCTGCTGGACGAGCAGCATCCAGGAGCGGCGCTCGGCCTCCTCCACGAGCAGGCCGGCGAGCTCCCCGAAGTACGGCGAGGCGATCTCGGGGATGGCCAGGGCCACCAGCCCCGAACGGCCGCCGCGCAGGTGCCGGGCGGCGGCGTTGGGCCGGTACTGCAGCTCGTCGATGGCGGCCTGGACCCGGGCCCGGGTCTCCGGCGCGACCAGGGCGAAGCCGCTGACCACGTTCGACACGGTACGCACGGACACGCCGGCCCGCTCGGCCACCTGTCGCAGGCTCGCGCTCATGGTGAAAACCTTACCTGTGTCTATTGCAACGTGGCATGCAACGTTGCAACCATGGCGCCATGATTGATCCGGGAGCAGCGGCCAAGGCGGCGATCTACGAGGACGGCATCACGGCGTGCCGCGGCGCGTTCAGCGTCGAATGGGCCGACATGATGCGTGAGGACATCGAGAAGGCGTTCGCCGAGGCGATCGCCCGCCCCGGCGGTGCCGTCGGCCGAGGACCGCGTCGCTACTACGTCGAGATTCATCCCGAGCAGCTGCGGGGCTTCGTCGACCTCGTGACCCACCCCTGGGTGACGGCGGTCTGCGAGGCGGTGCTCGGACCGGAGTACGAGATCGTCGAGCTCGGTTTCGACATCCCGTTCGCCGGTGCGGTCAACCAGCCGTGGCACCGCGACTTCCCCATGCCGGAGATCACCCGTACCACCGGCGTGCTCGACTCGCTCGCCTTCAACCTCACCGCGGTCGACACCGAGGAGGACATGGGGCCGTTCGAGATCGCCCCGGGCACCCAGTTCGACGACGAGCCCGAGTTCGGCCACGGCATGTTCCCGCCCAAGCCGTTCTACCCCCGCTACGAGCAGCGCGCCGTCCGCAAGTACCCGAAGCGCGGCGACATCTCGGCGCGCTCGGCGCTGACCATCCACCGCGGGACCCGCAACGAGTCGCAGAAGTCGCGGCCCGTGCTGGTCCTCGGCGTCGACGCCCCCGGCGGCATCAACGGCGAGCGGCACGACACGGCGGTCACCCGCGGCTACTGGGAGAGCCTGTCCCAGCAAGTGCGCGACCACCTGCACTGCCCGGTCGTGGACGTGCTGACCCCCATCACGCAGAAGCACACCATCGAGGGCCTGGTCATGGGCGAGGCCTGATCATTCGAAGGTACGGGCCTGAGCATCGAACAGCGCCCGCTCGCTGTGCACGGGCACGACGCACAGGAGATGCCCGCCGGGTGCGCGCAGGATGCGACAGCCCTGCCACCGGTTGACCTCGACGGCGCCCAGGCCGATCAGGCGCGCGGTCTCGGCGTCCACGTCATCGGTCTCGATGTCCACGTGATAGCGCGGCGCATCGTCGACCCGCTGCACCCCGGCGACGAGCGTCGGCAGCGCATCCCGGAGCATGATGAACTGCTCCTCGTGCGGCTCGGGCGTCGCCGGCACGCCGAGCGCCGCGGACCAGAACGCGGCGGCCCGGTCGGCGTCCGGGGTGTCGATGAACAGGCCGTAGAGGCGGCTGCGATGCATGCAGCCGACTGTAACGACGGCGTGCCGCACGGTGCCGGCACCGCGCCCGAGGCAGGATTGACGGCGATGCTGAGTGATCTTGATCTGGCCCGCGGGGCCGCCCTCGCGGGATCCGCCGTCGCGCTGAAGCATTTCGCCGCCCTGGCGGACCTGCCCCGCGAGGTGAAACCGGACGGCAGCGTGGTCACCGAGGCCGACCGCGAGACCGAGGCCGCCATCCGGGACCTGCTGACCCGCGAACGCCCCGCCGACGCTCTGCTCGGCGAAGAGGGCGGCGCGGCCGGCGAGGGCCGCCGCCGCTGGATCGTCGACCCGATCGACGGCACCGCCCAGTTCGTCGCCGGCGACGACCGGTGGCTGGTCCTGGTCGCCCTCGAGGAGGACGGCGATATCGTCGCCGCGGCGGCCGCGGAGCCCGCGCAGGGCACGCTCTGGTGGGCGAGTCGCGGCGGTGGCGCCTTCCGCTCCACCCTCGACGGTACGGCGGAAGAACGCGTCACCGTGGCCACGGACCGCCCGGACGTCCTCGACGGCGCCCGCCTCGGCGTGGTCCCGGCGCCGCCGAACTACCTGGAATCCGACCGGCTGATCGCCGCACCCCTCGCCGCCCGGGCGACCACGGCCGAATGGGACGTGCACGCACCCCTGCTGGTCGCGTGCGGGGGCCTCGACCTCGCGGTGCAGACCCGCGGGCAGATCTGGGACTTCGCGGCGACCTCGCTGATCGTGACGGAGGCGGGCGGCGCGTACGGCGGGGTGGACGGCATCCGCGGCCCGCGGGCGGGAACGTCGCTGTTCGCCCGCAGCCCGGCCCTGTGGGAGGAAGCCCGCCGCGCCCTCTGGCCGTGACCCCCGCATCCGAGCATCAACGTTCGAGCTCCAGAGCGACGACACAGCGGTCCTCTTCGTAGGAGAAGGTGTGCATGACGCTCTCCACGGTTGCCATGAGGTCTGTTCCGCTGCTGCTACCGGCGGTGAAGCGGTCGAGCACGCCGACCGATGTCGGACAGTGCGGCTCCCCGAGGTCCAGGGCCTGGTCTCCGGTGAAGATAAGCAGACGCGTGCCGGCGGTCAGATCGTGGACGTGGAGCGGATATCGCCCCGTGACGTCACCGCCCAGAGCGGGGCCCTTCGCGCCCGCGAGTGCGACCGTGCGGTCGGGTTCGGCCGGGTTCCACACGAAGGCGTCGAGATGCGCCGCACTGGACCATCGAAGTCGTCCCGAACCGACCGAGAGACTGGCGGCGAACGCGGTGGCGTCGCGGTCCTCGGGGAATCGCGTCAGATAGCGATTCAAGTGGTGCAGCAGTTCGTCCGGTGGGGGGTTGTCCACGGCGTAGGCCCGCGTGGCGATCCGCAGCTGAGCCATGAGCGGTATCGCGGCGAGGCCCGAACCGGCGACATCGCCCACTACGAGCAGCAGTTCGTCCGGGGAGGTGGCTATGAGCTCGTACCAGTCACCACCTACCTCGGAGTGCATTGAGCCGGGCGCGTAGGTGACCGCCAGTGACACGCCGTGGATGGTCGGCAATGTCGCGGGGAGGAGCGCCCGCTGCACTGTTCGTGCGACGCGGTTCTGGGCTTCCGCAGCCTCGCGCTGCCCGGCTGCCCGAGCGAGCGCTGCGCGGCTTTCCTCGGCGAACGCCTCCTCGACCGGTGCGAGCTGTGATGACCCTTCCCGCAGGAGCGTCTCCACTTCCGCCATGCCGATGGGGCCGTACAGCAGTTCCGCGTGGCGGCCCCGGCCGTCCCACTCGCGGGCGGCGCGGCGCAGCCGGGACCGGGCCTTGATGGACGCCTCGTCCTCCGTGACCCACCTCGCGAGCGTCGGCCAGGCGGTGATCAGGGCTTCGTGGGTGAGTTCGACATGGTGCGCGGTGAGGCTGATGACGGCTGCCGAACGCAACTGCTCCATCACCGCGTGGACGTCCTCGGGCGAACCGAGGGAGGTGAGGTGGCCCAACGGGATGGGTCGGCTGGTGTGGGTGGCACGGTCCGGGTCGATGTCGACGCATCCGGTGATCAGCCGACGGGCAAGCACCCGCTCGTCGTCCCGCAGGGCCTCGAGCACCGCGTCGGCCGTCGAACTGATCGCCCCTGCCATGCCGCCGATCGCCCGGTAGTCATCGAACCGCATGGTGCCGTCGCTGCGACGTTTCCACACCTCTCGCAGGGCGTGCGCCATCAAGGGCAGGGATCGGGGCCACCGCACGGCATCGGTGATGATCTGGTCGACCAGAGCCCGCTCGATGTCGCCGCCGACCGCCCGGGCGGGCAGCTCCACCGCGGCCCGGACGTCCGGCGTCCGCATCGGACCGACCACCAGTTGTTGATCTTCGAGCGCGCCCGCCAGCAGGGGATCCGCTACGCAGTACGCCAGAAAGTCGGCGCGGACGGAGACGATCACCACCATGGGGTGGTCGGGAGCTCGTCGCCACAGCAGAGCCGCCACGATCCTCGCCCGGTCCTCGGCGGTGCAGCGCGTGAAGAGCCGCTCGAACTGGTCCGCGACGATCACCAGCCGTTGGTCGAACGGGCGGTCGGCGAGGAGCGACGCGAGCCGGCCGGTCCCGATCGCCTCGGCGACCCGTCGATGCGGCAGTGCCAGGGCATCGGCCAGCCGGTCGGCCAGATCCTCGACCGGCGTGTCGCCGGCGGCCCAGTACAGCAGCTGCCAGCGGCGTTGCGCGTCATACGGGCTGGTCGCCAGGCCTTTCGAGAGCCCGGCGCGCAGCAACGACGACTTGCCACTGCCGGACTCGCCGGTCACCACGCACGTACAGCTGACCAGCAGCCGCGTCCGCAACGTCGCGATGAGGTCGTCGCGGCCGAAGAACAACCCGCTGTCCCCGTCGTGGAAACCGGCCAGCCCGGGATACGGCGCTCGGCAGGTCACGTACTGAACCGGCGGTGGTGCCGTGGCATCCCGGAGCAGTGCCAACTGCGCATCCGACTGCTCGACAAGACGATGCAGGATCCGCCGGGTCTGCCGCGACTCCTGCGTCCACTCCGCCCGCAGGCGTTGCAGACTGCCCTCGAGCTGGGCGGCGACCGTCTGCAGCTGCCCGGGCAGCTGGTCCACCCGACTCAACACCGTGACCAGCGCCTGCCGGCAGTCATCCGCAGCGTCTTCCAGGACGATGTGCACAGCGTCCAGGCCCTCGAGCATCTGCGCCACATCGGCACGAAGCGCTAGCGATCGGTCATCCTCGCGCTGTACCGCAGCGCTCAGCTCATCGGCGATGACGTCGCGGAGGACCGCTTCGGTGAGGTCCCGGCCACCGCCCATGCGCTGCACCGTCGCGTACAGCCAGCTCGTGAGGTAGTTGCCGCCGACGCCCCCGCCCATGCCTGCCAGCGCGGTGACGAGACCTCCGTCGGCGCCGGCCATCACGACCGGAGCGACCGCCGCCGCTGCCATCGCTGCGAGCGTGGCGACCGGAGTGGTGCGCACCAGCCACCGACCGCTCGAACGCGCGACACTGCGCAGCCCCGCCCGCATCCGACCCCGTCACGTCCACCGCATCACCCCCCCGGCACCAGGCGACGGGATCACCGTACTGCGGCAGACCGCCTGACGAGAATCGGAGGGACCGAAATGGGAACGCGTCGGAATGGGTGGTGCGAGCGGGCGATCATCCGCGATTCGGCACCCTCGACAATGGCGAGGGCCGTGGTGTCCACTGCGTATGATGCTGGCAGGTTTCTCACCCGGCAGTGCCGCGAGAGAGGGTTGCCATGGATCCGGCGAACTTCACCGGGGGTGTTCTCTCCAGCCTGGTGGCCACGGCGATCGTGGCCGGCTGCGCCCGGTACTTCTCGTGGGGGCGTAAGGTGCCGTTCCGGCAGGTCGTCCGCGACATCGAGGCGCTGGCCTGCAAGATCAAGGCTGACGCGTCGTTCCGGCCGGACGCGGTTGTCGCGGTGAGCCGCAGCGGCGCGGTCGTGGGTGGGGTGCTGGCCGGGCTGCTTGACGGGCTTGCCATCGGCGCGCCGATCGTGTTGCCGATCGAGGTGGACCGTCGGCGGGGATTGCGGCACACGACCGTCAACTGTGGTCCGGCCGATTTTTCGCCGTTCTCCAAGGTCATTCTGGTGGGCTGCATCAATGACACCGGCGAGGCGCTGAGGACCGCTCAAGAATGGCTCGCCGAGCATGCCCCCACGGTGCAGGTGAAGACCGCGGCGGTGTATTCCCGGCCCGGCGCGCTCGTACGGCCCGACCACATCGGACGGGAGACGGGCAGGAACGGCCGGTACGACACCGAGAAGCTGCTCGTCCGGATGCCGTGGATGATCGACGGCTGGCGTCACGACCTTCCCGCCGAACGGGGGCAGGCGAGTCTCGCCCGGCGGTGACGTGTGCCGGCTACCCGCCGACGGCCGCGGCGAGCAGGGCGGCAAGCCGTGGCCCGGCAGCGATGGTGACCGGTGTGCCGGAACTCAGCCGGGTCACCGCCACCGTCCCGCCGGCCAGCTCGACCAGCCCGTGCCCGGCGGCCGTGTCCCAAGCCGGGATGTCCACCGAGACGTACGCGTCGAGCCGGCCGGTAACCACTTCCAGCAGCGCGCACGCGGCCGAGCCGACCCGTCGTTCCGTAGCGACGAGCGGCGTCAGCACCTCCCGCAGGCGCATGGCCTCCGCGTGGCGGCCGGGGTCGTGCGGGCGGCTCAACGAGACCGTCGCCGCGCTGAGCCGGTCCGGGTCGTTGATCGTCGGGCGCAGGTTGCCCCGCAGCTCGCCGTTCGCCGAGCTGGCCAGCCAGCACAGATCCGCCGGCCGGTAGACGACCGCCGCGACCGGCCGGCCCTGCCGGTGCGCCGCGATGCTCACGGCGTAGTCCGGTCGGCCCGCCACGAGGTTGGCGGTGCCGTCGAGCGGATCGACGTACCAGCGCACGCCGCTGGTTCCGCAGCTCACCCCGGACTCCTCGGCGATGATCTCGTCGTCCGGGCGGGCGGTCCGGATCACCGAGGTGATCGCCTCCTCCGCGGCGAGGTCGGCGTTCGTGACGAAGTCCTCGACGCCGCCCTTGTCCGCGACCGCCAGCCGGTCGTCGCCGGTGGCGCCTCCAGCGACCAGGGCGCGGATCGCCGTCACGCCGGCGACCGCCGCTTCCAGCGCCAGCGCGTGCAGCTCACCGTCGTCGGCTCCGCCCTCCGAACCGGACGAAGAACTCATCCCGGTACGGTACCGCGCGGGCAGGTGCCGACCTCAGCGGCGACCCCGCCGGCGACGCAGGGTGAGGATCCCGGCGATGACCAGGAGAACCGGAAGGACGAGTCCCCACAACAGCCAGCCACCCATGAGCGTTTGCTTCAGCCGGCCGAGGCGTCGGTGATCGCGATGGCCACGCCCAGCGCCTCGGTGATGGCGCCGGCGGCCCGCAGGACGCGGGGCGCTCCGACGATCGGGGCGATGGTGACGAGGACGTCCTGGACCTCCTCGAGCTTGACGCCCGACTCGACCGCCGGGCCGACGTGCAGCAGGTAGGAGGCCGGAGGGGCGTTCACCGCGGCCAGCGCGGCTATCCGCACCAGCAGCATTGTCGCGGGGTCGAGCTCGGTTCGGGACAGCGAGACCGCGTTGATGTCGGTCAGCGCCTCGAGGACGGGTGCTTCTCCAGTCGCCATCGGCGTTTCCTTTCAGCGGGAATCGAGGACTTCCAGCCTGGACCGGGGCGGCGACAGCCTCCTCATCCACGGCGGATGACTCGGGCGCACGAAGTACCACCTGGCGGATGAGGCCGGGACGAGAGCCGAGTGATGCACTCGCCGAAGACTGATCGTTTCCGGGGAAGGACAAGTCACGTGTTCGACGACAACGGCTCGTTTCTGCTGGCCATGGTGGAGTTCTTCATCTTCTTCACCTGGCTGATGTGCATGTTCTGGGTCTTCGGGGACGTCTTCCGGAGCAGGGACCTCGGCGGGGTGGCCAAGACCCTTTGGGTCGTGTTCCTGATCTTCCTGCCGATCCTCGGCATGCTGATCTACCTGATCGTCCGCGGTCGGGGCATGGCCGAGCGCGCGCAGGCCGCTCAGGTGGAGGCGCAGCGGAGGCAGGATGCGTACATCAGGTCGGTGGCGGCGCCCAACGGCGGCGGGGGCGGTGTCGCCGACGAGATCGCGTCGGCGAAGGCGCTTCTCGACTCCGGGGCCATAACCGCGAGCGAGTACGAGAAGCTCAAGGCCGCCGCCCTGGCGAAGAGCGGCGTGGCGCCCGTGGCGTAACGGCTTCCTCAGGTGCGGGCGGCGAAGATCAGGGCGGCCACCGCGCCCAGGGAGAGGACGACGCTGAGGATGCCCAGGACGCGGCCGATCAGCGCCGGGCCGACCCCGTGCGCGCCGCGGCCCCGGGTGCTCAGCACGATCGCGACGACCCCCAGGACTCCGCCGATCAGGCAGAACGACAGGGGTACGGAGAACAGGCCGAGGAGCAGCGCGCCCCGCCCGGCGTTGCGGTCCGGGGGCGTGGGCGGCGCCGCGTTGCGGGGGTCCCACTGGAGGCGGGGTGGCAGGTCCTGCACCTGGGCCAGCAGGTCCGAGGCGTACGTGGCCGTGCTGACGGCCACGATGCGGGCGTCGTAGGCGGGTTCGGGCAGGTGGCCTTCGGTGAGCGCCTGGTTCAGCAGGTCGATCACCTGAGTGCGGTGCACCGTACCGATGCGCTCGTCCTTCATCGCGGCCCGACCGTATCGCGTGGCCGGGCCGTCGCGGGCGGATATGGACAGCGCTCGACGTGGGGTCAGGACGGGGCGTGCACGGTGATGGTGGTCCAGGCGCCGACGTGAACGCGGTCGCCGTCGGCGAGGGTACGGGTCTGGCCCGCGGTCAGCGGCTTCGGTTCGTCGTTGAGGTAGGTGCCGTTGGTCGAGCCGAGGTCGGAGAGCAGCCACACCCCGTCCACGCTCAGCGTCAGCAGGGCGTGGCTGTGCGAGACGCCCGGGTCGTCGTCGGCCAGGTCGATCTCCGGGTCGGTGCCCTTGGAGGTGCTGCGCCGCCCGATGCGGATCTGGGGCGGGGGCAGCGCCACCGTGCGGGTGTGGGTCTCGGCCGGGAAGTCGACGCCCTCGATGGCGTTGGCCTCGAAGTACTCGCGGTCCGCCGCGATCGTCGCCGTCCACGCGGCGGCCGGTGCGGCGGCCGGGACGGTGGCGGGCGCGGCGAGGACGGGGATCTTGCCCGTGTTGTGGTCGAAGCCGCAGTCCTCGCAGAAGCGACCGGTGCCGGCCCGGGGCGCCCCACAATGCGGGCAGGATTCCCCCGCCACAGCAGGGGTCGCCGGTGCCGCAGCAGGGGCGACGGGTGCGGCGCCGGTGATGCGGGCGCCGCACGTGTCGCAGAAGTCGTCCGTCGTGGACGCGTGGCCCTTGGGGCAGGCGTACGTCGTCACTGCGCCCGTCCCACCCGGACCGTCTTCGTGGAGCGGGTGTCCAGCGCCATCTCGTCGGCCGCGTCGACCTTGCGGCGCAGGCGGACCGTGCCGGTCGCGGCGTCCTCGATCTCGACGACCGTCGCGAGGAGCTCCTCCGTGGCCTTGTTGCCGCTCTCGTGGGCGAGCTGGGCGGCGCGGCCGAACTTGAGGGTGGCCGTACGGTCGTCGCCGGACTTGCGGGCCTCGATGCCGGCCTGGATCGCATCGGCCAGCTCGGCCTGGCCGGTGTAGTGCGCGACCTGGCGGTTGATCCGGGCGGACAGCACGGTGTCGTCCGTCCACACGGCACGGACCAGGCACTGGGCGTGCACGTCGTCACCCTCCACGACGGACACCCGGGCTGCGAGCATCTCGTCGCCCGCGGCGCCCGCGGTCACGTCGACACAGATGTGGTAGTCGCGGCTCTCCGAACCCCAGCTGCCCAGCGGGTAGCGGCCGGCCCGGGGACCGTCCTCCGTACGCTTGCCGGTCAGGTCCACCATCTGCGGCTCGACCTGCTTGACGAAGCGGATCGTCGAGTTGACCGGGGTCCAGACCTTGAGCTGGACGTCGGCGCTGGTCTTGCCCATCGCGGCGGTCATCATCTGCTCGAACGCGGCGGCGAGGTCCTGGGGGCGGGCCACGATGTCCACCGTGCCGAGCATCGCCGTGGCGATCTTACGCAGCTCGGAGACCTGCCAGTTGGTGCCGACGCCGCGGCAGTCGCAGGTGAACGAGCCGCCGATCTCCTGCAGCACGCTCTCCAGGTAGCCCTTGTACTCGCCGTTCTCGCCGTCGGTGAGCAGGATGGCGTGGGTGATGTCGCCGGGGCGCTGGGCGAACAGCTGGTGGGCCAGCTTCAGCCAGGCGCCCATCGCCGTACCCCCGTTGGCCTGCAGCCGGTCGATGGCGCTGACCGCCTGGGCCCGGGTCTCCGGGGTGGCGACCGCCAGCTGGCCGGGGGCCGGGAAGAGCTGCTGCGCGGTGCTGACGCCGGCGATGATGGCGAAGCGGACGCCGTCGTCGATGCAGTTCACGGCGGCCTTCGCGGCCTGCCGGGCGGCGACCATGCGGCCCTCCGCCTGCATCGAGCCGGAGCAGTCCACGATGATGATCTCGGTCGCCCCGGCCGTGCGCCGCCCGCCCTCCGCGCCGGACGACGTCACGGTGACGATCGCGTTGACCTCGGTCGCGCCCAGGGCGAGGAACTCGTTCTGGAACGCCTCGGCGGTGTATGCCATGGGCTCTCCCTAGTTGATCGGTACGAGTACGACGGTGATGTTGTCGGCGCCGCCCTGCTCGTTGGCGAAGGCGGTCAGTGAACGGGCCGCGGTGAGCAGGTCCGGTGCTTCCTGGACGGCCCGTCGCACGGTGTCGGCGAACGCGGCCGGCTCGGTCAGGTAGTTCCAGAGGCCGTCGCTGCACAGCACGAGCAGCCCCGGGCGCTCGGGTCGCAGCGTCGCCGTGCGCGGCTGCACCGGGCCCGCGTCGGCGCCGAGCCAGGCGGTGATGGCGTGCGCCTTGGGGTCGTTCCAGGCCGCCTGCGGGTCGGCGCCGAACGCGATCGCGTGCGTCGCCCACGAGTCGTCCTCGGTGAGCTGCTCGGCGTCGCCGTCGCGGGGGATCCAGTACGCGCGGCTGTCGCCGACCCACCCGTACGCGATCTCCGGTCCCCGGACGCAGGCGGCGACGATCGTGCAGGCGGGGTTCGACGCCGCCCGGCGGGGATCACCGGTGCCGGCCAGCTCCGCGACCGCCTCGGCGGCCGCGGTGATCGCGGCGGCCACCTGTGCGGCCAGACCGACAGCCTTCAGTTCGTTGGCACTGGCCAGCACCTTGCCGGCGGCTTCCGCGGCGGTCTCCGACGCGACGTCGGGATCGAACGAGGCGGAGACGCCGTCGCAGACCACGGCGTCCACGTCGGAGCCGCGGGCGGCCAGCCACATCGCGTCCTCGTTGCGGTGGTGGCGCAGCCCGCGGTCGGTCACCGCCGCGGCCACGTCACCGGCGTCGGCCTCGGCGTGGTCGCGGGGCCGGGCGGCGAGGATGCCGCAGTTGCCGCAGTAGCCGTCCTCGCCCACCGCCCCGGCCGTGCCGCAGGACGGGCAGTCCGCGCCGGTCGCGGGCTCGGTGCCGGTGGCCAGCGGCTTGCCGCAGTTCTCGCAGAAGGCGGCGCCGGCGGCCCGCTCGTCGGCGCACGAGGCGCAGTCCTCGGTCACGGTCATGTGCGGGTCCTCGGTCGGGAAGCGTTGGCCAGGTCCACGAGGCGGATCTTCTCCTCGCCGTGCGCGGCGCGGGCCATCTCGCGGTACGCCCCCTCGAGCGCGAACCGCAGGTCCCGCTCGGGTGCGACACCGTCGCCCGGCGTACCGAGCACCGCGGCGGGGACCGGCGTGCCGGCGCGCAGGGCGGCGAGCGCCTGCTCGAGCAGTTCGGCGCGCAGCGCGGCGAGCTGGGCCGCCTCCATCTCGAGGCGCTCGATGAGCGCGGCCGCGGCGGCGAGGGCGGTGACCGCCGCCGGTGCCGACGGGTGCGGGCGGACCAGCGCGCGGACCGCCCCGACCTGCGAGCTGCGGTACGCCGCCGACGTCCCCGGCACCCGGTTGTACGCCTCGACGGCCCCGTCCCGGTCGCCGGCGGCGAGCCGGCACCGGGCCAGCCCCGCCGCCGCGGTGGTGTACGCCGGGTCGGTGCGGCTGACCACGTCGTAGTAGCGGGCCGCCTCGGCGTGCTGCCCGGCCAGCTCCAGGCTCAGGCCCAGCGCGAGCTTCGGCGCCAGCTCGCCCGGCAGCGCCGAGAACACGGCGTCGAACTGCTCCCGGGCGCGGACCAGGTCGCCGGACGCCAGCGCCAGCACGCCGTCGTACCAGGCGATCCGCCAGTCGCCGCCGAAGCTCGCCGCCATGGCGTCGCGCAGCCGCGCCGCCTCGTCGAACGCGTCCGGCCCGGAGTCGATGTACGCCCGCATCGCCCGCAGCTGCACCTCGATCGTGTGCTCCGGCGCCTTGCCGAGCAGGGCCAGCACCTCGCGCGGGTCGGTGACCGTGACCGAGGCGAGGAACGCGGCGGCCGGGTCGGTCAGGTCGATCATCGGCGCGGGCAGGAAGCGCCAGTTCGGGTCGTCGCCGCGGGCGTCGGTCCGCATCTCGCCGGTGAACAGCCGCGACGTGGCCGGGTGGGGCTCCCCGCCGGCGGCCAGCACCTCGCGCAGCACCCCGAGCATCTGCTCGGTCATCTCGCCCGCGTCGACGAAGCGCTCGGCCGGATCGGTGCGGGTGGCGCGCAGCAGCAGGCGGTAGAACGACTCGTGCTCGCGGTAGACGTCGAACTCGCCGCGGTCGGGCAGGCTGTCCTTGAACGTCGTCTGGTAGCCGCGGAAGTCGGTGGTCAGCACGGCGAGGGTGCGGCCGATGGTGTAGAGGTCGCTCTGGATCGACGGCCCGGCGTGAGCCATCTCCGGTGCCTGGTAGCCGACCGTGCCGTAGAGCGCGGCGTCGTGGTCGTCGATGTGGACCACGCCGCCGAGGTCGATGAGCTTGACCTGGTCGCCGGTCTGGATGACGTTGTCCGGCTTGAAGTCGCAGAAGATCAGGCCCCGGTCGTGCAGGTAGCCGAAGGCCGGCATGATCTCGAGGACGTACGCCAGCGCCTGGTCGACCGGGAGCGGGTCCGGGGCGCCCTTGGCGGCGAGGCGGTCCTTGAGGATGCCCTTGAGCGACTCGCCGCCGACGTACTCCATGACGATGTAACCGGCGCCGTCGTGCTCGACGAAGTTGTAGATCTTGACGATGTTCGGGTGTTCGACCTCGGCCAGGAAGCGCCGCTCGGCGACGGCCGCCGCGAGGGCGTCCTCGTCGCCGGAGTTGAGCAGGCCCTTGAGCACCACCCAGCGGTCCGAGACGTTCTTGTCGATCGCCAGGTAGATCCAGCCGAGGCCGCCGTGCGCGAGGGCGCCGACCACCTCGTACTGGCCGCCGACGAGGTCGCCCTTGCCCAGCTTCGGCGTGAAGTTGAAGGGCTCGCCGCAGGACGGGCAGAAGCCGGAGGTACGCCCGGGACGGTCGCCGCGGGCGCGCCCGACCGGGTTGGCGCACTTGCCGCAGTACCGCTTGTCCTCGGGCACCTCGGCCACGGCCATGACCGCCGTGGCCGGGTCGCGGGCCGGCAGCGGTGCCACGTCGACGAGGCCGCCCCCGAAACGCCGCCGCCGGCTGCCGGTACGCGCGCTGCCGGTGCGCGCCGAGCCACTGGTGCGAGTGGACAGTGCTGCCGTGCGTACCGATGGCGCAGTGGCCGTGCGCGGACGCGGCGCCGCAGCGTCGGTCTTGAGCGGGGCCAGGCCGCAGGTGTCGCAGTAACCGTCCTGAACGGTGCCCGGGCAGTCGCGCTGGCACTTCATCGTTCGGCCTCCCTCGAGGTCGTCCGTGCGGAGACCGCGTCCTGATACGCCGCCAGCGCGGCACGCGCCGCGTCGAGGTCGCACGGCGCGGTGTAGAGCGTGTCGCGCGCCTTCTCGGCGAGCGGGGCGAGCGCAGGATCCTCGGCGAGCCCGCGGCTGCCGGCCTTGGCCCTGTACGCGTCGAAGCGCCCGCGCAGCTCGTTGCGCGTGGCCAGCATCGCCGAGTTGCGGGCGGTGGCCGACTCCAGCGCGGCGAGCCGCTCCCGGGCCGCGCGCGTCCAGGCGGCCAGCCGCGGGCTGATGAGCGCCCACTGCCCGGCCGCCGCGAGGGCGTCGATCGCCGCCAGGTCGGGACGCAGGTCCGGCCCGGTCACCGTGGCGATGGCGGTGTCGTCGAACCGCCCGGCCACGGCCTCCTCGGCAGCCGCGGCGCTGCCAGCGGCGGCGGTGAGCCGGGTCGCGAGCGTGTGCGCGTCGGCGAGCCGCTGCTCCAGGGCTTCCCTCAGCTCGGCCGCGGACGTGCGCTCGGCGTCGGCGCGGTCGATGAGCGCGCGGACGGTGTCCAGCGCCCGCTCGTCGCAGCCCAGGGGGTCGCCCGCCATGGTCGCGGTGAAGTCGCCGAGGCGCCGGTCGGCCTCGTCGAGCGTGGCCGAGCGGGTCAGGGTACGCAGGTGGGCGATCCGAGCGGCGGCGTCCGCGGCGGCCGGCATCAGCCGCTGCCAGACGTCGCCGGCCCGGGTCGCCACGTCGACCGCCGTGCGGAACGCGGCCTCCATCGCCGACAGCAGCTCGGCGGGGGAGCAGGTGGTGGTCACCTTGCCGGCGCCGAGCAGGCCCCGCTGGGCGAGCGGCACGGTGGCCGTGGACAGCGTGATCGAGCGCCCGAGCACCTGGTCGATGTACGCCGACCGGTCGGTGTCGGTGAACCGGCGCTGCCCGCGCGCCGCCCGCGCCGAGGTGATCAGCGCGGTCAGCATCCCGTAGCCGTCCCAGAGCTGGGTCAGCGCGGTCGTCGCGTCCGCCCACGCGGCGGCCGTCGCCCCGGTCAGCGGGCCCTTGTCCAGGTCCTTCCGAGCGCTGTTGTCGTCGAGGTCGACGAGGTTGGCGGCCACGGCCGCTGCGGCGGCCTCCAGCCGGGAGAGCTCGGCGTCGGCTCGGGCCAGCAACTCGGGGAACGAAGCGGTCATCTGTCGGCCCGGTACTGCGCCGCGGGCGGATCCGGCGCCGGGCCGAGGTCGTGCAGCCACTCGTCGTACGTACGCTTCCACGTGCCGTTCTTGCGGTTCTTCTCGAGGACCGCGTTGACGAACTCGGTGAACTCGGGGTGCTTCTTCGAGATCGCCATGCCGTACGGCTCGGCGGACAGGGGCGGGCCGACGACCTTGACGAACGGGTCCTGCGCGGCCAGCCCGGCGAGGATGGCGTCGTCGGTGGTGATGGCGTCGACCTCGTTCTGCTGGAAGGCGACGAGACAGTCGCCGAAGGTGGGACGCCCCACGGGGATCGGCTTGCTGGGGGCGGCGACGATGCCGTCGTACGACGTGGAGCCGACGGCCGCGCAGACCTTCTTGCCGCCGAGGTCGTCCATGCCGCGGAACTCGGAGTTCGCGGAGACGAGCACCTTCTTGGCGGCGTCGTAGTAGATGGTGGAGAAGTCGATGTCCTTCCACCGGGCGCAGTTGGCGGTCAGGGTGTTCGCCACCAGATCGACCCGCTCGGCCGGCTTCTCCTTGTCGACGGCCGCGACACGCTGGTTGTACGGGACCACCTTGATCTGGATCTTGCTGGCATCGCCGAAGATGGCCTCGGCGATCTGCTTACCCATGTCGACGTCGAAGCCCTCGATCTGCCCGGTGAACGGGTTGCGCGAGCTGAACAGCAGCAGGTCCTGGCCGGTGCCGAGGACGAGCCGGCCACGGTCCTGGATGGTGCGCATGTAGGTGCCCGCCGGCATGGCGCCCGGCTTCGGCAGGGCCTTCTTCGGACGCAGGCTCGCGCGCGGGTTGCAGGAGGTGTCCGGCGTCTTCCCCGGCCCGGCGGCCGCGGGGCCGGCCGCGGACGGGCCGGCCTGCGGGGACGGCGAGGACGAGTCGCCGGAGCAGCCGGCGACGGCGAGCACGAGGAGGACGGCGGCAACGGCCGCGGCACGGGTGCGCATCAGCGGTACTCCTCGAGGCGGGCGCGGATGCCGGCGGTGGCCAGGACGCAGAGCACCAGCGCGAGCAGCGGGCCGAGCACGGTGAGCGAGCCCAGGCCGCGACCGGCGACGTCGATCTCGTCGGTGAACAGCGCTTTGCGGTTCTCCAGCCCCTGGCCGAGGCCGTCGGTGAGGGAGGTGAAGGCGTTCGTCGTCGCCGGGCCGATGGCCAGCTTGACCGCGTCGTCGTAGCTGCCGCCGTTGTCGAGCTCGCGCACCTTGTCGTGGGCGATGCCGTAGTCCCCGTGCCCTCGGGTCGCGGCGTCGACGGCGTCGGCCACGGCGGAGTCCGGCTCGCGGTCGAGCGTGCCGAGCAGGCCGGTCAGCTTCCGGCTGGTCTCGTCGAAGTCCTTCTCCTGCTCTCCCTCGCCGGCGCGGGCCGCGAGCGTCAGGGCCTCGTCGCCGCGTTCGCGCAGCGCGAGGATCCGCGCTTCGGCGAGCTTGGCGACCGGCTCGGAGCCGTCCGCGTCGGCGCTCGCCAGGTGGGAGCGCTGCCCGGCGAGGATCACGGCGGTGGTCAGGGTCAGCAGCAACGTCACCCCGGTCGCGGCCACCAGCGGGATGTTGAAGGTACGGCGGGTGGTGCGGCTCAGGTGGCGCTGGGCGTACACCAGGGTGGCGAGCAGGGCGAGCAGCAGGATCACGAGCAGCGCCGTCCACCAGGAGCTGCGGGCGTCGGAGTAGCCGGCGTCGACCTCCCGCTGCGCGCTGCGGAACAGCGCCTGGGCCTGCGGCTGCAGCGACTCGCGGCTCAGCCGGGAGGCGGTGGCCAGGTACGACGCGCCGACCGGCAGTCCCTGACGGTTGTTCGCGCGGGCGCTGGCGACCAGGCCTGCGTACCGGGGGATGTCGGCGGAGAGCTTGCCGATCGCCTCGGCCGCGGGGCCGTCGGCGGGCGTACGCCGGGCCGCGGAGGTCAGCGCGGTGGTGGCCCGGTCCAGGTCGGCCTCGTAGCGGCGGGTCAGCTCGGCCGGCTCGAGCCCGCCGGCCAGGAAGGCCTGCGCGGCGGTGGTGTCGGCGTCGGCGAGCGCGGAGTAGATCGTCTCCGCCTCCACGAGCAGAGGTTGCGCGCGCTCGCCGAGGTCGTCGGTGCCGGCCCGCGCCGAGGCGGCGGTCACCCCGGCGACCAGGCCGGTCAGCAGGCCCAGGGCGAGCAGCAGGGCGAGGACGAGTTGCAGGCGGCCCGGAGAGGTGCGGCGCAGGCGCCCCACCCGGTGCAGGACCCCGCCCGGCGCCGGAGCCACGGTGGGCGCCGCCCGGTCGAGCTGGGCTGTGCTCAAGCTTCCTCCGTCGATGCCGTGCGTGGTGAAGCGCTCACCTTCGCCACTGTGCCGCACCCGCGCAACGATCTTCGCAGGATCGGCGACCGGCAGAGTGTACGCAGCCGGACGCGCCCGCAAGGTCCCCCCTGCGGGCGCGTCCGGCGACCCGTCAGGACAGAGCGCGCTTGAGCAGCTTCCCGGTCGCCGTCATCGGCAGCGTGTCCACGAACGTGACGATTCTCGGGTACTTGTAGCTCGCCATCTGCTCCTTGCCCCAGGCGACGAGCTCCTCCTCGGTGATCGTGGCGCCCTCCTTGCGGATCACGTACGCCTTGATCTCCTCGCCGTGGCTGGGGTGCGGCACCCCGATGACGGCGGCGAGCGAGACGGCCTCGTGGGTCAGCAGGACCTCCTCGATCTCGCGCGGGTACACGTTGAAGCCACCCCGGATGATCATGTCCTTGGCGCGGTCGACGATGTAGTAGAAGCCGTCCTTGTCGCGCCGGGCCAGGTCGCCGGTGCGGAACCAGCCGTTGTTCATCACCTCGGCGGTGGCCTCGGGACGGTTGTAGTAGTAGCCGCGCATGATGTTGTGGCCGCGGATGGCGATCTCACCGATCTCGTCCGCGCCCTCGACGGTGTTCCACGACTCGTCGATGAGGCGTACCTCGACGCCCCAGACCGGGATGCCGATCGAACCGGGCCGCGGCTCGCTGTCCGGATCGCTGAACGTGGCCACCGGCGAGGTCTCGCTCAGGCCGTACCCTTCCAGGATCTGCACCCCGAGCCGGGCCTTGACCTCCTTGATGATCTCCACGGGGAGGCTGGAGCCGCCGCTGACCGCCTGGCGCATGTTCCGGGCGATCCGCTCGACGTCCACGTCCTCGGTGAGGGCGTTGAGCAGCCCCCAGTACATCGTCGGGACGCCCGCGAAGAACGTGACGTTCTCGCTCTCCAGCAGCTTGACCGCGCCCGCGGCCTCGAAGCGGGGCATGAGCACCAGCGTCGCGGCCGAGGAGAAGCCGGCGTTCATGTTGACCGTCGAGCCGAACGAGTGGAACAGCGGCAGCACCAGCAGGTGGGTGTCCGTGCCGGGCTGGGTCTGGAACAGCCGGTTGCAGGTCAGCGCGTTGAGCACCAGGTTCGAGTGGCTCAGCTCCGCGCCCTTGGCCTGCCCGGTCGTGCCGCTGGTGTAGAGGATGACCGCCGGGTCGGACTCGGCGGCGAGCACCGTCTCGAAGACCGGCGACTGCCCGGCCAGCGCCTGACCCAGCGTCTCCGCGCCTTCGATGGGCGAGGGCGCGGCCGGGTCGGCGGTGATGAGGAAGAAGTGCTCGCAGCCGTCCGCCTGACCGAACCCGGCGTGGCCCTCCGCGCCCATCGGCAGCTCCGGCGTGCCCTGGAAGCAGAAGTACGCCTTGGCCTCGGAGTCGGCCAGGTGGTAGGCCACCTCCCGCCCCTTGAGCAGCACGTTCAGCGGCACCACGACCGCGCCCGCCTTGAGGATGCCGTAGTAGACGACCGGGAAGTACGGCAGGTTCGGGCAGGACAGCGCGACCTTGTCGCCCGGCCGGATCCCGCGCGAGACGAGCAGGTTGGCGATCTGGTTGGCGGCCGCGTTCACCTGCGCGTACGACAACCGCTGGTCGCCCAGGACGACCGCCGCGCGCTCGGGGTAGTGGCGGGCGCTGTCCTCCAGGAACACGGAGAGGTTGATCATGCGGGAACTCCTCGACGGATCGCGGTGACGACGGTACCGATCCCAGCACGCCGGGCGGGCGGGGAGAACCCTCCGTTGCGCTCTTGTGTCATCTCGTGTGGGAACGCAGGACGGGCGCTGCCGCGGCGAGCACCGCCACGACCGCGCAGGCCAGCGCGACCGCACCGGACTGCGCCCACGGCACGACGAGCCGTACGTGCTGCTCCAGCTCCGCCTCGACCGCGTGCCGCATGCCCAGCAGCGCCGCCGCGGCGACCGCCGCGCCCAGCACCGTGCCGGCGGCCACGGCCAGCAGGGCCTCGGCGGAAGCCACGCGCACCACGTGCGACCTGCCGCCGCCGGCAAGTTTCAGCGCGGCGAACTCGCTGCGCCGCGCCGCCGTCGCCATCAGCAGTGTGTTGGCCACGGCCAGCCCGGTGTAGCCCACGGCCAGGCCGACGAGCACCACGAGGAAGATGTCGATGATCCGGCCCTCCTGGTCGATGCGGCCCTGCACGTAGTCGCGCACCGGCAGCACCTTCATCCCGGCGGCGGGCACGGGTTCGCCGTCGAGCAGGACCGCCGCGGCCAGCGCCGTGGGATCGTGCTTCTCGACCAGGTCCCGCGAGATGGTGACCGTCTCCGCCGGGCCGTCGTGCGTACCCGTCACCGGCAGCCGCGCGGTCGTGCCGTCGGCGAAGCGCACGCCGACGGCCGCCGGGGTCGCCGGCATGTCCGAAGCGACCAGGATGCCGGTCACGCCCTGTTTGCCCGTCGCTTCGTACTCGGACGTGCTGCCCGCGACAGTCATGAGGACCTCGGTCGTCAGCTCCGCCGTGCCCGGCTGTCTGCCCACCGCGTCCGCCGAGAGCCCCGGAGTGCCGTCCGGTGCGGCGACGAGCGCGGCCGGCAGCTTCGCGGCCTCATCGATCCCGGCCGCCTCCTCGATGGTGGCCACCGTCCCGGTCAGCAGCGCCGCGAACCCCACGCTCAGCAGCACGGGCGCCGCCGTCGACGCGACCCGCCGCACGCCGGTCCGGGTGCCCTCGCGCACCAGCATCCCCACCGCCGCACCGCGCCACGGCCGGGTCACCACCCGCACCAGCGGCACGATCACCACGGGCGCCAGCAGAGCCGCCGCGACCAGCAGCAGCATCGCCGCGCCCAGCGCCGCCGTGGTCTGCGTGGTCAGCGGCAGCGCGGGCAGCACCACCAGGAGCGCGCCCCCGCCGGCCGCCGCCAGGACCCCGGCGATCCAGCGCGGCACGGTCATCGCCCGGCGGTCGATCGCGGCGTCGCGCAGCGCGTCCAGCGCCGGAATGCGGCTCGACCGGCGGGCGGCGACCCCGGTCCCGGCGATCGCCACGACCACGCCCACGACGAAGGCCGCCGCGAGCGCGGCCGGCTGGGTGGTCACGGTGAACCCCGCCGGTTCGAGCCCGGCGGCCACCAGCGGCGGCGCGAGCAGGGGAGCGGCGAGAGCCCCCAACGGTACGCCCACCGCCCCGCCCAGCACGGCGACGACGAGCGTCTCGACGTACATCAGGCGCAGCACCTGGCCCGGCGTCGCACCGACCGCGCGGAGCAGGCCGATCTCCCGGCGGCGCTGCGCGGCGCTGAGGGCGCAGGTGGACGCGACGACGAAGACCGCGACGAACCCGCCGATCGCCACCATGGCGATGAGCAGCTGCGCGCCGATCCAGCGGATCCGAGTGACCGACTCGTCCTCGAGCCGGTTCCGCGCGTCGCCCGTGAGCACCACCCCGTCGGCTCCGACCGCGGCTTCCACAGCCCCGGCGACGTCGCCCTGCACACCGATGACGCGTACGCCGGCCGCCATCGTCGCCGCCACCTCGTCCGCCACGTAGAACCCGGGACCGTCCGTCGTCGCGGTGACCCGCCACGTCGCAGGGCCCTTCGCTGTCAGTACGTCGATCCGAGTCCCCGGGGCGACCCCGGCGAGCGCCACCTCCCCGGACCGGCGCGGCGGCGTGCCCGCGGTCAGCCGATAACCGCCCAGCGTCGCCGACGACCACGAGTGCCCGTCGGTGAGCGAGGCGGTGGGATCGCCGGTGGCGCGCCCGCCGACCAGCCGCTGCACGTAGAACGCCGGATCCGGGATCGCGGCGCGCACGCCGGGCACGGCCTCGAGGCGCTCTGCCAGGGACCGGGTTTCGGCCGCGGTCCAGGAACGGTACTGCGGGTACCCGTCCCGGCCCTCGCCGACGCTCGGCGAATGCACGACGACGGGCGCGGCGGCGAGGCGGGCGGGCACTTCCGGTCGCGACGACGCCCACAGCGTGGTCGCCCCCGCGACGACCGCCACTGCGAGCGCGACCGCGACGAACGTGCCGGCGAACGCGGCGAACCGGTGCCGGACCATGGTCCACGCCAGGCTCATCGCTCCTCCAGCCGGGCCATCCGCACCGCGATCTCCGAGGCGCCCGACGGGCCGGGAAGCTCGCCCGCGACCCGGCCGTCGGCGAGGAACAGCACCCGGTCGGCGTGGGCGGCCGCGTACGGGTCGTGGGTCACCATGACGATCGTCTGGGCGTACCGGTCGACGGCCAGCCGCAGCAGCCGCAGCACCTCCCGCGACGCCGCGGTGTCCAGGGCGCCGGTCGGCTCGTCGGCGAACAGCACCGCCGGCCGGGTCACCAGGGCCCGGGCGATCGCCACCCGCTGCTGCTGACCGCCGGACAGCTCGCTGGGCCGATGCCCGGCGCGGTCGGCGAGGCCCACCTCGGCCAGCATCGCGCGGACCTCGCCGGGTGCCGGGCGGCGGCCGGCCAGGCGCATCGGCAGCGCCACGTTCTGCTCCGCGCTCAGCGCCGGGATCAGGTTGAACGCCTGGAACACGAAGCCCACCCGCTCGCGGCGCAACCGCGTCAGCGCCTTCTCGCTCAGCCCGCGCAGCGCGACGCCGTCGATCGCCACGTCGCCGGAGGTCACGCGGTCGAGGCCGGCGGCACAGTGCAGCAGGGTCGACTTACCGGAGCCGGAGGGGCCCATCACCGCGGTGAAGGTGGCGGCCGGGATGCGCACGTCCACCGCGTCGAGGGCGGTCACGGCGGCGCTGCCCGTACCGTAAATCCGGGAGACGGCCCGCAACTCCACCGCGGTGCCGATGCTCGTGATCGTCATGGGAACGAGCCTTCCGGCCCGGCGAGCCCGGCACAGTAACGCGTCCGCGACATCGGAAGGTAGACCCAGCACTACCGTGACCGGTACGCCACACCGGTAGCGTCACTGCCCATGCCGGTCCGCAACGCCCTCGACGCGCTCACCATGCGCCCGACGCGGTTCCTGGTCTCGTCGTGGCCGTGGCGCTCGCTGGCCTACCTCACCGGCGGCGCGTTGCTCGGCTTCGCCACCATCTTCGTCGTCCTGGGCCTGCTCGGCGCCGGCCTCGTGCTCTCCGTCCTGGTCATCGGCGTCGCCGGCTACCTGGCGACCCTGCTGTCCGGGGTCGCCGTCGGACGCCTGGAACGGTGGCGGATGCGCCTCATCGACCGCGATGCCCTGCCCGACCCGCACCGCCGCCCGCCGAAGCCCGGGCTGCGCGCCTGGCTGAAGTGCCGGCTGCGCGAGCAGGCGACCTGGCGCGAGCTCGGCTACGCGATGGTGTCCGCGGTCGTGCTGTGCTGGATGGACGCCGCGGTCGTCTTCATGGCCCTGTACGTGCCGGCGGCGCTGCTGTTCGCGCCCGCCTACATGCACGACGAGCCGGCGTCCAAGACCGTGCCGCTCACCCTGCTGGCGCCCGTCGCATTCGTCATCGCCGCCTACCCGGTGACCGCCTGGGCCGGCGCCCGCGCGGCGATGGCCCGCGCGATCCTCGCCCCGCGCAGCGACGACACGGACGCGAAACTGGTGGAGCTCACCCGGTCCCGCGCCCGGCTCGTCGACGCCTTCGAGGTGGAACGGCGGCGCATCGAACGCGACCTGCACGACGGCGCCCAGCAACGGCTCGTCGCGCTCAGCATGCAGCTCGGCCTGGCCCGCCTCGAGGTCCCGCCCGGCTCCCCGGCGGAGACGCCGCTCGCCGCCGCCCAGGCCCTCGCCAAACAGGCACTCGCCGAGCTCCGCGAGCTCATCCGCGGCGTCCACCCCAAGGTGCTCACCGACCGGGGCCTCGCGGCGGCGGTCGGTGAGGCGGCCGGGCACGCGCCGGTCCCGGTCGACCTGGACCTGCGCCTCACCGGGCGGCTGCCGGAAACGGTCGAGGTGGCGGCGTACTTCGTCGTGGTCGAGGCGCTGGCCAACGTCGCCAAGCACAGCCGGGCCACCCGGGCCGTCGTGAGCGCCGGTGTGCACGGCGGCCGGCTGCGCCTGGACGTGCGCGACGACGGATGCGGCGGCGCGGACCCCGAGCGGGGGACCGGCCTCATCGGGCTGGCGGACCGGGTCGCCGCGGTGGGCGGGACGGTCGCGCTCTCCAGCCCGCCCGGAGGCCCTACCCTCGTGCACGTGGAGATCCCGTGCGAATCATGATCGTGGAGATCTCGTGCGTGTCGTGATCGCCGAGGACGGCCTCATCGTGCGCGAGGGGATCGTCGGCATGCTGCGGCGCTTCGGGCACGACGTGGTCGCTGCCGTCGCCGACGCCCCCGCCCTGCACGCCGCGGTCGCCGAGCACCGGCCGGACGTGGTCGTGACCGACGTCCGCATGCCGCCGGGCTACAGCGACGAAGGGCTGCAGGCGGCGATCGCCCTGCGCGCCGCCGACCCCGACCTTCCGGTGCTCGTGCTGAGCCAGTACGTGGAGCAGACGTACGCCGCCGAGCTGCTCGACTCCGGCCGCTCGGCGGGCGTCGGCTACCTGCTCAAGGACCGCATCGGCGAGGTGGCCGAGTTCGTCGACGCGCTCGAGCAGGTCGCGGCCGGGCGTACGGTGGTCGACCCGGAGGTGGTCCGGCAGCTGCTCGGACGCCGCCGCGACCCGTTGCAGCGCCTCACCCCGCGCGAACGCGAGGTGCTCGCCCTCATGGCCGAGGGCCGGTCCAACACCGCCATCGCCCGCACCCTCGTGGTCACCGAGGCGGCGGTCGCCAAGCACATCGGCAGCCTGCTCGCCAAGCTCGACCTGCCACCCGACGCCGACGACCACCGCCGGGTCCGCGCCGTGCTCGCCTACCTGCGCAGCTGATCCAGCACCAGCGGGTCGATGCGGCCCGGCACGATCCGCTCCTCCAGGTTCTCGATCCCGGCCCACGAGGCCAGCGCCTCGTCCAGCTCGGCGAGCGACGGCCCGGCCGGATGCCCCGCCGCGGCCAGCCGCTTCCGCACCTCGCCGGCCACCGCGCCGTCCAGGTCGAGCAGGGTCGCCGGATCCGGCCGTTCGAAGTAGAGGGTGTGCATCTCCAGCAACCGCGCCAGCTCCGTCACGGGCGCCGGATGGTCGTCGACCCGCAGATCCACCAAGACGTCGCTCGTGCCGCCGTACCCCATGCCCTTCGCCACGACCAGCAGCGCCGCGCTCTGCCGCCCCCGCCGGTCGCCGCCCGCCTCGTCCCCGGCGCGCAGCGAGGCCAGCAACCGGTACGCCAGCCGCTGCTGCACGGCGTTCGCCAGCCACGCCGCCCGCATCTCGTCGACCACCTGCGGACCGGCGAGCATGTTCCCCTGGATCGCATAGCCGTCACCGGCCGCGCCGCCCGCCCAGTCGTGGCAGGCCGTACCCGTGAAGGTCGCGCCGTCACCGGTCGTGCCGACGACGCCGACCTGCCGATGATCGACCGGCCCGGCGTCCCCGGCGACGAGCGCGGCGACCGTCTCGGCGGCGGCGACGCCGGTCCCCATCAACGCCAGCGCCTGCGGACGGTAGGCGAGGTTGGCGTACGACTGGGTCGCGACCGCACCGACGTCGGCGAGCGCGGCCGGCACCGCCGCGCCGACCCCGAGAAACTTGCTGGCCACAGCCACACCCAGGGCACTGCCGTCGGCGGAGCGCGCCACGATCGAGAAGGTCATGCGGCTCACGTTAGGCTGGAGAGTGAGCCGAACACATCAGGAAATCTTCGAACGGTACGTCCACGCCGGCCCGATCAGCCGCGACCCGGACGCTGTCGCGGCACTCTTCACGCCCGACGGCGTCTTCGAAGCCCCGCTGCTCCCCGCCGGCCATGCCCTCCCACGCCGGCTGTCAGGCCGCGAGGAGATCCGCACCGGCATTGGCGCCTTCCACCACCACCCGGCCTTCCAGGGCGCGGTCGATCTCGCCCGGTCCCGGTACGTGCTGCACGAGACCGCCGATCCCGACGTGTTCATCGTCGAGACCGACACCGCCTTCGTCGCCGCGGGCGAGATCTCGCTCGTGCAGATCTTCCGTATCCGGGACGGGGAGATCGCCTTGATGCGCGACTACTTCGCGGCCTGAGCTATCCGGAGACGCGGCGGGCCGAGCGCACCTCGCTGTCCTCGTCTTCGGAGAACATCGCCACCAGGATCTCGGAGGCGGGATCCCGGAACGGGATTCCGCCTTCCCCGTGCCGGTGGAACCACGCCGTCACCGTCCCGGTGGCGGTGCCCGGGGCGTCCACCGCGCCGGGATCTTCCGCTTTTGCGACACCACGCAACCAGTCGTAGTGCTCCGCCAGCGGCAGGTAGGACGACCACCCGTAGCCCGTCCCACCCTCGGAGTTCCAGCCGCCGTCCGGGTCCAGCAACGCGGGAGGGGTCACCCGTTTGTCGAGGGCGATCACGTGCAGGTACCCGCCCTTGGGCAGCCCCGACCAGCGCACCCGGACCACGACCGTCTGGTCCGCTTCAATGGTTGGTACCGCCTCGCCCGGTGGTGCACCCAGCCGCACCGCGACCTCGTCGAAGTCCTTCGCCGTGGCGAGGGCGACCTCGGCGTCGACGGTGAGCCGGTCGCCGCCGTGCGCCCATTCCCGCTCGCGCTGGAAACGCTCGAACCCGATCCCGGCGATGAGCGCCAGAACCGTGGTCGCGGCCGCGACGGTGATCGCCGCTCGGCGGCTGCGGAAAAGTGTCATACCCGGCGGCCATCATAGGGCCATGGCTGAGCCTGCTGGTGAGATTCCGCGTCCGCGGCTGGAGTTGTCGCTGCCGGAGGCGCGCACGCGGTTCGTGCAGCTGGCGCGACTGGCGAGCCTGACCGGGCAGACCACGCTCGTCACCGACGCCGGCCGGCCCCTGGCGGCGATCGTCCCGGCAGACACGGTGACCGCCCCGGCTGCCCTGCAGCGGGCGGGGCCGACACCGGCTGGTCGTGGTGCCCCCGCCGGGCCCGCGCCGGCGGGCGACGGCGCAGCCCGGCCGACGCAGTCACCGAGCGTGCGGGGCGTGCCCGAGGCAACGGCCGGTCCCGGTGGGTCCGTGCCGACGCCGAGCACTCGCGGCGCTCCCGAGGCTGCGGCGGGCTGGGTGCGTCGCATTGAGACATTGCGGGCGGAATTCCAGCGGCAGCACGGCGTGCTTGAGGAGGCGCTGGAGCGGGTGTGGCAGGAGCTCGACAGGGTGCGGCCACCGGGGTCGGATGGCGGCGTCGACGCGTTGCGCGTCAGCCAGGCCGACATCCGCCGGCCCTCGCGCCACTGACAGCCGTGGCCGGCCCCGATCTTGTCCTGGTGAGCGAGGGGAGGGGCGTCGTCGCCCGTCTGGCACCCTGGTCCGGTGCTGATCTACAAGATCCTGCTGCCGTCCGAGTGGGTTGCGTTCGAGGCCCTCGGGCGTTTCGACGGTTCACCCTTCGACCGCAGCAGTGGGTTCATCCACTGCTCCGCGCGGGACCAGGTCAGCCTCACCGCCGCCCGGGTGTTCGGTCAGGAGCCGGCGCTCGTGGTGGTGGCCGTCGAAGCCGAGGCGCTCGGCGAGGCGCTGCGCTGGGAGGAGGCGCCTGGCAGAGGCGGTCTGTTCCCACACGTGTACGGCCCTCTTCCTCGAACGGCCGTGACGGCGGTGCACGAGATCGCCGGAGCATCCGCCGTGGACGAGACTTTGCCGCCTCACTGATCACCCCATCCGGTCACGCCTCACGGGAGCAGCGCGAGGCCTGGGCCGCGAAGCTGCGCCAGAGCCGCTCGCCGCCCGGTCAGGAGCAGCAACAGCGCCGAGATCGGCCCCTCCACCACCGAGCCCTCGCCCGCCGACCACTCATGGTCGGTGGCTCGCAGCTGCACCCCCCGCAACCGCCGCGCCGCCCGGAACGGGTAGAGGTCCGGCCACACCCGGTCCGCCGCTGCAGCCGCCGCCTCCGGAGGCATGGCGCGCTCGCGGTGCAGCGGGATGGTGATGTCCTGCCCGTGCACGAGGATGTCGATCAGCGGTTCCAGATGGGAGATGAAGGGCGCCTTGCGGCGTGAGCCGACCATCGCGCGCAGCAGAGGTGCGTAGTCGGCGGTCGGGAGCCGAGCCGCCTGGCGCACCGCCGAGTCGCGGATCATGCGGTCGAAGCCGCCGCCGGCCCGGACGAAGGCCACGGTTCCCGCGAGGATGCCGGTGTGGGCGAGGGTCAGGTGCGCCGCGACGTCGCGTACCCGCCAGCCGGTGCACAACGACGGGGTGTCCCACTCGGCTGGGGAGAGGTCGTCGAGCAGGTCCGCCATGCTCAGCCGCTCGTCGTCGATCGTCTTCCAGACCGCGTCGCGTTCCATGACGCCTCCCGACTTTGGTACGATTCTCTGACTATATTGGTAAGAGAGACTGACTGAGTCAAGGGGTACGGTGAACCTGGGACTGTTGTGCTTCATCGCGTACCGGGCGATGGAGACAGAGGTGATGAAGGCGGTGGCCGAGGCGGGTTTCGACGACCTCACGGTGGCGCAGGGCCGGCTCGCCGCGCGGATCGGGCCCGAGGGGACGCGGCTCACCGATCTGGCCGAGCAGGCGCAGGTCACCAAGCAGACCGCGGGCTTCCTGGTCGACCAGCTCGAGCGTGCCGGATACGTCACCCGTACCCCCGACCCGACCGATGCCCGGGCCCGGCTGGTGCGCATGGCGCCGCGCGGCGAGGCGGTCGTGGCGGTGGCTCGCGAGGTGGAGGTCCGGGTCGAGGCGGAGTGGACCCGGCACCTCGGCAAGCGCGCGACGGCTCAGCTGCGCAGCGCCCTGACGAGCCTGCGGGAGATCACCGATCCGTACGCGTGAGGCCACGGGGCGTTATGCCTTTATCGACAACCATCGACACTATTGCGGGGTTCTCTCCTCGGCCGACGCGAGCAGGATGGGGCGGTAGAGCGCCAGGAAGGGAGCGTAAGCCGATGGCAGGCAACAGAGCGGTCGTCTACCAGGGCCCTGGCAAGGTCGAGGTCCGCACCACCGACTACCCCACGTACGAGATGAAGGACGGCCCCGGCGTCAACAAGGCCAACGTCGGGCGCAGAACGCCGCACGGGGCGATCCTCAAGACGGTCGCCACCAACATCTGCGGCAGCGACCAGCACATGGTCCGCGGGCGGACCACGGCCCCCGAGGGGCTCGTCCTCGGCCACGAGATCACCGGAGAGGTGGTCGACGTCGGCCGCGACGTGGAGTTCATCAAGGTCGGCGACATCTGTTCGGTGCCGTTCAACATCTCCTGCGGGCGGTGCCGCAACTGCAAGGAACGCAAGACCGGCGTGTGCCTCAACGTCAATCCGGACCGGCCGGGCTCGGCGTACGGGTACGTCGACATGGGCGGCTGGGTCGGCGGCCAGGCGGAGTACGTGATGGTGCCGTACGCCGACTGGAACCTGCTGCCGTTCCCGGACCGGGACCAGGCCATGGAGAAGATGCTGGACCTGGCCATGCTGACCGACATCTTCCCGACCGGCTACCACGGCTGCGTGAGCGCGGGCGTCACCACCGGCTCCACGGTGTACATCGCCGGTGCCGGCCCCGTCGGGCTCGCCGCCGCCACCTCGGCGTTCCTGCTCGGAGCCGCGGTGGTCATCGTCGGCGACCTCAACAAGGAACGGCTGGACCAGGCGCGCAGCTTCGGCTGCGAGGCCGTGGACGTCAGCCAGGGTGACCCGGTCGAGCAGGTCCAGCAGATCCTCGGCAAGGACGCACCGGCGATCGGCCAGCCCCTGGTCGACGCGGCGGTCGACGCCGTCGGCTTCGAGGCCCGCGGGCACGGCTCCGACTCGGCCACCGAGATGCCGGCGACGGTCCTCAACTCCCTGATGGACATGACCCGCGCCGGCGGCGCGATCGGCGTCCCCGGCCTCTACGTCACGGGCGACCCCGGCGGCGTCGACGAGGCCGCCAAGGTCGGCTCGCTGTCCCTGCGGCTCGGGCTCGGCTGGGCCAAGTCCCACTCGTTCGTCACCGGCCAGTGCCCGGTCATGAAGTACAACCGCGAGCTGATGATGGCGATCCTGCACGACCGCGTACAGATCGCGAAGAACGTCAACGCCACCCCGATCCCCCTGGACCAGGCCCCGCAGGGCTACCAGGATTTCGACCAGGGCGCGGCCCGCAAGTACGTCCTCGACCCGCACGGCATGCTCGGATCCCGCACAGCGTGACACCCACCGGACGCACCCGGGCCGGCTCAAGGCCCGGGTGCGTTCCCGGCATGATGGCCGCATGATCGAGCCCGAAGCCCCGCCCATCCTCCTGGTCGACGACCTGCGCTCGTTCGTCGACGGCCGCACCGCCGCCGTGGCCCGCACCAGCGCCGCGGGCGTCGAGCTCCTGGAACGCCACCGCGGACAGCGCATCCACGAGCTGTGGCTCGACCACGACCTGGGCGGCGACGACACCATCTGGCCGGTCGTCGAGCTCCTCGAACGCGCCGCCTTCGAAGGGCACCCCTACGACATCGGCACGATCCACATTCACTCCGCCAACCCGCCCGGCGCCGCGAAGATCGCCCAGGCGCTGGCCCGGTGGGGGTACAGCATCCGGAACGCGTCCGGCTCCCCGTCGCTGGCAAACCCTTCATAGGTACGGACACAGCAGAGCCCGGCCGCATCCCCGCGCCGAAAGCGGCCCGTGCGGGCCGTTGCGCGACCGCCGGGCGGAGCCGGTTCCGGCGGCCGCACTGCTGGTGCCTTCCTCACGCATGGTGACGGTCCGGCGAGCGCGGAATGCGCGCTTCTCCGGGCGATCGCAGCGGTTGAACATAGTGCGGTGATCATCCACTGCGGGGAAACGGAGTATTGAAGCTGCGCCCCGCGTTCATGGCGAACCTGCTGTTCACTCGATCGGCACCGACAGTGAAATGTCGTCGTGGGCCACCACCCGCTGCGCTGGATCTCCGCCAGCCTCTCGAGGCGTTCTTGACAGGTCAGCATCTGCGTGGTCAACCCAGGTTCGGCAGCAGGCGGTGTCGCAGTCCGTGCGGGCGAGGGTTCGTCAGCGTAGCCGCCTGCTTGTTCGATGTCGCCTTCCCCGAGGCAGGCCGTGGCCTCGCCCGACGCCCACGCCCTACATCGCCCGACTGCGGTGCCTCTGGCGGGAGCGGCCGGTAGGAAGGCAGCGGGCCAGAACGGCGAGCCACTCCTGAACCTTGGTTTCGGCTTCCTTCGAGGTCTTGGCCGAGTCGCCGACCTTGTTGTGGGTCTCGAGTTCCTCGGCGAGAGTGTCCAGCCGGCGCAACGCATACACCTGAGTCCGGGCCAGCGGTACCGGTGTGGCCTAGACCTTCGACCAGGTGACCTCGGAGGCCCGGCCTACCTGCTCGCGGATCCCCAAGGCCTCGTCGATGACGACCTCCACCGCGATCATGTCGCCACCACGGCGTCGGTGTGGGCGCGGAGCACGGCGTCGATCACCGCGAGATAGTCGGTGAACTCATCCATGGTCTATCGCATCGCCAGTTGCGCCATCAACCGGCGGCCCCGGTCAGTAACGCCAGGTTGGTCAGTAGCGCTCCGGAGGTTCGTCGTCGCACCACTTCGAACAGGCGTACTTCTTCATCGCCCGGGCGGAGTCGGCGGTCAACTGGACCCAGCGACCGGAGTGTTCGGCGATCTCGGAGCCGGCCGCGGCGATCGTGAATCCGGTATGCAGAGCGAAGCTGAGCCGCTTCAGTTCGAGGTCCTTCCATAGCAGTCGCTCTGTCGACAGGAAACGATCGACAGCCTCCGGATGCCCGATGACCGCCAGGCCATCGCAGTCACTGATCAGCTGGATCTCATTTCCAACGTCTCTCCTCAAGGTGCGGGCACGATCGGCCTCACGCTACCGCCGGCGTCTTCGCCCTCACTATGCGTCCGCTCGTCCGGGTGAACTCGGCGTCGGAGGATGTCGTGCAGCAGGCGGTGCCGGCCGCTCCCGGGCGATCCCGGACGGAGTCGGTCCAGCAGGGGCTGGCTGCATCGGTGAGTCCGGCGCCGGCGCCCGGCACACGCCTTGCTGAACTAAGTCATGCCCTGGCGTCGCCGACGGCCGAAGCCGCGAAACGGATCCCGTGAGGGGGCTTTACACGCGACGGCTCGCGGTGCAACGGCGCCAGCAAGGGATCCGCCGCGCGGACTCACCGGCCCTCGCTCGCGATCGGCGGCAGACGAGCGCGGAGGCATCCGATCTCCAGACACAGACTCTCGTGCTGTCCTTGATCTGTCACAACCGTGTAGTGCGCCGTGACGGATGCCGGGGTAACTTTCGATCGACTTAGCAGCCGCGACTCTCCACTGAGGGCGAATCTCGGGAGACGCAAACCGATCCGACGCTGCCTTAGGGTGAAGCTTCACCGACTACAGGAACAATCTTCACGAGGAGCACTATTTCAAGGGCTGCGTCGCGTTGCACCGGCAGCTCGATTCGTGGCGGCCCAGGCGCAATCGGCAGTGCCGTAAGTTGCCCATGACCGCCATCACCTACCGGCGTAGGCCTGGATCGGCGTGACTGACTCCCTGACGGGATGGTCGGGAACGGGAGCATCGACGAAGAATGGAATACCCAACAGAAGATCAGCGCGGCAGTTCTTCTTCCCCCGAACGATGGCATTGGAAGGGCCCGACTGTCGTGCTCGGTGTCGTAACCTTGGTCGTCGCCGTCCTCGCCCTATGGCGCGACGTCTCCGGTTTCGAGATCGGAAGCGATTCGAATACTCCCCGGACAACCACCGTGACAACGCCAGTCACCCCACCTACCACTACGGCTGCCACGTCCGTGGAACCAGACCCGACTCCGGCGGCTGTACTGCAGTTGACCGCCCTTGAACCGGTGGCCGGAGGCTCCTGGATGAAGGTCAGGTCCGCGTCCGTCTTTGACCTGGCCTGCGCGACTAACAGCGACAGGGACCTGGAGCGGGCGGTCCAGTTCCAGGTTCCTCGCGGCTACTCGGCATTCCGCACTCGAGTCGTCCCGTCCGGAATCACGGACACCGCGCAGCTTGACGTTCGAGACGACAGCGTGATTTTGACATCGCTGAGGATCGACCCCGGGCAACCCGGCAGGGAAGTGTCCTCCGACGTCGCGAGTCACTCCGTATTCGAGTTACGTATCACCTGCGCCCGCCCGGGCGGAGGTGTGACCTTCTCTAACGCTGTATTGACGAGATGAGCGGAACCATGAATTCTTTGCAGGCTCGAGGACGTTCACGTAGGTCCGGAACTTTCGCCGTTATGCACGGTGTTGTGGGCCTCGTGCTGAGCGTGTCCGCGCTGAGCGCAGCTGGGTGCACCTCGAACACATCGGACGATCCGGTCACTAATGATGGTGGACTCCCAACGGCTACGACCGCGCCCGAAGCGAATACCGGTTCAGCGACCACCGCACCTGCTACTCAAGAGCCCGCGGGGACCGAGACCATCGACCCGGTAGGCGATTACACACGCGCCTACCAGGACGAGCGCCTGATCGCCGAGTCACCCGGCTGCGTGGACAACGGCAACTTCACGATCGGTATCGACTTCGACAGGCCTCAGATAGATGCTGGCACCGACGATGCCATCTACTCAGGATGCAACCCCGGCACCATTCGGTCTCAATTGCGCCAGGCTGAGGTCTCCGGGCCGGAAGTGACGCCTGCCGAGTGTCTGGACAAGATCCGCACGCAGCCGGCGCATTCTCCGATCGCCGCGGCCAAAGGTTTGACGCTTTGCTTCGAGACGAGTGCTCCCCAGGCTGAGAGCGAGGCACAAACTCAGAAGATCGTCTTTATGACGGTCACTCAGGTTTCATCCGTGAACAATCGCGGCAAACTCGTTTTCACGCTGACTGCTTGGAACGTACCCTGAACCGGTCCCAATACCTGTAGCAAATCGCCTTGAAAGGTACGGACACAGCCGAGTCGGATGGCAGCGGCGCTTGTCTCCGGGCGACCGAAATGCGACGGAGCAGCCACCGCTGATGTCGAGACAGCAACTGCTTCGGCGCCTGCGGACATCTACGACAACAGGGAGTCCTCCGGGCCGCTGCTGCCGGCCGGGTACTCCAGCAGAGGTACGGCGCCCTTGCGCCATGCGGAGAGCACCGGGTCCACGATCCGCCAGCACTGCTCGGCGGTGTCGCCGCGGACCGACAGGCTCGGGTCGTCGTCGAGGACCCCGCGTAGCACCTCCTCGTATGCGGCCAGCTCACCGGGCCCGAAATCGGCGTCCAGGGTCACCGGGTCGATCACGAACGGATCACCGGGACCGTTGATGTTGAGGTCCAGG
>NZ_JBFAPM010000037.1:0-38971 GCF_040676695.1 Actinoplanes sp. NPDC049548
CACCCGATACGACAAGACCAGCACGTCGTTCCAGGCCACCGTCACCATCGCCGCGTTGCTGCAATGGCTATGACCCTTTGGCGACACTGCCTAGTCCCGCCGATGCACCACGACACCCGCAACCCCGGGACCGACGTGAGCAGCCACCACCGCCCCGATCTCGGTGATGTAGCAGTCGCACAACCGCTCCCCCAACCGCACCGACACCGCGTCCGCCAGCGCGCCCGCGCGGTCCGCTGCCCCCAGGTGGTGCACCGCGATGTCCACCTCTCCGGTGCCCGACGCCTCCACCGCGAGGTCCACGAGCCTGGCCAGCGCCCGTCCCGCCGTGCGCACCTTGTCGCGGACGACGATCGCGCCGTCCACCACGTGCAGGATCGGCTTGACCGAGAGCGCCGTGCCGAGCAGCGCCGACGCGGCACCGATGCGGCCGCCGCGGCGCAGGAACTCCAGGGTGTCGACGTAGAAGAGGGTGCTGACCTGCGCGGAGTGGTCGACGGCTGTCTGGCGTACCCGGTCCAGGGTTGCGCCTCGGCGGGCCGCGGTGGCCGCGGCCAGGGCCGCGAAGCCCAGCCCCATGCCGGTGGTGCCGCTGTCGACGACCTGGACGCGTGGCCCGACCGCGGCCGCCGCGAGGGCGGCTGCGTCGTAGGTGCCGGACAGCTTCGACGACAGGTGGACGGACACGATGCCGTCCGCGCCGGCTTCCAGCAGCTTCCGGTACGCGTTCGCGAACTGTTCCGGCGCCGGGCGTGAGGTGCTGACGGCGCTGCGGCGGGCGCCGAGCGCACGGGCCACCTCGGCCGGGGAGATCTCCTCGCCTTCGAGGCCTTCGTCGCCGTTGATGACGACGGTGAGCGGGACGACGGTCAGGTCGTAGGTCCCGTTCAGTTCGGACGGCATGTACGCGGTGGAGTCGGTGACGACCGCGACGGGCATGCGGGCACCGTAACGGATTGCCGCCTACTTCGCGCGGATGGCGGTCACGATGAACGGCGTGCCCTGCATGCAGGTGGTCATCATGCCGGGTTCCGTGCGGCCGGTGACGGTCACCTCGGCGCCTGCCTTGGCGGTGGCCTTGAGCTTCTCGTCGTCGAAGATCAGCAGGTGGTCGTCGACGAGCAGGCAGTTGGCCTCGACGCCGGCGGTGACGGTGCCGGTGATCGTGCGGCTCCCGCCGGCCGTCGGCTGCTGGGCGCTCGGCTCTTCCGTGGGGACGGCGGAAGAGGCGGAAGCGGCCGGCGCCGACGGGGCGGCAGCACCGACCTCGGAAGAGGTGCCGTTGGCGCATCCGGCCACGGACAAAGCCACCATCGCGGTAGCGAGCAGTGTGAGGCGTGAGATGGTCATGATCCCTTCGACGCTACCGGGCAGCGATCCGTTCCCGGGAGCGACGTCACACCGGAGGCGGAACCGGCCGGTCGGAGAACGGCCCCACGTTGTACGCCGCGAGCTGCCACCCGCGCACGTCGTCATGACTGAGCTCGACCCAGTGGCAGTTCTGCAGCGCCCGCAGCGTGCGGAGCTGCTCGCGGGGCCACCCGAGCAGGTGTCCGACCCCCTGGCGGGCCGCGGCCCCGTGGGTGGTCACGACCACCGTGCCACCCGCCGGCACGGCGTCGGCCGCGCTCTGCAGGGCGTCGGCAACCCGTTTGCCGAGGTCGTCCAGCGTCTCGACGCCGCCGCCCACCACGTCGGCGCCGGCCTTCCAGCGGGCGTGCTCGTCGGGGCGGGTCTCGGCGACCTCGGCCATGGTGAGGCCCTGCCAGGCGCCGAAGTGGCGTTCGCGCAGGCGTTCGTCGCGGGTGACCGACAGGCCGGTCAGGGCTGCCAGAGCGGCGGCCGTGTCCGCCGCGCGGCGCAGGTCGCTGGAGATCAGGGCGCCGGGGCGCAGCCGGACCAGCAGCTCCGCGGCGTCGACGGCCTGCTGCTCGCCCAGGGCGTTCAACGGGACGTCGGACTGGCCCTGGACGCGGTTGGCCGCGTTCCAGTCGGTGTTGCCGTGCCGCCAGACGATGAGGCGGGTGGTGGTCATGCGGCGCCGGAGGAGTCGGCCTCGACCATGTCGCGGTCGACGAACGGAAGCGTCGGGCAGTCCTTCCACAGCTTGTCGAGGGCGTAGAACTCACGCTCCTCGGTGTGCTGGATGTGCACGACGATGTCGACGTAGTCGAGGAGCACCCAGCGGCCCTGCCGCTCGCCCTCGCGGCGGACGGGCTTGGCCTTCTCCGGAAGGTTCAGCAGCGCTTCCTCGATGGCGTCGACGATCGCGGCGACCTGCCGCTCGTTGGACGCCGACGCGATGACGAACGCGTCGGTGATGTAGAGCTGCTCGGCGACGTCGATGACGACGATGTCCTGCGCCTTCTTGTCGGCGGCGGCCTGCGCCGCCGTCAGCGCGAGCTCGCGGGCGCGGTCGGTGACGGGCACCGGTCTCCCCTCGTTCGGTTTCAGAGCTACTAGCCTCTCACACGGGTGTGACAACCTGACTCGGGCGAATACCCTCAGAGCGGTCATCACTCCCGATAGAGTTCCCGCTTTGCGATGTACTGCACCACACCATCGGGTACGAGATACCAGACCGGGTGCCCCTTGGCCACCCGGGCCCGGCAGTCGCTCGACGAGATGGCCATCGCGGGCACCTCGACCAGCGTCACCGTGTCGGCGGGCAGGTGCGCGTCGGACAGCTCGAAGCCCGGCCGCGTGACGCCGACGAAGTGCGCCAGCGAGAGCATCTCCAGCGCGTCCTTCCACGACAGGATCCGCGCCAGCGCGTCGGCACCGGTGATGAAGTAGAGGTCCGCCCCGGACCCATAGAGGGCGTGCAGGTCCCGCAGGGTGTCGACGGTGTAGGTGGGCCCGTCGCGGTCGATGTCCGCCCGGCTCACGTGGAAGCGCGGGTTCGAGGCGGTCGCGATGACCGTCATGAGGTAGCGGTCCTCGGCCGGGCTCACCGCACCCTTCTGCCAGGGCTGCCCGGTCGGCACGAACACCACCTCGTCGAGGTCGAAGCGGCTCTGCACCTCGCTCGCCGCCACCAGGTGACCGTGGTGGATCGGGTCGAAGGTCCCGCCCATGATCCCGATCCGTCGCCGCCTCTGCATCGGCGAATCTTAGAAGATCTAGCCGTCGAGGCGTTTGCGGACCGCGGCGAGCAGGTCCTCGGAGGTGAACGGCTTCTCCAGCAGGGCCACGCCCGGGTCCAGGGTGCCCTGCGAGGCCAGGACAGGCTGGGCATACCCGGACATGTACAGCACGCGGGTGTCGGGCCGGACGTCGGCGAGCCGCTCGGCCAGCTCCTTGCCGAGCATCCCGGGCATGACGACGTCGCTGACCAGCAGGTCGATGGCGCCGTCGTGCAGCGCGGCAAGCCGCAGCGCCTCGGCGCCGCCGTCGGCCGTGAGGACCTTGTATCCGGCGCCGGAGAGGATGCGCCCGGCCACGTCGCGCAGCGCGGCCTCGTCCTCCACGACGAGCAGCGTCTCGCCGTGCCCGCCGGTGTCGGCCGGCTCGAGCGCCGGTTCGGGTTCCGGCTCCTCCCCCTCCGACCTGGGCAGCAGCACCGTGACGGTGGTGCCCAGCCCGGGCTCGGAGGTGAGGCTCACGCTGCCGCCGGCCTGGGTGACGATGCCGTAGACGGTGGCCAGCCCCAGGCCGGTCGCCTCGTGGTTGGGCTTGGTGGTGAAGAACGGCTCGAAGGCCCGCTCGATCACTTCCGGGGACATCCCCCGGCCGGAGTCGCTGACCCGCAGCCGTACGTAGTCACCGGCCGGCAGCTCCGAGTGCTCGCCGGGCGACAGGTGCGAGGACGCCGTGTCGATCACCAGGTTGCCGCCCGAGGGCATCGCGTCCCGCGCGTTGACGGCGAGGTTGACCAGCAGCTGCTCGATCTGACCGGGGTCGCAGGTGACGGGTGGCAACGACGCGGCGGGACGGGTGATGAGCGTGATGTGCTCGCCGAGCGAGCGCCGCAGCAGGCCCTCGACCTCGGCGACGACCTCGTTGAGGTCGAGCACCTGCGGCCGGATGACCTCCCGCCGGGCGAACTTGAGCAGCTGGTGGGTGAGGCCGGTGCCGCGTTCCCCCGCCTTGATGACCTGCCGGGCGTCGGCCGCGATCGTGGCGACGTCCGGCGTCGGCGACTCCGCCTCCTCGATGACGAAGTTGGCGTAGTTCACGATCACGCCGAGCAGGTTGTTGAAGTCGTGGGCGATGCCGCCGGCGAGCTGGCCGAGCGCCTCGAGCCGCTGGCTGCGGTGACTGTGCGCCTCGGCCTTGAGCTGGTGACGTTCCGTGACGTCGCGGACGACCGCCACGGTGACCTCGCCGCCGGACACCTGCACGACGGCGAGCGTGGCCTCGGCCGGGAACTCGGAGCCGTCCCGCCGCCGGGCCCGCAGGGAGATCGTGTCCCGGCTCATCTGGTCCCGCGGGAAGGGCTCGCTGAGCAGCACGCGGGCGTGCTGGCCGAGCAGCTCGGCGCGCGGCCAGCCGAAGATCGCCTCGGCGCGGTCGTTGAGGAGCACGATGCGCCCCTCTTCCATGACCACGATCGCGTCCGGGGCGGCCTGCAGCAGACCGCTGGACAGCTCCTCGGACCACTCCACCGCTCACCCCCCGTACTGTCTGAGGCTATCGGCTCGTACGAGAAGCAAGGGGCGAAATTCCTATCCTCGCGCCTGCAGCGCGCGGCGCACGTCGTCATCGCCGTCCATCACCACACGGCGCACGATCGAGGAGATGCCGGGCTGCGCCAGCAGGTCCGCGGCCAGCTGCCGGGTGCGTTCGGCGACCACCACCGACGGGTACGCGGTGACCGCCACCCGCTCCCCGCTCATGCCGGACCGGCGCTCGAGCATCGCCGGGATGTCGGCGAAGTACCGCTCGGCGTACGGGGTGACGAGGCCGAGCTGCTCCGGCTGCCAGAAGCCTTGCGCGGTGGCGACGAGGATGCGGTTGGAGGCGCCCGGGTCCTCGATGATCAGGCGCCACGCCCGCGCCTTGGCCTCGGCGTCCGGCAGCGCCGCCCGGCACCTCGCCGCCCACTGCTCACCGGTGGCGCTGCGGTCCGCGGCGAGCTCGGCCTCGATCCGGTCGGCGCCCGCCGCGCCCAGCACGACCAGGCGGTAGAGGATCAGCCAGCGCAGGTCCGCGTCGACGACCACGCCGGCGGGCACGTTCTCCCCCGCGAGCCAGCCGTCCAGCCGTACCGTGTCGACCTCGGCCCCGATGAGGCCTCGCACCCCCGCGAGCTGCAGCGACCCGCCCGGCTCGGCGGCCGCGACCAGCCGGTCGCAGGCCTGGGCGACCAGCTCCAGGGCGGCCGGCCGGGTCTCCGCGGTCGGATAGCGGTCCACCAGGGCCCGCGTCATCCGCAGGACGTCCTCGACGATGGCCACCTCGCGCTCCGCCGGCAGAGCGGCCAGCACGAGCGTCACCAGCTCCGCGACCGGCCGTTCGCCGTCGGTGACGGCATCGAGCGTCGCCCCCCAGAGCAGGGCCCGGGCCAGCGAGTCGCCGAGCAACGGAAGGATCAACGGTACGGCGTCAGCGGACGCTTGATCGAGGCGGACCTTGGCGTACGCGAGGTCGCCGTCGTTGACGAGCAGCAGGTCGGCGACCGGTTCCCCGGCGAGCTCGGCGAGCTCGGTGCGCCCGCCGTCCACCTCCGGGTCGACGTCCACCTCGACGAGCCGGCGCCGGGTCACCACGCCGTCGGCGCCGTGGTCGTAGAGGCCCACGCAGAGCTTGTGCGGGCGCAGCGTCGGATACTCCGCCGGCGCGGTCTGCACCAGCGTGACCTGCGCGTAGCGGCCGTCTTCCGTGCGTTCCACCTCGGCGCGCAGGGTGTTGAGCTGGGCCCGGCACAGCCACACCTCGGCCCAGGAGCTCAGGTCGCGGCCGCTGGCCCGGGAGACCGCGGCGAGCAGGTCGGCCAGCGTGGCGTTCCCGTACGCGTGCGCCGCGAAGTGGTCGTTGAGCCCCGCCAGAAACGCCTTGTCCCCCACGTACGCGACGAGCTGGCGCAGCACCGCGGCACCCTTCGCGTACGAGATGCCGTCGAAGTTGAGCAACGCGAGGGCGGTGTCGTCGACGTCGCTGGGCGCCACCGGGTGCGTCGACGGGCGCTGGTCGGCGCGCAGCCCCCACGCCTTGCGCTGCATCGCGAACGTCGTCCAGGTCTCGGTGAACTGAGTGGCCTCGGCGGTGATCCTCGTGCCGAGGTACTCGGCGAACGACTCGTTCAGCCACAGGTCGTCCCACCAGGCCATGGTGACCAGGTCGCCGAACCACTGGTGGGCCATCTCGTGGGCGATGACCATGGCCCGCTGCTCGCGTTCGGCGTCGGTGACCGCGGACCGGTGGATGAACTCGTCGCGGAACACCACCACGCCGGGGTTCTCCATCGCGCCGAAGTTGAACTCGGGCACGAACGCCTGCTGGTAGTGGCCGAACGGGTAGCGGACGTCGAAGATCTCGTGGTAGCGGTCGAGGCACTGCTTCGTGATCGTGAACAGCTCGCCGGCCTGCTCGTCGAGGTGTTCGGCGAGCGCCTGCCGGCAGTAGAGGGCCAGCGGGATGCCGTCGTGCTCGTCGGTCCGGGCGTGGTAGGGCCCGGCGATCAGCGAGATGAAGTACGTGGCCAGCGGCTTGGTCGGCGCGAACCGCCACCGCCCCGCCTCCACGGGACCCGCCTGCTCGCCGTTCGCCGCCACCAGCCAGCCGTCGGGCGCGGTGACGCTCAGCGTGACGGGCGCCTTGAGGTCGGGCTGGTCGAAGCACGGGAAGATGCGGCGGGCGCCGTCGAGGAACATGTGCGCGTACAGGTAGGTGCGGCCGTCCGCGGGGTCGACGAAGCGGTGCAGCCCCTCGCCGGTGTTCGAGTAGCGCATCTCGCTCTCGACGACGAGCTCGTTGTCGGCGCTCAGGCCGGTCACCGTCAGCCGCTCCCCGGCCAGGGCGGACGGATGCACGGGTACGCCGTTGAGCGTGGCCGACAGCAGCGTCACGGGCTCCAGCTCGACGAAGGTCTCGCCGCCAGGCTCCGCACCGAAGCTGAGCACCGCACGGGACCGGAACGTGTCACCGCTGCCGGTGAGGTCGAGATCGATGTCGTATCCGGTGACCGTGATGGTGGCGGCCCGGGCGGTGGCCTCGGCGCGCGTCAAGCTAGGCATGCGGACCATCATGCCCTGTATGGGCGCCGCTGCTCCGTCAGCGCGAAGTGAGCGCCAAAGACTTCTCGAAGCACACGCTGTACGGATTGCCCACGTACTCCCCGTACACGGGGATCTGCAGGTATCCCTCGGAGCGGTAGAGGGCGATGGCCGCGGGCAGGTAGGTGCCGGTCTCGAGCCGCAGCACCGGCCGCCCCGCCGCCAGCGCCTCCTCCTCGAGCGCCACGACCAGCTGCCGGGCGAGGCCCCGCCCCCGGTACGCGGGCCGCACGTACATCCGCTTGAGCTCGGCCACGCCCGGCTCGAGCGCCTGCCACGCCCCGCAGGCCACGGCCCGCCCGTCGACGACGCCGACGAGGTACGAGACGTCGTCGTGCATCGGGTAGACCACGCCGTCCGCGCCCCCGTCCGCCTCGGCCAGCTCACGCTGCTGCGCGACGAGCAGCGAGGCCAGCTCGGGATCGGTGCCGGGACGGGATTCGATGATCACCCCGTCAGCCTAGGCCTCGTCTGTTTCTCCGGGGTTGCCGGAATCTGGACGGGAGTCGTCGTCGGTGACCAGGACGGGCTTGGCGGCCATGGAGACGGTGGACACCGTGCCGTCCTCGCTCATGTGCAGCAGCTCGTCGTCGGAGCGGACGCGGCGGGCCTTGCGGGCGGCCAGGCGCTGCGCGGCCGTCGCCCGGTGCGACTCCTCCTCGAGCCGCGCGTCGGTGCCGCGGGGACCCGAGACGTACTCGCCGGTGTTGGGGTGCCAGTCGAACTCGCGGTCGGCGATGCGGACCGGGTCGCCGGGCTGGGCGCCCTTCTTGGCCAGCGCCGCCTCGACGCCGAGGCGCTCCAGCCGGTCGCCGAGGTAGCCGATCGCCTCGTCGTTGTCGAAGTTCGTCTGGCGGATCCAGCGCTCGACCTGGATACCGCGGACGACGTACACGCCCTCGGCGTCCTGCTCGATCGTGAAGCCCTTCTCGTCGACCGCGCGGGGCCGGACCACCGCACGGGTCGGCTCGACCACCGGGGCCGCGAGGCGGTTTGCCGCGACGGCCTCGGCCAGGGCGTACGTGAACTCCTTCAGCCCTTCCCGGGTGACCGCGCTGACCTCGAAGACCCGGTAGCCGCGCGCCTCGAGGTCGGGCCGGACCATCTCGGCCAGGTCCCGCCCGTCCGGAATGTCGATCTTGTTCAGCACCACCATGCGGGGCCGGTCCTCCAGCCCCCCGTACGCGGCCAGCTCCGCCTCGATCGCCTCCAGGTCGGCGACCGGGTCGCGCTCGATCTCGAGCGCCGCCGAGTCGAGGACGTGGACCAGCACCGAGGTGCGCTCGATGTGCCGCAGGAACTCCAGCCCGAGCCCCTTGCCGGTGGCGGCGCCCGGGATCAGCCCCGGTACGTCCGCGACCGTGAACGTCTGGTCGCCGGCCTGCACCACGCCGAGGTTCGGCACCAGCGTGGTGAACGGGTAGTCGGCGATCTTCGGCTTGGCCGCGGAGATCACCGAGATCAGCGACGACTTGCCGGCCGAGGGGAAGCCCACCAGGCCGACGTCGGCGACGCTCTTGAGCTCCAGGACCACGTCGAGGCGGTCGCCGGGCTCGCCCAGCTCGGCGAAGCCGGGCACCTTGCGGCGGGTGTTGGCCAGCGAGGCGTTGCCGCGCCCGCCCCGGCCGCCGCGGGCCACCTCGAAGGTGGTGCCGGCGCCGATGAGGTCGGCGATGACCTCGCCCTCGGGGGTCTGCACCACCGTGCCGTCGGGCACCTTGAGCACGAGGTCCTTGCCGTTGGCGCCGTCGCGGTTGTCGCCCATGCCGCCGACGCCGTTCGGAGCCTTGACGTGCGGGTGGAAGTGGAAGTCGAGCAGCGTGTGCTGCTGCGGGTCGACGACGAGGGTGATGCCACCGCCGTGCCCGCCGTTGCCGCCGTCGGGGCCGCCGAGCGGCTTGAACTTCTCCCGGCGTACGGAGACACAGCCGTGCCCGCCGTCACCTGCCTGCAGGTGCAGCACGACCCGGTCGACGAACGTAGCCACTTCGGTACTCCCACTGCTTGATGGAACAAAGACAGCGGGCCGCGGACCCCGGAAGGTCCACGGCCCGCTGAGACGCTGCGTGTGCGACCGCTGTTACTCGGCCGCGACCGGCACGATGCTGATGGTCTTGCGGCCACGCTTGTGACCGAAGAGCACGTTGCCCGCGGCGAGCGCGAACAGCGTGTCGTCGCCACCGCGGCCGACCAGGTCGCCCGGGTGGAACTTCGTGCCGCGCTGGCGGACCAGGATCTCGCCGGCGTTGACCAGCTGACCGCCGAACCGCTTCACCCCGAGCCGCTGAGCGGCGGAGTCACGGCCGTTCCGCGAGCTGGAAGCACCCTTTTTGTGAGCCATGGCGGTTCGTCCCTACTTCCCGCTGGAGATGCCGGTCACCTTGACGCGGGTCAGCGGCTGGCGGTGCCCCTGGCGCTTGTGGTAGCCGGTCTTGTTCTTGAACTTGTGGATCCGGATCTTCGGACCCTTGGTGTGCTCGGCGATCTCGCCGGACACCGTCACGTTGGCAAGCTTGGCCGCATCGGTCACCAGGTTGTCACCGTCGACGAGGAGGACCGCGGCGAGCGTCAGCGAGTCGCCGGGCACACCCGCGAGCTTCTCGACCTCGATCACGTCGCCCTCGGCAACCTTGTACTGCTTGCCGCCGGTCTTGACGATCGCGTACATCGGACGCGGACTCCCTGAGACTTACGCAGCGGAACATCGCTGCTTGGCGGATGGAACTGGGCCCCGGCGTCTCGCACGAGGACATGGCGCTTCGAAAAAGCGCCGACAGATAGCGTACTTCATCGCACGGGTGCGACCCAAATTGGGGAGCCGCTCAATCGGTGCCGCAGGCCTCGGCCAGGGTCTCCTGCAGCCCCTCGAGTTTCTGTGCGTCCAGCTTACGCACGTCGCCCTTCAGCGCCGAGACCTTCTTGCTCATGGCACCGAGCGCCTTCTTCACCTCGGCGTCGGAGGCGAGCTTCGCCATGTCGGCGAGCGCGAAGGAGTAGTTCTCGACATCGCGGCTGGTCTTCTGCTTGGCCTTCGCCACCGCGTCCTGGTCCTGCGCCGACTCCGCGTCGATGAGCAACTTGAGATCCTGCGCGAAGTTCTTCGCCGCGTCCCCGCCGGTCTTCGCAGCCTGGGCGCAGATCGCCTTGGTGTTCCCCTTGAGCGCGGCATCGCCGCCGCCGGCATCCGTGGAGCCGGCCGGGGCCGGACCGCCGCTCTTACCGGGCGCCGGGGCCACAGGGGCGCCGCTGCCGGCCCCGGGGGTCGCGGTGGCGGTGTCGGCGGACTTGTCGGTCGAGCACGCACCGAGCAGGAGGGCACCGCCGAGGGCGGTCACGCAGAGCAGGCGTCGCATGGTCAAGCAGGGTAACCGACATCGATCACCGGACATGGAGCGGGCGGCCCCAGCAGGCATTACCTGCCCGGACCGCCCGCAACGCGCGTTTCTCAGGGGCGGGTACGCCGCCGTGAACCGCCGCGCCGGGAGCGTCGGCGGCTGCCGGAACCGGCCCCGACCGGCTCGTCGTCGTCCTCGTCGTCGTCGGCCGCGTCCGGGTCGTCGGCCCCGGTCAGCTGCAGCGGCTCGGCGGGGTACGACGTGCCGTTCGACTCGTAGCGCGACAGGTCGTAGCCGCTGATGTCGTAGTCGTCATCGTCGTCGCTCGAGGAGAGCTGGGGCGCCGGCGTGATGACGCCCGAGCCCGCCGGCGCCACGGCGGCCGGTTCGACCGGCGGAAGCCCGGCCGTCTCCGCCGCCGGGTCCTCGACGGGGTGCTCCGGAACCGCCTGCGGCTCGGCCGGGGCCTGCTCGCCCCCACCACCACGGCGCCGCCGGGACTTCGCCGGCTGCGCCGGGGCCTCCGTACGCGCCGCGGCAGCGACCGCCTTGACCTGGCTGGCCGCACCGGACGAGCGCTTCTCGGGCACCGGCTCGGTGTGAACGACGAGGCCACGGCCCTTGCAGTGCTCGCAGGTCTCGCTGAACGCCTCGAGCAGCCCGGCACCGATCCGCTTGCGGGTCATCTGCACCAGGCCGAGCGAAGTGATCTCGGTGACCTGGTGCTTGGTCCGGTCCCGGCCCAGGCATTCGGTGAGCCGCCGCAGCACCAGCTCGCGGTTGCTCTCCAGCACCATGTCGATGAAGTCGATCACCACGATGCCGCCCAGGTCGCGCAGGCGCAGCTGGCGCACGATCTCCTCGGCCGCCTCGAGGTTGTTGCGGGTGACCGTCTCCTCGAGGTTGCCGCCCGCGCCGGTGTACTTGCCGGTGTTGACGTCGACGACGGTCATCGCCTCGGTGCGGTCGATCACCAGGTGGCCGCCCGAGGGCAGGAAGACCTTGCGGTCGAGGCCCTTGAGGATCTGCTCGTCGATGCGCTTGTCGGCGAAGACGTCGGCGCCGCCGGTGTGCCGGTGCAGCCGCTCGACCAGGTCGGGCGAGACCGACTCCAGATAGTTCTCGATCTCCTGGTACGCCTGGTCGCCCTGCACGATGAGCTCGCGGAAGTCCTCGTTGAAAAGGTCCCGGACCACGCGGATGACCAGGTCGGGCTCCTCGGACAGCGCGCGCGGCGCGTTGCCCTCGGCCGCCTTGGCCTGGATGTCCTCCCACTGGGCCTGCAGCCGCTTGACGTCGCGGGCCAGCTCGTCCTCGCTCGCGCCCTCCGCCGCCGTCCGCACGATCACGCCGGCGCCGTCCGGCACGAGCTTCTTGAGCACGTCCCGCAGCCGCTTGCGCTCGTTGTCGGGCAGCTTGCGGCTGATGCCCGAGGCGTTGCCGTTCGGCACGTACACCAGGTGCCGGCCGGAGAGGGCGATGTGGCTGCTCAGCCGGGCGCCCTTGTGCCCGAGCGGGTCCTTGGTCACCTGCACCAGCACCGAGTCGCCGGAGCGCAGCGCCTGCTCGATCGAGCGCGCCCGCCCCTCCAGCCCGGTGGCGTCCCAGTTGACCTCGCCGGCGTAGAGCACGGCGTTACGGCCCCGGCCCACGTCGACGAACGCCGCCTCCATGCTGGGCAGCACGTTCTGCACCTTGCCGAGGTAGACGTTGCCGACCATGGTCCCGGACGTGGTCCGCGACACGTAGTGCTCGACCAGGATGCCGTCCTCGAGCACCGCGATCTGGATCCGGTCGGGCTTCTGGCGCACGACCATGACCCGGTCCACAGCCTCGCGGCGGGCCAGGAACTCGGACTCGCTCAGGATCGGCGGCCGGGTGCGCCGCTGCTCGCGGCCGTCGCGCCGGCGCTGCCGCTTGGCCTCCAGGCGGGTGGAGCCGGAGACGCCCTGCACCTCGTCGCTGCGGCGCGGCTCGCGCACCCGCACGACGGTGTGCACGCCGTCCTCGACGCCGCCGGTCTCGGCGTCACCCGAGCCCTTACGGCGACGGCGACGCCGGCGGCGGGTGACCCCGTCGCCGTCCTCGGCGTCCTCGTCGTCGCCCTCGGCCTCGGCTTCGGCGGTCTCCCCGGCCTCGTCGGCATCGGCCTCGGCGGCCTCGTCGCCCTCGTCGGACGGGCCCTTGCCCCGGCCGCGGCCCCGGCGTCCCCGCCGGCGACGGCGGCGGGAGGCGGCGTCGTCCTCGTCGAGCTCGTCCTCGGCGCCGTCCTCGACGTCGTCCGAGGTCTCGTCCGCCTCTTCGAGCACGGGCTGGTCGGTGACCTCGGTGGCGGCGGCCTCGTCGGCCTCCGCGGGGGCGCCCCGGCGGCGGCGCCGGCTCTTGCGCGGCCCCTCCGCAGGCTCCTCGGCCGCGGCGGCCACGGGCTCGGCGGGCGTCTCGGTGACCTCGGCGACCGGCTCGGCGGCGGCCGCGGCGGCCGTGCCCCGTCGGCTGCGCCGGGGGGCGGGCGCGGGCTCGGCGTCGGGTTCCGGCGGCATGAACAGTACGGCGGGGGGCAGCGCCGCCTTGCGGGTGCGGCGCCGAGTGGTGGGCGCCTCCTCGACGAGGTCGTCGTCGAGCGGCAGCACGCCGACCACCGGCACGCCGGCCGTGGTGGCGGCCGCGTCCTCGGTCTCCTCATCCTCCTCCGCGACGGCAGGCGTCGCGGCGACCGGCACGGCAGCGCCGGAGGTCTCGGTCGGCGCTGCGGCGGGAACGGGCTCTTCGGCGGGGGCCTCTGCCGGAGCAGCCGCGGGAACCGCCTTCTTGCGGGCCCGGCTGCGGGTCGCCTTCACGGGCGCGACGGGCTCAGCCGGCTCAGCGGTTTCGACCGGGTTGTCCCCCTCGGCGGCGGGCGCGGCGGCGGCCGGCACGGCCTTCTTCCGGGCCCGGCTGCGGGTCGCCTTCACCGGAGCCGCGGGCGCGTCGGCCGTAGCGGCCGCATCGCTCGCGGTGGCCGCCTCGTCGGCGGCCCCGGGCTCGGCACCCGGCGCATCCGTCGGCACGGCAGCCGGAGCGGCAGCCTTGCGGCGGGGGGCCCGCGTACGGCGCGCGGGGGTGGTCGTCTCGGCGGTTTCGGCGGTCGGAGGTGTAGCGGCCTCGTCCCGTTCACCGCCCTGTGGCTCGTTATCGAGCATGGGGCGCTCTCCAGTTCTGGCGGCCCCGGGCGCGGGTGAGCGCTGCCACGCAGGGTCGCCGCAAGTTTTTCGGTCCCGGCCGTCGTCGGACGGGCTTCCGAAGTCTGCCAACGCGGGCGCCGGCCGAACCGGCTAGCGCCCTCCGATGGGTGCGTCCTCGCGATCCGCGTCCAACGGATCGACGATCTCCCCCTGCGAGGTGAGCGAACCCTGTGCCAGCCGGGTCACCCTAGGGGGCACCGGCGGTTCCAGGCCGGCCACCACGCGCAGGCCGGACATGACGTCATCGGGTCGAACGGCGGGCGTGACCTGCCGCACGACAAGGTCGATTATCGCACACGGTGCCGCCGCGGCCCCGGAAGGTGCGGCAGACTCCTTGCCGACAGCGAAGGACGCAACTGCTTTTCGAGCGTCGAACGAGCGGCGCCCCTGCTTCGTCATGCGCTCGACCAGCACCTCCTCGGCGGCGAGGAACGCTTCGACGGCCTTCTCCGCAACCGCCGGGTCGACCTCCGGCAGCTCGATCAGCCAGCGGGAGGCGTCGATCCGGTCGGCCAGGCTGCCCTCGCCGGCGACGACCGCGTCCAGCACGTCCAGGCCCGGCGACAGCGCCGCGTCCAGAGCGGCGCGCAGGGCGGCCGGGTCGACCTCGGCCTGCAGGCCGATCTCCAGGTACTCCGCCTCGCTGCCGACACCGGTCGGTGCGGCGCTCGCGTACGAGATCTTGGGGTGGGGCGTGAACCCCTGCGAGAAGGCGATCGGTACGCCCGCCCGCCGCAACGCCCGCTCGAAGGCGCGCGCGAAGTCACGGTGCGACGTGAAGCGCAACGGTCCGCGTTTGGCGTACCGAAGTCTGATGCGCTGCACGACCGGGGCCTGACCGCCCACGGGTTGGTTCTTGGGGGGAATGTCTGACTCCTAAACGGGGACCCGGAGGTTGTTTACCGGGGTCAGGGGAAGAAGTTTCTTGCCGGTGGGCCCGATCTGGATCTCGGTGTCCATGGACGGGCAGACGCCGCAGTCGAAGCACGGCGTCCAGCGGCAGTCGTCCTGCTCGTACTCGCTGAGGGAGTCCTGCCAGTCCTGCCAGAGCCAGTCCTTGTCGAGGCCGGAGTCGAGGTGGTCCCAGGGCAGCACCTCGAGCTGGTCGCGCTCGCGGGTGGTGTACCAGTCCAGGTCGACGCCGAGCTCGGGGAGCACCTCCGCGCACGCCTCGACCCAGCGGGCGTACGAGAAGTGCTCGGACCAGCCGTCGAAACGCCCGCCCTTGTCCCAGACCCGCCGGATGACCCTGCCGACCCGGCGGTCGCCACGCGAGAGCAGGCCCTCGATCAGCGACGGCTCGCCGTCGTGGTAACGGTATCCGATGGCCCGGCCCAGCGAGCGGTCGCTGTTGATCTCCTGCTTGAGCAGCTTGAGGCGGTTGTCGATGACCTCGGGGCGTTCCATCGCGGCCCACTGGAACGGGGTGTGCGGCTTGGGCACGAACCCGCCGATCGACACCGTGCAGCGGATGTCCTTGGTGCCGGCGGCGGCCCGGCCGGCCCGGATGACCTCGTGCGCCATGTGCGCGATCTCGAGCACGTCCTCGTCGGTCTCGGTCGGCAGGCCGCACATGAAGTACAGCTTCACCTGCCGCCACCCGTTGGTGTACGCCGTCACGACCGTCCGGATCAGGTCCTCCTTGGTCACCATCTTGTTGATGACCTTGCGGATCCGCTCGGAGCCGCCCTCGGGAGCGAACGTGAGGCCGGTGCGGCGCCCGTTGCGCGACAGCTCCTGGGCGAGGTCGATGTTGAACGCGTCCACCCGGGTCGACGGCAGCGACAGCGAGACGTTGGTGTCCGCGTACTGCTGGGCGAGGCCGGAGCACATGTCGCCGATCTCCGAGTGGTCGGCGCTCGACAGGGAGAGCAGACCCACCTCGGAGAAGCCGGAGAACTCCAGCCCCTCCTTGACCATCTGGCCGACCGTGGTGATCGAGCGCTCCCGCACCGGGCGGGTGATCATGCCGGCCTGGCAGAACCGGCAGCCCCGGGTGCAGCCGCGGAAGATCTCGACCGCGTACCGCTCGTGGACCGTCTCGGCGAGCGGGACCAGCGGCTTCTTCGGGTACGGCCAGGCGTCGAGGTCCATGGTCGTGCGCTTCGCCACGCGGAACGGCACGTCGGGGCGGTTGGGCACGACGCGCTGGATCCGGCCGTCGGGCAGGTAGTCGACGTCGTAGAAGCGCGGGACGTAGATGCTCTCCGTGCGCGCGAGACGCAGCAGCAGCTCGTCACGACCACCGGGGCGCCCCTCGGCCTTCCACTCACGGATGATGCCGGTGATCTCGAGGACCGCCTCCTCCCCGTCGCCCAGCACCGCGGCGTCGATGAAGTCGGCGATCGGCTCCGGGTTGAACGACGCGTGACCGCCGGCCAGCACGATCGGGTCGTCGTCGCCGCGGTCGGCGCTGTCCAGCGGGATGCCGGCCAGGTCGAGCGCCGAGAGCATGTTGGTGTAGCCGAGCTCGGTGGCGAACGACAGCCCGAGCACGTCGAAGGCGCGGACCGGGCGGTGGGCGTCGACCGTGAACTGCGGGACGCCGTGCTCCTTCATCAGCGCCTCGAGGTCGGGCCAGACCGCGTACGTCCGCTCGGCCAGCACGTCGGGCTGCTCGTTGAGGACCTCGTACAGGATCTGCACGCCCTGGTTGGGCAGGCCGACCTCGTACGCGTCCGGATACATCAGCGCCCACCGGACGGTGGTGGCGTCCCAGTCCTTGACGACGGCGCCGAGCTCGCCGCCCACGTACTGGATCGGCTTGCTGACCCGGGGCAGCAGCTGCTCGAGCTGCGGGAAGACGGAAGAGACGCTCATGGGTCTCCAGGGTACGCGGGCTAGATGCTCAATTCCTCCGCGGCCCGGTCCAGATCGGTGGCCAGCAGGTCCTCCCGGAAAGCGCACAGCTGCAGAGTCATCCGGGCGGGGCCGGTCTCCCCCACCACGAGCTTGACCGGCGTGCCGGCCTGGTCGAGATCGCCGACGAGCGCGTCCAGCAGCCGCACGCCGGCGCTGTCGAGAAAAGAGACCGCGGTCAGGTCGATGAGCACGGCGGTGGCGTCACTGGCGTGGTGGATGATCTCCCGCCCGATGTCCGGCGCGTTCGCGAGGTCGATCTCGCCCACCAACCGGACCAGCTCGGCGTCGCCGAGGCTGGCGAAGGTGACCCACTGCTCCGTCATGGTGCCTCCCGTCGCGCTCGCCGCATGGTCACCGTGGTTCCATCCGTACGGTCGAACGTGACGTCGTCCATCGTCTGGTGGATGAGCCGGAGGCCGCGGCCGCGCACCTCGTCCTCGCGTGAGGCCCGCCAGTCGCCGCGGTCGGTGACCCTGATCTCGATCGCCTCGGCGGAGACGACCGCGGTGACGTCGACGATACCGAACGGGTCGTTGCGGTAGCCGTGCTCGATGGCGTTGGCGACGGCCTCGGAGCACGCCAGCAGCACCGCCTGGGTGGTGTCCTCGTCGATGCCGTGCGACGCCAGCCAGCCGCGCATGTCCTTGCGCAGCAGCGCGATCTGGATGGGATCGGCACCGATGGCGCGTTCGAGCCGTTCCTCGGTGCCGAGTGCCAGGCACAGCAGGCAGACGTCGTCGACGTGCTCCCGGCCGACCAGGCTCTGCGCGAGGCCGGCGGTCAGGCCCGGCAGCGGGGCGTCACGGCGGCCCGCGTACGCCCGGGCGAGCATCTCGAAGCCCGCGTCGATGGGTCGGTTGCGGCGCTCGATCAGCCCGTCGGTGTAGAGCAGCAGCCGGCTGCCGGCCGCCAGGTGCGTCGTGTGCTCGAGGCGGGTGCGGCGCCCGGCCCGCGAGCCCAGCGCGCCGGAGCGGCCGTCGAGCAGGTAGCGCGGTGAGCCGCCCGGCTCGGCCAGCAGCGGCGGGAGGTGCCCGGCGCAGGAGTACGTCATCTCGCTGGTGGTGAGGTCGACCTCGGCGTAGGCGACGGTCGCCATGCGCGCCGACTCCACCCGGTCGACGAACCGGTCGAGCCGCTCGAGCAGCCGCGCCGGGCCCGCCTCCGCCGAGGCCAGCGCCCGGATCGCGCTGCGCAGCTGGCCCATGGTGGTGGCCGCGTCGATGCCCCGCCCGACCACGTCGCCGACGACCACGGCGAGCTTGTCCGGGGTGATCAGGAAGGCGTCGAACCAGTCGCCGCCGACCTCCATCTCGAGGGCCGCCGCCTGATAGTGGGTCTCGACGGCGAAGCGGGGGTCGCTCGGCAGGTCGTGGGCGAGCAGGCTGCGCTGCAGGGTCCGGGCGACGGCCCGTTCCTGCTCGTAGAGGCGGGCGTTCTCCAGTGCCAGGCCGGCCCGGTCGGCCAGGTCGTGCAGGAACGTGGCCTCGGCGGCGGCCGTACGCCGGCCCGGCGCCATCCGCAGCGCGAGCGTGCCGAGGATCCTGCCGCCCGCGGCCAGCGGCAGCACGGCGCAGTCCGGGTCGGGGCCGTCGTCGCTCAGCTCCGCCTTGCCGTTGGCGGTGACCAGGGCGACCCGCTCGGCCAGCCGGTCGGGGTCGGGCTCCGGGGCGCCGGCGTCGGCGAGCAGCCCGGCCGGGCCGATCTGCAGGCGGATGGCGGCCCACTCGGCGACCTCGGGCACGAGCTGTTCGATGAGGCGGCGGGCCCGCGGCATGAGCCGGGGCACCTCGTCGAGCACCCGCGTGGTCTCGGCCAGGAAGGTGGCCCGCTCCTCGCGGCGGCGTCCTTCGTCGTAGAGCCGGGCCCGGTCGAGCGCCTGCCCGGCCTGGTGCCCGAGCAGCCGGACCACGCGCAGCTCGCTGTCGGTCAGCTCGCGTTCCTCGGTGAAGCCGAAGCTGAGCACCCCGAGGACGTCGGCGCCGATCGACTCACCGGCGAACCCGGAGGTCAGCGGCAGCAACACCACCGTGTTGACGCCGGTACGCCGCATGGTGACGGCCAGCTCCGGGAAATGCTCCTCCGCCTCCGCCACGGAGCCGATCACGTGCAGGTCCCCGCGGCGCGCGACCTGCGCCACCGGGCGCGACGAGGCCAGCGGGATGTCGTCGCGGACCGGGCTCTCGGCCTCGGTGCAGGCCTGCGCGACGAGCTGCTCGCGGTCCAGGTCGAGCAGCCAGACGCGGGCGCCCGAGGCCTCGAAGGCGGCGGCGGGCGCGCGTACCACCGCCTCGGCGACCTCGGCCGCGGTCGGCGCCGCCGCCAGGTCGGCCACCACCTGCTGCAGCGCCCGCACCCGGCGCTCCGAGGCCTCGGCGGTGTGCCGGGCGGCCAGCAGCTCCTTCTCGTAGCCGCGGCGTTCCGTGGCGTTGAACACCATGGTCCGCACCACCCGCGGCAGCCCGGCGGGGTCGCGGCCCAGGACCGAGTTGACCAGGATCGGCAGTCGCCGGCCGTCCGCGCGGACCAGCTCGAAGGCGACCTCCTGCACGTCGTCGCGCATGCTCAGCAACGGCGCGTAGTGCGTCTCGTAGTAGATCTTGTCGCCGGGGGCGAGCAGGTCCCGGAACCGGCGGCGGCCGACCAGCGTGATGCGGTCGTACCCGGTCCACGCCAAAAACGTCTCGTTGACCTTCACGATCGTGCCGTCCGGCAGGGTGGTCAGATACCCGCACGGCGCGTTCTCGTACAGGTCACCCGGATCCTCGTCCCAGGGCACGCGCAGGTCCTGTGTCACGTCCGGCCCACCATCGCCGCTCCCCGTCATGCCGGTCAGAGGTACGCCTTGATGGCCGCCACCGTCTCGGCAGGTGCACTCAGGTTGGGGCAGTGGCCGGTCGCGTTCATGGCCACCAGTGTGCTCCCCGCGAGGTGCTCATGCACGTAGTCCCCGACCACAGCGGGCGCGATGACGTCGTCGGCGCACTGCAAGATCAAGGCGGGGGTACGCAGTTTCGGCAGGTCGGCCCGGTTGTCCGAGAGGAAGGTGACGCGCGCGAACTTCTTGGCGATCTCCGGGTCGGTGGCGCAGAAGCTGGCGGTGAGCTCCTGGCCCAGCTCGGGCCGGTCCGGGTTGCCGACGATGACCGGCGCCATCGCGCTCGACCAGCCGAGATAGTTGCTGTCCAGGGACTCGAGCATCGCCTCGATGTCGGCCTTGCCGAATCCGCCCACATAGTCCCCGTCGTCGATGTACCGCGGCGAGGGCCCGACCAGGACGAGCTTGGCGAAACGGCCGGGCTCGCGGACGGCGGCGAGCACGCCGATCATGGCGCTGACCGAGTGGCCCACGAAGATCACGTCGTGCAGGTCCAGCTCGTGCACGATCTCGAGGACGTCGGAGGCGTACCCGTCGAGGCTGCCGTAGCGCCGGTCGTCGTACGCCCGCAGGTCGGAGCGCCCGGCACCGACATGGTCGAAGAGCACTACCCGGTGGGTCGCGGTGAACTCGGGCGCGACGTGGCGCCACATGTTCTGGTCGCAGCCGAAGCCGTGCGCGAAGATCATCGGCTGTCCGTCCGGGCGGCCGGTCACGGTCAGCGCGTGCTTCTGAGTCAGGTTCATCTCCAGATCACCACCGAGTCACCATACGACTCCACACCGTCCAGCACATCGCCCCCTCTGTCCGTCTTCTTCCCCTGAGCCACGCTTCCCGAAGGCTCATGATGATCGATGGAGCCGCCGGGGACACTGGCGGACCGGCTCTAACCTGGCCTGAGGCAGCGCGGCGCGGGAGGAGGACGACGGATGACCGACCAGCACCCGGGCGACCCCTCCGCCGGCGGACCGGCCGGCGGCCCGGACCCCACCCGGGTCGACGGCGCCGCGGCCCACCCGGACCCGACCCGGATCGACGGCACCCCCGGCTCTGACGGCCCGGCGGCCGCTGCCGGGCCGGGGCGAGGGCAGGCGGAGGCGGCGGACGAGGAGTCCGCGACCGGCGAGGTCCCGGTGACCGAGGACGTGCCGGAGCGCTGGAGCGGCTCTGCGGCCGTTCCGCCACCCACGCCGAAGAAGTCCCGGTGGGGCCGTCGCAATCCCGTCGCCGAGCCGCCCCCACCTCCGGTGGATCCGTGGGCGGACAGCGAGGACTGGTCCACCACCCCCGCCGTCGACCCGTGGGCCGACCAGGACACCCCCGTCGACGTCCTCGAGCCGTTCCCGGAGGCCATGCCGCCGACGCGGATCGACCAGCCGCTCCCACCGACCCGCGCCGAGCAGCCCCTTCCGCCCACCCGGGTCGAGGCTCCCGCCGGCGGGCAGCCGCTCCCACCCACCCGCATCGACGCTCCCGCCGGCTCGCAGCCGTCCGCGCCTGCGCCGGCCGCACCCGCGCCACAGCCCCCGGCCGCCGTCAACCCGCCCGGAGCCACGCCCGGGATCGCGCACGCGAAGCCACCAGCGCCCACCCCGGCCGCCGAGCCACGCCGCCGCGGCTGGGGTCGTAAGCGCCGCGAGGAGACCCCGGTCAACCGGCTCCCGGTCCAGCCTCGCCAGGCCGCGCTCCCTCAGGCGTATGTCGACCGGGCCCGCCCGCTACCGCCGCCACCGCCGGGGAAAGCCGCGAAGAAACGACGAAAGGGACCGACGCCGCCACCCCCACCGGCCTGGCGCCCACCGCAGGCCGGTCCGCCGCCCGGCTCGCGCCCGCTGCCTCCGCCACCGCGCCGCAAGCGCCGCTGGGGCCGGCGACTTCTGCTCTTCACCCTGCTCGGCGCGCTGTGCTGCTGCGGGGTGCCCGGATACTTCCTCTGGCCCGCCGCCCGGCAGTACCCGGTCTCGGCCGTCCTGCCGTCGAGCGTCGCCGACCTGAGGCTCCGGGACGACGACGCCGGCCGCCGGGCCACCGAGCGGCTCGCCGACCAGGTTCAGGGCACCAGCCTGATCTCCTCGGGCGAGGCGTTCGCCGGCATGTACGCCGACGGCAACGGCAAACGGGTCACGCTCTTCGGCACGACCGGGTTCCGCCTGACCCCGCAGAGCGACGTCGAGGCCGAGCTCGCCCACCTCTCCGGCGAGTACAAGATCGAGGACATCCGCACCTTCGACCTGGGCGTGACCGGCGCGCACGAGCGCTGCGGCGTGGGCCGCTCCGGCGGGGCCGCGGTCGTCGTCTGCGCCTGGGCCGACCACGGCAGCCTGGCCACCGTGCTGTTCACCCGCCGGTCGATGGACGAGAGCGCCGAGCTCACCGGGGTGCTGCGCGAGGCGGTGCTGCGCCCGCAGATCGAGGGGAATGTGCAGCTCAGCAGCGGGTAGTTCGACCCCATGCGTCTTGAGTCCGGTCCTGGGCGGCGGGCGGGGCGGTCGGAGGGGAGGCGCTGGCTCTTCGCCGACCAGCTCGGCCCGCACTTCCTCGACGACCCCGGCCAGAGCGTGCTGCTCGTGGAGTCGCGGGCCGTGTTCCGCCGCCGGCGGTTCCACCGGCAGAAGGCACATCTCGTGCTGTCCGCGCTGCGCCACCGCGCCGCCGAGCTCGGCGATCAGGCCGAGTTCGTCCAGGCGGAGACGTACGGCGAAGCGGTCCGTGCCGACGGGCTGAGCGTGTGCCACCCGACGTCCCGGGCGGCGCGCGGTCTGGTGCAGCGGCTCGGCGTCGAGGTGCTGCCGCCGCGCGGGTTCGTGACCGCGCCGGAGGACTTCGTCGCCTGGGCCCAGGGTCGCAAGCGGCTGCGGATGGAGGACTTCTACCGGGACGCGAGGCTGCGGCACGGCGTGCTCATGGAGGGCACCGAGCCCGTGGGCGGCGCCTGGAACCTCGACGCGGAGAACCGGGAGCCGCCCCCGCGAGGCGCGCAGCGGCTGGACGTGCCGCCGCCGCCCGAGATCCACGAGGACGACATCGACGCCGGCGTACGGGAGGATCTCGACCGCTGGGAGCGCGACGACGGCATCGAGTTCCTCGGGCGGGACGGCCCGCGGTTGTTCCCGGCCACGCGCACCGAGGCCCTCGCCCGGCTCCAGCACTTCGTGACGCACCGGCTGCCGGCGTTCGGGCCGTACGAGGACGCCATGCTCGCGGGCGACCCGTGGATGGCGCACAGCATGCTGAGCGCGCCGCTCAACCTCGGGTTGCTGGACCCCATGGAGGCGGTGGAACGCGCCGAGGCCGCGTACCGGTCCGGTGCGGCGCCGCTGAGCAGCGTCGAGGGGTTCGTCCGGCAGCTGATCGGCTGGCGGGACTTCATCTGGCACCTGTACTGGTACTTCGAGCCGGAGTACCGCCGCTCCGACGAGCTGCGTGCGCGCCGCCGGCTGCCGAAGTGGTTCGCCGAGCTGGACGCCGACGCCGTCGAGGCGCGGTGCCTCAGCGACGTGCTGGCGGGCGTCCGCGACCGCGGCTGGGTGCACCACATCCCGCGGCTGATGGTGCTCGGCAACTACGCGTTGCAGCGCGGCTGGCAGCCGGAGGCGATGTCCGACTGGTTCCACCGGGCGTTCGTCGACGGCTACGAGTGGGTCATGACCGCGAACGTGGTCGGCATGAGCCAGTACGCGGACGCCGGCCGGATGAGCACCAAGCCGTACGCGGCCGGCGGCGCCTACATCAACCGGATGAGTGACTACTGCGGCGGCTGCCGCTACGACCCGAAGGTGCGCGTGGGTGACGACGCGTGCCCGTACACGGCGGGGTACTGGGCTTTTCTCGAGCGCAACGAGGACCGCCTGCGCAACAACCACCGGATGCGCCGGCCGGTGCAGGGCCTGCACCGGCTGACCGATCTCGACGCCCTGGTCGAGCAGGAGAAAGCTCGCGGGAGCCGCGCCCCCTAGGCTTCCGGGGCGGGGGCGCGCGGCGGGGCGTAGCGCGGCACGTACTCCTGGCCGGTGAGCTTCTGGATCTCGGCCATGACCTCGTCGGTCAGCGCACGCAGCGACGTGCGGTCGTCAGCGCGCCCGGTGGTCTCGATGGGCTTGCCGAACTTCACTGTGACCTTGCCCTTGCCGAGCTTCGGGTACGGCTGGCCGATCGGCTGCACCTTGTCCGTCCCCTGCATGCCCACCGGGATGATCGGTACGCCCGCAGCGACGGCGAGCCGGGCCACACCCGTACGCCCGCGGTAGAGCCGCCCGTCGGGGGAGCGCGTGCCCTCGGGATAGACCGCGACCATGTCACCGGCCTTGAGCACCGGAATCGCTCCGTCGAACGCGGTGAGCGCGGCCCGGCCGCCGCCCCGCTCGACCTTGATCGCGCCGAGCCCGTGCATGATGAACTTGGTGATGGTGCCGCCGACGCCACCGCCCTGGAAGTACTCGGCTTTGGCCCAGAAGGCGATGTGCCTCGGCACGGCCGCGCCGAGGAACAGCTCGTCGGCTACGGACAGGTGGTTGCCGGCGAAGATGGCGCCGCCGGTGGCGGGGATGTTCTCGAGGCCTTCGACGTGGGGTCGCCAGCCGAGCATCATCGCGTTACCGACAGTGACTTTGCCGATCGAGTAGAGCAGCGGCAACGTGTTCCTCCGGCGGGGACTGCAAGAAAAAGTGGGGGGCGGTAGGACATTATCCGACGCCGGCGGGAATTCTCCCGTTGATCTTGGATGCCGGGCTCGGCATGTACCGCGTAAGACGGCAAATGCCGAGCCCGGCGCGCGGCTCAGCCGGCTCGCGTCACCGCGACGGTGACGGTGTCACCCTCGCCGACCTCGCCCGCGAAGCCCTCGCCGACCGCACCGAAACCGAGCGACGTGGCCAGCGTCTCGGCGGCCACGAAGTCGCGGTGCGCCTCGACCGCGGCCACGACGCCCTCCGCGGCCGCGATGGTCAGCGCGATGCGGTCGGAGACGTCCAGGTCCGCATCCCGCCGGGCCTGCTGCACGACGCGGATCACGTCGCGGGCCAGGCCCTCGGCGGCCAGCTCCGGCGTGACCTCGGTGTCGAGCACGACGACACCCCGGTCGCCCGGCAGCGGCGCGGAGTTCTCCACGTCGGCGGCGACGAGCTTGAGCTCGTACTCGCCCTCCTGGAGGGTGACGCCGGCCGCGACCGGAGCGCCGTCCACCAGCTCCCAGTCGCCGGCCTTGACGGCCTTGATGACCTGCTGGACCTGCTTGCCCAGGCGCGGGCCCAGGGCCCGCGGCACCACGGTCAGAACCTGCCGGCAGTACGCGGCGAGATCGTCGGCGAGCACGACCTCCTTCACGTTGACCTCGTCGGCGAGCAGGTCCTGGAACGCCCGCAGGCTCGCCGCGTCCGGCGTCGCCACGGTGAGCCGGGCCAGCGGCAGGCGTACCCGGAGCGCCCGGGCCTTGCGCAGCGACAACGCCGCGGAGGCGACGTCGCGGATGGCGTCCATCGCGGCGACCAGCTCGTGGTCCGCCGGGTACGCGTCCGCCGACGGCCAGTCGGTCAGGTGCACCGAGCGGCCCCCGGTCAGCCCACGCCAGATCTCCTCGGTGGTCAGCGGGGCCAGCGGCGCCACCACCCGGCACAGCACCTCCAGCACGGTGGCCAGGGTGTCGAAGGCGTCGGCGTCGCCGGCCCAGAAGCGGTCGCGGGAGCGGCGCACGTACCAGTTGGTCAGCGCGTCGAGGTAGGACCGCACCGCGCCGGCCGCGCCGGAGATGTCGTAGTCGTCCATCTTGCCCTGGACGTCGGCCACCAGCTCGTTCGTCTTCGCCAGGATGTAGCGGTCGAGCAGGTGCTGCGAGTCGGTCCGCAGCGTCGCGGTGTGACCGGACGCGTTCGCGTACAGGCTGAAGAAGTACCAGACGTTCCAGAGCGGGAGCAGCACCTGCCGGACCGAGTCGCGGATCGCGGTCTCGGTGACCGGCATGTCACCGCCGCGCAGCACGGGCGACGACATGAGCATCCAGCGCATGGCGTCCGAGCCGTACGTGTCGAAGACCTGGTAGACGTCCGGGTAGTTGCGCAGGCTCTTGGACATCTTGCGCCCGTCCTCGCCCTGCAGGATGCCGTGGCTGAGGCAGTTGCGGAACGCCGGCCGGTCGAACAGCGCCGTGGCCAGCACGTGCATGGTGTAGAACCAGCCGCGGGTCTGGCCGATGTACTCGACGATGAAGTCGCCCGGGTAGTGGTGCTCGAACCAATCCTTGTTCTCGAACGGGTAGTGCACCTGCGCGAACGGCATCGACCCGGACTCGAACCAGCAGTCGAGCACCTCCGGCACCCGACGCATGGTCGACTTCCCGGTCGGGTCGTCCGGGTTGGGGCGGGTCAGCTCGTCGACGTACGGGCGGTGCAGGTCGGTGACCTTGACCCCGAAGTCGCGTTCCATCTCCTCGAACGAGCCGTACACGTCGACGCGCGGGTAGTTCGGGTCGTCGGACTTCCACACCGGGATCGGCGAACCCCAGAACCGGTTCCGGGAGATCGACCAGTCGCGGGCGTTGGCGAGCCACTTGCCGAACGAGCCGTCCTTGATGTGCGCGGGCCTCCAGGTGATCTGCTGGTTCAGCTCCACCATCCGGTCCCGGAACTTCGTGACGGCCACGAACCACGACGACACGGCCTTGTAGACCAGCGGCGTGTCACAGCGCCAGCAGTGCGGGTACGAGTGCGTGTAGCCCTCGTGCCGCAGCACCAGCCCGCGCCCCTTGAGGTCGGCGATGATCGGCTTGTTCGCCTCGAAGACCTGCACCCCCTGCCACGGTCCCACGAGCGCGGTGAAGCGGGTGTGCTCGTCCACGGTCACGATGGTGGGGATCCCGGCCGCGTTGCAGACGTTCTGGTCGTCCTCACCGAACGCGGGCGCCTGGTGCACGACACCGGTGCCGTCCTCGTCGCTGACGTAGTCCGCGGCCAGCACCTGGAACGCGTTCTCGCCGGCCTGCTCGACCAGGAAGTCGAACATCGGCGTGTACCGGCGGCCGGCCAGCTCGCTGCCGCGCACCGTCCCGACCTGCTCGTAGCCGTCCAGCTCCCTGGCGTAGGCGCCGACCCGGCCGGCGCCGAGGATGACCTTGCGGCCGTCCTTCTCGAGCACGGCATACTCGATGTCGGGGCCGACCGCGAGCGCGAGGTTCGACGGCAGGGTCCACGGCGTGGTCGTCCACACCGCGATGTCCTCGCCCGTCTCCAGGCGGAACGTGACGGTCAGCGCCGGGTCGGTCCGGTCCCGGTAGACGTCGTCCATCCGCGTCTCGGTGTTCGACAGCGGCGTCTCGCACCGGAAGCAGTACGCGAGCACCCGGAAGCCCTCGTAGACCAGCCCCTTGTCGTGCAGCGTCTTGAACGCCCACATGACCGACTCCATGTAGCTGGGGTCGAGGGTCTTGTAGTCGTTGCTGAAGTCCACCCAGCGGGCCTGCCGGGTGACGTACCGCTCCCAGTCCTTGGTGTACGTCAGCACGGACGTGCGGCAGGCGTCGTTGAACTTGTCGACGCCCAGCTCGAGGATCTGTGCCTTGGTGCTGATGCCGAGCTGCTTCTCGGCCTCCACCTCGGCGGGCAGCCCGTGGGTGTCCCACCCGAACCGCCGCTCGACCCGCTTGCCGCGCATCGTCTGGTAGCGCGGGACGACGTCCTTGACGTAGCCGGTGAACAGGTGCCCGTAGTGCGGCAGCCCGTTGGCGAACGGCGGGCCGTCGTAGAAGACGTACTCGTTGCTGCCGTCCTGCCCGGCGGGGCGCTGCTCGACGGAGGCCTCGAAGGTCTTGTCGGCCGCCCAGTGCTCGAGCACGGCCCGCTCGACCGCGGGCAGATCCGGGCTCGCGGGCACGCCGGAGGCGTCGGTGTGCTGGGGATACGCCATCGGTGGTTCGCTCTCCTCGCAGGTCACGTGGACTGCGAGGACGAGCTCTTCCGAGCCCGCGGTACCACCTCGCTTGACGGCCACAGGGCCGCCCGCTCATTCGCCGGCTGGGGTGCGGGCCGGTGCCGCCCGGTTCTACTGAGATCCCGGTGGGATCCGTTCTTCCGGAGGCTCCCCGGTGATGGCCGGATCGACGCCTGCAGAGGACAACGATACCGGCCCGCATTTGTTCCTCAGCGCCGGTGGGGCGCCTTGAGCGTGGTGGTCCAGAGCGACACCCCGTCGCGATCCCGCAGGTCGACCCGGAAGTCGCCGCTGCGGCCGTCGATGCGGACCTCACCGAAGTGCTGGAAGCCCTGCGCCGGGGAGGTGTTCGCCGCCGGCGGCGCGTGGACGAACTTCGCCTCCGGCCCGAAGGTGCCGTCCATGGCGTTCGGCCCGAAGGCGCCGGCATGGGCCGGACCGGACACGAACTCCCAGAACGGCGCGAAGTCCTGCACCGCCGCCCGCGCCGGGTCGTAGTGGTGCGCGGCCGTGTAGTGCACGTCCGCCGTGAGGAAGACGATGCCGGTGACGCCTGCCCGGTGCGCCTCCCGCAGCACCTGCGCGAACTCCAGCTCCCGGCCCTTGGGCGCGCTCGGGTCGCCCTGCGCGACACCCTCCTGCGCAGCCGGCCCGTCCGGCACCACGACCCCCAACGGCAGGTCGTTGGCGATCACCTTCCAGGTCGCGCGGGAGCTCTTCAGCCCGCGGATCAGCCATTCCCGCTGCTCGTCACCGAGCAGGCCGCGGTGCGGGTCGGCGTAGGTGTTGCCGTCGTTGACATCCTTGTAGGTGCGCATGTCCAGCACGAAGACGTCCAGCAGCGGACCGTACGGGATCCTGCGGTAGACCGGTCCGGTCGCGCCCGGGACGGGCACCCATTCGTGGTACGCCTGATGAGCACGAGCGGCCAGCACGTCCACGCGCTTCTCGGTGTAGCGGGCGTCGTCCAGGATCTCCCCGGGATACCAGTTGTTGACCACCTCGTGGTCGTCCCACTGGTTGACCTGCGGCACCTCCGCCGCGAACCTCCTGTACGCCTCGTCGAGCAGGTTGTAGGCGTACTGCCCCCGGTACTCCGCGAGGGTCTCGGCGACCTTCGACTTCTCCTCGGTGACCAGGTTGCGCCAGATCCGGCCGTCGGGCAGCGTCACCTGCGCCGGCAGCGGACCGTCCGCATACACGGTGTCACCGCTGTGCAGCAGGAAGTCCGGGCGGCGGGCCCGCATCGATTCGAAGATCTTCAAGCCACCGTACGCCGGGTCGATGCCCCAGCCCTGCCCGACGACGTCGCCCGTCCATACGAACGAGACGTCGCGGCGGCGGGTGGGGGCGGTGGTCAGCTGCCCGCGTACGGGTTCGCTGAGCAGGCCGGGTCGGTCCAGGCTCTCCACTCGTACGGAACAGAACAAGCGCTCGCCGGACGGAAGGCCGCGCAGGCGCACCTTGCCGGTGAAGTCGGTGTCCGGGGTGAGCACCGGGCCGCGGCGGCGGCGGGCGCCGCGCAGGTCCGGCCGGCGGCTCACCTCGACCCACATCCGGCCGGGCCGGTCAGCCCGGGTCCAGACGAGGGCGGACTCGGCGGTGGCGTCGCCGGACTGCACGCCGTGGGTGAGGACGGGACGGCTCTTGGTCACGTCGGCGAACGCCGGCGCGGCGGGCAGGGCGCTCAGGAAACCGCCGGCCACGCCGGCCCGCAGCAGGCTGCGTCGATCGATCGAGGTCATGCCGCCGGTCTATCAGCCGGACATGAATCCCCGGTGGCTGTCACATCGCCGGCGGCTGTCTCGTCCTCCTGGTGACAACGCTTCCCACGAGGAGGAACACATGCCCCGCTTGACCATCGACCAGGTCGCCCCGGGCGCCTACCGCGCGGTGTACGGCATGGAACGGTACTGCCAGGAGAACGTCGAGCCGACGCTCTACAAGCTGATCAAGCTCCGCGCGTCCATCGTCAACGGCTGCTCGTTCTGCACCGACATGCACAGCCGCGAGGCGCTGGAGAAGGGCGAGTCGTCCCGCCGGCTCTTCGCCGTGGCGGCCTGGCACGACGCACCCTTCTTCACCGAGAAGGAGCGGGCCGCGCTGGCACTGACCGACGCGGTGACCCGCCTCGGCGAGCACGGCGTCCCGGACGAGGTCTGGGAACCGGCCGCCAAGGCGTTCACCGAGGAGGAGCTGGGCAACCTGCTCATGGCCATCGCCACGATCAACGTCTGGAACCGGCTGTCGATCGCCGTCCGGAACGAACCCCCGGCCCTGGAGAACTAGAGCTTGGGGAACCAGAGGCCGAGCTCACGCTGCGCGCTCTCCGGCGAGTCGGAGGCGTGCACCAGGTTCTCCCGGTTGGACAGCGACAGGTCGCCGCGGATCGTGCCCGCGGCGGCCTTGCGCCCGTCGGTGGCCCCGACCAGCGTACGCACGACGGAGATGACCTCGTCGCCGGAGAGCACCGCGGCGACCAGCGGCCCGCCGGTCATGAACTCCTTGAGCGGCGGGTAGAAGGCCTTGTCCACGTGCTCGGCGTAGTGCTGGTCGGCCAGCTCCGCGTCCATGGTCCGCAGCTCGAGCGCCTCGACGACGAGACCCTTGCGCTCGAACCGCCCGAGGATCTCCCCGAGCAGGCCGCGCCGCAGCGCATCGGGCTTGACGAGCACGAGCGTGCGCTCGGCAGGACTGGTGGACACGGGAGGAGCCTCCTGGTTTCCGGGCCGATATTCCTTGACAAGCCGACACGCCGACAACGCGGCCGGGATGTCAGCCTATCGGTACGCCCCACGGCGCGGGCAGCAACCGCCTTTCCCCCGGTGCCCGCCGCTACGTAACCTCATGGGTAGTCCCCGGGAGGTCCACAGTGGCGAACCAGAACGGTCGGCCCGTCGCACCGGCCCGCAAGCTCGTGGCCGCGGTCGTCGGCACCATCGCCGGCTTCGTGATGGTCTTCGGCCTCGGCATGTCCAGCTTCGCGATCGTGGCCCTGGGCGTAGCGATGCTGGCCCTGGCGATCGGCATCGGCATGCTCAACGTCGTCCGCCGCGGCGCCCGAGCCTGGGTCTCCGGAACCGCCCAGGTCAAGGCCGTCTCAGCGCCCCCGGCGACCTCCATCTACGGCCGGGCCGAGATCCAGGTCCTGATCATCGCCCCCGGCCTCCCCGCCGCAGAGGTCATGGTCCGCGACCCGAGAGTCCCGGTGGCAAAGTGGCCGCAGCCGGGCGACATGCTCCCGGTCACCGTCGACGTCGACGACATGCGCCGAGTGAAAATCAACTGGGACGAGGCCGAGACCAACCAGGCGACGACCACGGTCCCGCCCGCCTTCTACGAGGAAGACCTCCCGGACGACGACCTCCTGGGCGGCGAACCGGAACCCCCACCGTGGGCGACCCGCGACCGCCAATGGGGCCGAGGCCCGGACGAACCCCCACCGCCGCCCCCACCGGCCCCCCGCACCCCGGACCTCGACGACGCCCCACCCCCACCCCCGGTCATCGTCCGCGACTCCCCGGGCGGCCCGATCCTCGAAGGTCAGCTGGTGGAAGGCGACTACAGCCACGCCCTTCCCCGCCGAGCCGGTACGGCGACCGCAACAGCACCGCCCCCACCGCCCCCCGGAACATCGACCGTCACCGACCCGCCTCCCCCACCCCCGGGAACGTCAACGGTCACCGACCCCCCGCCGCCGGGCCCCACACCCACCCCACCCCCGCCACCGGTCGCCGGCACTGCGGCCCTGATGGACCCGCCACCGCCCGCCGCCGCGACGCAGAGTGAACCCGTATCGGCCCACGCATCGACGCTGAGTGAGCCCGAGCCGGGCGAAGCATCCACGCTCCGTGAGCCATCGCCCGCCGATGCCTCGCCTGCCTCTCCTCCTTCACCGGCCTCCCCGACGTTGCCGGCCGGTGTCTCCCAGAGCGATGCCTCGCCGCACGGCGCGCCTTCGCCGGCTGCCGATGGGCCGCCACCTGGTCCGTCCCGCCCGGCCGACTCGAGGCCGCGGCCGCGCCCCAAGCCGCGCCCTTCCTCGGTCTCCCCTTCCGCGGGAACCCCCACTTCTCCCGCGGCCGCCCCCTCTTCCGCCGCCGCCCCCTCGTCTTCCACGGCCGCTCCCGCCTCTTCCGCGGCTCCCACAACCTCCTCGTCAGCGCCCGGCAGCGCAGCTCCTGACGCCTCCCCGACGGACGAGCCCGAGTTGCAGGCCCCTCCCGCGGGATCGCGATCCGTCCCCTCGGACGAGGACATCGACCTGCCCCTCGACGGCGACCCGGAACCACCCCCGGAATCCCGGCCAGAGGCGCAGGCCTCCATGGCCGCCGGCATCATGGCCCCACCGGCCACCGAGGACGATTCCGCAAGCCGACCCGCCACGAGAACCGACCCGGCGAACGACCCGGCAGCGACGAAAGCCGCCCGAGTTCTCGACGCCGAGTCGGACAGTCCCCCACCCCCGAAGCCGATGGACGACGACCTCCTCGGCGACCTCGAACCCCCGCCGTGGCAACAACGAGCAACCGAAGCCGGCACCCGCCCCGCATCCGCGCCGGCTCCCAACGCCTTCGGGTCGTCGTCCGCGTCGAGTCCCGGGGCGGGAGCGGTCGCCTCATCCACAGCCGAAGCCCATCCCACGGCGGCCACATCCGAACCTCACGCTCGAGCGATGCCCGATCCCTCAGACACGCAGGCAGATGCGGTCACCGACCCCGAAGCCGGCGAGCAACCACCCGAACCGCCGGCGGGAGCGGTCGCCGCCTCCACCCTGTCCGGTGACCAGCCGCCCTCCCCGCCCCGCCCGGCGACAGGCCTGGCCGCAGCCGTAGCCGCCGGCGTCGCAGCGCTCAGCACCGTCTTCCGCGCCCGTGACCGTGACACGCCCCCGACCGAGGAAGCACCCCCGGCCACCGCCGCAGAAGACCCGCCCTCACCCGCGAGCGGCGCACCGATTCCCACTCAGCGCCCGGAGCCGAAGCCACAACCGGCACCCGAGCCGGTCACCCCTCCGGCGTGGACCCCACCGGCCCCGCAGACACATAGGCCGGACCCCTCGCCCGCTTCCCCCGCACACAGGCCCGAGCCCACGCCTGCCTCCCAGGCACACAGACCCGAGCCGACGCCTGCCTCCCAGGCACACAGGCCGGACCCCTCGCCCACACCGCCGTCCACCGCGACCCGCGCGGCGGCATCGCCCACGGTTCCCGAGCAGAACCCGAGGCGCGGCCCCTGGTCGGACCTCGAGGGCGGCTACCAGCCCGACGACCGCGCCGACGAGCTGATCACGGCGTACCCGAGCGCCCGCCCGGGCCCGGCGGGAGCGATCCACGGCGTGGGGATCACGGTGCTGGTCACGAACCTGCACCGCTCGATCGCCTTCTACAAGGAGATGCTCGGCTTCTACGAGATCGACACCGGCCCCGGCAGCGCGGTCCTGGCATCCGGCGACACGCGCCTCGTCCTGCGCACCGTCCACGATCTCTCCGCAGTGGCCGGCCGCCTCATCCACCTCAACCTGGAAGTAGGCGACGTCGAGGCGGTCTACGAGGAACTGAGGCGAAAGGGAGTCGCCTTCATCCACGGCCCCCGCCCCGTCAACCGCGGCGACAAGCTCGAGCTCTGGGCAGCCTCGTTCCACGACCCCGACGACCACAACATCGCCGTCACCCAGTGGCGAGCCATCCGCTGACCCCACCAGAGCAGAAACAAGTCATCGATTCACACCCGGCCACCGAGACTCCACTGTCCCGGCGGCTTCTGTCCTGGCGGCCACTGGTCCCGGCAGCCACTGTCCCAGCGACTTCTGTCCCAGCGACTTCGTCATCCCAGCAGCCGTCGTCCCACGGCCTCGCTGCCCTGACGTCCCGCGGCCTCGCCGTCCCCACAGCCTCGCCGCCGGGCACGGCCACCGTCTCAGCAATCCGCCATCTCCGCGGCCTCGCCGCCCGGGCAACCTCGTCGATTCCCCGGCTCAGCCCACGATCGTGCGGCGGACGTACGTGGCGTAGCCCCAGGCCGCCCCGAAGATCAGCCCCAGCGCGGCCAGCGACCAATGCAGAAGCCCGGAAGCGAGCAGCAGCACCTGGAGCACCGTCCCGGCATGCCAAGCCCATGACCGTCGCATACTGCCGGCGACCACGGCAGCCGCGACCGCGAGCCCGATGACAGCGCCGATCCCCCAGCCGCTCAGGTGGCCACCGAGGATGCGGATCGGCTGGATCGCGAGCAGCAGCACGATCGCCTCCAACGCCAACGTGCCGGAACCCAGTCCGCGAACCGCAGCCTGCGGATTCCGCAGCCCGGACCGCGGCGCCGCCCCACCGCCCCCAGCCAGCGCCGCAGCACTATCACCCGCGGGCACACCCCCACCGTCGCTCGCGGGCACACCGCCACTGTCCTCAACCGCGGGCACACCGCCACCCCCCGCTGCGGACACACCGCCACCGTCGCCCGCGCGCACACCGCCACCCTCAACCGCGGGCACATCGCCACCCCCGGCCGCGGGCACACCGCCGCCCTCAGCCGCCGGCGCTTCCGATTCTGCGGCGCCGCGCTCGTCTGGGCGAGCGCGGCGAGCGCGTCGCGCAGCCGGGGGCGGGTTCTCCGGTGCCGGCCGCTGCGGGATGGGGGCCGGGTCCGGTGTCGTCACTTCTTGAGCAGCTTCCTCGCGTCGGCCACCGTCACGACGGAGCCTGTGATCAGTACGGCGACGCCGCTCAGCTCGCCGTCGGTGTCCTCTTCGGCCAGCACGACCGCTTCCTCGATGGCGTCCGGCATCGTCTGGGCCACCGTCACGCGGTCTTCGCCGAAGATGTCCGCGGCGGTCTGGGCGAGCTCGTTGAGGGGCATGGAGCGGGGCGAGCTGTTCTGGGTGACGACGATGCGGGCCGCGATCGGCTCGAGCAGGTCGAGCAGGCCGGACACGTCCTTGTCGCCGAGCACCGCGACCACGGCCACGAGGTGGCGGAACGCGAACTCCTCCTCCAGCGCGGCGACCGTGGCGGCCATGCCGTGCGGGTTGTGAGCGCCGTCGAGCAGGATGGTGGGCGCGCTGCGTACGCGTTCCAACCGGCCCGGGGAGTCCACCGCCGCGAAGCCTTCGCGGACGAGATCGGCCTCGAGTTGCTTGCCGGGGCCCGCCCCCAGGAACGCTTCGACGGCCGCGAGCGCCAGCGCCGCGTTCTGGGCCTGGTGGGCGCCGAAGAGCGGCAGGAACACCTCGTCGTAGACGCCGCCGAGGCCCTGCAGGGTGAGCATCTGACCGCCGACCGCCTGGTCGCGGCGGACCACGCCGAACTCGCTGCCCTCGCGCGCGAGCGTGGCACCCATGTCGGCGCAGCGCTCGAGCAGCGGCCGCATCGCCTCCTCGGTCTGCACCGCGCTGATCACGGTGGCGCCGCGGTGGATGATGCCGGCCTTGGCCCAGGCGATGTCCTCGATCGTGTCGCCGAGCCATTCGGTGTGGTCCAGGCCGATCGGCGTGATGACGCAGACCCCGGCCTCGATGACGTTGGTCGCGTCCTCCTCGCCGCCGAGCCCGACCTCCACCACGGCGATGTCCACGGGTGCGTCCGCGAACGCCGCGTACGCCATGGCCGTGGTCATGTCGAAGTAGGTCAGCGGCTCGGGCGCCCGCTTGTCGATGAGCTCGGCGAGCGGCGCCACCTCGTCGTACGTGGCGGCGAGCCGCTCCTCGGACACCGGCTCGCCGTCGAGGCTGATCCGCTCGCGGACGGTCTCCAGGTGCGGGCTCGTGTAGCGCCCGGTGTGCAGCCCGTGCGCCCGCAGCAGGCTGTCGATCATCCGGGCGGTCGAGGTCTTGCCGTTGGTCCCGGTCAGGTGGATCGCCGGGTACGCCCGCTGCGGGCTGCCCAGCACGTCCATGAGGTCACGGATCTTCTGCATGTCGAAGCGCATGCGGGTGAAGCCGCGCCCGTCGAGCGCGGCAACCACCTCGTCGTAGGTGCTCATGCGGACGGCAACGCCTTCAGAGCCGCCGCGATTCTCGTGAGGTCGGCCTCCGCGGTGGCGAGCCGATCCTTGATCTTCGCGACCACTTGCTCGGGCGCTTTGCCGACGAAGGCCTCGTTGCCGAGCTTGGCGCGGCACTGCGCCGCTTCCTTCTCGGCCGCCGCCCGGTCCTTCTCGAGCCGGGCCCGCTCGGCCGCGACGTCGATCGTGCCGCGGGTGTCGAGGTCGACGGTGATCCCACCGGTGACCGCCAGCGTGGCGGTCGCGGTGAAGTCGGCGGCGGGCGGGTCGAGACGGGCCAGGGACCGGATCAGCGCCTCGTGCGTGTCGATGCCGACGTTGCCGAGCCCGGTGAGGGCGGCGCTCACTCGCCGACCGGGGCGCAGGCCCTGGTCGGAGCGGAACCGCCGCACCTCGGTGACCACCTTCTGCAGCGCGGCCAGCTCTTCTTCCGCGGCGTCGTCGATCAGAGCCTGGTCGACCGCCGGCCAGGAGGCGCGCACGACCGTCTCGGCGCCGGTCAGCACCGTCCACAGCTCCTCGGTCACGAACGGGATCACCGGGTGCAGCAGGCGCAGCAGCTGGTCGAGTACGTGCCCGAGCACCCGCCGGCTGCGAGCGGCCTCGGCACCGTCGCCCGCCAGCACGGGCTTGCTCAGCTCGACGTACCAGTCGCAGACGTCGTCCCACGCGAAGTGGTACAGGGTGTCGCAGACCTTCGCATACTCGTAAGCGGCGAACTGCTCGTCCACCTCCGCGACGACGTGCTGCAGCCGGGACAGGATCCACTTGTCGACCGTCGACAGATCACCGGCCGCCGGCAGGTCGCCCTCGACGGTGGCGCCGTTCATGAGCGCGAAGCGCGTCGCGTTCCAGAGCTTGTTGCAGAAGTTGCGGGAGCCCTGGCACCACTCCTCGCTGATCGGCACGTCGGACCCGGGGTTGGCGCCCCGGGCCAGCGTGAAGCGGGTGGCGTCGGCACCGTACCGGTCGATCCAGTCCAGCGGGTCGACCACGTTGCCGAAGGACTTCGACATCTTCTTGCCGTGCCCGTCGCGGACCATGCCGTGCAGGTTGACCACGTTGAAGGGCTGCACGCCGTCCATCGCGTACAGGCCGAACATCATCATCCGGGCGACCCAGAAGAAGAGGATGTCGTAGCCGGTGACGAGCACGCTGGTCGGGTAGAACCTCGCCAGCGTGTCGGTCTGCTCCGGCCACCCCATCGTGGAGAACGGCCACAGCGCGGATGAGAACCAGGTGTCGAGCACGTCCTCGTCCTGGCGCCAGCCCTCGCCGGTGGGCGGTTCCTCGTCGGGTCCGACGCAGACGACCTCGTCATTCGGGCCGTACCAGACCGGAATGCGGTGACCCCACCACAGCTGCCGCGAGATGCACCAGTCATGCATGTTGTCGACCCAGGCGAAGTACCGCTTGGAGAGCTCGACCGGCTCGATCGTGACGCGCCCGTCCCGCACGGCGTCGCCGGCGGCCTTGGCCAGCGGGCCGGTGTTGACGAACCACTGCAACGACAGCCGCGGCTCGACGGTGGTCTTGCACCGCGAGCAGTGGCCGACGGAGTGCACGTAGGGCCGCTTCTCGGCGACGATCCGCCCCTGCTCGCGCAGCGCGTCCACGATCGCCGGCCGCGCCTCATAACGATCAAGACCTTCGAACGGCCCGGGTACGGTGACGACGGCCCGCTCGTCCATGATCGTGATGCTCGGCAGGTTGTGCCGCTGACCGATCTCGAAGTCGTTGGGGTCGTGCGCGGGCGTGACCTTGACGGCACCCGTACCGAAGCTGGGGTCGACGTGCTCGTCCGCGACGATCGGGATGCGCCGGCCGGTCAGGGGCAGCTCGACCTCGGTGCCGACGAGGTGCTTGTAGCGCTCGTCGTCGGGATGCACGGCCACCGCGGTGTCACCGAGCATCGTCTCGGCCCGCGTGGTGGCGACCACGATCGCGCTGTTCCCGTCGCCGTACCGGATGGAGACGAGCTCGCCGTCATCGTCCGAGTGCTCGACCTCGATGTCACTGAGCGCGGTCAGGCAGCGCGGGCACCAGTTGATGATCCGGTTGGCACGGTAGATCAGCTCGTCGTCGTACAGCCGCTTGAAGATCGTCTGGACGGCCCGCGACAGGCCCTCGTCCATGGTGAACCGCTCGCGGCTCCAGTCGACCGAGTCGCCCAGGCGCCGCATCTGCCCGAGGATCGCGCCGCCGGACTCGGCCTTCCACTCCCAGACCTTCTCGACGAACTTCTCCCGGCCGAGGTCATGGCGGGACAGCTTCTGCGCGGCCAGCTGCCGCTCGACGACGTTCTGCGTGGCGATGCCGGCGTGGTCCATGCCGGGCAGCCAGAGCACCTCGAAGCCCTGCATCCGCTTGAGCCGGCTGAGCGTGTCCTGGATGGTGTGGTCGAGCGCGTGCCCGATGTGCAGGGAGCCGGTCACGTTCGGCGGGGGGATGACAATGGAGAAGGGCGGCTTGTCGCTCGCCGGGTCTGCCGTGAAGTAGCCGGCCGATACCCAGTGCTCGTACCGCCGCTGCTCTACCTCACCCGGCTGGTACTGGGCGGAGAGGCCACCGGTGGGCCGGCTGTCGGGGGTACGGGTGTCGGTTGCTTCGGTCACGCGGCAAGTCTACGGAGCCCGTACGGGCCGGGTGCGGGCGCATGCCCTGGCTGTGGATAACTGTTGTTAGGCTCGCACGATGTCCGAGAGCCCAGGCCAGACGCCGTCCTCCACCGCTGAGCCGGTGGAGATCGCTCCGGAGCCCTTCACCCTCACCGAGCCCGTCGAGGGACAGAAGCACCCGGAGGAGAAGGCACCCCGCTCGCGGACCAAGACCATCGTGCTCGGCTCGCTCCTCGCGGTGAGCCTGGCCGGCGCGGGGGTCATCGGGTACGCCGGGTGGCGCATCGCCTCGCAGAAGGACGCGACGCTCACCGCACCGCCCCAGATCGGTTCCCTGAAGCTGGACACCAGCAACGAAGGCAAGACCACCGCCGACTACCTGCAGACGGCCCTGTCCGCGGAGGTCGACCTGGACGGGGCCGTCGGCGCCGTGTACGCCGACAGCGCCGGCCAGAACGTGCTCTTCTTCGGCGGCACGACGCTGATCTGGACACCGGAGAACGATCTCGACACCGCGTTCGAGCTCGTCTCGGACGACCAGGGCGCGGTGACCGACCTGCACGACGTCTCGGCCGGCCCGCTCGGCGGCACGATGAAGTGCGGCACCACCAAGAACGACGGGGCGGACATGCCGGTGTGCGGCTGGGCCGATCACGGGAGTTTGGCGTTGGCGATGTTTCCGGGACGTGCGGAAAACGACTCGGCGAAGCTGCTGGTGGAGATCCGCGCCGCCACGCAGAAGCGCAACTGATCTCTTATACGCGAAAAGGGCCGGTCCCCTGTCCGGGGCCGGCCCAACTTTGTTTGCGGAACGCGAAAACGCCCACCCCGAAGGGTGGGCGTTTCCTCACGTTGAGTCCGGCGGCGTCCTACTCTCCCACACCCTCCCGAGTGCAGTACCATCGGCGCTGGAGGGCTTAGCTTCCGG
>NZ_JBFAPM010000038.1:0-28735 GCF_040676695.1 Actinoplanes sp. NPDC049548
GTCGTGAACCGCTTGCCGCACTCAGGGCAGGACCGACGGCGACGGATCAACTGACCGTCGTCGGCCTCACGCGAGTCGACCACGCGCGAATCGGCGTGTCGGCAGTACGGGCACCGCACCGCTATCCTCCTGTCGCCGGGCTGCCGTCTCCAGGGAGTTGACTGCGGTATCCCCGTGATCCGGGCACGCCGAACATCAGCCCCGCGGTGATCATTTTCCGCCTCGGAGCTGTGGACGAGCCTGTGGATTACGGAGGGACCTGACCCCAACCTGTGGACGACTTACACCCTTGTAACTACTAGATGTTGGGGTCGACGTTAGGCCGATGCGGACCCCGACGCAAGTTCACCGGCGCGTCGGCGCGCCGTATTTTCTACCTCAACACGACGGGTGCCACAGCGGTCACGGGCAGCACCGGATCACCTTGATCAAGATGTTCCGCCCGACCGTCTCCGCACGATGACAGCGTCATGCGGATGGATGGGAGCCGGATGGGGAAGGGCTCGATCAGCGAGCTCGGCGGCCCCGCGGCAGCCCGTCCCCGGTCGCGCCGGAAAGGCGTCTCCTCCCAGGCGCGCCACCTCGATCGTGCGGTAGTCGGAGTTCGCCGACCACCACTCCCTGAGCAGGAAGCTTCACTGCAAGGAGGCGATGCGAACCAAGCCGGCGCCCTATCGACACGTTCCTGGCACAGAACGGCTCGGCGCCGCCCTGGTGCGGGGTGGCGTCATTGGGTGGAGTTCGCTGACTAAGAGGCCGCCGGAGCATGAACGCGGTGGTGACGGACGCCCGCCGTCCTTCACACGCGGCCCGCCGCGCCCTCACGCGCAGCCCGCCGCCCTCTCGCACGCGGCGCCGCCCTATGCGCGCCGAAGGTCCATGCGGATCCCGCACCGGCGGGTCGGCGCTGCATCCGCACCTGAGGACGCGCTCAGTCCCGCCGCGGAACAAGGAGGGCGTCTCCGGCGTACACGGTCGAGCCGCTGATGCCGTTGAGATCCTGGATGTCGTCGATCACCTCGCGGGGTGCGCGGTTCGGGGCCACGCGTTCGGCGATGGACCACAGCGTGTCGTCCGGCTGCACGATCACCGTGGGAAGCGGCCCGCTCTGTGGCTCGTCGGCGCGCGAAGCTGTGGTCCACAACACTGCGCTGGCGAGGGAGGCCAGGAGGAAGAAGAACGTCAGCACCACGACCCGGCCGCGCCGCGTCAAACGCAACGGGGCCGGCCTGCCCTGACGCATACCGGTGACTACCACGGCATATTCCCTTCCTCGCATACGTCCCTCGTACGGACGTTCGATCGAACGCCCGTACGACGGTGTATCAGAACACGCGTACGGAAGTCGAGCACTTCAGGGCGACACGCCGAGAGAAAGTCGTACAGATGTTTGAATCTGTCGTACGTCGCCGATACGGTTCTCCATCAAGAGGGGTCAGCCGGGCGCACGTCCATCCCCACGGCGCATGCCCGGCTCCGCGAGCGCACCACCTGCCCCGAGGGGCGAGTGGCCGACAAGGAGGGCGGACGTGTCGACCGACGACCGGACGAGCCGGCAAGACCAGAAGGACATGAAGCCCGAGGCCACGAACAGCAGAGCAGCCATGCGGCGCCGCACCCCCACCCGGGCACGTAGCGCCGACGGTCCGCAGCTGCGCTCGGTCACCCCGGTGGTCAGCCAGTTCCCGGACCTGGTCACCGCCGACCTGACCGCCCGTCAGCGGCGCATCCTGGAGTTCATCAAGGACTGGGTCGAACGGTACGGCTACCCGCCGAGCGTCCGGGAGATCGGTGAGGCGGTGGGCCTCGTGTCCCCGTCCAGCGTCGCCTACCAGCTGAAGGAGCTCGAGAAAAAGGGCTTTCTGCGCCGCGACCCCAACCGCCCGCGCGCGGTGGACGTGCGGTCGCCCAGCGACATGGTCGACGACGAGACGCTGCGGTCGGCTCGCCCCACTCCGGCTTACGTGCCGCTGGTCGGCCGGATCGCCGCCGGTGGCCCGATCCTGGCCGAGCAGGCGGTGGAGGACTTCTTCCCCCTGCCACGCGAGCTGGTCGGCGAGGGCGACGTCTTCATGCTGGAGGTCAAGGGCGACTCGATGATCGACGCCGCCATCTGCAACGGCGACTGGGTGGTGGTCCGCCAGCAGCCCACGGCGAACGTCGGCGACATCGTGGCGGCCATGATCGACGGCGAGGCCACGGTCAAGAGCTACCGGCAGCGGGACGGACACGTGTGGCTGATGCCGGCCAACCCGGCCTTCGACCCGATCCCCGGCGACGACGCGACGGTGATGGGCCGGGTCGTGGCGGTGCTGCGCCGGGTCTGAGCCGACACGTGGAGCGCGCTTGAGCCGCCGAGCCAGAAGACGGCCCGGCGGCACTGCGCCCAACGGCGACCCAGCCGACCGCCGCGAGCCACCACACCGCCCGCGGCGCTGAGCCCGCCGGTGGCGCGGCCAGCCCCCGCGGACCACCAACACGGCCTACCACGCCGCATCGATCGGTGGCATAGCCAGCCGCCGCGAACGACCAACGGTCCGACGGCGCTGCGACCGCCCCAGCAATGCGCGCCACCGCGATCGACCGAAGGGTCGACGCATGGCGACCGCCCGGGCGAAGCAAGCCGACGCGAACGATCAAACGACGAGGCCGGTCACCACGACTGTGGTGACCGGCCTTCTTGCCTGGCGCATTTTCGAAAGCCTCGCCCGAGAGCGACGAGCTGGCGCGAGCTACGCGCCGAAGAAGCCGCTCACACGCGTCGAGCCGGCGCGACCTAAGCGCCGAAGAAGCCGCTTGGATGCGACGAGCTGGCCTGGCGTCCGTCTCCCGGCGGGGCGGGCGGCGGTGGGGCTCCGTAGACACCACCGGGCCGGGGCTGACCACCCTGCGGCGGCCGTCCCGGTGCGCCACCCGAGCGGCCGGGCTGGTCACCGGCGGGACGGCCCTGTTGGCCGCCGCTCGGGCGGCTCGGCTGACCGCCGGCGGGCCGAGCGGGCTGGCCGCCCTGCGCCGGACGGCCCGGCGCGGCGCCGCCACCGGCACGGCCCTGCTGGCCACCCGCTGGACGACCCGGCTGACCGCCGCCGGGATGCCCTGGCTGTGCGGGACGACCGGGCTGACCGCCGGGCTGCGGCTGACCGCCACCCGCGCGACCCTGGGGACCGCCGGCCGGGCGAGGCCGGCCCGAGGGGGCGGCACCCGGACGACCGGGCTGCCCGGCGGGACCGGAACGACCCGGCTGAGCCGCATTACCCGGACGACCCCCCTGCCCCGCTGCACCGGGACGACCCGGCTGGCCTGCGGGACCCGGACGGCCGGGCTGTGCGGCGGCACCGGGGCGACCGGGGTGTGCCGCAGGACCCGGCTGCCCGCCGGCGCCCGGACGAACCGGTGCGGCGCCCGGACGGCCCGGCTGTGCGCCAGCGCCTGGACGAACCGGTGCCGCGCCCGGGCGGGCCGGCTGCGCAGCTCCCGGGCGTCCCTGCGGAGCGCCTCCTGGGCGTACCGGCGGGGTGGCTGCTCCTGGTAGGCCTGCCGCGCCTCCGTAGACACCGGTGCCCTTTGGTTTGGTGCCTCCGTACACGCCTGGGGCGGATGCTGCCGCGCCCGGGTTGCCGTAGGTGGGGCCTCCTACCGAGAGGAGTTCGGTTTCCGCGTCGCTGGGCTTGGGGCCGGTCTTGCCGGTGGGCTTGTCGGCCGGTTCCGGCTGGGGCTTCTTGCGGGCGCGGACGATGCCGAAGATGCCCGCGCCGACGAGGAGGGCGCCGAGGACGCCGACGCCGCCCACCAGGTAGGTGATGTCGGAGAGGCTCAGTTCGGAGAACCAGCTGGGGCCGTCGGCCGAGGCCGCGCTCTTCTTGGCCGCGTCGGTGTTCGCCTCGACCACCTTGGTGGCCGGCGTGTAGCGGAGGATGTTGTTGACGGAGTCTTCGTCCTCGATGTCGCCGAAGTCGGAGACGGTGGCGAAGGTCTTGCCGTCGGCGGAGTAGGTGATGGCTTCGCCGAAGGGCTCGTTGGGCAGGCCGGTGCCGCGGGGCTTGTTCTTCAGCGCGGCGAGGACGTCGCCGTTGCTGACGTCCCATTCGAAGGCGTCGAGGTACGTGCGGATGACGACCTTGCCGCCGCCGGGGGCGATCGCGGCGCCGGTGACCACGCCCTGGGCGAGGCGGGCGAAGGCGCTGCCCTGGGTGTCCGTGCGCGGGAGCTCGAGCTGGCCGACCTTTTTCAGCGGTACGCCCTCGGTGTTGTTCGTCTTGAGCGCCGCGGTCGGGGTGTAGAGCATCGCCGGCCCGGTGACCTCCTTGGTGATGATGATCGGCCTGCCGTCACCGTCGAGGAGGAGGGCCTCGGCGTCGTGGTAGTCGCCGTCCGGGTACTTGAGGCGGTGGAGCTTGGGCTCCTTGGCGCCGGTGACCGGCATGGTCCAGACGCCGATCGTCTCGCGGTTCTCGGGCGGCCTCTTGCGGACGCCGTTGTCGCCGGTGTCGGCGATCCACAGGGTCTTGCCGTCCGGCGACAGCACCATGTCCTCGGTGTCGCGCGGTCCGTCGCCGCTGAAGGGCACCTTGTTGACGATGTCGCAGGTCTTGTTCAGGTAGAAGACCTTCTGGCGCTGCGCGTCGGAACCGTCGTTGATCACGATGTAGCCGTCGTCGGTCGCCACGATGCCCGAGAGCTCGTTGAGGAGCGGATCGGTGACCTTGCACACCTTCTTGCCGGCCGGTGCTTTCGCCGGGGTTCCGGGGGCCGGTTCGGCTAGGGCGGGCACGGGACCCACCATGACCAGCCCGGAGGCAAGGATCACCGGGAACACGAGACGCCGCATCGGATCAGTGTCGCATGCGGCGTCTCGTGCCGGTGTTACGCGTGGATCAACCGAGGTCGGACGGGGCGCGCCGGGGCACGGAACGGACCCATCGGACACGTGTGCCGCGTCACATCAGGTCCGTTCCACACCGGAGTCAGGCCGTGAACGGTGCCAGCTCGGCGGCGAGCTGCTCGTCGACGCGTACGCGCAGCTCCGTGCCCTCGTCGGTGTGCCGGGTCTCGAGGACCTGACCGCGGCGGTGCACCCGCGCCACCAGGTCGCCCCGGTCGTACGGGAGCAGCACGCGCAGGTCGACCGCCGGCCGTGGCAACCGCTGGGCGATGGCCGCGTGCAGGTCGTCGATGCCCAGCCCGGAGCGGGCCGACACGAACACCGCGTCCGGCCAGGTCCGCTTGAGGCGCAGCATCGTCTCCTCGTCGGCGGCGTCGACCTTGTTCACCACGAGCAGCTCCGGGATGCGGTCGGCGCCGACCTCGCCCAGGACCTCGCGGACCGCCGAGACCTGTCCCTCCGGGTCGGGGTGGGCGCCGTCGACCACGTGCACGACCAGGTCCGCGTACGAGACCTCCTCGAGCGTCGAGCGGAACGCCTCGACGATCTGGTGCGGCAGGTGGCGGACGAAGCCGACCGTGTCGGAGATGGTGAAGACGCGCCCGTCCTCCGCGGCCGTGCGCCGGGTGGTCGGGTCGAGGGTGGCGAACAGCGCGTCCTCGACCAGCACGCCCGCCGACGTCAGCCGGTTGAGCAGGCTGGACTTGCCAGCGTTGGTGTAGCCCGCGATGGCGACGGCCGGCACCCCGCTGCTCGAGCGGCGCGACCGCTTCGTCTGGCGTACCGTCCGCATGGCCTTGATCTCGCGCCGCAGCTTCGCGATGCGGTGGTTGATCCGGCGCCGGTCGGTCTCCAGCTTCGTCTCACCGGGACCACGCGTTCCCACGCCGCCACCGCCTGCGCCGCCGCCGGCGCCACCGCCCTGCCGGGAGAGCGACTCACCCCAGCCTCGCAGCCGCGGGAGCAGGTACTGCAGCTGGGCCAGCTCGACCTGCGCCTTACCTTCCTTGCTCTTGGCGTGCTGGGCGAAGATGTCCAGGATCAGGGCCGTCCGGTCGACGACCTTGACCTTCGTCTGCTGTTCCAGGTTGCGCAGCTGCGACGGGGACAGCTCGCCGTCGCAGATGACCGTGTCCGCGCCCGTGGACAGGACCACGTCGCGCAGCTCCTCCACCTTGCCGCGGCCGATGAAGGTGGCCGAGTCGGGGCGGGAGCGCCGCTGGATGAGGCCCTCGAGCACCTGGGAGCCGGCGGTCTCGGCCAGCGCGGCGAGCTCGGTGAGCGAGTTCTCCGCGTCCGAGACGCTGCCCTCGGTCCAGACGCCGACCAGGACTACTCGCTCGAGCCGCAGCTGCCTGTACTCGACCTCGGTGATGTCCGTGAGCTCGGTGGAGAGCCCGGCGACCCGCCGTAGCGAATGCCGCTCCTCCAGCTCCAGCTCACCCGTGGTGACGTCGGGTTCGAAAAGCTCAGTTCGCAAAAGGTGACCTCCTCAGCCCGATCGTGGCATGCCGGGCGGGCCGGCGCATCCACATAACCGGGCTGAACGTTGTCGCAGAGTGTCTGACTCATCAGTAACCACCGCGATGGCCGCCGTCATTCCCGAAGAGCAACAATGCGGGTACGCACCCGCCAACGACGGAGGGACTCCCGTGGTGACCACCCGCCTGCCCAGCGCAGGATTCTCGATCACGATCCGGATCGCCGTGACCGCCGACGCCTCGTCCATCGGCCGGCTCACCACGTGTGTGGGTGAGGCGGGCGCGATCGTGACGGCGCTCGACGTGGTGGACTCCGACCCCTCCCGGGTCCTCGTCGACCTCACCTGTGACACCGCCGACTCGACCCACGCCGACCAGGTCGTCAAGAACCTGGAGGAGCAGGAGGGCGTCGACGTCCGCAAGGTCTCCGACCGTACGTTCCTGCTGCACCTGGGCGGCAAGATCGAGGTGTCGTCCAAGGTCGCGCTGCGCAACCGCGACGAGCTGTCGCGGGCGTACACGCCGGGGGTGGCACGGGTGTGCATGGCGATCGCGGAGAACCCGGCGGACGCGCGCCGGCTGACCATCAAGCGCAACACGGTCGCCGTCGTCAGTGACGGCTCGGCGGTGCTGGGGCTGGGCAACATCGGCCCGGCGGCCGCGATGCCGGTGATGGAGGGCAAGGCCGCGCTCTTCAAGCGCTTCGGCGGGGTCGACGCGTGGCCGGTCGTGCTCGACACGCAGGACACCGACGAGATCGTCAGGATCGTGAAGGCGATCGCGCCCGCGTACGGCGGCATCAACCTGGAGGACATCGCCGCGCCGCGCTGCTTCGAGATCGAGATGCGGCTGCGCGAGCTGCTGGACATCCCGGTGTTCCACGACGACCAGCACGGGACCGCGATCTGCGTGCTGGCCGCGCTGACGAACGCGCTGCGGGTGGTGGGCAAGAACCTGGCGGACGTCAAGGTGGTCGTCTCGGGCGCGGGTGCCGCGGGTACGGCGATCATGAAGCTGCTGCTGCGCCAGGGCGTGGGCGACATCATCGCGTACGACCGCAGGGGCGCCCTGCACCGCGGCATGGACGACATGACGCCGACGTGGCAGTGGCTCGCCGAGAACACCAACCGCGACAACTACTCCGGTGACCTGCCCGGCGCGATCGTCGGCGCGGACGTCTTCATCGGGGTCAGCGCGCCCAACCTCCTCACGGGCGCCGACATCGCGAAGATGGCGGACAAGTCGATCGTGTTCGCGCTGGCCAACCCGGACCCCGAGGTCGACCCGCGGGAGGCGCGGCAGCACGCCGCCGTCGTGGCGACCGGCCGCTCCGACCAGCCCAACCAGATCAACAACGTGCTGGCGTTCCCCGGCGTGTTCCGCGGCATGCTCGACGTGAGCGCCGAGGAGTTCACCGAGGAGATGGCGCTGGCCGCGGCGATGGCGATCGCGAACGTGGTCGGCGAGGACAAGATCAATCCGACCGTGATCATCCCGAGCGTGTTCGACGCCCGGGTCACCCCTGCGGTGGCGGCGGCCATCCGCGCGACGGTGAAGGGCACGCCGGCGCCGCACAATGTGGCCGCGACACCTCAGGCCGAGCTCGAAGAGGCCCCCGAAGAGACATTCTGAGCCCAGCCGGTGAGTTCACCGGTGTGGTCGGAGATCAAGCCGGCCACACCGGCCTCGACCAGGTCGGGCCAGAGCGTCATGTCGTTCGCCGTCCACGGCATCACCGCCACGCCGGCGCCGGCCAGCGCGGCCACCGTCTCCGGGGAGCCGAGCACCGCGGTCATGGACGGGTTGCAGAAGCTGACGCCGAGCTCCCGCGCGACCTCCACCTGCGAGGTGTCGAAGCCGTCGCGCAACAGACCCCGGCGCACGTCGGGGGCGGCCTCGCCGACGAGGCGCACGATCGCGGGATCGAAGCTCTGCACAACGGTACGGGTGAGCAGCCCCGCGTCGGCGACCTGCCCCACGATGAACTTCACCTGCTCCAGCGTGGCCGGCGGCTTGATCTCCAATAGCAGTTCCACCCGGGGCACCACGGAAGGCGTGACCCCCGCGTCCCCTGCCGACGCGGCGAGGACGGCGTGCGGGCGCAGCAGCTCCAGAACCTCCGTCAGCCGCGGAACGCGGACCCCGGCGTACGCGGGCGAGAACCATGAGCCGGCGTCCAGCCGGGAGATCTCGTCGAGGGTCAGCTCCCAGACCTTGCCCGACCCGTCGGTGGTGCGGTCCACCGTACGGTCGTGGATGACCACCGGAACGCCGTCGGCGGTGGTGCGCACGTCGAACTCGATGAACGTGGCCCCGGCCAGGACGCCGGCGGCGAGTGCGGGCAGCGTGTTCTCCGGCGCGACGGCGCTGTAGCCGCGGTGCGCCACGCGGTGCAGCATCCCCATCAGGCGAACGCCGCCACGTCGATCTCGCCGGTCGCCACCAGCACCGCCGGGCCCGCCAGCCACCAGCGTCCCTCGTCGTCGGCGGTGACGGTGAGCCGGCCGCCCGGCACGTCCACCGCGACCACGCCGGTCTCGCGGCCCGCGTCCCGCAGCGCCACGGCGCCGACCGCGAGGGCCCCGGATCCGCAGGACAGGGTCTCGGCCGAGCCGCGCTCGTAGACCCGCATGTGGACGTGCAGGTCGGCGCCGTCGACGGGCGCGCCGGGGGTGGTGAACTCGACGTTGACGCCCTCGGGGAACAGGCCGGTGTCGTAGCCCGGTGCCACGTGCAGGTCCAGCGACTCGAGGGTCACCCCGTCGTGCAGCGCGCTGACCAGGTGGGGGTTGCCGCAGTCCACGGCCAGCCCGGGCACGGTCAGCGGGCCCACGGTCGCCGTGCCGGCCGCGTACACCCGGGGGCTGCGCATGTGGACGGAGATCAGGGACTCACCGACGACCGCGCGCACGACGCCGGCCCGGGTGGCGACCGGCAGGCCGTCGGGGCCGGCCGTCGCGAGGCCCTGGCTGATCAGGTAGCGGGTGAAGACGCGCACGCCGTTGCCGCACATCTCGGCGATCGAGCCGTCGGCGTTCCAGTAGTCCATGAACCACTCGGCGTCGCCCGCGTGGCCGGCGCCGTCCGGGTGCTTGGCGCTGCGCACGACGCGCAGCACGCCGTCCGCGCCGATGCCGCGGTGACGCTCGCAGAGCGCCGCGACGAGCGACGGCGTCAGGTCGAGCGCCCCGTCGGGGTCGGGGAGGATGACGAAGTCGTTGCCGGTGCCGTGGCCCTTGGTGAACAACACGAGGTCCATCATCGCGCAGCCGCGCCGCACGCTGCCAACGCGTCCTGCGTCAGGGTGGCGGAGGCGCCGTCGAGCCAGGTCACCCGGGGGTCGCGGCGGAACCAGGAGCGCTGGCGGCGGACGAAGCGGCGGGTTCCGCGTACGGTGTCCGCCTTGGCCTCCTCCTCGGTGAGCACACCGTCGAGCTGGGCGAGCGCCTGCTGGTAGCCCAGCGCGCGGCTCGCCGTGCGGCCCTCGCGGAGGCCGGCGCGGTCGAGCTCGCGGACCTCGTCGATCAGGCCCGACGCCCACATCACGTCGACCCGCTCGGCGATCCGCCGGTCCAGCTCCTCGGTGTCGCGGTCGATGCCGATCTGCACGGCGTCGTAGTAGGGCCGGGGCTCGGGCAGGGCCGCGGTGAAAGGCGCACCGGTCATCTCGATCACCTCGAGGGCCCGGACGATGCGCCGCCCGTTGGACGTGAGGATCCGTGCGGCGGCGTCGGGGTCGGCGGCGCTCAGGCGGGCGTGCAGGCGCGCCGGGCCGGATTCGGCCAGCTCCGCCTCGAGCCGTTCCCGGATGGCGGGATCCGTGCCGGGAAATTCGAACTCCTCCAGCACGGCCCGCACATACAACCCCGAACCCCCGACCAAAACGGGTACGCGGCCCCGCGACGCGATGTCCTCGACGGCCGCCCGAGCCGCCTCCTGGTACTCCGCGACGCTCGCCGGGAACGTGACGTCCCAGATGTCCAGCACGTGGTGCGGGACGCCTTCGCGCTCGTCGGGCGGGAGTTTGGCGGTGCCGACGTCCATCCCGCGATAGAGCTGCATCGAGTCCGCGTTGACCACCTCGCCGCCGAGGGCGTGGGCAAGCGCGAGGCTGAGCGCGGTCTTCCCGGCGGCGGTGGGCCCGACGACGGCGACCACCCGGGGGGATGGGAGCAATGGCACGGAGTCACCGTAACGGGCTGGTCACGGTCATCCTCGGGCGCTTCCCCGGAACCGGGTTGGACCTGTGACAATGCGCGAGAAAGAATGCCGATGGAACAATGGCATTCGGCTGCGCTATGGCGGCGGTCACGGGCAGCGAGGCCCACGACGCCGGGAGAACGAGGATGGGCTCATGAACGACTGGACGACCTTCGGGCGCGCGGATGCCGACGGCACCGTGTACGTGAAGACGGCCGAGGGCGACCGCGTGGTCGGCTCATGGCAGGCGGGCACCCCCGAAGAGGGCCTGGCCCACTTCGCGCGGCGCTTCGCGGACCTGGTCACGGAGGTCGACCTCGTGGAGGCCCGGCTCAAGTCCGGCGCCGCCGACGCGTCGCACTCGCTGAGCAGCATCAAGCGGCTGCGGACCACCCTCGACGAGGCGCACGTGGTCGGCGACATCGACGGGCTCGCGGCCCGGCTGGACCGGCTGACCGCCATCGCCGAGGAGAAGGCCGGCGAGGCCAAGGCCGCCCGCGAGGTGGCCCGCACCGAGGCGCTCGCCCGCAAGACCGCCCTGGTCGAGGAGGCGGAGACGATCGCCGCCGAGGCCACCGGCTGGAAGAGCGCGGGCGACCGGCTCAAGGAGATCCTCGACGAGTGGAAGACCATCCGCGGCGTCGACAAGAAGACCGACGGCGAGCTGTGGAAGCGCTTCGCCGCCGCCCGTGACGGCTTCACCCGCCGCCGCGGCGCCCACTTCGCCACCCTCGACGGTCAGCGCAAGCAGGCGCAGTCTGCCAAGGAGGAGCTGGTCAAGGAGGCGGAGAGCCTCGCCGAGTCCAGCGAGTGGGGACCGACCGCGGCCCGGCTCAAGGAGCTGATGAGCGAGTGGAAGGCGGCTCCGCGCGCCGCCAAGGAGGCCGAGCAGCGCCTCTGGGAGCGGTTCCGCGCCGCCCAGGACGCCTTCTTCACCCGCCGCAGCGAGGTCTTCTCGGCCCGCGACGCGGAGTACAAGGGCAACCTCGAGAAGAAGCAGGCCATCCTCGCCGAGCTCGAGGCGATCGACGTGGACGCGGATCCGCGCGGCGCCCAGAACAAGCTGCGCGACGCCCAGGCCGCCTGGCACGACGCCGGCCGGGTGCCCCGCGAGTCGTCCGCCTCCCTGGACCGCCGCTGGCGGGCCGCCGAGGAGCGCATCCGGGTCGCGATGGACTCGGCGTGGCGCAAGACCACCCCGCAGGACAACCCGCTGCTGCGGCAGATGCGCGAGCAGGTCGCCGAGGCCGAGCAGCGCCTGGCGCGGGCGCAGGCGGCCGGTGACAGCCGACGCATCAAGGAGGCCGAGCAGGCCCTCGCCTCCAAGAAGCAGTTCCTGGCTCTGGCGGAACAGGCCAACTGAGCGAAGGGCCCCGGGCGCGCGCCCGGGGCTCACGCCATGGCGAGGCTGAGGGCGCCCACGGCCTTCGACTTCTTCGCCCGGTACATCGCGAGATCCGCCTGACTGATCAGGTCGTCCGTGGTGGCGTCCGCGCCCGCAACGGCCGCGCCCGCGCTGACCCCGACCCGGACCTGCTCCCCGCCCACCGGGATGGGCTCCCGGACCATCGCGCCGACCCGGTCGCAGACGGCCTGGACCGCCCGGTGCGGGTCGTCGTCGCGGCACACGATGACGAACTCGTCGCCGCCGAAGCGGCTGACCAGGTCGGTCTCCCGCAGGCAGCCGCGCAGCCGCGCGGCGACCGCGATCAGCAGCTCGTCGCCGGCGGCGTGGCCGAGGCGGTCGTTGACCGGCTTGAACCCGTCGAGGTCGCAGAAGATCACGGCCACCCCGGGGCCGGCGGCCAGGTCGTCGGTCACCCGTTGCCGGCACGCCGCCCGGTTCGGCAGCCCGGTGAGCGGGTCGGCGGTCGCCAGCCGCAGCAGTTCCCGCTCGGCGCTGCGGCGCTGGGAGGCCAGCCGGGCGACCCGCAGCATGACGAGCGGGACCAGCGTGGCCGAACCGACGGCGATCAGGACGCCGTCGGCCGGAAGCCCCAGGATCACCCGGCCGCCGCCGACGACCGGGACCAGGGCCAGCATCAGGCCGAGGAACCACAGCCGGCCGGTGGTCAGGTCGTCGCGCGGAACCGGCCCGGGCTCGGTGATCCGCTCGGCCGACGGGTGCAGGGCGGCGCAGCCGATGCAGACGTACGAGAGCAGGAACGGCACGTTCGCCCAGTCCGGGAAGAGGTGCGTGACCAGGTCGGTGGTGGCGACGAGGACGACGTTGGCCACCATGCAGGTGGCGAGGCCCGCGGCGAACAGCCACACGGCGGGGAGCGGCTCGGGCGACACCAGGGCGACGCGCAGCAGTGCGCCCAGGATGCCCATCATGACGAAGACGTTGACGAACAGGAAGATCTGCTCGACCGGGGGAAGGCCGGCGGCCTCGTGGAAGGGCAGGAACACGACCTCCCACAGCACGCCGCCGAGCGCCAGCGACGTGATCGCCGCGTCGATCACCCCGCCGAGGTCGCCGCGGCCCCGGCGCAGGACGACCGCCACGGCACCGCCCAGCAGCACCAGGTACCCCAGCCCGTACAGCACGGCGGAGTACGAGTCGTCACCGCTCACGTCCGGGACGAGATAGGCGGAGCGGACCCAGGCCACGTTGCCCGCGTCGAGCACGCCGACCGCGGTCAGCAGCAGCCACCAGGGCAGCCGGGCCTCCCGCTTGCCGCGGCGCAGTCCGCGGACGACCGCCGGGATCGCCGCGAAGGTCACCAGCAGGAACGGCACCGGCCGCAGGCCCGCCGGAAGCGTCAGGTACGCCCCGATGAGCGCCAGCGACACGACGGAATACCCGCGGGACGACACGGCTGACCCATCGGTCGCGCCGGTGGCGAGCTGAGGCCTCCTACAGCGCGCAGCCGCCGGTGGTGGCGGGCAGCGGCGCCGGGACACCGACGGTCGGCAGGCCCAGGGACACCCCGGGCATCTTCGGCAGGCGCCCCGCCTCGTACGCGTCGCCCGCGCGGGTGCGACGGTGACTCAGCGGCTCGCCGTCGGCGTTGAGGTGGTGCGGGGCCGCGTACGTGATCACGGTCTCGACGATGTCCCCGGGCCGCGGGGTGGTGCCGCCCGTGGCGAAATGCACCAGGCGGCCGTCGCGGGCCCGGCCGCTCATCCGGCCCGTACGCTCGTCCTTGCGCCCCTCGCCGACCGCGACCAGGACCTCGACCGTCTCCCCCACCAGGCGCTTGTTCTCCGCCCAGGTGATGTCCTCGAGGGTGGCGATGAGCCGCTCGTAGCGCTCCTGCACGACCTGCTTCGGCAGCTGCTCGTCCATCGTCGCGGCGGGCGTGCCCGGACGCTTCGAATACTGGAACGTGAACGCGCTGGAGAAGCGGGCCTGCCGCACCACGTCGAGGGTGCGCTCGAAGTCGTCCTCCGTCTCGCCGGGGAAGCCCACGATGATGTCCGTGGTGATCGCGGCGTCCGGCATGGCGGCCCGGACCTTGTCGATGATGCCGAGGTACTTCTCCGAGCGGTAGCTGCGGCGCATCGCCTTCAGCACCCGGTCGGAGCCGGACTGCAGGGGCATGTGCAGCGAGTGGCAGACGTTCGGGGTCTCGGCCATCGCCGCGATCACGTCGTCGGTGAAGTCCTTGGGATGCGGGCTGGTGAAGCGGACCCGCTCCAGCCCGTCGATCTCGCCGCAGGCGCGCAGCAGCTTGCCGAACGCGAGGCGGTCGCCGAACTCGACGCCGTACGAGTTGACGTTCTGCCCGAGCAGCGTGACCTCGAGGACGCCCTCGCGCGCCAGGGCCTCGACCTCGGCCAGGATCTCGCCCGGGCGGCGGTCCTTCTCCTTGCCGCGCAGCGACGGCACGATGCAGAACGTGCAGGTGTTGTTGCACCCCACGGAGATCGACACCCAGCCCGCGTACGTCGACTCGCGCTTGGTGGGCAGGGTCGACGGGAACACCTCGAGCGCCTCGAGGATCTCGACCTCGGCCTCCTGGTTGTGCCGGGCGCGCTCGAGCAGCGCCGGCAGCGAGCCGATGTTGTGGGTGCCGAAGACGACGTCGACCCAGGGCGCGCGCTTGACGATGTCGCCGCGGTCCTTCTGCGCCAGGCAGCCGCCGACGGCGATCTGCATGCCGGGGTTCCTGAGCTTCGTGGGACGCAGGTGACCGAGGTTGCCGTAGAGCCGGTTGTCCGCGTTCTCGCGGACCGCGCACGTGTTGAAGACCACGACGTCGGCCGCGTCCGCGTCCGACGCGCGGACGTAGCCCGCGTCCTCCATCAGGCCGGAGATGCGCTCGCTGTCGTGCACGTTCATCTGGCAGCCGTACGTGCGCACGTCATAGGTGCGGGGCGCGGCGCTCTGCGGGGTCTCAGTCATGGCAATTGACCAGGGTAGTCCCCCGCGACGCCGAATCCCTAAGCGGCTGCCGGGCGCTCCGGGGCCGACGCCGGCTTCCACCTCGAGCGCGAACAGCCGGGCCCGGCCGCGCACTCCGGGTCGGAGCCGGTGCACGGGCGTACGTGGCGGTGCTCCGTACCGTCGTCGGTCTCGACCTCGTCCACGTGCACGGCCCGCAGCGTGCCGTCGGGCTCGGCCAGGACGTACCTCGTGGGGTTGAGGGTGTCGTCGGGCAGCAGGAGGTCGGCGCCGAGCCGGACCGCGACGGCGCTGGCGGTCGTCGCCTCGGCGAAGTCGCCGGGGGTGAGATAACAGTCGATCTGTGTGGGGAAGTCGCCGCCGATGTGCCAGACGTCGCACAGCACGGCGTCACCGGCGGGAGCGTCCAGTGTCGTCACCGGACGTTGCAGGGCGCCCGAGACGGCCGCGCGGACCGTTCGCGGGTCGAGCGTGCCCGCGGCGCACCAGTTCCAGAGACCGTCTGTCGGATCGGCGTCAGCCATACCGCTCATCGTGGACATCCCTTCCCGCGAGCACCTGCGGTGTTACTGCTCCGTGACCATTCTCGGCGCGAACCGATACACCCGTCCCCCTAGAGTGACCCCATCCGAGTGAACCCAACGACGGGACGGTGGTCAGACGGTGACGACGAGTGAGCCTCTCATCGTTCTGGAGCACGTCGACAAGCACTTCGGCCCGTTGCACGTTCTGCAGGATGTCAGCCTCTCCGTGGCCCGTGGCGAGGTGGTCGTCGTGATCGGACCGTCGGGGTCGGGCAAGTCCACGTTGTGCCGTGCGATCAACCGTCTGGAGCCCATCGACTCGGGCACCATCACCTTCGACGGCCGCCCGCTGCCCGCCGAGGGGCGGGCGCTGGCGCGGCTGCGCAGCGAGGTGGGGATGGTCTTCCAGTCGTTCAACCTCTTCGCGCACAAGACCATCCTGCAGAACGTCATGCTCGGCCCGGTCAAGGTCCGGCGGGAGAAGGCCGATTCGGTACGGGAACGCGCGATGAGCCTGCTCGAACGGGTCGGCATCGCGAACCAGGCCGACAAGTACCCGGCCCAGCTCTCCGGTGGCCAGCAGCAGCGGGTGGCCATCGCCCGCGCCCTGGCCATGCAGCCGAAGGCGCTGCTCTTCGACGAGCCGACCAGCGCCCTCGACCCCGAGATGGTGGGCGAGGTGCTCGACGTCATGACGTCGCTGGCCAAGGAGGGCATGACCATGGTCGTCGTGACCCACGAGATGGGCTTCGCCCGGCACGCCGCGGACCGGGTGGTCTTCATGGCCGACGGCCAGCTCGTCGAGGAGTCCACCCCCGCCGACTTCTTCGAGAACCCGAAGAGTGAGCGCGCCCGCGACTTCCTCTCGAAGATCCTCACGCACTGATCCGTCCATTCCGGACACCGTTTTTCCCCTAGGAGGAGTGTGGCGATGCGCATCACCCGATTGACGGCTGTGGCCGGGGCGTTCGCCCTGGCGATGGCCGCGGCAGCATGCGGCGGAGACGACAGCGGCTCGGGTTCGGCCAAGGGCATCGTCGACAAGGCGAGCAGCCAGAAGAAGCTGGTCGTCGGCGTGAAGGCCGACCAGCCGGGCCTCGGCCTGCAGACCGGTGGCACCTACACCGGCTTCGACATCGAGATCGCGAAGATCATCGCCAAGGGACTCGGGGTGCCGGACACCGGCATCGAGTACAAGACCACCGTGTCGGCCAACCGTGAGCCCTTCATCCAGCAGGGCCAGGTCGACATCGTCGTGGCGACGTACACGATCAACGACGAGCGCAAGAAGGTCGTCAACTTCGCCGGGCCGTACTACATCGCCGGCCAGGACCTGCTGGTGCCGACCGACTCCACGATCACCGGACCGGAGGCGCTGGCCGGCAAGAAGGTCTGCTCGGTCTCCGGCTCCACGCCGGCCAAGCGGATCCAGACCGACTACAAGGACGCGTCGCTGCAGCAGTTCGACTCGTACTCCAAGTGCGTGCAGGCGCTGGCCAACAAGACGGTCGACGCGGTGACCACCGACGACATCATCCTCGCCGGCTACGCCGCCCAGGAGCAGTACGCGGGCAAGTTCAAGGTGGTCGGCAAGAAGTTCAGCGACGAGCCGTACGGCATCGGCCTGAAGAAGACCGACACCGCGGGCTGCAACAAGATCAATGACATTCTGAAGGCGGCGGCGACGGACGGCTCGTACAAGGCCGCCTGGGACAGCACGCTCGGCAAGAGCGGCAAGCCGGCCCCCGAGCTGGACGTCACCAAGCTGACGAACTGCAGCTGAGCGACCGCGACGCGGGCGGGGCCGGTGTGAGTGCCGGCCCCGCCCGCCGTTCCTGTTCCTTCGGCGTCGCTGCGCGGCGCTTGTTCTGTTCCTTCGGCGTCGCGAGGAAGCGAGGGTGATGGACGTCTTCTCCGATCCCACCAACATCGATACGTACGTCACCGGGTTCCTCTGGATCCTCAAGCTCACCGCCGCCGCGACGGTCTGCGCCCTGGTGCTCGGCGTCATCCTGGCCGCGATGCGGGTCTCACCGATCCCCGTGCTGCGCGGCTTCGGCACCGCCTGGGTCATGATCTTCCGGAACACGCCGCTGACGCTGATCATCTTCTTCTGCTACTTCGGCCTGTACTCGGCCCTCGGCGTGACCCTGTCCGAGGACCTCGTCCTCAACAATTTCTGGCTCGGTGTCGTCGGCCTCTCCGTCTACACCGCGGCGTTCGTGTGTGAGGCCATCCGCTCCGGCATCAACACGGTGCCCGCCGGGCAGGCCGAGGCGGCCCGCGCCGTCGGCATGTCCTTCCTCCAGACCCTGACGATCATCATCCTGCCGCAGGCCGGGCGGGCCGTGATCGCCCCGCTGGGCAGCATCTTCATCGCCCTCGCCAAGAACGCCACGATCGTCGGCACCATCGGCCTCATGGAAGCCTCGAGCGCGATGAAGGACCTGATCAACGCGAACGGCGACGCCGTGATCCCGATCTTCCTCGTCTTCGCCGGCACCTTCGCCGCCTTCCTCATCCCCACCGGCTACCTCTTCGGCTGGCTGGCCAACCGTCTGGCGGTGAAGCGATGAGCGGCAACACCGACGCCGTCCTCTACGACCACCCGGGGCCGCGCGCGAAGATGCGCAGCCTGGTGCTCACCGTCGTCTTCGGACTCGCCGTGGTGGGCCTGCTGTGGTGGATCTACCGCAAGTTCGACGAGAAGGGCCAGTGGGCGGCCCCGCTGTGGCGCCCCTTCCTCGAGAGCTCCACCTGGACCGACTACATCCTGCCGGGCCTCTGGTCGACGATCAGCGCGGCCGCGGTCGCCATGCTGCTGTCGCTGGTCTTCGGCCTGGTCTTCGCCGTGGGGCGGCTCTCCGACCACCGGTGGATCAGCATCCCGGCCGGCGTGGTGGTGGAGTTCTTCCGCGCCGTACCGCTGCTGCTCATGATCTTCTTCATCTTCTACGGCATCCCGTTCCTGACCGAGGAGCCGATGCCGCCGTTCTGGGCCGTCGTCGCCGGTCTCACCCTCTACAACGGCTCCGTGCTGGCGGAGGCGTTCCGGGCCGGCATCCGCGCGGTGCCCCGGGGCCAGAGCGAGGCCGGCTACGCCATAGGCATGCTGAAGAGCCAGGTGATGCAGGAGATCCTCGTGCCCCAGGCGGCGCGGGCGATGCTGCCGGTGATCGTCAGCCAACTCGTCGTGCTGGTGAAGGACACCGCGCTCGGCTACATCATCGGCTACACCGAGCTGCTGCAGAACGGCGTCAACACGCTCGGCGCCAACTTCGGCAACATCGTGGCCGCGGCCATGGTGGCAGCGGTCATCTACATCCTGCTGAACGCGTCGCTGACCTACGTCGCCGGGGTTCTGGAGCGGCGCACCCGGCGCACCGGACGGGCACCACGCGTCCGCGCCGCGGTGGTCGCCACCGACGGTGGCCGAGTAGCCGAACCCCAGGGTTGAGGGTGACCACTCGCGCAGCATGAAGGGTGCGGGTAGCTGTTCTGGAGCGTCAGCTCCTCGGCTGCCCGCGCCCGGCCTCGACGGGAGTGACGGTCTGCACCACCCACTGAGGCTACGACATCCAGATCTTGACTTTGGTCCTCAGCGGGCCAGTTCGGTGACGCGGGACTCGCGGACGACCGTCACCCGGATCTGACCCGGGTAGGTCAGCTCCTCCTCGATCTGCTTGGCCACGTCGCGGGCCAGAACAGCGGCGCCGATGTCATCGACGTCCTCCGGCCGGACCATCACCCGGATCTCGCGCCCCGCCTGCATGGCGAAGACCTTGTCGACCCCCGCCTTGCCGCCGGCGATCTCCTCGATCCGCTCCAGGCGCTTCACGTACGCCTCCAGGCTCTCCCGGCGCGCCCCCGGGCGCCCACCGGAACAGGCGTCCGAGGCCTGCGTGAGAACGGCCTCGATGGTCTGCGGCGGCACCTCGTTGTGGTGCGCCTCGATCGCGTGGACGACATCCTCGGACTCGCCGTACTTGCGGGCCAGATCCGCGCCGATCAGCGCATGACTGCCCTCGACCTCGTGGGTGAGCGCCTTGCCGATGTCGTGCAGGAAGGCCGACCGCTTGATCGTCGGCACGTCCAGGCCCAGCTCGGCGGCCATGATCCCGGCGATGTGCGCGGTCTCCACGAGATGCTTGAGCACGTTCTGCCCGTAGCTGGTGCGGTAGCGCAACCGGCCCAGCAGCGTCGACAGCTCCGGGTGGATGTCGGTGATCCCGACGTCGACGAGCGCCTCCTCGGCGGCCCGCTCACACAGCCGGTCGACCTCGTTCTTCGCACTCTCGAAAACCTCTTCGATGCGATGCGGATGAATCCGGCCGTCCAGCACGAGCTTCTCCAGCGTCAACCGGCCGACCTCCCGGCGCACCGGATCGAAGCAGGAGAGCAGCACCGCCTCGGGAGTGTCATCGATGATCAGGTTCACCCCGGTCGTCGACTCGAACGCCCGGATGTTGCGCCCCTCCCGGCCGATGATCCGCCCCTTCATCTCGTCGCTGGGCAGATGCAGCACGCTGACGACGCTCTCGGCCGTCTGCTCACTGGCGATACGCTGAATCGCGTCCACGACGATGTGCCGGGCCCGGGTGTCGGCGGTGCGCTTCGCCTCGGTCTCGATGTCACGCACGAGAATGGCGGCCTCCCGCTTGGCCTGCCCTTCGATGGTCTCGATCAGCTCAGCCCGGGCCTGCTCCCCGCTCAGGTTGGCGATCCGCTCCAGCTCCCGCCGGTGCTGCTCCTCGGCCTCGGCAAGCTCGGCCTCCCGCGCGCTCAGGGCGCCCTCGCGGGCGGTCAGATCGGCGTCCATGGCGGCGAGGCGACGCTCCCGCTCGACGAGCCGCTCCACCTCCTCGGCGTGCAGGCGCTCCCGCTCGTCGATCCGGGCGGCCCGCCGCTCGACCTCCGCGGCCTGCTCCTTCACGGTCGTGTTGAGCAGCGCGACCTCACGCTCGCCGCTGCGCCGGGCCGCGATGCGAACCTGCTCGGCATCGGACTCGGCCTGGCGGTGGGCGTGCTCGAGAATCGTGTCGGCCTCCTCGTGCGCCGACTCCAGAACCCGCCGGGCCTCGGCCCGGGCGGCGGTCGCCTCGGCCTTCGCGGCGGCGACTTCCGCGCGTACGGAGGCAGCCTTCGCGTTCGCGTCATCGACCTTGGCCTTGGCGGCGTGCAGCGTGCGTTCCCGGTTCTCCTGATCGGCGGAACGGGAATCCTGGAGATGGCGCAGCGCCCGGGTGCCGAGTATCAGGCCGGTGACCACGGCTCCGGCGAGAAGGACGACCGTTACTACGAGCACCCAGTCCAGGGGCGTCATCTCGCCGCTTCTCCCTTCGCCACGCCGCAGGCTCTGCGGGCCGGTTCTTGTCCTGCGCGAAGCGCGGGCGTTCCGCACGGGCGCGGGGCGTCTCGCGGTAAGCGAGGCGACTCGTGCCGAGCGCGGGTAAGGGATGCCCGACCAAAGGCTGGTGACCGCGAGTGGTTGGTGCTGCCGCCCGCCGCGGTCTGCGGGTGGCTTGGCATCGCCGGCGGGCCTTGGGCCGGTTCGGCCCTTCAGCCTTGGGCCGCTCCGACATGCGCCGGTTCGGACGTGCGCCGGTTCGGGCCGGCGTCCACCGGCTTTGGCTGCCTCTTCACCAGTGATCCCGGGCATGGGTCAACTCGGGCCGAACCGCCGACGTCCGCTCGAGCCCAGGCTCGGGGCCCGGGTTCCAGCTACGCCTGCCGGTTCCTGCCGACCGTGACCGGTATGCCAGTTCTGCCTGGTGCTGACCTCCCTGAGCCGGTCGGCGGCCCAGCGCCACCCTTGCGCCTCGGGTCCGCTGTGTGACCCTGCACGCTCGGGATCGCCCGGCGTCGCCAGCAGTCCGCCGGACGTCCCCATTGCCGGGTTCGCCGTCGGCCGCCCGCTTGCCGGGAGTGCCGAGTCCACCGGAAGGGCGGTCGGCTGGCGGCGATGGGGTCGCCGGGCCTCCCGTCCAAGACCGGAAGTGATGCCGAAAAGTAATGCGATCTATGTTGTGCGCTTAGCCTTCGATGGTCGAGCAAACCTTGTGTAACGCGAGGCTAGGTCGCGAGAGCCGGTTCGGTCAAGGACTCATGATTCGGCAGCGGATGGGACGTACGGCACAGACCCGCTCAGCCCCTGCTCACGCAGGGTGAGGGCATTTCAGGCGTAGCGGGCCCAGACGTCGCGCATCGGCTCCCACTTCTCACCGGTGCCCTCTTTCCAGAACGCGAGAAGGTACGCCGCGACCGGCGTGGCGTTGTCGTCCCACCAGATGCCGGCCACGGTACGCCCCGAGACCTTGTAGGCGTACTCGACGTAGTTGCCGTTCGTGCGCCCCGAAGGAGTGGCCCGCTCGGCAGCCGCCCCGACGCCGGGTGTGAGCGTACGCGCGTCGACGTTCTGGCCCAGCGTGGCGACCCGCGCCTTGTCCCGGTCCGCGGTGGTCGCGTACTCGACGAAGATCACACTCATGGCGTCCATCTCGCAGCGGACCCGGACCTTCTCCCCCCGGTTCAGCTTCGGCCCGCTCTTCTCACCGCTCCGCGAGCAACCCGAAAGGTGCGGAAGCCAGCCCTCGGCGACGCTCCCCAGCGACCCGGCGAACTTCGGCTGGTTGATCGCGATCTGGTTCTGCTCGTAGACGCCCTGGCTCGCGCTGGGAGTCGGGCTGGGAGCGGCAACCGTAGGCGTGGGCGCCGGGTCATCGTGGGCGCCGGAGCGGCCCAGGAACCAGCCGCCCGTACCGAAGATCAGCAAACCGGCGACCAGGCCGGCGAGGGCGGGAAACAGGAAACGGCCACGGGGTTGCTTGGGGGTGGGCTCGATGCGCGGGCCGGAGCCGTAGCTCGGGCTGACCTCGAACCCGAATCGATCCGGGGTCTCGGCGAGGTAGGGGTCGGAGGTCCCGCCGGCGCCGCTGGTCGGACCGAAGCGGTTCGGGCTGGCGGGCGCGCTCCCGTAGGAGTCCCCGGCGCCGCTGGTGGGGTCGAAGCGGTTCGGGCTGGCGGGCGCGCCCCCGTAGGAGTCCCCGGCGCCGCCGCCTGCGCCGCTGGTGGGGTCGAAGCGGTTCGGGCTGGCGGGCGCGCCCCCGTAGGAGTCCCCGGCGCCGCCGCCTGCGCCGCTGGTGGGGCCGAAGCGGTCGGGGCCGCCGAGGTCGAGGCCGTACTGGTCCACGCCTGCGCCGGAGGTCGGCGTCGGAGACCAGGCCGGGGGTCCGGAGGCGGGACCTGCCCCCGACGTGGGGGTCGGCGTCGGAGACCAGGCTGCGGTTCCGGTGGCGGGACCGGCAGCCGTCGTGGGGGTCGGCGTCGCGGACCAGGCCGCAGTTCCGGAGGCGGGACCGGCACCCGTCGTGGGGGTCGGCGTCGCGGACCAGGCCGCAGTTCCGGAGGCGGGACCGGCACCCGTCATGGGGGTCGGGCCGGGAGTCGGAGCTGTGCCGGTCATCGAGACCGAACCGACGGCAGGAGCTGGACCGGCGGGCGCCTGCGAACCGGCGGTGGAGTCGAGAGCCGCTCCGGAGGTTGGCGTGCCTTCCGCGGCGGAGGTCCACCCCTCGGCGTTGCCCTGGAAGGGTCCGTAGGGCGTAGTCGATCTCTGAGCGGGGATTCCGCCGTGCTGGGGGGCTGCGGGTGCGTTGTAGTAGGCGGGAGCGGCAGCGCCTGGCTCAGGCGGCGCGCCGGAGGCCGGGCGGGCACCGGCCGGATCGGATGCCGCGGCACCGCTCACCGGAGCACCGTCGCCCAGGGGCGTTCCGTAGCCGTGAGCCGCCTCGCTCACCGGGCCCATCCCCTGGGCCGCACTGTTCTGGTATCCCCCGCCCGGGCGCGGCGCTCCGCCGACCTGCGACGGGACGACCGTCCCGGAGTGGCCGACAGCTCCCGCGGGTCCGGCGGCCGTGGGCGTCGCTTCGGCGTCCCCGGGAAGGGGGTCACCGGCGCGCCGGGTGCCGTGGGAATCGTCTGTCACGACGATGCAGATTACCAGTCGAGCGCGATCGGCGACGGCCCGCAAAGATCCATCCGAAGGAATGGACCCGCAGCCCAGAAGGGCCGCGGGTCCATCGTCTTCCGTTTCGTTACCAGCCGGCCGGGAACGGCTCGCGGGCGATGAGTGATGCTTCCCACGAACCGCTCGACAGCCGTGGCGTCGCGCGTATCAGACGTCCGCGTCCTCGGTGCGACGACGCCGCGTCACGAGGATGAGGCCGACGCCACCCGCGGCGATCGCCGCGCCGACGCCTGCGATGCTGATCACGTCGGTGCCGGTGACCGGGAGACCCCCGCCATTGCTGGATCCGCCACCGGTGCCGCCGGCGTTGTTCGTACCGCCGTTGCCGCCGTTGGAACCACCGCTGCCGCCGTTGCCGCCGTTGGAACCACCGTTGTCGCCGGTGCCACCGCCCTCGCCCGATCCGGGAGGCGTCGTCGGGTCGTTCGGGTTGTTCCCGCCACCAGGCGTCTCGCCCGGGTTGTCGCCGCCCCCGCCGCCGCCCGGGTTGCCAGGCGTGCCGGGATCCCCCGGGGTCCCCGGGTCGCCCGGAGTGCCGGGGTCGCCGGGCGTGCCCGGGTCGCCGGGCGTACCCGGGTCACCCGGCGTACCAGGGTCACCCGGAGTGCCGGGGTCACCCGGCGTACCCGGGTCGCCAGGCGTGCCCGGATCGCCGGGGGTTCCCGGGTCACCCGGAGTGCCCGGGTCGTTGTTGCCGGGCTCGTTGCCCTCGTCGGCCGCCTTGGTGACCGGGTCGTCCTCGGACGTGGCGGCAGGCTGGTCGAGCACCGCCACACCACGGGTGTGAATCTCCGTGGTGGAGGCGGCTGCCGACGAGGCACCCGCGAGGGCAGCCACGCCGACGGCACCGACCATGAAGCCCAGCCGCGCAACGGCACGCACGCCACGGTGGCGTGCGAGCTGATTGGTTCGCATGTTCCTCCCCGTACCTAAGACCGGTCAGTCTTCAATGGACAATCATTTCCAGGAGTCCGGAGAGGCAGATTACCGGCTGGGAGTGGATCACCTCCATCCACCGTTGACAATACGGGCGAAGTCGGGCGTACCTTCGGAATCGAACGGCAACGAGCCGTAAGCGCATGATCGCGAAGCGTTCCGCCTGCTCGGAGGTTGTGCACCATCCCTTGCCAAATACCGCGTTCCACGAACGGGCGCCTGCTCCTGTATCGATTTCACATCGATTCCGGGAGGCGATTTGCGACCGCTCGGCATGTCATTGGCGAGCACAGTCCGCCGGCCCCGACAAGTCTTCGAGTCGCCGAAGTCGGGAGCCCTAGAGTGCCCGCATGACCTCCATCGAGTTCTTCACACCCGCGACCCTGCCGCCGCCGAACGGGTACAGCCACGCGGCGAGCATCGCGTCGGGAAGCCGACTGGTATGGACGTCCGGTCAGGTGCCTATCGCAGCGGATGGCACGGCGGCGCCCGCCGGCGACTGGGCCGCACAGACCCGCCTGGCGATGCGGAACGTCGAAGCGGCTCTGGCCGCCGCTGGAGCGACGTGGGACGACGTCTTCAAGCTCACCATCTATGTCGTCGACACCTCGGCGTTGGACACTGTGCGGGCCGTACGCGATGAGTTCGTCAACACCGAGCGCCCGCCCACCAGTTCGTTGGTCCAGGTGGCGGGTTTGTTTCGTGCTGACTTGCTCATCGAGGTGGAGGCGGTCGCCGCGGTGGCTGCGGAGTGAGAGTCGGGGCCGAGACAGCCGCAGGGGTCGGTGCGAGAACGTGATCGCGATGATCCGGTCGCGGGCTCGTAGCCCTGAAAGTCACGAGGGGTTACCGGCCTCGTGGTCGGCGAGGGCGTCGGGGTCGATCTGGTCGGCGAATTCGGCGGCTTCGGCGTCGCGGGCGGCGAGCGCGTCCTTGACGGCACGGATCGCCACGCCGGCGGGGTAACCCTTGCGGGCCAACATGCCGACCAGGCGGCGGAAGATCTGGTCCGGCGTGCCGGTGGCCGCTCGAAGTTTCCGTTCCACCAGGGTACGGGCGGTGGCGGCTTCCTCCTCCTCGTCGAGGCTCTCGAGCGCCTCGGTCGCCACCTCGGCGTCGACACCACGCTGCCGGAGCTCGTTGGCCAATGCCCGGCGCGCCAGCCCGCGACCGTGATGACGGCTCGACACCCACGCTCGCGCGAAGGCGGCGTCGTCGATGATGCCGACCTCGTCGTAGCGGTCCAGAACTTCCGCGACGACCTCTTCGGAGATCTCTTTGCGGGTCAGGATCTTGGCCAGCTCGGCGCGGGTCCGGGGTCGTACCGCGAGTTGCCGGAGACAGATCTCGCGGGCCAGCTCGGCTTCGGACTTCGGCGGTTGTGCCGGGCGGTCCGCGGCCTCGCCGGGCCGACCCCGGCGCCCTCGGGAGCTGTCCCGGCGATCGGAGGAGTCGCGGCCGCGGCGCGGGAGGTCGCTGTTCGGGAGGTCGCCGTCCCGGAAGCCGCTGTCCCCGAAGCCGCTGTGCCGTAAGCCGCTGTCCGCGAAGTCCTGGTCGGAGACGTCGTGGTTGGAGATGGCGCGGTCAGAGGCGTCTCGATCGGCATCGGCATGGTAAGGGGACTTGTCACGAGGGTGCCGGGGAGGAATCGCGTCCCAACCCCTCCCGGCGCGCGCACCACGACGTCCGGCCACCGGTCAACGCCTCCTCGTTTGTGTGTTCTGCCCGCCTATTCCATGGGCCCGTCGGGCGGGCAGAAGTAGTGGCCTCCTCCGGCCGCGACGCCAGCCCACCCCACGACGCTAGGCCGACGGCGACGTCACCTCGACAGCGACGCCGACCCAAAGCGACACCGGCCCGACAGCGACGCCGATTCAAGAACGACGCCCTACCCCGACAGCGAGGCCAGCCCGACAGCCACGTGAGGCCGACAGCGACGTCGAGGCCGACAGCCACGCTATGTCGACAAGACGCGACGATGGCGTCGCTTAGAACGCGAGCAGCGTCACCTCGACCGCGCCGTCGACCCAACAGCGACGCCGGGCCGAGGGCAGCGCCGCCAGAACGAGAACGGCGTCACCTCGACCGCGCCGTCGGCCCAACGGCGACGTCGGGTTGAGGGCGGCGCCGCTGCTCATGCGACGCCAGCCTCACGGCGGTACCGGGTCGGCGGGGTGCCGGCTCGGGCTGGTGTTCGGTCAGAAGTCGACCGGGGGGAGCTCCGGGCCACCTGCGGCGTCGCCGGTGGTCTGGCCGACGCCGAGCTTTTCGAGGATCTTCTTCTCGATCTCGGCGGCGACGTCCGGGTTCTCCTTGAGGAACTCGCGTGCCTTCTCCTTGCCCTGGCCGAGCTGGTCACCGTCGTACGTGTACCAGGCGCCGGACTTGCGGATGATGCTCTGCTCGACGCCGACGTCGATCAGCGAGCCCTCGCGGGAGATGCCCTTGCCGTACATGATGTCGAACTCGGCCTGCTTGAACGGGGCCGCGACCTTGTTCTTGACGACCTTGACGCGGGTCCGGTTGCCGACCACGTCGGTGCCGTCCTTGAGGCTCTCGATGCGGCGGACGTCGAGACGCACCGACGAGTAGAACTTGAGGGCGCGGCCACCGGTCGTGGTCTCGGGCGAGCCGAACATGACGCCGATCTTCTCGCGCAGCTGGTTGATGAAGATGGCGGTCGTGCCGGAGTTGTTGAGGACACCGGTGATCTTCCGCAGCGCCTGGCTCATCAGGCGGGCCTGCAGACCGACGTGGCTGTCACCCATCTCGCCCTCGATCTCGGCGCGCGGCACGAGCGCGGCGACCGAGTCGATGACGATGATGTCGAGCGCGCCGGAACGGATCAGCATGTCCGCGATCTCGAGTGCCTGCTCGCCGGTGTCCGGCTGCGACACGAGCAGTGCATCCGTGTCGACGCCGAGCGCCCGCGCGTATTCCGGGTCGAGTGCGTGCTCAGCGTCGATGAAGGCGGCGATGCCGCCGGCCCGCTGAGCGTTGGCCACCGCGTGCAGGGCGACCGTGGTCTTACCGCTGGACTCCGGTCCGTAGACCTCGATGACCCGGCCGCGCGGAAGACCGCCGACGCCGAGCGCCACGTCCAGGGCGATCGACCCGGTCGGGATGACGGCGGTCTGCACGACCGGCCGCTCTCCCAGCCGCATCACCGAGCCCTTGCCGAACTGCTTGTCGATCTGTGCCAATGCCAGATCGAGAGCCTTGTCCCGGTCAGGTCCTGCCACCATGTCCGCCACCCCTGTATTCGACTTCGCAGGCGTCTTCGCCGATGAGCTTCTGTTCACCACGCGGTCACGCTAGACGGTGGGTATGACAGAAATCCGCCGCCCGGTCGTGGGCTGTGGATGACCACGCCGTTGGCGACAATAGCCGAACACGTGTACGACGATCGAGCGACACGCCAGAACAAACGTACGAAAAACCTGTCAGTGCAGCCCCGCGGGCACCCGATCGGGGTACGCCGCCACAACGGCTCGCCAGACCGTAGCCGTATCGACACCTTGCGCGATGGCCTCGTCGATCGTCCGTCCACCGAGGTCCGAGAAGGCGTGATCGGCGGCGAGACTGCGCGCGTACGTTGACCCGAAGGCCTGCTCAAGACGCTGCCAGAAGTCCGTCAACCGCACTGGGAAAGCCTACTCGCGGGGTAACGGCGGTCGACGGGGCGCACAGCGCACCGCCCGGCTCGATGAGACACGAGTCACTACGTCGATGTACGGAACCATCTTCGGCAGAGAGCCGTCGAGAGCTCAGGTTGCGGCAACCACCGCGAGACCACCTTCACGCGCTCGACCAGCAGTCCGTGACCACGTACCGCATCGACCGTGGCTCCGGGACGGCCAGTGCTGTCGGCGTACCGATCAAGCCAGCGCCGTGGCAGCGACCTTCAGGTCGTCTACCAGGCCCTGGTAGGCCGCATCGCGGTCGTCGGCACGGAGCACGGCGGAGGGGTGGATGGTGGCCAGCGCCTGGATCTCCGCCACCGGGAAGTCCTCGGGGTGCTGGGCGGAGGCCGGCCAGGGCATGAGCTGGCCGCGCGAGCGGGTGACCCGGAACGACGGGCCGAGCAGCGCCTTGGCGGCGGTGGCGCCGAGGACGACCACCAGCTCCGGCTTGAGCAGCGCGAACTCTGCCACGAGCCACGGACGGCAGGCGGTGATGTGCGCCGGGCCCGGGCTCTGGTGGATGCGACGCTTGCCGCGCAGCTCGAAGCGGAAGTGCTTGACCGCAATCCTCTCACGTTGTTTCAACATCCCACAAGCAACGGCCCCGGTCAGGCTGCCACCTGCCTGGGGCGAACCGCCACTGGAGGGCAAG
>NZ_JBFAPM010000039.1:0-28058 GCF_040676695.1 Actinoplanes sp. NPDC049548
AGAACACGCTGGGCATGCACTGGCAGATCCACAAGGACTCCACCGCGCACCACGCGGTCGCCGAGCGGCGGGGTGCCCGCGGGACCACGGCCCGGCTCGGTCAGAACTGCAACGACCAGCTCAGCAGCGTGCCGGTGTCACGGCTGCTCTTGTCCATGACGCGCAGTTTCCACACACCGTTCGGCTGCTCGGACGACGCGTCGACGGTGTACGTGCGATCGATGCTGTCGTAGTAGCCGCCCTGGCGGTTGTGCAGGTTGTAGGCGGTGCCGTCGGGTGCGATGAGGTCGACGACGAGGTCGGGCGGCTCCGAGTGGCTGATCAGTACGTGCACCCGCAGGGTCGACGTCGAGCTGGGCTGTCGACTGACGGTGATGGGCGACTCGACCCGGCCCGCCGGTCCGTCGGGGATCGGGGTGCGCGTCGTGTTGTCGAAGTAGTTGCTCTGCACCGGCGGGGGCTCGACGGGCGGCGGGCTGTCCGGACCGGTGCAGACAGCGTCGGAGCCGGGCACGTTCACCGCGGACCAGGCCGCCTGCACGGCCTTGTACTCGGCGCCGCAATAGCCGTACAGGTCTGCCGCTGCCCGCAGGGTGTCCGGGCGGGCTTGGTAGTAGGTCTCGGTGCTGCGGAAGTACGCGTCGAGGGCGCGGAACCAGATCTTGGCGGCGCTGTCCCGGCCGATGCCCGTGACAATGGAGTCGTTGCAGGTCGGGCTCGGCTGCGGACCGCCGGAAGAGCCTTCGGCGAGCAGGTAGAAGAAGTGGTTGCCCGGACCGGAGGTGTAATGCGGGTCGTAGTCCGGCCACGGGAACTGGTAGCAGTCGAACGAACGGCCGTCCAGACTCGGCTGGTACATGTACCGCAGCGGCCTGCCGTCCCCGAACAAATCGACCTCCTCGCCGATCTCGTAGTCGCCGGGGTCCTCGGAGTTGTTGGCCGAGTATTCGATCATCGTGCCGAAGATGTCACTGGTCGCCTCGTTCAGACCGCCGGAGTCGTCGTTGTACCCGAGGCCGGCGAGCGAGTCGGTCAAGCCGTGGCTGATCTCGTGGCCGACCACGTCCAGCGCGACGAGCGGGTGGGCGTTGTCGCGGCCGTCGCCGAACGTCACGTTCTCGCCGTCCCAGAACGCGTTGGCGTAGTTCGAGCCGTAGTGAACCTGCGAGCGGATGCCCCTGTCGTTGCCGCGGATGCCGCTGCGACGGTGGACGTCCTTGAAGTAGTCCCACGTCACCGCGGTTCCGTAGTGCGCGTCGACACCCGCCGAGGCACGGTCGGCCTGGGTGCCGTCGCCCCATGCGTTGTCCTTGTCCTCGAGGGTGAAGCACCCGCTGATCGCGCTGAACGTGCACGTCAGGCCGTTGCCGCGCGACGGATCCTGCAGGGCGTACGGCCCGTACTGCGTCCGCGTGGTGTCCAGCGGCACCATCCCGTTGATGACGCCGCGGCCCGTCCCGGGGGCGGGTGGCTCGGCGGCCGCGAGCGGCGCGGACCGGATCGCCGCGGCGGCCGCGACCTGCTCGTCCGGGATGGCGACTCGGACTTCGTCCCAGCGTTCCAGCACCGCGCCGGTGCGGGCGTCGACGATGACGTTCTCCTTGCTGGGCGTCTGCCCGTCCGGCCGCGTCCCGTCGAGCCGGACGCGCCAGGCGAGCCGCGGAGTACGAACCGCATCCACGATCAGCGTGCTGGCCGCTACGGCCTTCACCTCACCGCGGAAGCCGCGCTTCGCCGCCGCGACCGCCTGCGCCGAGCTCTTGCGGGGCGTGACGTCCGGCAACGAGATCGGCGCGGCCTGCGCCACGTCCGCCCCGGCGAACCGGCCGGACGCATCACTATGGAGGATGAAATCGCCGCCACGCACCGGCAGACCGCGGTAGGTGCGTTCGTACCGGGCATGCGAGGCGCCCAAGGGGTCGATGATGATGCGCCCGGCGGCATACTTCTCGCCGGTTGCGGCCCTGATCGCAGAGCGGTGCGCCGACAGGGCCCGCTCGGCCCTGGCCAGGGCGGCGGCTCGATCGGGCAGACGGTCGGGCCCCGTTGCCGCCGCGTGGGCGGGTGTCGCCACCCCGTTCCCCAGTCCGAGGGTCAACGCCACGGCGCCGGCCGAGGCAAGTGTTCTCCGCACCCCGATACTCCCTTCTCCGGTCGCGTGACGCACCGTCACGCAATCGGAACGTATCGATATCCGTCACTGTCTGGATAGGCGCGGAAACGATCGGTAAGGAGTCGGTAAGGATTGCGCGGACATCTCGGGCACGGTCGCCGACGAGAACCGTGGATCCGACTTGTTCGACGCTGATGACGTCGAGTGGCACCGGTGCCCGCCTTGTCAGGCGTAGCCGGGCTCGCCGTGCCGGTCGCGCTCCGGCGCGGTAGCCCGATCTCCCCCACGCCGGCCGCCCACGAAGGCCCGCCGGCCGGCAAGGCGCGGCAGCGGCTGATGACGCCACCTATCTCTCGCTCTGGCCGGCCATCTTGGCGCGCACGGCCGCTGCGCGTGCTCGGCGTAACCATCCCCGGTGATGACCCGTTGGCTGCCTCCGCTGCCGATCGGCGCCGATCAACGGCGGAAATCGCACGACGCACGAGGATCTACCCGTGCGAGGCTCGGATTTCTGCGCGTCTGGACCGGTCACTGTGCCCGGGAACAGGCTCGAGCGCTTCACGGCGTGGGCGTCGACTGCACCTCCGGCTACTCCGGTGATGGTTTCGGTGCTGCGATCAGCGCAGGCGGCGCCGCACGGCGTGAGTCCGCCCCGAGGCGGTCGCCCTGGGAGGCACCCTGCAGTGACCAAACAGCGACCGTCGCGCGACGATGCGGCTTTCCACACTCGCCGCCGCGTCGTGGCATCGGCCAACGCTGAAACGGTGCCCGCGACGGCCCCTGCGAGATTCTTGTCTTTGCCCTGGATCGAGACAGCACCGATCCACCGATGCCGCATCAGGCGGGTTCCAACTCGCGACGCTCCGTGCGCGGTCCTCGAGAAGCCTGGCGCTGACATGTCCGGACCGCACCCGGCTCCAAGGTCAGCCGCTGTGCTCGATCTCGGCCAGCAGCTCGGGCGTGCGGCGCTTGTCTGTGGCATCCGCCGCAGCGGTCGACACGATGTCGGCCGATGCCTGGCTCGCGTCAGGCGGTACGACGAGCAGGTCAAAGCGGTCGTTCCCGTACTCGCACATGATGGTGACCAATCCGGCGGGCTGGGACGTGAACCAGCCAAGCCGCACCGCCCGGTGGCCGACGGCAGCCCGCCGCGGATGCGGCGTGTCCCACTCGGCGGTGTTCAGCAGCACGTGCGTGATCTCACCCCGGAGCCCGGCCACGGCCTCGACCAGCAAGGGGAGCTCCGCGACGGCATCGGTCGATCGCGGCCACCAGGCCCCGTCGAGGACGGTGGTCCGGGAAGGATGCGGGTCCAACCGCAGGCGTACGGCGTCATCCGGTGCTCGTGCGGCCGGAACAGTTGTGGTCTGCGTCATGACGATGCCTCTCTGTCGACGACATCCGCGCCATCGAGATCGGGCGCGACGTGCGCTCGTCGGGAAACGTCGAGAAGCCGGTGTTACTCCACCGTACGCTCCCGGCGTCGAACACGCGTACAGTGATATCGCGACCGATGGCTCCGCCGTCGGTGCCGGCCCCGGCCGGCGTGCGCTGACCCGGCAGACGCCGCAGCGCTCCTCAAGGCCTCGGTGGAACTCGTCCTGGCCCCTTGTCATCGGGGCAGGAGGCGCCTGCGTTGGTCCCGGACGACGGGAATGTCCATGGCATCGCTGATCACCCCGCCCGAATCGCCGGCCTCGACCGGCCGAACCCTTGTACGACTCGAGCCGGCCCGGCTTCACTACACGTTGCTCGACGGCACCTGGTGGCCGAGCGTGACGGATCTCAACGCGGAGCTACGCGTACTGGTCCCGGTCCTCGAGCAGGTCCGCGGACCGGTGACGCGGCTGCTGCTCGGTGCCGCGAACTGGGCTACCCGGCCTCACCACCTCTTCACGGCCGGCCGCGTCGTCACCGTGGGCTACCTGGCCGGCCGATCGCCGGCGATGATGACCGTCATCTGCGCCGACGGCGGAACGTTCACCCTGCGGGTGGCACCGCCCGGGCCACCATCAGATGTGCTGGGACCCGGCCTGGGCGAGCAGATCCCGGAGACCGAGGACAGCGGACTCGGCCCGCCACGCACGCGGGCAACCCGATGATGGCGGCCTCGCCGGGCGTCGTACCCCCGACCAGCGGCCGCATCATGAACGAGGCTTTCTACCGAGCGGTCGCCGCGGCGGGAAAGGCACCCTCGGCGCACAACACACAGCCGTGGCGATGGCGGGTGGGCAACGGCGTTCTGGACCTGTTCACGGACCACACCCGGATGGCAGATCTCCGCGAGCCTGACCGGCGGCTCGCCACGATCGGCTGCGGTGCCGCCCTGCACCACGCCCGGCTTACCCTCGCCGCGCGGGGCTGGCGGGTCACGGTGACCCGCCGGCCGGACGCCGCCGACCCGTTCCACCTCGCGCGCCTGCACATCGACGGAGCCGCCCCCGTGAGCTCGGACACCGCCGGCCTGGCCCGGGCCATCGGGTTGCGGCACACAGACCCGCGCCCGGTCACCGGTGACCCGATCGGCCCGGAGGATCTGGACACCATCAGGGCGGCTTTCGAGGCGCAGCACGTCCGCCTCGGCGTGCTCCGCCCGGACCAGGTACTCGGACTGACGGTGGCGACAGCCCGCGCCGACAACATCGAAACGGCCGACGCCCAATGGCATGCGGAGCTGGCACTGTGGACCGGCAGTGATCGGATCGTCGGCGTCGCCGACGGCTTGCCGCCGCCCATTGCGCACGGCGAGCACGACCGAGCCGCGACGTTCGCGGTCCTGCACGGTCCCCGTGATGAGGACCTCGACTGGCTGCGCGCCGGCGAGGCTCTGTCCGCCGGTTCCCTCGTCGCCACCTGCCTCGGGGTGTCCGTCCTGCCGTTCAGCGCACCGATCGAACACGCCGGCGCCCGGGAGATCCTGCAACGCGTGATACCCGAGCTCGGCTGCCCGTACCTGATGCTGCGTCTGGGTCGCCACGCGACCCAGACGGCCGCGCCGCGCAGCATGCGGCTGACGGCCGCTCAGACCATCGAACGTCCGCGTCAGGACCCGGGGGTACCCGGCGTCGCCGGGCCAGGTACGACGCCGACACCGCGCTGACGTACCTGTCATGGAGCCTGTGGTCGCCAGGGAGGGTGCTGTAGGACTTGTTCCTGATGCGGGGCCTGAAGAAGCCGATGTCCCCTCGGGGAAGAGTCGTGGAACAGCTGCCGTATCCGGTGGCGTGCTCGGTGGGATGCCAAGAGCTTGTGATGCTGGGTCCACGTCCGGGTGGACGCCTCGGTGGCAGGTTCGGAGGTCCCGTCATGGTGGACCGGTGTATGCGCGTATTCGGGGTCGGCCGTGATCCGTGTGGATAGCGCTGACCACCGATCTCGGGTGGAACGATCGATGGCCGAGCACGGCCCGGACGTGGAAAAGTCACCGAGCTTCTTCTGGCCGAGACGGTGACGGACGGCGAAGGCGAGAGTCCGATGCTGGCCGATGCTCGCGGTCGCAGCCGCGCCAGCGCGTCCTCAACCGGCAATGAGAGCTGCACGCTGATCATCCCGGTCGCCTGATGCACCGCCGCGCGCTGCAGAAGATGCTCACGAGGACCCCGCAGGCGGTCACCGCCTCCGCCCGGTCCGCTCGTGCCGCTTGCGAGGCCGTCCCCACGGCGGGCTGCCGGCGACGGTTCTCTCGCCGCGCCAACGGCGAGACTCCGCCGGCACGGTAGGCTTCTTGCGGACCTGCTGCCTCGGCCTCGGCGACACCCGAAGGAAGGGGTGCGGCTATGCGACGTACGGCGTCGAACAGGCAATCAGGCCGCAGGCCGGACGGGGCAACTCCCGATGGCGGAAGCGATGGATGAGTCGACTAGGGCCGTCCGCCGCCTGGTCGCCGCCTCCGCGCAGGCGGGGATGGCGACCGGTGAGTTCCTGCGCCACGTATGCCGCACGGCCGCGCACGCCTTGTCGGCATCGGGTGTCGGGATAAGCGTGATGACCGACGACGGCACGCGAGGGGTCTGCGCCGCGTCGGACCCGCTGAGCGAACGCGCCGAGGACCTGCAGTTCGTCATGGGCGAGGGACCCTGCATCGACGCGTTCACCACACGCCGGCCGGTCCTGGTCACCGACCTCGGCGGCAGCGCGGTGCACCGCCGGTGGCCCAGTTACGCCTCGGCCGCCGTACAGGACGGTGTGCGGGCGGTGTTCGCGTTCCCATTGCAGGTCGGCGCCGCCCGCCTCGGTATCCTCGACGTATTCCGGCAGCGGACCGGCCCGCTGACCGATGAGGAACTTCCGCTGGCACTCGCCTTCGCGGACGTGACCGTGGAGGCGCTGCTCGACCGGCAACGCGGGGCCGAAGACGGCACCGTGACGCCCGGCAGCGAGCCCGCCGACGTCGGGCACCGTGCGGCGCTGTTCCAGGCGCAAGGCATGGTCATGGTCCAGCTCGGCGTCAGCCTCGGCGAGGCGCTGTCCCGGATGCGCGCCCACGCCTACGCCGAAAGCCGCCCCCTCGATGACGTGGCGCGGGACATCGTCACCCGCCGCCTGCGCCTTGAAAAGGACTCTTCATGACCGAATGCGACAGCGCACGGCAAGCCGGGAGGCTGGCATGACGACCGTATCCGCGGAACGACTCGCGGCAATCTTCGTCGAGGCAGCCGACACTCTCGTCGACGACTTCGACCTCATCGATTTCTTGCACATGCTCACCGAACGAGCCACCAGCCTGGTCGGCGCCGCTGCCACCGGACTGGTCATGGCCGACCCGCGCGGCCGTCTGGAGTTCATGGCCGCCTCCGACGAGAACACCAAGCTGCTCGAGCTCTTCCAGCTGCAGAACGAGGAAGGACCCTGCCTGGAGGCGTTCACCACCGGACAGCCGGTCATCAACGTCGATCTCGCGGCGGCCGCCAGCCGCTGGCCTCGCTTCGCTCCCCGCGCGACCTCGGCGGGCTTTGAGTCGGTGCACGCCTTCCCGATGCGGGTCCGCCAGCGGGTGATCGGCGCGCTGAATGTCTTCGGCGACACCAAGGGCGGCGACTTCACCGGCGCCGACGTACCGATCATGCAGGCCCTCACCGACATCGCGGCGATCGGTCTCCTGCAGAAACGTACGATCCGCCAGGGCGAGATCCTCACCGAGCAGTTGCAGGGCGCGCTCAACAGCCGGATCGTCATCGAACAAGCCAAGGGTGCGGTCGCTCAGGCGTGCGGCGTCTCCGTCGACGAGGCGTTCACCGCGATCCGCCGATTCGCCCGTAATCACAACCACAAACTCACTGACGTCGCGCATGCCGTCACGGCCGAACCCGGCCTCGCCGCCCGGATACTTCCCCACTGATCGCGGACCCTCCCATACGGACGGGCCGTCCAGCTGACGGCCGATCGGGTTCGGCCGGTCATATCAGCGTGGCCCACACGACTTTGCCGCCGCGAGTGGGCATGGCCCCCCCAAGCGGCGGCGATCGTGTGTACCAGCAGCAGACCGCGTCCGCGCAGGGATGCCGCAGGGACGGCCGACGCCGGTCGATGCAGACGCGGAAATCCGGTGGCGCCGTCCTGCACCGCCACATGCAACCGGCGGGCCCGGCGGGACACGGTGACCACGAAGTCGGTGCCGGCGTGCTCGGCCGCGTTGGTGGCCAGCTCGGACGCGATCAGCGAGGAATCGTGCAGCAAATGGGCCAGCTCCCAGTCGCGACAAGCCTCCGTCACCAGGTCGCGGACGGCGCGTACACCACTCGGCCGCGGCGTCAGCCGTGCCTGCAGCCGGTCGGTCTGGGACACCAGCGCGGCGATGGCGAGACGCGCCTCCGCCGTGCCGGTGAACAGTCGCGGCCGCGGCCCCTCGGCAACGCGCAACCGCCTGCCCAGCGTGCTCGTGCCGGGCAAGCAGAACACCAGGCTGACCGGCGGCGCAGCGAGCCGGGCCCGGCGCCACGCCGCCATCCAGAACGGCATGCTGAGCCCGAACGGATCGTCGAGGTGATGCAGGTCGATGATGACGGACAGGGAGGGGCCGGCCAGACACAGCCGCAGGCAGGCGGAGATCTGGTTGCCGAAGTGCGGAGTCCATCCGCCGTGGGGGGCCATCTCGATCACTGCGGTGGTCGCGTCGCCGGTGACGGCCACCGCTACACCGCGACGATCGGTCAGGGTGGTAAGCAGATAGGGCGGCTTCAGCGGCGTCGCGCGGTCCCGATTCCCGGCAGCAGTCAACGTGAGCCGGCCACGATCGACGTGTGCATGATCCGGCGGAACAAGACGGTCATCCTCAAGCACGGCCGCTCCCGAGCACTCAGTCAGTACGGGCCCACTGCCGAGGACTGGAGCAGCTGGCGAGGAAGAAACCTCCCCGCGCAACACAACGCTATAGCAACCGGCCGTAGATCGACGTTCACCATCGGGTCAACCTTCAACCCGGGTCAGCGAGCGGGCACGACTGCCGGGGTGCCGCAGACCGCGAACGGGCGACGGAGAAAAGTCCAAGACCTCACCTTCATCGCCGAGGGCCAGGCCGCGCCCGAGGGCGGCGTCAGTGCCGGCGGCGAAGCGCGTGGCGTGCTCCTTCGACGAGCGTCCGGTTCACCGGACTGCGGACCGCGCCCACGCCGCCGCGGCCGGCGCCGATGGCGATCCATCGGGTGTCACCCACGGTTTGAGTTTGCCCAACGAGCGGCTCTTCTTGCAGGGCAGTTGTGCGAGCGAGCAGCCGCGGCACAGCGTGCGGCGCGGTTGAAGGCGGAAGGGAAGCTCGGCGGCAGCGGTTGCGTGGTGGCCCGCCCGCCGCCACGCTCACCACATAGCCGAGGCGCTGACAGCACCAGCCGGCCCGATGATCCCAAACGTACGAGTCGGCCCGGCACGGCATCGCCGTGCGGGCCGGCTCGAGCGACAGCTGCCTCGAAATCAAACCCGGCGCTCTTCGGCCGAACGGCAGTCGGATATTCGTGCTAGTCTTTCCGCGTTGCCGCATTCGTTTCCCAAGACGTTCCCTGCGCCTGACACGCGTTTCTGCCGATCAGGCGTTTCTCGTTTCGCCGGAGTCCTCTTTCGAGGTGATCGACACAACGGCCGCAGATTTGCAGGGCGCAGCCCTCGACAGTCGTAAGGAAATGAACTCCGATTTCCGCTCTCCCGAGGAAATCAGCGCGTCGGTTTCGACGCGGAGCAGGGCACCAAGGGTCCGTAGGCGGAAGACAGCCGTCGCCTCCGCCCAGGCTACCCGGCAACCGTTCCGGGTTGCCGGGGTGGGCGGCGGCCGGCCGCCCCTGGTCGAGATCCGCACATCGCGTGATCTCCCGGGCGGTCGGCCGTCTCCGTTCCCACCCCGGCGGCTACTCGGCCCGATGCCGGCCCATGCTGACCATCAGATAGGGAAAGCCCAGTTCGAGTACGACTCGTTCCAGGGCTTCGCGAGCCACCGTGACCTCGATCGGCGCGCTGAACGGCAGCACTGACACGCCGAGCGTCGACGCGACCAGCGAGCCCGCGGACAGCGCCTCTCCGGCATGCAGCCAGTCCGTCGGGTGATCGCGAGGGCCGTGCAGCAGGGCGAAGGTCCCGGCCCGATCGCGGCCGCCGGACACGGTGGGCAGACGCCCGCCGGCCGATCCACTATCCGGCTGTTGCCGGCCCAGAGTGCCAGTTCCGCTTGCCATTGCGCGGCCGCCGGCTCCGAGCTCGCGCTGTCGGCGGCGGCGATCGCGAGTTCGAGGACCTGGTCGGGGCGGAGAAAGCCGAGCCGTACGTGTTGCGACTCAAAGGAGGAAGCGATCGAGCGCAAAGTCGCCGGTTCGACCGGCTCTCCGGTCGCGGGGCGGATCTCGGAGTGACGCAGGTCGATGAAGCGGGCGAGCTCGGCGGCCTCGCGCGTGGTGCAAAGCGGCGCCGCAGCTGATGGTCGCGGGCCGGCCGCCCGACCTTCCGCACCGGGGTCGACGCCAACCGGCTAAATTACTCAAGAAAGCACACCATGACTATTTCCAAGGCAGCTGTAGTGGCCGTTCTTCGCGAGCGCGGTCAGCACGCGCGAGCAGACTTCGTCGACCGGGAGCTACCCGAGCGTATCGATGTATCCCGGCACGGAGGCCTGCTCGCCACTCTTCGGATCGACCCCGGCGAACTGACCGAGCCGGACGTTGGAAGCGGCACCTGACGGGTCAGTCGCCGGAACACTGAGAACCATGATGGCGACGTCGTCATCGACTTCCTCGAAGCCGGCGAGCAGGTCGGTGAGGGAGCGAACCGCAACGGTGGCCTCGGTAGGCCCCTGACTCTCGATGAAATCGCGCAGCGCCTCGTCGCCGAAGCGATCACCGTGCGGGGCGGTGCGCGCCTCGGTCAGTCCGTCGCTGTAAAGGATCAATGTGTCGCCCGGATTCAGCCGGATCGTACGAGTCACCACCCGTGGCGTGGACAGAATGCCGATCAGGGTGCCGCCTTCGGTGGTCTGATATTCGGTGACGCCGTTCGCCCGGACCACCAGGGCGGGCGGATGCCCACCGGAGGCTATCGATGCGACATACCCCGCACGTTCTCTTTCGAGCACACCGAAGATGACAGTGCAGTGCCGATGTCCCTGATCGCGATAGTCCTGATAGAGCACGGCGTTGAGGTTCGCCAGCACCGCGGCGGGTTCCGGATCGTAGACGGCGGCGGCTCGCAGCGTATAGCGGGCGGCGGCGGTAACTGCCGCGGCGCCGATACCCTTACCGCGTACGTCGCCGAGAAAGAATCCCCACCGGCCGGCGGCGAGCGGGAAAAGATCGTAGAAGTCGCCGCCCACCTCGTCGGGTGATGCCATGTGATAGAGGGCAGACGTCACCATGCCCGGCGGAACTGCCAGTTTGGCCGGCAACAGGCTGCGTTGCAGTCCGGTCACGAGCAGGCGCAGCCGTTCCCGGTCTTGATCGGCGTGGCGTCGCGCACTGAGCAGTTCCTGCTCATAGGCGCGCCGTTCGCGAGCGTCGAACACCGTGGTACGGATCAAGATGGGCTCGCCGTCATCGGCGGTCTTGACAGTGGACGTGACCAGAACCGGCAGCGCTGTTCCATCGACGGTGAGCAACTCCAGCGCGATACCGCCGGCCTGTCCCTGCATCTGCAGCAGCGGCGCGAGGTGCGTCTCGTGATAGAGGCGACTGCCGGCCGCCAGCAGATCCACGAAGCGAAGTCGGCCGGCCACAGCGTCGCGGGAGTAACCGAGCCAGTCCAGGAGGGTGGCATTGACCTTGGCAATCGTCCCGTCCAGCAGCGTCGACAGGAAACCGCACGGCGCGTTGTCGTAAAGGTCGTCGATGTCGTCCTCAGGCAGCGCCGGGAAGGTGACCTCCTCCGCCGGACGGCGCATCACCGGCGGCAGGTTGTCAGGGTGCCGCCGAGCCTCAGTCATGATCCTCCGACGCGCGCGGGAGGCGGATGGTGTCGCTTCACCCTGCGATCCTCGCACTGGGCCGGCTCCCGGTCGACCGGCGGTCAGCCGACTCTGGTGATCCAGTTCGCGTTCCAGGACGCGCGGACTTTCATCCGGCGACCATCCGGCATCGCGCCAGCGCCGAAACTCGTTCCGCTGCGCGCCGAGGGCCACCCCGCCGTACGTGCGACGCGGCCTCGTGCAGCGGCGAAACCGGCGGAGCAGTCGAGTCGTCGTCTTCGCTCAGCGGACGATCCGGTCACGGTAGCGGCTCAGCCGGGCTCGTAGTTGCTCCCCCATCGTCTCGATCACCGGGGCGCGACGTCGTGTATCCGCTCACCGAGGAGGTAGACAGCGAACGGTGTCGTCAGCGAGACGGTGTTCGCCAGGATCGGATCCCCCGCGGAGTGGCCGGGTGAGCTGCTCGACTCATCCGACCGGCGGCAGCCGTGCCGGCAGGACCGTCCGCTCGGCCGGGTCGAATCGGGTCGGGTGAAACTGACAGACGCTGGAGCGAACCGAAGCCCCGGGTGCAGTGACCAATCAGGTAAAGGTTCCAAGCACCCAGGGAGACATGTCATGCGAACGCACCATCCGAGTACCTCCCGGTCCGGTCTGCTGGTCGCCGTCGCCGTCGCCGTCGCCGTCAGCGTGAGCACGCTCGGCGTCGGGGCGTGCGGCCGACCAGCAGCGGCCGGCGCGGTGGAGGTTCTGCCGCCGGCTGCCGTGTCGGGCACCTCCGGCTCCACTGGTCCGGTCGCCCTCTCGCGAGCCGCACACTCCCCGCCGGCAGCGGGATCATCGTTGCCTCAAGGCTGGAAGCGATGCGTCAACGACACCGAGGACTACTCCATCGGATACCCGGGCACCTGGTACACCACCCAGATACGTCCGGGGGAGGTCTGCGCGCAGTTCCACCCGGACACGTTCACGATTCCCCCGGAGAGCGAATATCCGCTGACCGCTTTGAACGCCAAGCGGGTGGCCGCGCCGCCTGGCCGGGACGACACCGCATACGAGGACATGCTCCTGTGGGAGCAGACCACCGTGGGCGCAAGGCGCGCCGTCCGGTTCGAGACCTCCAGTACGGGTGCGGGCCTGCATCTGGCGGGCACCAGGCAATACGGGTACGTCCTCCGGCTCGGGCGGAGCCTCATCTCCATTCACACCACCGCCGAGCCGGGGGAAACCCGGTACGCCGCCTGGCGAACCGTCGTGGACAAGGCGGTGCGGACGGTGACCTCTGCGCTGCGCTCCCCCGCACACCGCGGATGTGTCCCGCTCCGACCGGACAAGGGCTTCTACGAAGCCGGCTGGGTCGGCACCGAGGAACTGACGACGCCGACCTCGCGCTGTACGACGATCAGCGTCTCCCACGTCGTGGATCCGGCGAACCCGGCTGACCGGTGCCAGACCTTCCGGGTCAGATTCTGGCCACTGGTCGACGGCTCCCTCACCTACACCGATCCGGTCACCGCGTGCGGCAAGCAGCGCACCGTGCTGGCGCGCCACGTTCCGGACGACGCCCGATACATCGTGTTGTACAAGGTCGACTACATCGATCCGGAGGTCCAGACCATCCAGTTCAAGCTGTGGAACTAGCGAGAGAACCCGATCCGGGGCCGCGCCCGCGGCCCCGGGGAAGGGCTTTGCCGCATGCTCAGTGAGCTCGCCGCCCTGGTGGCCCACGGTCGGCGACCGCATCGGGATCTGCCGGATCAAGCCTCAACCGCTTGCGCAGATACAGTCTCGCCTTGTGGATCCGCGACTTCACGGTGCCCTCCGGCATCTGCTGCAGCACCGCGATCTCGCCGTAGCTGAGACCGACGAGGTCGCGCAGGGCGACCGCCTCCGCCAGCTCCGCTTTCAGCTCTCCTATGGCGTCGAGCAGATCCAGCCGGGTCATCGCTACGACGCTGGTCCGGCGATCATCCGCGATCCCGGACAGCACGTCCACGCTGGCAGTGGACTCGCGCGAGCTCGAACGCCGATAGGTGGATCGCGCCCGGTTGGCGGCGAGCCGGTACAGCCACGTCCGGAACGCGGAACGGCCCTGGAAGCCGGGAAGGCCCAGGGCCATGGCGAGCAGGGTGTCCTGGCATGCCTCCTCGGCGTCCTCACGGTTGGCCACCATGCGGGTGCACAGCCGCAGGACTTCGGGCCGGACAGTCACCAGGAGCACATTCAGGGCGGCGATGTCTCCGCCGGAGGCGATCCGGGCCAGACTTTCAAGGTCGGGTCTCTGCATGACGTGATGCCGTCCTCTCCCCCTCACTATGCACGGGTGACGCCACGTCAAGACTTGTTGAACAATGCCATCTTGTGTCGGCACCGGGGCGGCACCGCGGAGGACGAGGCTGCCGAGGTGTTGTTCACCGTCGCCCGGGAATCCTCGAGGCATGCCCCTTCCCCGCGCTCCCGGCTCTGTCAGCCGTCATGCCGTCCGCCTCGTGGACATCGATCGGTCGCTTCCGCGTAAGGTCGGCCATCCCGTGCACACGGTGGTGGTCGGCGGCGGCATAGCGGGGATGACAGCGGCGCTGCTTCTCGCCGAACGCGGCATCGCGGTGACCCTGCTGGAGCGCAACCAGCGACTGGGCGGCCGGCTCGCGGCTTGGCCGAAACGGCTTACGGACGGTTCGATCCAGATGGTCGACCACGGATTCCACGCCTTCTTCCGGCAGTACTACAACTGGCGCACCGTCCTGCGCCGGATCGACCCATCGCTGTCCTTCCTGCGCCCGGTGAAGCATTATCCCGTGGTCTCGAGGTCCTGGCCGGACGAGGACTTCGGCGGCCTGCCGGGTACCCCGCCGTGGAGCTTGCTCGCTCTCCTGGCCCGATCGCCCAGCCTGCGGTTGAGCGAGATGCGCGACGTCGACGGCTCGACGTCCCTGGCGCTGCTGCGCTACTCGCGCACGCAGACGTACCGGGACTTCGACGGTATGTCGGCGGCGGACTTCCTCGACCGCCTCGCCATGCCGGAACGGCCACGGGCACTGCTGTTCGATGTGTTCGCTCACTCGTTCTTCAACCACGCGGCCCAGATGTCCGCCGCCGAAATGATCATGCAATTCCACTTCTATTTCCTGCGCAACGCCGAGGGGCTGGACTTCGACGCACCGGACGACGACTATCAGACCGCGATCTGGGAGCCGTTGTGCGAGCGGTTGCAGGCGCTCGGCGCGGACATCCGCACCGGCGCCGAAGTGGACCGGATCGAACCCGGCTGGACCGTCACCCGCACCGACGGCGTCGAGGTCCGGGCCGACCACGTCATCCTTGCCGCCGATCCGGCGTCCGCGCGCGGCATCGTCGCCGCCTCCCCCGGCCTGGCGCGCCGGGCGCCCGGCATGGCGAGCAGCATCGCAACGATCGGAACCACCGCGCCGTACGCGGTCAGCCGGGTCTGGACCGACCGGGACCTCGCACCGGCCCGCGGGGTCTTCAGCAGTGTCGCCCGCGAGCCGCTCCTGGACTCGGTGAGCTTGTTCCACCGCGCCGAACGAGGCTCGGCACGATGGTCCCGGCGGACCGGCGGTGCGGTCGTGGAGCTGCACGCGTACGCCGCTGAACCCGGCCTCGACGCCGGCACGGCGGAGCGCGACATGTGGTCTCAGCTCACCGCGCTCTGGCCGGAGACGCGCGATGTGCGGACCATCGACAGCGACACCCGGATCGGGTACGACGCACCGGCGTTCGACGTGGGCAGCGACGCCACCCGGCCGGGCGTCGTCACCGATGCCGACGGGTTCTTCCTCGCCGGCGACTGGGTCCGCATGCCCTTTCCGTGCGCGCTGATGGAACGGTCGGCCGCCTCTGCCGCGGTCGCCACCAATGCGATCCTGCGCCGGCACGGCGTGCGACCGGTACAGGTGTATTCCGTCCCGCTGCGCGGCCTCCTGGCCGGCCGTCGCCGCGGCCGCGCGTAACGCCCCGCCGATCCCGCCGAGGCCGGCGCCTCTGAGCCTCTGCGCACGATCGTCGTGAACGCGTCACATCCCACCCCGGGAGGGCGGACACGGCCCCACCGGGGTCATGACTGTCATCCCGCTCCGCGGTGAGATCGGACGGCTGACCGGCGGCGCTGGTCGCGGTGAGTGCCGCGGCGAACAGAACCATCTGGTTCAGCGCATTGAGGAAGAGGAGCAGACCGACCGAGCCGGCGACGAGCTGGTGGGTCGGATTGGCCTCGGTACGCTGCACGTACAGACGACCGAGAGTCTTGAGCAGTTCCAGACCGACTGCCACCAGCACCGCCGGGGCCCAGCAGGCGTCGCCACGGCATTCGTACGCGCGGTGAGCCGGTCAGCGCGCCGCAGGCGAGCACCGTGTTCACACCGATGCCCACCAGCAGGCCGACCGTGCTGAGCAACCAGCGGGAGAGACCGACTCCGGTGTTCGCCGCGTCGACCAACCGGTTCGCCGCGACGGTGGTCTCGTAGGCCACCGCCAGGGAGGGGCCAGCAGCAATCCCAGTCCCGCCAGCACGAGAAGATCCACGAGTACACGGACGACGAGGCGGCCGGGATACTCAAGTAACAGCCAGATCCTGCGGATCGACGAGCGCAACGCGTCCACCTAGAACCATAACGCGTAATACGTCACCGCGGCGGCGAGCCGGCCACCGTCGGCCTCGCCGTACCGCACTACGGCCCGGACGAGGTTATCCAGCCACCCGGCGCGGCGACGCGCGTTCCGCCCGGTGTCCACAAACCATTGCACGAAACGCCGCACCGCCACACCCGACCGAATACCCCGCCAGGCGCCCCCGCTACGCCGAAGACGCGAAAAGTTCCGCGCGGTGCTCGCCGACCGGCCTCTTGCCGTGCGACCGTACGTGCGCCGGGGCCGGCACCCGCGGTCGCGTCCTATCGTCCTGCGTCGTAGGAACGAGCCGCGACGTCCGAGCCATGGCCCGCCACCGAGACATAGCGCACGGCAGCTCAGGGCGTACAGTTGAAGCGTCGCCGCGGTCGTCCGCTGGTCGGCCGCCGCAAGTGCGCCGCGTGCCGAGACGGAGGCCGTCATGCTCATACTTCTGATCGTTCTTCTCGTGCTCTGGCTCATCCTGGCGATCGTGGGCTTTGCCATCAAGGGCCTGCTGTGGCTGGCCATCATAGGGATCGTACTGTTCGCGGGAACCGCAGCGATCGGCATGGTCCGGCGTCGAGGACTCCGCCGCTGAGCCCTGATGCCGCCGTTGCTGAGTCGTGTCCTCGGCTGATGTCCTCGAGGCGCCAGCTCCGCTCAAGGCGGGCCGCCGCGTACGGCGAACAACAGCCCGATGCCGGTGGTCATGGCGGCCGCTGAGCGGAGCGAGCACGGCACGGAAGTCTTCCTAGATCAAGCGACAAAACTACGGATTCTCCTCAAACGCCGACCAGCGCTTCCGCTGGTCGGCGTTCTGTCAATCGAGCGGCCAAGGGCAGGGTCGAACCCCCACATTCCCATTCCAGGCCGAGTGCCCCTATCAGCGAGTGTCGCTGGCCTTCGCCGCAGCCACGTATCAGGCTGTCGGAACCCACTGTTGCGCGGCGGTGGCATTGCAATCGAAGATCTGCAACTGGGTTCCGTCGGTTGTCGAGGCGTTGGGAACATCGAGACAACGACCCGACTGCGGGTTCACCAATGCCGAGCCGGCACCGACGGTCCAGCGCTGAGCTGCGGTTCCGTTGCACGTCCACAACTGAACTTTGGTGTAGTTCGCCGTGCCGCCGTTGCTGATGTCCAAGCATTTGCCCAGAACGCGCAGGGCGCCGCCGGCACCCGGCGTGTACGTCCACCGCTGCGCGCCGGTGCCGTTGCACTGGTAGAGCTGAACGGGGGTTCCATCGGCAGTTCCTGCACCCGCGACGTCCACGCATTTGCCCGGAATACCCGAGCGGAACTCGGCGGCGCGGACCTGGCCGCGGGCGACCAACGTTGCTTCAACGGCTTGAGCGGCGGCCCTCATCCCGGCGGCGTTCGGGTGGTACTGGGCCCGACCTGCGGGCGGACGGCCGTTCTCGACCCAGGGGTCGGCCGAGCAGGCGTCGTGCCCGCGGCTGGCCGCAGCCACGTCGACAACCGTCGCTGCCGTAGCGGACGCCGCAGTGGCCGTCGCTGCCGCGAGGCGGGTAGCGATACTGCGCTCGTACGCCAGTTGGTCGGCGTTGAGCGGCACTCCCGGACAGGTGCCGGAATCCGGCAGGATCGTGAAGTAGTTGACCAGGTATACCTGCGCCTGGGGAGCCGCACTGTGCACCGCGTTCACGATGTTCTGCAGGCGTCCGGGCAGATCAGCGAAGGTCCTGTCGATCGCCTGACGGTCCACGCTCGCGCAGTTGGAGCCGCCGTCGTTCTGGCAGGTGTACGCCCCCATGCTGCCCAAGTAGTTGACGTCGTTCCCGCCGATGGTGATCGTGACCACGTTGGTGGCGCTCGTCACGGCATTGACCTGCGGTGGCTGGCCGTTCTGGCTCGTGGTCAGCACGTTCGCCGTGGTTGCGCCACTGCAGGAGACGTCGGTGAGGTTGGCTCCCAGGTCACGGGCCACCACGCTCGCATAGTTGTTGCTGGACCGAGCGCAGCCCGCGGCCCCGGCACTGGACTGCACCGGTGAGATACCCGGACCCGCCGCGAAGGAGCTGCCGATGGCGACGTAGTTGAGACCCGCCGTCGTCGCCGCACTCGCCACCGACGAGATCCCGGCGACAGCACCTGTCACCGCGAGCGTCACCGCGGCATAGAAGACCCGCTTACGGCCGGGCGAACGCGCATGGTGCAACACATTTACCTCCGGTATCGGCCAGAAACACATTCAGGTCGAACGGCTTCCCCATTCGGAGTCACCGTTGCGAGCAGTACCGTACCGGCAGGGTCTCCGATTGGCGTGGCCGGGCAGCGCGCTTGAGACAACGGAACCCGCCAATTTCTCGAAACGGCCGGCCGCGATGCGACATGTGCCTGAGATTGTGACAACCCGCACATCCGAGGGCTCTACCGGTTGGCAGTTCTGCGGTTGTGCAGCTCGCACCTTGATCGATCGTGTCCGAGGACGTACCGACCATCCGGGCGGGATGACGCCGCGCGGTCCCGGATGCCGCACCATCTGAAGCCGGGCCGCCGGCCGGACGGCGGCCTGGCGGAAGGCGGGCGCGGTGCCGGCACGGCGGGTTCTCATTCTGTTCGAACCACGCTCCGCCGACTACCTCGCCGGCCACGACCACGCGTTCGGCGCTGTCGGCGCGCCGGACAGCGACGAGATGGCCGACCCCGCCGCCCACTGCGACGGCGCCGACTTCGTCGCCGGTGACTATCCCTCGGCGCGTTCGGCCGGGTCCTGCACGGCGTCCAGGACTTCTACTCGCACAGCAACTGGTCCGACGAGGCCGACCCGTCGCGTCCGGTCGGTGAGCAGAACCGCCGGGCCTGAACCACCACGGCATGAGCCCTGTGCTCGACCTACATTGGGCGGGCGCTCTGACGGCCGGCCGTGGCGGCGCTGCGCAACGACTGACGTTGTCGATCTGAAGAAGCCCGAGCCCGGCATGTCCTCGACGCCATGCCCGCCACTCCAAGCGTCATCGCCTGCACCGGGCTCGGGGAAAGCTCGCCCGCGTCGCCATGGAGCATCCGGCGACGGTGACCCACCTGACCACTCACCGGTCCCTATACAGATACGCAACCTGACCGGCAGCGAGAGTCTCTGAACGGCACAGGATCCGGCGGTGCACCAAATGCAACGGATTCATCATCATCGTCGGCCCGGACGGGTATCCGAGCGGCGGCGCGGGGGCAGCGGCCCTTAGTGATGTCTTAAACCTTCCTGACGCCTGCTGCAATCGGCGCCACGGACGCAGAAGATCAGTTCCGGTCCGACGAAAGGAAATCATCACATGCCCTCCGGCGACCCCACCGTCTCCCCCCGGTCGCGGCCGCGCCGCCTCAGCGGGCGTCGCCTGTCCGCCGTCTTGGCGGTGTTGATCAGCGTGGCCGCCGCCTTGGCGGGCGTGGCCAGCGCGTCCGCCGACGTCCGCCCGTTCGGCCGCGGAGTGCATCGTCCCGCCCCGCCCACCGCGCCGGCGAGTTCCGGCGCTGTCACCGCAGCGCCCACCGCTGCATCCATGACGAACAGCCCCGCCTCCGTGGCCAGTTCCGCACCGGCCCCGTCGAACCCTGCGGCCAAAACAGCACCCGCCACCAAGGCGGCAGCCCCCGGCACCACCGCCGATCCCTCCGGCAGCCACACGGTGACGTTCGTCAACCGCACCGGCGAGAAGGTCTGGATCGGCAACGCGGTCAACCCCGACGGGTCGATCCCGATCACCGGCCTGCCCGTCCTTGAGCCGGGCGCCAGCGGCACCATCACGATCCCGGAGGACGGCGGCGCCAAGCAATGGAGCGGCCGGTTCTTCGCCCGGCAGGGCTGCACCGGCACGCCGGGAACGAACTTCCACTGCGAGATCGGCGACTGCGGCAAGTTCGCAGACCGCTGCGAGATCCAGTACGGGCAGCCGGCCAGCTTCGCTGAGTTCGGCTTTTATCCGGGCGACACCACGTACGGCAAGAACTGGTACAACGTCAGCTACGTCAACGCGGTCAACTTCCCGATCACCATCGACCCAGTCAACGCGGTGAAGTCGCCGTACGGTGGCGCCAAGGAGTGCAGCCAGGCGGGCTGCCCCACGAAGCTGCTCGCCGCGTGCCCGGCAGCGGACCTGAGATCCGGCGGCCGGCTGTGCCTGAACTCCAACCCGGACTCGGCCGACACCGACTACACACGCAAGATCAAGGCCGCCTGTCCTCGCGCCTACACCTGGTCGAAGGACGGCGAGGCCGACAACACCTCGCCCGCCTACAACTGCACGACCTGCACCGGATTCACCGTCACTTTCCTCAGCAAGTGACCCAGATTTCGCAGCTGCCGTCTTCCGGGCCTCGACTCGGCGGCGACGCGGGCGTTGTCTAGCTGGTCGGTGGCGATGGCGCGGGGGCCGGATGCCGCGGCGGGCCCGCGCAGCCGGTCGCGCGCCCCATGAGAAGCGTTCGCCTCAGCACGGCGACGACGACGACCGCAAGCTTGTCATCTCGGATGGCGGGCCGCTTGAGCACGACGACGCAGACGCGGTCGGATCTCGGCGACGGCCCGGACGACTGCGGGGTTCTGCTGTTCGGCGTGTCGCGCGCGGCATTGGCGTTCGGGGCGACGGTGAGCAGACGGCGCGCCGGATCGGCTACACCTACGACGGTGACGGGCTGCGCGCCACCCGTACCCGCAGACGGCGACACCAAGGCATTCGTATGGGCCACCGCCGGCACCCTGCCGCTGCTGCTCTCCGACGGCACGCACCGCTATCTCTACGGCCCGACCCTTACCCCGTACGCCCAGGTAGCCACCGACGGCACAACCGAATACCTGCACACCGACCAACAGGGCACGGTCACCCACATCACCGACGCAGGTCTGCTCCTCCCGAGGGCCGAGCCGGCCCGGTCAGTTCGCGCCGCCATTAACGGATCGGATACCAGTGACGGGCAGCCTCTTCCCCGTCGTGGTGTGTCCTCCCAGCGCGGTCATGCTCGCTGCAGGTCGCCGAGCGGCCGTCGGAGCAGGGCTGCGATCTCCAGTTCGCTGTAACTGGGCCTCGGGCCCGTAAAGGGCGGGTCCACGTCCGGCTGCGTCGATCGCTGTGCCTAGGGCGTGTCCTGCCGATCATGACGGCCTGCGACGGGCCCAGCTTCCGCCTCGCGGCGCGGTCCGGACGGCCGGATACAACCCCGGTATCCGACCGCCCGGCCCACTTGCGAGACGAAACCTGGACTCCGTCTCGGCGTCGCCATGATCGGCAGGACACGCCCTAGTCGACGCGCCGCCGGACGATCCCGGTGATCCAGGTCGTGGCGTCGACCTCCGGCGCGCGATGGCAACCGGCCAGCCACCACACCTCGACGTAGCTGGACGCGAGGATCTGGCCGTGTTGGGCGTTGTCGGGCAGAGTCGCCGCTCGGCTCGGGCCGTCGGTAAGGTCCGGTCGAACAGCGCGACGAACGCGGCCTCGTGCCCCCGCGAGGTCAGCTCGATCAGAGTGGAATCGCTGGCCTGGGCGAGACTTTCCATCCCGGGATCCGCTCCGGCGCGCACCGTTGGTTGGGGGTGACGACGATTTCCGATCATTGACGCTCCAGAGTGGCGGCCCATCGGGCGCCGCCGGGGGCTGGAGCGACCGGCTCGGGGCTGGGAGCCGTGGTGCCAAACGCTACGGCGTCGTGACGGGCGAAACCACCCGGTCGTCCGTCCGTGGACCGGGTGCATCGACTCGCTGCACCGCGTCGACAAAACGGCTGTTGCCGCACCTGCCGGCCGGCGAGGAGCCTTGCCAACCGGACATTTACCCGGCGCACCGGTGGTCAGTTAGCCGGCGCTCAACATGTTGAGCGACAGGATGTTGCCAGCGAAAACGACAGGTGGATGTCAACGGCCCCGGCACGCTGTTGTCAGTGGCCGGCGCCGCAGGCGGCATCACCGGTAGCTGCACCGGTGGTTGATGCTGTAGCCAACGTCGTCGATCGCCACACCGGTACCCTTTCACAGCGTCCCCGCGACGCCACTCGATACGACCGTTCCACCGGCGCCCCGATCGACTCCACCCCGCCGGCCTGCGCACCTCTTGGGAAAGCGAGCACCACATCGTGTCGATCACCACTGACAGCACTATCGCCCTCACCGATCCGGCCCGGCTGGCCGCGGTACGCCGCTACGAAATCCTCGACGCCCCCACCGACGGCCAGTTCGACACGATCGCCGCCGCCGCTGCGGCGGTATGCGGCACCCCCATCGCCACGGTCAGCATCGTCGACGCCGACCGGGTCTGGTTCGCCGCCACCCGCGGCCTGGACGGCGTCGCGCAGGTCGGCACCGAACCCGGACTGTGCGCGTCGGCGTTCTGCGCCGACGGCCCGTACGTGGTCAACGACGCGGTGGCAGATCCGCGCACCCTCGACCACCCGCTGGTGCGTGGCGAACTAGGGCTGCGGTTCTACGCCGCCGCCCCGATCGTCACCGCCGACGGGCACCACCTCGGCACGGTCACCGCGATCGACGGCATCCCGCGGGAGTTGACCGACGCGCAGAAAACGGTCCTCGGCCACCTCGCCGACCAGGTTGCCCAGCACCTGGAACTGCGCCTGGCCACCATCCAAGCGGTCCGCGCCGAACGCGAGCTGCGCACCGAGGCCGAGCAGCGCGCCGCCGCCGCCGCGGAACTCGCCGCCCAGATGCGCACCGCCGCAACGAAGCAGGCCGCCACGCCACACCCCGAGCGCTGCGAACTCGGCGGCGCCCGCGGTTGCACCGCACCCGCCGAGATCAAGGTCGCCGATTCCTGGGGCGACTCCGCGTGGGGCTGCACCACCCACGTCGAAGAAGCCGTCATCAATGTGACATCGGTGTACATCGCCAACGAAGAACTCGGTGGCCTGGCCGCCTACCTCAACCGCTGACCCGCCGAGGAAGGGTCACCCGAGGTGCGGCGACCAGCGAAGAGCTGGGCTGCTCAGGTTACGCAATAGCCCAAGTTCGCTGTGCGACGCCGCTGAGATCAACCTGTCGTCAGGCACTGACATCGACCCGTCGCTCAACAGTTGCGGTGCCGTCCCTGCCGGCTGCGTCGCTGCGAAGCGGCTCGACCTCGGCCTGCCGTACGGATCGGCTAACGGAGCAGAGATCGTCCAGTGGGACTGCGGTCCGGCGGGCACCGCCGGGCACGATTACCTGGAGTCTGAGCAGCAGGTCGAACCCGCGGCCCGCATTGCGGCCTACGTGACGGCGTTGCTTGGGCGCTATCCGGACATCAGCACGGATGCCGGGACAGCAGTAGGTCCGCAGCGGTGGTACGGGGTCAGCGATCGATCGGATTAGCTTTTCCACGCACGGGGTACAGGCTGCCCGGCGGGAGGTGCCCGTCGGCGAAACGGAGCGAATCATGTTGATCGTAGGACTCATCCTCTTGCTGCTAGGCATCTTCCTGAAGGTGTCGATTCTCTACACGATCGGAATCGTTCTTCTGGTGATTGGCGCCGTGCTCTGGATCCTCGGCGCTGTCGGCCGCCCGGTCGGTGGTCGAAAAGTCTGGTTCTAGTGTCGCCTGACGGGCAGTGCGGAAAGGCGCCACACCTGCGGGTAGGCGCCTTTCGTGCACCCGGAGCCGAGCACGGGGAGCCGAGGCGATGAACATTCCAAAGCTTCGGTCCTGGCGATAGTCATCGATCACGTGCGACAGCCGTCGACCCAGCATCAAGGGCGTGAGTCATCGGTGCGACGTATCCGGATCTGCCACGATTCGCGCGTTTTGCTGTGCGCCTTCCCGACGGGGAATGTCGATGCGCCGCTAGGGGCTGGCCGCCACATCCCGGGCTGCTGCTGCGCTAGGGGCTCATTGGAACCCTCTTCGAAGAATTGGATCAGGAAGCCGATCACGTCGCGGCGTTCGGGGTCATTGACCGCGTACGGCGCGTCGGCTGTTTTGTGCGCCGTCCGCAGCTGATTCCTGAGCGGAATCCATACTTCGGCGGACACGATATCTATCTCGGTGATGAGATCGGCCGCCTCGCGCGCGGATTCCCACGTGTCCTCGATGAGCAGATCGACAGCAGCGGCAGGATGGGCGTGCAGTCGAAGGGCCTGAGAGCGTACAGGAGAGTGCCGCGCGCGCCGCGGATGTGATACTGCCGCAGCAGGTCGGCGACGACCTCGAACGTCTCCGGGATGTGCATGTCCGACAGGGCAAGCGCGACGCCGTTGCGAAGACTGACCTCAGGCGTGGCGCCCAGGATCTCCAGCATGGCCGGGACCGCACCGTACTCACGGCGATCGCCGAGTTCCAGAGCGGCATCGCGGGCAACACCCGGGTCTGTGCCGACGAGTTGCGCTAGCAGGCCTTCCACCTCTGGATATTGCCGACCGGCCAAGTTCGTCGCCGGCCACTCGACGGCAGCTGCGGCGAAAGACTCACCTCGTGAGCCTGACCGATCCTCCCCGCTGCCGCACGGATTTGCCGCCCAACGCGCGGCGGCCGGGGTAAGCCCGCACGCAGCGCGACGTTCGTAGGGGCGGCCCGCTGCACGCTCGTGCCGATGAGCGGACGTGTTCGAGGGTGACGACGTCGGCGCGAGGAGGCGCGTTCGGCGCGGGCGCGCGGTGCCGAACCGTGACTGTGAAGCGCACTGTGCATGAGTTCGCTAGCGTTGCCTCGACGCGGGGAGGCCTACATGACCAGACGTTCGCGCCGCACCGAGACCCGCCGCAGGGCACAGGCCTCGGCCGGGACCCAGGAGTACCGCTACTACGTTCATGTGGTCGATGAATGGGGGCTGGACAAGCCGTTGAGCGTCTTCCGCCTCCGAGGCGAGGGCTGCGCGGCCGGCGAGGAGGAGGTCGCGCCCGGCGCGGTATGGAAGCCGACGAAATACGCCTTGGAGCGAGCCAACCGCACTGCGGGGTACAGCGCCGTCCCGGTGGACGCGGACACCGCGAACCGATTGGCCGCTCGGTGGGCGTACACCTACCAGCGCATCGTCGAGCGTTCGTCCGGGCGTACGGTGGCGTACACCCGCTCTTGGATTCTGCCGAGCGGTGGGATGTACCGGTTCGAGGATTCCACCTGCCGTAGCGCGGTGTGGGAGTCGACGCGGCGGTTGTGGCGTATCGACACGGGTATCGATGACTACGACGTCGAGGCGGTCGAGGCCGCGACGGTCGAGGAGTACCTCCGCGACCTGCCGCGTGTGGATTACCGCTATTTTGCGGTGGTCAATCGTCACGGATCCGACTTCAGTCTCAACGATCCGGCGGACGTCCTACGGGTCACCGCAGGGCAGGAGAGCGGCGTACGCGAGAGACTTGGCGTCGGCTGGGAGCCCTATCACGTGATTGACGGCGTCCGGGGTCTGCGCGATGAAACCCTGCTGGAAATCGACGATGCGGCGGTCGCCGCATTCCGCCGTCGGTATTTGGAGGCCACCGGGCCGTCGGAGCGGGATTACACCTACTACGCCCTGCTGAACGGGGGCGTGAAATCGGTGAACGAGGCGCAGCAGGTCGTGCGGCAGTGGCGGACCAGCACCTATGTGCAAGAGGAGGAACTTCGGGGTGGCCCTCACTGGGTCCGGGCCAACAACTCGGGCCGGGAAACGCGGGCGACCAACCCGAAAGCGGTCGAAATCTCCCTGGAGACCGTGGAGCAACTGAAGGCGCCATGGCGCTACACGTACTACGAAATTCTGCGGCCCGACACCGACCAGCCGATGGCGGTGGTGCGTCATTACGGCGCTTACGGCGGCCGGGAGGAAGCGGCGGTCGGCTGGCCGGTCTGGTCCCCGTCCCTCTGGCTCAAACAGATCGCGGAAGGCACAGTGTCGTACCGCGCCCGACAGGTAGACGCCGACGCAGTCGAACGGTACCTCCGCCGGGCAGCGGCCGAACTGCCGGAATACCGGTACTTCGCCTTCCTGAGGGATAGGGGCGACAGCATCGACTCCGCCGGGCACATGGCGCGCATGCACTGCCGAGAGAACGGCGACCCCTGGAAGGAGGAGACTCCGCAGAAGGACGGCGGTTGGGCTCAGACACACCAACTGCTGGAGATCAACCACGGCAAGGGCAGTTGGTGGATTGAACCGGTCGAGGTGCCGCGCTGGCTGTTCGAGCGTTACCGCGCTGAGCGCCAAGGAAACGCCTCAGCCGGATGACGCTGACATCAACCAGCCCCGCGGCTGGTACAACCAGGCGGCGGCTCCAGCCGACCTTCCTGGCGCAGCAGGACGACAGCGCAGGGGTGGGCTCGGATATAGATGATCTCCGGTCAGCGGCGGTCAGCAGGACGTAACAACACTGCGTACAGGTCACGCGACCCGGGCTCATGGACGTTGCCATCGGAGTCGCGACCGAGCGGAGCGGACTCGCCGGCTGTCGGGAAGTACCAGACCTCCTCCACGTCGGCCAGTGGTGAACACCCTTCTCCACCCCCTGCGTCGCTCGCAACGACGACGATGGCCTCGTCTGGCAGGTCGGCGAGGATGGACCGCAGGCCGGCCACGGTGATCGTCCCGAGCGCAAGCAGCGGGTCTACACGGGCATTCTGATCCCGCACATAGGTGTTCTCGTCAGGGCCCACTGCGATCTCCGCTCGTCGTGATGGTGCGGCCGTCGGTTACTCCAGACACAGGATGCGGGACTCGGAACATTAACCGGGTGTTGCGTACCGCAGCTTCGGTGAACCTGTATACGCACAGAGGGCGAACCCTTAGCGTTCCGCTCATAGATTCTGCACAGTCGTCGGCGTGGCCGACGCCGGGGGCCTCAGGGTATGAAGGACGACCGGAAGTCGCCGCGGGTTGACCCGTTGCGGCCTACCGTCGGAGCCGTGGATGATCGTTTCGTCGACGTCTGGGACGCTCTTGACGATGATGAGCGGTCGCTGCTGCTCGAGCAGCGACACGCGATGCGCGTGCCCGCACCCGTCGCCGCGATCTTGATCAAGGTGGGTTGGGCGCTGGAGCCCCCAGCCCGGTCTGTTTCCCGCCCCGGTGCACTGGCCTGTCGGCTTCCGAGACTTCCTGGACGACGTCGCGGCCGTCCGCGACGATGACGACGAATGCGAATAGACATCGTCCGCCGGCAGCAGTTCGGCCTTGTGCCAAGCCATTCCCCCTGGCGACGAACACTCGTCCATCACCGTGCCGCCTCGTGATGAGTAACGATGCCCTTTCGGCGCAGCCGGTACGGCGTCATGGGATACGCGCCGAAGTACGGGTTCGAGACCTTCCGGTAGTGCGTGCCGCCGTCACCGGACTGCTCGTATCCCCAGTAGGAGGACTGCGAGGCATCGGCCCAGCGGACGAACAGCACCACGAGGCCGCGCAGATCCGTGTCCGGGTTGAACATCATGTCGGCGGGCCGGAGCTCGTCCTTGCCGATGACGCTCGAGCGCCGCGCGAGGTCGACGGTGCTCAGTCCCGGCCCGGGCAGGCCCAATGCCATCGACACATAGCCCGAGCAGTCTCGCCGGTACCCGTCGAGCAGGTCACCGGGCGCGTTGCTGGGCCGGTAGGGCACGGGGCCGCCCGACCACCATGTCAGCCAAGAGCGAGCCCGCTGTCTTCCAGTTACCATGGCGACCCGCCTCCCTGCTGAAGACCGGGCCTGCCGCAAGGCGGTGTTCCCACCGTGTTTCCACGGTCGCCCGGCACCAGAAATGATGAAGTGCGCCGATGAGGTGGAACGGTTCCACGCCTGGGACGCCGAGCAGTGGCTCGGGATACGGTCCCCTGCCATCCGGCCGTCAGACGCGCGGCGAGGCGCCGGCCATGTCGTGACGCCGGGCCGACCGGACGACCACCGCCGTGCCGCCCGACCTCGCAGAAAAGCCCCGTCAGCCGCTACCCACCCGAGATACCCCCACGGACGCGCGGACCGCCTCCTCCGGCCGAAAACCCAGCCGGATCTTTTCCGCGATCTCATCCCGGGTACGCAGAGCGGCGCGCCAGCCGACC
>NZ_JBFAPM010000040.1:0-21468 GCF_040676695.1 Actinoplanes sp. NPDC049548
GTGCTAGGCCTCGACGAGGTAGGGGCGGAGGCGTCGTTCTTCGACCTGGGCGGCGACTCGATCATGTCGATGCTGCTGGTGTCCAAGGCCCGCCGTGCTGGTTTGGCGGTCACCGCCCGGCAGATCTTCGAACAACAAACCCCGGCCGGCCTTGCCGCCGTGGCGGGCGTGATCCAGGACAACGCGCCCATCGGCGAGCCCGGCATCGGCGACGTCCCCCTCACCCCGGTGATGCACGAGCTGCTCGACCGCACCGGCCCCGACCGCATCGGTGAGGCGGCGCTGGCCACGCTCGTCACCACACCCGCCGGCGCCGACCACGCTCTTCTCGACCAGGCGCTGCGGGCCCTGCTGATCCACCACGACATCCTCCGCGCCCGGCTGACGTCGGATGCCGGCGGCTGGCGACTGACGGTTCCCGAGGCGGCAGCACCCGGCACCCTGGTGCACCGGGTCGACGTCTCCGGGCTCGAGGGCGACGACGTGTTCCGCGTCCTGGAAGAGGGAGCGGAAGCGGCGGCGGCCCGCATCGATCCGCACAACGGCGTGATGGTGCGGGCGGTCTGGTTCGACGCCGGCCCTGAGCGCGCCGGCCGCCTCCTGCTGACCATCGCGCATCTTGTGGTCGACACGGTGTCGCTACGGATTCTGTTGCCGGACCTCGCCGAGGCGTACACCGCGCTCGCCGGCGGGCAGGAGGTGGCGCTGCAACCGGTGCCCATCTCGTTCCGGCACTGGGCCCGCGCCCTCGCCGCCGACGACCGCCTGGCCGAGCTGCCCACCTGGACGGCGATGCTGCGCGAGCCCGAACCTCTGCTCACCGACCGGCCCGTGGACCCCGCCCGGGACACCACGGGCAGCACGCGGCGGGTGTCGGTCACGGTGCCGGGCGAGGTCACGTCCGCCCTGCTCACCTCGGTCCCCGCCGCGTTCGCCGCGGGCATCGAGGACGTGTTGCTCACCGGTCTGGCGGTGGCCGTGACCGGGTGGCGCGACGGCGATCCGGCGGGCGGCGTCCTCGTCGACGTGGAGGGTCACGGCCGCGTCGGCGACCTCGACCTGTCGCGGACCGTCGGCTGGTTCACCAGCAGCCACCCCGTGCGCCTCAACGCCGGTCCGTCGCACGGCGGAGATTTGGGCGACGCGATGAAGCGGGTCAAGGAGCAGCTGCGCGCCGTACCCGAAAGCGGTGCGGGTTTCGGGGTTCTTCGCTATCTGAACCCCGCGACCGGGGCGGAGCTGGCCGGTCTCGCGCAGGCCCAGATCGGGTTCAACTACCTCGGCCGGATGCCGGGCGGCAACGCCGAACCTGGCGACGGCGGCCCGGGAGCGCCGCCCGGAACCGAGCCGGCGTGGCAGATCGCGGCCCAGGGCGTCGGCGGCACCGACCGGGACGTGCCGGTCCTGCACCCGATCGAGGTCACCGGCGTGGTCCGCGACGTGCCGGGCGACCCGCAGCTGACGCTCGGCCTGGCCTGGCCCGAGGAGCTCCTGACGGAGGACGCCGCGCGGCGCTTGCTCGAGGCCTGGGCGGCCGCGCTGACCGGCCTCGTCGCGCACACCGAACGGCACGGCGGCGGGCACACTCCGGCCGACTTCCCGCTGGCCCAGGTCACCCAGCACGAGATCGAAAGGTACGAGGCGGCCGCCGCCGCGGACGGGCGCGTGCTCGCCGAGATCTGGCCGCTCTCCCCGCTGCAGGAGGGCATCCTGTTCCACTCGCTCTACGACGAGCAGGCCATGGACGTGTACGTCGAGCAGATGTCCTTCGCCATCGAGGGTGATCTCGACGCCGGCGCACTGCGCGCCGCGTGGCAGAGCGTGCTCGACCGGCACGACAGCCTGCGGGCCGGTTTCCGTGCGCGCGGCGCCGGGCCCCTGCAGACCGTCCTGACCGGCGTGGAGGTCCCGTGGCGAGAGGAGGACCTCAGCGCGCTCGAGGGTGTGGACGCCGAGGCCGAGGCGGACCGGATCGCCCTGCAGGAACAGGAACGACGCTTCGACCTGGCCGTGCCGCCGCTGCTGAGGGTGCTGCTGCTCACGTTCGCGCCCGGCCGGTACCGGATGGTGCTGACCCTGCACCACATCCTGCTCGACGGCTGGTCCCTGCAGATCCTCGTCCAGGAGCTCGGAGCCGCATACGCCGCCAACACGGGTGGCGCCGTCGGCGAGGCCCCGCCCGTGGTCTCCTACCGCGAGTACCTCGCCTGGTTGGCCCGCCAGGACGTCGAGGCGGCCCGCGACGCCTGGCGCGACGCCCTGTCCGGCGCCGAGGAACCGACGCTGGTCGCCCCGCTCGACCACGGCGCGGTCCAGACCTTCCCCGGATCCGTCGTCGCCGAGACCGGACCGGAGCTCGACGCCGCGATCCGCGAGCTGGCCTCGGCTCATGGGTCGACCGTCAACACCGTCGTGCAGGCGGCGTGGGCGGCCGTGCTGGGCGGGCTCACCGGCCGCCGGGACGTCGTCTTCGGCGCCTCGGTCGCCGGCCGCCCGGCCGAGCTGCCCGGCATGGAGTCCATGCTCGGACTGTTCATCAACACCGTCCCGGTCCGGGTCCGCTTCGACCCGCGGCAGACCGTGGCCGAGCTGCTGACCGGCCTGCAGGCCCAGCAGACAGCGCTGCTCGGACACCAGTATCTGAGCCTCAGCGAGATTCAGCGCATCGCCGGACCGGGCGCCCTGTTCGACACCATCATGGCGTTCGAGAGCTTCGGTGCCGGTGCGGCCGGGGGACCACCGGAGCACGACCGGGCACGCGAGGCCCCCGGCGCGGTGCTGATCACCCCGGAGGAGGGCAGGGAGGCCATCAACTATCCGCTGGCCTTGGTCGTGGGCCCGGCCGACGGCCTCAGCATCCGCCTCACCTACCGCACCGACCGGTACGACGAAGCGGGCGCCCGAGCCGTCCTGGACCGGCTGCTGGCCGTGCTCGGCCGGATGGCCGCCGAACCGGACCTGCCCGTCCGCGACCTGGCGCCGCTCGACCCGGCCGACCACGACCGGGTGATCCGCACCTGGAACGAGACCCGGGCGCCGATCCCCGACGCGACCGTACCCGCCCTCATCGCCGCGCAGGCGGCGCGCACACCAGACGCCCCCGCGGCGCGCTGCGGCGACGAGGTCCTCACCTACGCGCAGCTGGTGGGCCGCGCGGACGGCTGGGCGGCCTACCTCGCCGACCTCGGCGCCGCCCCGGAGGAGTGCATCGCCCTGTGCCTGCCGCGCGGCGTCGACATGATCGTGGCCATGCTTGCGGTGTGGAGGACCGGCGCCGCATTCGTGCCGCTGGACCACGCCTATCCCGCTGAGCGCCTCGGCTTCATCGTCGCCGACAGCGGCGCGGCCCTCGTGCTCGGGACCGGCGAGACTCTGGCGGACCTGCCGCTCGGGGACGCCCGGCCGGTCGAGTGGGGCCTCATGCCGCAGGCCGAACCCCCGGCGGTTGACATCGAGCCCGACTCTCTCGCCTACGTCATCTACACGTCGGGTTCGACCGGGATTCCCAAGGGTGTGGCGGTCGCCCATCGCGGCGTGGCGAACCTCGCGTCGGTGATGCGGCCGGTGCTGGGCGGCGGCGTGGTGACGTTGCAGTTCGCCTCGTTCAGCTTCGACGCGTCCATCCTCGACATCGCCGTGACGCTGACCAGCGGCGGCTGCCTCGCGATCGCGTCGGCTGAGGAGCGTACGGACCCGCGGACCCTCGCCGCGATGATCCGCGACACCGGCGTCGAGGCCGCCAGCGTGGTCCCGTCCCTGCTGTCGGTTCTCGACCCGGCGGAGGTGCCGGGCGTGCGCACCTGGGTGCTGGGGGCCGAGCGGCTCTCCGCCGAGCTGGCCGGCCGGTGGACGGAGAGGGCGACGGTGTGGAACACGTACGGCCCCACCGAGGCCACCGTCATCAGCACCGCCGTTCCCGTGCCCAGACAGCCCCGCGTGGCCCCGGCGGTCGGCGCCCCGATCGGGAACGTCCGCGCGTACGTGCTCGACGAGTTCCTCACTCCCGTGGGACCCGGCGTGCCCGGAGAGGTCTACCTCGCCGGGCCGGGACTGGCGCGCGGTTACGTGGGCCGTCCGGGACTGACCTCGGGCGCGTTCGTGGCCAGCCCGTTCCACGAGGGCGAGCGGATGTACCGCTCGGGCGACCTGGTCCGCTGGGATCACGAGGGGAACCTGCACTTCGAGGGCCGCGGCGACGAGCAGGTGAAGATCCGCGGGTTCCGGGTGGAGCCGGGCGAGGTGGAGGCGGTCCTCGCCGGGCACGAGGATGTGTCGCAGGTCGCGGTGGTGCAGCGGGACAGCCATCTCGTGGCGTACGTGGTCGGCAGCGCCGACGGCGAGTCGCTGCGCGAGCTGGCCGCGCGCCGGCTACCGGAGCACATGGTCCCGAGCGCGGTCGTCACGCTCGACGCCCTGCCGCTGACGGTCAACGGCAAGCTCAACCGGGCGGCGTTGCCCGCGCCCGGTACGGCCGGCCGGGCGCCTCGAACCCCGGTCGAGGAGCTGCTCTGCGGCCTGTTCGCCGAGGTGCTGGGCGTCCCCTCGGTGGCCGCCGACCGGTCCTTCTTCGAGCTCGGCGGCGACTCGCTGCTCGCCATGCGCCTGATGGCCCGGATCCGCGCGGTCTTCGACACCGATGTGAGCCTGCGGACGCTCTTCGCCGGGCCGGCCGTGGCCGACATCGCCCGTACGCTCGACGGCGGTGACCAGGCGGAGGGCCTGCTGCTGCCGCTGGCGACCGGCGGCGACCGGCCGCCCCTGTTCTGCGTGCATCCCAGCCTCGGCCTCGCCTCCTGTTATGCCGACCTCGCCCGCCACCTCGAAGGCCGACCGGTCTACGGGTTGCAGGCCCGCGGTTTCCGCGACGGCGAGCGGATGCCGGAGAGCATCGAGGAGATGGCCATGGACTACGTGAGCCAGATCCGTGCGGTGCAGCCGGAAGGGCCGTACCACCTGCTCGGCTGGTCGTTCGGCGGCCTGGTGGCGCACGCCATGGCCACGCGTCTGCGACAGCTCGGTGAGGACGTCGCGTTGCTGGCCGTCGTGGACGGCTACCCGATCACGGCACGGCGCGCCGGGGACGGTGACCGGGAGCGCAACGAGCCGCCGCCGGACGCCGCCCGGGAGCCGGGCCCGAAGGACGGCCCGCGAATGCCCACGGAAATGATGCGAGTGAATGCGAGTCATATCTCGCTGAGCGAACGGTTCACCCCGGCGCCGTTCGACGGAGATCTGCTGCTCTTCGTCGCCGGGCAGGAAAGTCCGGACTCCCTGCTGATCGAGAATGCGCCGGACAGTTGGACGCCCTTCGTGCATGGCACCATCAGATGCGTGAATGTGGCGGCAGCCCACCACGCGATGCTGCAGGGCCACGCGGGCGCCGAGATCGGGCGGATCATTTCCGAGTCAGTGAGGATTGTTCAGGGCGGCCAAGACCTGAGCGGCGAAGGTAAGCCCTGAACAAACCTCAGTCCTGGAGGAGCCATGGAGAACGACGACGTGACCATTTCGGAAAGCCCGCCGCCGATCCGGTCGACGTGGTTGCGCGCGGGCATCGTCATAGCCTCCGTGCTGGCGGTGGCGCTGATCGGTGCCGGTTACCTGATCGGCGCCGGCAGTCGTGGCGACGGTGCCGAACCCAAGGCCGGCGCCGCGCCGGCCGGCGACCTGGCGCAGTACGTGGCCTGCATGCGCCGCAACGGCGTGGCGAACTTCCCGGAGCCCCCACCCGACGGCCGGCTGCGGATCTCGCCGCAGGACGGCATCGACACCAGTTCCCAGACGTTCAAGGACGCCGAAGCGGCCTGCAAGAGCCTGATGCCGAACGTCGGGGCGCAGCAGGTGGGCCCGATTCCGTCGGGGTCGGCGTCGTTCGTCGGCAAGCCGATCGACACCCGGGCGTACGTGTCCTGCATGCGCAAGAACGGCGTGCCCGATTTCCCGGAGCCGGTCAACGGCATGTTCTCGTACGACGCTCGTACGCCGCAGGCTCAGGCCGCCGACAAGATCTGTCGCCAGTACCTGCCGTCCGACGCGCCGAGGCCGGCCCAGTAGACCTGCGCCACCGTCGACAAAAGCGTGCCGGGCCGCATCGAAAGATGCGGCCCGGCGCCTTGTCCAGGCCCGGAGAGTGGTGAAACCGCCGCGAAACCGGGGCTGCCGTAGAACAGGCGTCATGACCGGAACCAACAAGCAGTGGAGGACGACATGATCAGCATGCGCGGACGATTCCGCGTTGCCGCACTGACCGGTTTGACGGCCGTGACGATAGTGCTCGCGAGCGGGTGCGGAAACAGCGATGAGCCGCAGAAGTCGGTCGCCACGATCGGCCCGACGGGCGGCGCCAGCGCCCCGGCCGAGGACTCCGCGCCGGGCAACCGTGGTGGCAACCCGGTGGCCTATGCGAAATGCATGCGGGAGAACGGGGTGGCCAACTTCCCGGACCCCGACAAGAACGGTCAGGTCAGGCTCGACCCCAACAGCGGCGTCGACCAGGACTCGCCCGAGTTCCGCCAGGCACAGGACGCCTGCAAGCAGTACATCGGCAGTGCCGCGAAGGTGAAGGACGACCCGGCGAGCGCGTGGAGCACCGCGGACAAGCTCAAGTACACCGCCTGCATGCGTGAGCACGGCCTGCCGTCGTTCCCGGACCCCGACAAGAACGGCCAGGTCATGCTGCCGCGTAACGTCGACCCCCAGTCCGAGCAGTTCAAGTCCGCCGACGCCGCGTGTGCCCAGTACAAGCCGCAGAACGCGCCGCGCGGTGGCGGTGCCGGTCCCGCCGGTGGTGGGTCATGAGCACGACGCAGACGCCGGTCGAGGGTGTCGGGACCGGCGCGCCCGAGACCAACGGCCGGCGTCCGGTCCGCACCAGGCGCCGGCGCGGTCCGCTGATCCTCGTGGTGGTGCTGTCGCTGGTCGCGGCGGCCACAGTGGCGTACGTGGTGTTCGACCCGTTCGGCAGTCGCCGCACCGACACCACGATCGACAGCGGCAGCGGCACCGCTCTGGCCCAGGTCACCAAGGGCAGCCTGTCCGCGCGCAGCGCCGAGAGCGGCACGCTGGGCTTCGCCGGCACGTACACGCTGTTGAACAAGGTCGCCGGCACGTACACCAAGCTGCCGGCCGTGGGCGACGTGATCAAGAGTGGCAAGGCGCTCTACAAGGTGGACGGCGAGCCGGTCCTGCTGCTCAAGGGCGCGTGGGTGCCGGTCTACCGCAAGCTCGAGTGGGGCGATGAGGGCGCCGACGTCCGGCAGCTCAACCAGGCCCTCGTCGACCTCGGATACGCGTCGTCCGCCAAGCTGGATCGCACCTCCAACGAGTTCGGTTACCAGACCTACAAGGCGCTGCGGAAGCTGCAGGACGCCATCGGCCAGGACAAGACCGGCGAGCTCGACCTCGGCCAGGTCATCTTCGTGCCGGTCGACCGGATCCGGGTCACGGAGGTCAGCGGCAAGGTGGGCGGCGCGGCCACCTCCGGCCAGCAGATGCTCACCGCCTCCTCGACCAACCGGCAGGTCAGCGTCGCGCTGCGGGCGACCCGGCAAAGCAATGTAAAGGTCGGCGACCAGGTCGTGATCACGCTGCCGAGCAACAAGACGACGCCCGGCAAGGTGGCCTCGGTCGGCACGGTGGCCACCAAGGACGACGACGGCAACATCACCGTCCCGGTGCTCATCACGCCCCTCAAGCCGAAGGACACCGGCAACCTCGACAAGGCGCCGGTACAGGTGGCCATCGTGTCCGAGACCGTCAAGAACGTCCTGACCGTGCCCGTGAACGCGCTGCTGGCGCTCGCCGGCGGCGGGTACGCCGTCGAGGTCGTCGACGCGGCCGGCGCCCACCGCCTGGTCGCCGTCAAGACCGGTCTGTTCGACGACGACGCCGGCCGGGTCGAGGTGTCCGGCACGGGCCTCGTCCAGGGCCAGAACGTCGTGGTGCCGGCGTCATGAGCACCGTCACCGGCACCACGCCCGCCGAGCGCGTCACGGACGAACTCGAGACCGAGGCGGTCCTGGAGCTCGACCATGTCAGCAAGGTCTACCCGGGCGAGACGCCCGTGCTCGCGCTCGACGAGGCGAGCTTCACCGTGTGCCGGGGCGAGCTGGTGGCGATCGTCGGCCCGTCCGGCTCCGGCAAGTCGACCCTGCTGCACGTGATGGGCACGCTGGACCGGCCGACGACCGGCGCCATGCGGATCGTCGGCCACGACGTGGCCACGATGTCCGACCGGGATCTCGCGGCCCTGCGCGCCACCCGGATCGGGTTCGTCTTCCAGCAGTTCTTCCTGGCCGAGCACACCTCGGCCCTGGAGAACGTGGCCGACGGCATGTTGTATTCGGGGGTCCGTCGCAACGAGCGGATGGCGGCTGCGGCGGCGGCGCTCAAGCGGGTCGGCCTCGAGCACCGGGGGCATCACCGTCCGCCGCAGCTGTCCGGCGGCGAGCGCCAGCGCGTGGCCATCGCCCGGGCGCTGGTCGGCAACCCGGACATCGTGCTGGCCGACGAGCCGACCGGCAACCTGGACAGCACGTCCGGCGCCGCCATCCTCGACCTCCTGCTGGAGCTCAACGCGGACGGCGCCACCATCGTCATCATCACGCACAACCATGAGATGGCCGAGCAGCTGCCCCGGCGCATCGAGGTCCTCGACGGCCGCATCGTCACCGACGTGCGGACGCCACCGGCCGGCGCCACCGCGAGGCCGGCGACCGCGGGGAAGCCGGACATCAGCGAAGGAAGGCTGTCATGAGCAACAGGGTGGTGCGCCGGATGTCCCCGGCAGACGTGGCCCGGATGGCGAGCGTCGGGCTGCGCACCCGGCGGATGCGGGCGGCCCTGTCCGCGCTGGGCATCGCGATCGGCGTGGCGGCGATGGTCGCCGTGCTCGGCCTGTCCCGGTCGTCGCAGGCCGGCCTGCTCGCCGAGATCGACAAGCTCGGGACGAACCTGCTGGTGGTCACGCCCGGGCAGTCGCTCACCGGCGACACCGCCAAGCTGCCGCTCGAGGCGCCCGGCATGATCTCCCGGGTCGGGCCCGTCCAGTCGGTGGAGAGCACCGGCGTGGTGGACACCCAGGTCTACCGGAGTCCCTACATCCAGAGCTTCAACACCAACGCTCTCATGGTGACGCCGGCCAGCCTCGGTCTGCCGGAGGCGCTGCGGATCGGGATGGCCGAGGGTCGCTACCTGAACGCCGCCACCTCCACCCAACCGGTTGCCGTGCTCGGAGCGGAGGCCGCGCAGCGACTCGGCATCGGGCGGATCTACCCGGGCGAGCGGATCTGGCTGGGCGGGCAGTGGTTCTACGTCGGCGGCATCCTCGACGAGGCCCCGCTCACGCCCCAGATCAACGGATCGGTGTTGATCGGCTATCCGGCCGCGGAGAAGTACCTGAACTTCGACGGTTACCCCACCACCATCTACGTGCGGGCCATCCCCGAGAAGGTCACCGACGTCTTCAACGTGCTCGGCGCCACCGCGAACCCGGAGAACCCGAACGAGGTCCAGGTCACCCAGCCGTCGGCCGCGCTGGTGGCCCGGGCGGCAGCGCAGTCCGCCCTCAACACGCTCTTCCTCGGCCTGGGCGCTGTGGCGCTGCTCGTCGGCGGCGTCGGCGTGGCGAACACGATGGTCATCACGGTGCTCGAACGCCGCTCCGAGATCGGCCTGCGCCGCGCGATCGGTGCCACCAAGGGCCACGTGCGGCTGCAGTTCCTCTCCGAGGCGATGCTGCTGGCCGCCCTCGGCGGCGCGGTGGGTGTGGCCGCCGGCGTGGTCGCGACAGCCGTCTACGTCAGCTTCCGCGACTGGGCCATCGTGATCCCGACGCTCGCCTGGGCCGGCGGCCTCGGCGCGGCGATCCTGATCGGCGCCGTGGCCGGGCTGTTGCCGGCGCTGCGCGCGGCCCGCATGCAACCCACCGAGGCGTTGCGCACCATCTGACGGCGCCTTCATCGACGGTACGCGGGCAGCCGACGTGAGCCCGCGTACCGCACGACCCAGGAACACCCGGAGGATTCATGTCCCGTCGCCTTCAATCCGTGGTCCTCGTGGGACTCGCCGGGATCGTCCTGCTCGCCGCCGGCTGCACCTCCGGGTCGCCGTCCGGGCACCGCCTCTCCCCGGCGCCGTCCGGCACACCGACCCGCACCGGTCCCGACGTGTACGCCGCCTGCATGCGCGGGCACGGCGTGGCCGAGTTCCCCGATCCCGGACCCAGCGGCCTGCTGTACATCGGCCCGCACGACACCTTCGACACCGACAGCCCCGGGTACCTCGCCGCGTACGAGGCCTGTCAGCACCTTGCCTGAGCCCTCATGCTCCGGCCGGCGGATCGCGGGTACCCCCGTTCCCCGCCGTCCGCGCCGGAAGGAGCCGGTTGGGCCGGAGCGCGCCCGGCCCAACCGGCGCTTTGCCATTGTCCGTCGCCGATGCAATGACGCGGACGGTTGGACGCGTCGTTGACGCCCTTCCAGGCGCCGCAATAGCGTCCTGGCAGCGTCATTCCCTCGCCGGGGAAAGGCGATCCGAAGCCGGCGTCGTCCGGCGAGCTGCTGGCGACAATGGTGAGGCGGGGGTCGGCATGGCATTGGCGAAGGTCAACGGGATCACGCTCGGGTACGACGACTACGGCGACGGGGATCCCGTGGTCCTGGTGACCGGCACCGGCGCGCCCGGCCGCATCTGGCGTACCCACCAGGTGCCCGCACTGCGAGGCGCCGGGCACCGGGTGATCACGGTGGACAACCGGGGCATCCCGCCGACCGACGCCGGCCCGGGCGACTTCACCCTCGGCGACCTGGTCGCCGACGTGGCCGCGCTGATCGAGCACCTCGATGTGGGGCCGTGCCGGATCGTCGGCTTCTCGCTTGGCGCCGTGATCGTGCAGGAGTTGCTCGTGGCCCGCCCCGACCTGGTCCGGGAGGCGGTGCTGATGGCCACCAAGGCACGCACCGACACCTTCGGCGCCGCCGTCACGGCCGGCGACATCGAGCTCGCCGAGAGCGGCGTCACGCTCCCGCCCCGGTACGCGGCCGTGGTCACCGCCATGCAGAACCTGTCCGCCCGTACCCTCGGCGACCATGAGCGGATGCGCGACTGGCTCGACATCCTGGAGATCTCCGCGGTCAGCCCGGCCTCCATCCGGCCCCAGCTGGGGCTCCAGCTGATCGCGGACCGCCGGGCCGCGTACCGCCGGATCGACCGCCCGTGCCTCGTGATCGGCTTTGCCGACGACCTGGTCACCCGGCCGCAGCTCTGCCGGGAGGTGGCCGAGGCCATTCCCGGCGCGGTCTACCACGAGATCGACGGTTGCGGCCACTTCGGCTACCTCGAACGGCCGGCCGAGGTCAACGCCGCCATCATCGGCTTCTTCCGCCGTGACGCCGCGGAGCCGGTCACGCTCGGCGCCACGTCGGCCACCTGACGTCCTGCCGCGAGGTGCCGGGGGAGTCCGGTGCCGCCTGACCCGCCGGCGGCGGGCAGGATGGGGATCGTGTCGGCGGGTGTGTCGTCCCGGCCGGCGCCGCATGTGCTGGAAGCGGTGCTGGAGCGGTTGACGTTCGTGAACGAGGAGACCGGTTACACGGTGGCCCGGGTGGCGACCGGCCGCGGGTCGGACCTGGTGACCGTGGTGGGGTCGCTGCTGGGCGCGCAGCCGGGGGAGAGCCTGCGGCTGCGCGGCTGGTGGTCGTCACACCCGCAGTACGGGCGGCAGTTCGAGGTGGTCTCGTACACGACCGTGCTGCCCGCGACGATCCAGGGCATCCGCCGCTACCTCGGCTCCGGACTGGTCAAGGGAATCGGGCCGGTGTTCGCCGAGCGGATCGTCGAGCACTTCGGCCTCGAGACGTTGCGGGTGATCGAGGAGGAGCCGGCCCGGCTGGTCGAGGTGCCGGGGCTCGGGCCCAAGCGTACGGCGAAGATCACCGCAGCCTGGCAGGAGCAGAAGGCGATCAAGGAGGTGATGGTCTTCCTGCAGGGCGTCGGGGTGTCGACGTCGATCGCGGTGCGGATCTACAAGAAGTACGCCGAGAAGTCCATCGACGTCGTGCGGGCGGAGCCGTACCGGCTGGCGGCGGAGGTCTGGGGGATCGGGTTCAAGACCGCCGACACGATCGCGCAGGCGGTCGGGATCCCCCATGACAGTCCGGAACGGGTCAAGGCGGGTTTGCAGTACACGTTGTCGCAGGCCACCGACAACGGTCATTGTTACCTGCCCGCCGATCAGCTGGTCGCCGAGGCGACGAAGATCCTCGAGGTGCCGGCCGCGTTGGCGGGCCGCTGCCTGGACGACCTGGTCGCCGAGGAGGGGGTCGTCCGGGAGGACCTGCCTAGTGCGGACGGGCCGGTGGCGGCGATCTACCTGGTGCCGTTCCATCGGGCGGAGACGTCGCTGGCGACCTCCCTGCTGACGCTGCTGCGGGCGCCGGCCGACCGGATGCCGGCGTTCGCCGGTGTGGACTGGTCCAAGGCGCTGGCCTGGTTGAAGGCGCGCACCGGCACGGAGCTGGCGGTGGAGCAGGAGCAGGCGGTGGCGCTCGCGTTGACAGCGAAGGTTGCGGTGCTGACCGGCGGACCCGGGTGCGGCAAGAGTTTCACGGTCCGGTCGATCGTGGAGCTGGCGGCCGCCAAGCGCGCGAAGATCCTGCTGGTCGCGCCGACCGGGCGGGCGGCGAAGAGGCTCGCGGAGCTGACCGGTCAGCCGGCCGCGACCGTGCACCGGCTCCTCAAGCTGCAGCCCGGCGGTGAGGCGGGCTACGACCGGGACAACCCCTTGGACGTGGACCTGCTGGTCGTCGACGAGGCGTCGATGCTGGACCTGATCCTGGCCAACAAGCTGGTCAAGGCGGTTCCGCCCGGTGCGCATCTGGTGCTGGTGGGCGACGTCGACCAGCTTCCCTCGGTGGGGGCCGGCGAGGTTCTGCGGGACCTGCTCGCCGCGGAGACCATGCCGCGGGTCCGGTTGACGCGGGTGTTCCGGCAGGCCGCCGACTCCGGGGTGGTGAGCAACGCCCACCGGATCAACGCCGGCCGGTCGCCGGTGCTGCAGGGCATGCGCGACTTCTTCCTGTTCCCGTGCGAGGACACCGAGGCCGCCGCTGCGCTGACCGTCGAGGTCGCCTGTGCCCGCGTACCGAAGAAGTTCGGCCTCGATCCGCGCCGCGACGTGCAGGTCCTGGCCCCGATGCACCGCGGCCCGGCCGGCGCGGGCGCCCTGAACGTCCTGTTGCAACAGCAGCTCACGCCCGCCCGGGAGGGTGCGCCGGAACGGCGAGCCGGTGGACGGGTGTTCCGGGTCGGCGACAAGGTCACGCAGATCCGCAACAACTACGACAAGGGCCAGGCCGGCGTGTTCAACGGCACGGTCGGCGTGGTCACCGCCCTGGACCCCGACGAGCAGACCCTCACGGTACGCACCGACGAGGACGAGTCCATCGAGTACGACTTCGACGAGCTCGACGAGCTGGCCCACGCGTACGCGATGACGATCCACCGTTCCCAGGGGTCCGAGTATCCCGCCGTGGTCATCCCGCTGACGACCAGCGCCTGGATGATGCTGCAACGCAACCTGCTCTACACCGCCGTCACCCGCGCGAAGAAGCTTGTCGTACTTGTCGGCTCGCGCCGCGCCCTCGCCGCCGCCGTCCGCACCGTCGGCGCCGGCCGCCGCCACACCGCCCTCACCCACCGCCTCACCACCTGAGGAGCTGGCGATGTCGGACTTAGCCGGGAAATCGCAGGCATCCCGGGCTAGGGGTTAGGGGTCGGTGCCGGACCGTAGGACAGGGGTTACCTTCCGCATTCGGCCGGTGCTAGTTTTCATTCCGGCAAACCGGCTATCTATACCCGGCACGCGAGATGTCAAACACTCCGCGCGAACATTTGCCAAACATGGGGGATTGAGAGTCATGGCGAAGATCTGATCGGATCGGTTGATCCGCCTCGCCGTCGCTGCGCACGGGAAGTCGGCGTCCAGCCGCCCGTCCACGCAGGACGAAGCGCCGCCCCGGTGGGCCGAGCCGGGTGCGCCCGGTTTCCTGTCGGCCACTTCCGACCCGGGTGTCCTTTGCGCGCCGGGTCGGCTACTACCTTCTCGCTCAGCCGGTCGGCGGGAGACACCCTTCCGAACGCCGGCGTGCGACCCCGGGACTCGCGGCCCCTGCATCGGCCGCGGAGGAGCGATACGGCGGCGCGATCCGCCCGAGCGGCCTGACGCGACGGCCGTGTCCCACGTCCCCGACTGATGCCTGGCCTCGCTTTGCGTCGCGCGGACGCCGATCCGGTGTGCGCGTCACGAGCTGAAGGAGTTCCGTTGACACCCGAAGAAGAGGACATCAACCGACAGCCGATCATGATCATAGAGGTCAGCTCACTGGAGCTGAGCGGGTCACCCCGGCTCGCCGGCGCCGACCCCGACCACGTCGAGGCGATGGTCGCGGCGGAGGCCGACCTGCCCCCGATCGTGGTGCACCGCCCGACGATGCGGGTCATCGACGGCATTCACCGGGTTCAGGCCGCCATCCGGCGCGGCGAGTCGACGATCGCCGCACGGTTCTTCGACGGACCAGAGGCCGAGGCCTTCGTCCTGTCGGTGTGGCTCAACGTCGCCCACGGTCTGCCGCTCGCCCTCGCCGACCGTAAGCGGGCGGCGGAACGTATCGCCGTCTCGCACCCGCAGTGGTCGGACCGCCGGGTGGCCGCGGTGACCGGGGTGTCGCCCGGAACGGTGGCCGACATCCGTCGCCGGGTCGCCGGGGCAGCCGGGCCCGGTGCCAGCCGGATCGGGCAGGACGGCCGGGTGCGCCCCCTGGACTGCAGCGCGGGCCGCCGGCTCGCCGGGCAGCTGATGACCGAGAATCCGAACCTGTCGCTGCGACAGGTCGCGAAGGCGGCGGCGATCTCTCCGGAGACAGCCCGCGACGTCCGTAACCGGCTGCTCGCCGGTCTCGACCTCGTGCCGGCCAGGCGTGGCCAGGGCGCTGCACCGGCCCAGGCGGCACGCAGGGAACGCCGGCCGTTGAACGTCGTCCGCACCACCGACCGCCCGGAGCTCGTGACCGACCGTGTCGCGGTCGTCAACCGGCTCATCGGCGACCCGGCGCTGCGGTACACGGACACCGGCCGCAACCTGCTCCGGCTCCTCAGCCTGCACACCCGCTGGACCGAGGAATGGGACAGCATCGTCACCAACGTTCCCCCGCACTGCACCGACGTGGTGGCCGACCTGGCGCGGCAGTTCGCCGACCTGTGGGCCGACTTCGCCACCCGCGTCGACCCGGGCCGGCGCGTCGCCGGCTGACGGTGTCGCACGTGCCAGCGAAAGGAGCATCGTGATGGACATCCAGACGATCGACCACCTTGAGCTTTACGTCCACGATGCCGAGGAGGCCGCGACACGGTTCCGTGACGGGTGGGGATTCACCGTGCACGGTCGCGGTGGACCGGACACGGCATTACGGGACTGCCGATCGGTGCTGCTGCGTCAGCACCGCGTCGCCCTGCTGGTGACCGAGCCGATCGCGGCCCGGCACCGTGGACACGAGTACCTCCAACGGCACGGCGAAGGCGTCGCGGTCGTGGGACTGAGCGTCGCCGACGCCGGTGCGGCCTTCGCCGAGGCGGTCGAGCGGGGCGCGGAGCCACTCGCCCCGCCGGTGACCGTCGGACCGGCGGGCGGTGAGGTGACGTTCGCCTCGGTGAAGGGCTTCGGGGACGTCGAGCACCGGTTCGCCTCCCGGCGCCGGCCCGACGGGCCGTTCGCGCCCGGCGTCATCGCCGAGGAGCCCGAGCCGGCCGCCGGCCCGGGCCTCCTGCGAGCCATCGACCACCTGGCGGTCTGCGTGCCCGCGGGCGAGCTAAAAGATACGGTACGCCGGTACCGGGAGGTGTTCGCCCTCGACCAGACCTTCGAGGAGCGCATCATCGTCGGCTCGCAGGCGATGGAGTCGAAGGTGGTACAGAGCCGTACCGGTGGGGTCACCTTCACGATCATCGAACCCGACACCCGCCTCGCCCCCGGGCAGATCGACATGTTCCTCAGGAACCACGACGGGGCAGGGGTGCAGCACGTCGCCTTCCTGACCGAGGACATCCGGGCCGGCGTACGCGACTGCGCCGAGCGCGGCATCGCCTTCCTGCGGACCCCGGCAAGCTACTACGACGCTCTTCCTGACCGGCTGGGCCCGCTGGGCATCCCGGTGAAACAGCTCCAGGAGCTCAATATCCTCGCGGACCGCGACCGAACCGGCGTCCTGCTGCAGATCTTCACGACGTCCCGGCACCCGCGGAGCACACTGTTCTACGAGCTGATCGAACGCCGTGGCGCCCTGACCTTCGGTAGCAACAACATCAAGGCGCTGTATGAGGCCGTCGAACGGCAGCAGGTCGCGGACCGGGCTCTGTGAGCCGTTGCCCGGTAGGAACAACCGGTGTGTCTGTTCAGCGCCCGACGTGGACTGCTCGTGCCCGTTCAACCGGTGGAAAGCGGCGGTTGGACGGCAATCTCCGTGGCGGGAGACCACGATCGCGTCCGCCCCCCGTTCGACCGCCTGCACGGCGTCCTCCGGCGGCGCCGGCCGCCCACCGAGCGCATCAACGCGGTCGCCGGTAGACCACCGCGCCGTACGGTTCACCGAGGCGGTGGTCCCGATGCCAGTGCCGCCGGCGACGAAGTCCCAGACTTCGGCCGGGGGGATAGCGGCGACGGCGCGCTCGGACTCGCCGCGGTAACCGAGGGCCTGCCCCGGCGTGCCCGGCCGCGGGCTGGACGATCTCGGCGCTGCCGACGACTGCCGCCCGCAAGGACGCCTCGGCGCTGCCGGCCACTGCCGCGCGCATGGTCGCCTCGGCGTTGCCGGCCACTGCCGACCGGAGAATCCCTTCGGCGTCGTCCTGCGCACCGACGGCGGCCCTGAGGGCCGGATGGTGGAGGCGATCGTTGCTTTCCCGCGGGCGGTCCCGCTGGGCCCGCTGCTCGGGCCCGAGCTCGGCCAGCGCGTCGACGGCTTGGTCGGCATCGGCGTGATCGCGCCGCGTCACCGCGCGGCGCTCGGACTGGTCAGCGGATCCGCCGGTTCCCATCACCGTGAATACGCCCTGGTCCACCCGGGTGAATGCCGCCCGCTGGAGTCTTTCGGCCGAGATCTTCGTGCATTCGATCGAGATCGGTTCTTGCGGTCGATCTTCTCTGCTTCCTGCATTGACGCTTCCGTATCCGGTAAGGCGGAGTCCCCCGGACTGTATGGCGCGCCTCGGGCTTCTGGGCGAATTGCGGTTGGACATGGTGCGGATGCATTCCACATCCATTCGAGGCGGAGCGCCGGAGCTGCATCCTGACGCGAATGGATCGTGGTGACCGGACGACCGCCGGGTCCCTGGTGCTGATGGCGCGTAATGATCCCCGCGTGGCGTGCATCACCCTAGACACTGCGCTTCCGCCGGTGGGCTCCGGGAAGCGTTGACCCTCGCCACTTGCACAGGCGCCGACCGCGGAGCCGGTGGCCCGGCGTACTGGCGCTCCGATCGTGACGGCTGGTCGGCCCGCGCCGGCAGAGCGGCCCTGAACTGGCACTTCCCGTACCTCATGGCCGCGCGACCGGCCGCCTCGCCGGACAAAGGGAGTACCTGGCCCCCGCACAGCGGCCGGTGATCCCGGGTCGTGTGCGGTCGGCCGCGTCGGTGTGGTGCGTGACCTTCACCCAGGCTTCCCGGCTTGCTCAGCGCGGTTAAGCAGGTGGGAACCGATGTGACCGATCAGGCGACGGGCCGGCCGGAATATCACACCGCTTGATACGGCGGTCTGCATTGTCGGATCCTTTTACCGGGGGAACTTCTGACCTTTCCCCGATCCCGCCCGGAAAAGGGCTCCTGACCTGCGGTCGGGTCTGGATGTCCGATCAGATGCCCGGTTCCTCCGTTCGCCCGGCCCCGGTAAGGTTTAACACGGGCGCAGTGGAATTGCTTGGTGCGGGGGTCACTGTGGCACTGGGGGAGCGCAGATCCGAATTGGTTTTGTTCGAGGAAGCTTACGCGGCGTCGACCCGTAGTCAGGGTGCGGTGCTGTTCGTGAGCGGCCCGGTGGGCACCGGGAAGACGGCTCTGATGCAGGAGATGGCCGCCCACGCGGGACGCCAGGGCGGCCCCTTCTTCCTGGTCACCGCCTCAGCCGGGGAGCGGGCGCGTCCGTTCGGCGTGCTCGACCGACTGATACACGGGATGTGCGCCGCCGGCATGACGCCACCCTTCCCGGACGGCAGGCCGCATCCGGACCGCGACTTCTTCGCGATGATGGATCGGATCGGTGCCGTGATCCAGGATTTCGCCCGCGGGCGGCCGGTCGTCATCGGCATCGACGACATCCACTTCGCCGACGAGCAGTCGCTGCGCTGCCTCAGCTACGTCATCCGCAGGATCGAACAGTCCCGGGTGGTCATCGTCCTCAACGAGTGCACGTCCTACGAGCGGGAGACGGCGGACCTGCGGGCCGAGATGCTGCACCTGCCGTACTGCCACCGGATCCGGCTCGCGGCGCTGACCCAGGCCGGTATCGCGGAGCACCTGACCCGGCACTTCGGAGCCGTACCCGACGCCGCGTCCGTACGCTTCTACTCCGAGGTGAGCGGCGGAAACCCGCTGCTGCTGCACGCCCTGATCGACGACCGGATCGCCGTGCCGGAACCGGCCGACGGCGAGCCCGGGTCCAGCTTCCGGCAGGCCGTGCTGCGCATCCTGCACCGATGTTCGCCCGTGACCGCCGCGGTCGCCCGATCCGTAGCGGTCCTCGGCGACTACGCCGCACCGGCGCTGATCGCCGAGCTCGTCGGCGCGGACATCGCCGTGGTCCGGGCCGGCATGCGGGACCTGCATGAGATCGGCCTCCGGGACGCCGAGGCAGCCGAGGGCTTCCGGCACGGCCACATCCGATCGGCAATGCTCTCCAGTGTTCCCTCGGCGGACCTGTCCACCTTGCACGGTCGTGCGGCCGAAGTGCTGCACGCGAGCGGGGCGCCGGCGATCGCCGTGGCGGAGCATCTGATCGCGGCCCAGGACGGGGGCAAGGCCGCCTGGCGGGTCACCATCCTCTGCGAGGCGGCGCGCGAGGCGATGGCGGCCGGCGACGTCGAAAGCGCGGGGAAAAGCCTGCGGTACGCCGTCGAATCGAGTGGGGAGGAGACGCAACGAGCTCAGGCCGCCGTGCTGGCGGCCGACGCGCAGTGGCACGCCGATCCCAGCCGCGCCGTGCGACGGCTGCACGGGCTCCGCCGCGACGCGCTCGCCGGGCTGCTCACCGGCCCGGACATCCTGGTGGTGGTGAACCAGTTGCTCTGGTGGGGCGAGTTCGGTGAGGCCGACGAGCTGATGCGGCTCTCCGGTCTGGAAGGCGGTGGAGGCTCGAGCCTCGCCCAGCTCTGGACGTTGTTCCGCCGGACGTGGCCGGGCTCGGCCACCCTCGAGGAACCCGGGCGGCCCACCCATGCCGTGCCCGCCCTCACACACCCGCTCCACCCCGACCACCTTCGCCGCTCTTCCGAACCCCTCCAACAGCCGCCGCTGGCCCAATCCGGCCCGATGGCCGCGGTCACCTACCTCAGCTCGGCGGCGACCTCGGCGTACGACGCCATGACGCCCGGCCGGGCCGACCAGATGCTGTCGGCCATCCGCGCCGGAACCCCGCTCACCCCCGCCCTGTACGCCCTCGTCGTCCTCGTGCAGACCGGCCAGTTGGACGAAGCCGCCGCCTGGTGTGACCGGTTGCTGAAAGAGGACTGGATCGGACGGGTACCCATGCGCCGGGTGATGATCGGCACGATCCAGTCGGTGGCGGCGCTGCGCAGCGGTGACAGCGAGACCTCCCTGCGCGGGATCCGCGAGGTGCTCGACGTCGTGCCACCGCCGGCGTGGGGCGTGGCGGCCGGACTGCCTTTGTCGGTCGCGGTCCGGGCCGCCACCGACCTCGGCGATGCGCAGTCGGCCCGCTCGCATCTTGCCGCGCCGGTGCCGCCGGTCATGTTCGACACTCCCTTCGGACTGCCCTACCTGCAGGCCCTCGGGCGGTATCACCTCGCGATGGGCCATCGGCAGAGCGCGCTGGCGCACTTCCGGTCGTGCACCGAACTTCTGATCAAGTGGGGGGTCGAACCGGCCGGGATCCAGGCCGCGATCGACTGGCACCATCGGACCGCTGCCCCGACCGGCCCCGAAGTCGCCCGGCCGCCTGCCGATCGCGGGGAAGACGCATCTGCTGCCGCCGAGGCGGAACCGCCCTGGGAAGGCCCGTCCCAGGAACCGGCAGGCCCGCCGGAGAGCGTCAGGCTCACCGATGCCGAGCAACGGGTCGCCGCGCTCGCCGCCGCCGGCAACACCAACCGTCAGATCGCCGAAAGCCTCTTCATCACCGTCAGTACGGTCGAGCAACATCTCACCAAGATCTACCGCAAGCTCAATGTGCGAAGCCGCTCCGGATTGCGGCGCTTCCAGCCTTGAGAACCCTGCGAACAATAGTATTCCACGCGCCTTCGCGGCAGCGGACATTGAGCGGTTGGACGAAACTTGACGGCGCTGATCTCCCCTTCCTACGGTCGCTGTGACAGGTTGACACGCAATTCGAGGGAGCGTTCACGATGTCCACATGGTCGGTCAAGAACCAGGTGCGCAGTAAGGGTCGCATGTGGGGATGGATGTACCGATGACGATCACTTTGGAACGCCCCGCGGAATCCGTTGCCGAGGTGGCCCTGCCCGCTATTTCGCGAATGGTGGGTGTGGGCACGGCTACGACCGGGACGACCGTCTCTCAGGCCGAGCTGCTCGACCTCTTCGGGATCGGTGACCCGAAGGTCCGGTCGGTGTTTCTCAACAGCGCGATCGACCGGCGCAGCCTCACCCTGCCGGCAGTCGACGCCGAGGGCCGGCGCCGTCCGGAGCCGCAGGGTGTGTTGTTGGACAAGCACAAGCGCCTGGCTGTGGAGATGGGCGCTCAGGCGTTGCAGGTGTGCCTCAAGAACGCGGGTGCGTCGTTGTCGGATCTGCGGCATCTGTGCTGTGTGACGTCGACGGGTTTCCTCACCCCTGGTCTGAGTGCGTTGCTGATCCGCGAGTTGGGTATCGACCCGCATTGCAGTCGTTCGGACATTGTCGGTATGGGGTGTAACGCCGGGCTGAATGCTCTGAACGTGGTGGCGGGCTGGTCCGCGGCGCACCCGGGTGAGCTCGGGGTGGTGTTGTGCGCCGAGGCCTGTTCGGCGGCGTATGCCCTTGACGGGTCGATGCGGACCGCCGTCGTCAACAGTCTGTTCGGTGATGGTGCGGCTGTCCTGGCGTTGGTCAGCGACGGGGCGTCGGGTGGGGCGCGGCCGGGTCCGCGGATCCTGAAGTTCGCCAGCCTGTTGATCACGGATGCGATCGAGGCGATGCGGTACGACTGGGACAGTGACCTGGATCGGTTCAGTTTCTTCCTGGACCC
>NZ_JBFAPM010000041.1:0-20432 GCF_040676695.1 Actinoplanes sp. NPDC049548
GGGGCTAACATCTTAGAATGCCCCGTCGTGGGGGCTGCCCCCCCCCGCGGGCACGGGGGGGGGGGGCGGCCCCCCCCCCCCCGCGACCAGCGGGCCTCCGACTTGCCCGCGACGGCCGATCGAGGGTTGCCGCCACGGCGTCCGGACACCACCCCTACGCTGGCCGGATGACGTGGCTCGACGTGATCGGCTGGATCGGCTCCGCCCTGCTCGTGTGGTCCCTGCTGCAGAGCCGGCTGCTGCGCCTGCGCGCGCTCAACCTCGTGGGTTGCGTGGTGCTCATCGGCTTCAATGCGGCGCTCGGCGTGTGGCCGATGGTGGGCCTCAACGTCGTCCTGGCGGTGATCAACGTCTGGTACCTCGTGCGGATGCTCGCCACCCGGCACGACGAGAAGGCGTACCAGGTCGTCGAGGTTCGCGACGACGAGATCCTCGAGTACATCCTGCGCCGGCATCGCGAGGACATCGCGAAGTTCAACCCGCGGTTCCGCTGGGACGCCCCGGCGGACGACCGAGCCGCGTTCCTCGTCGTGAACGGCGACGAGATCGTGGGGGTCGTGCTGTTCCGCGGCGGCGAGGACGGGATCGCGCGGGTGGAGCTCGACTACGTCACCCAGCGGTATCGCGACTTCACCCCGGGCGAGTTCGTGTACCGGCGCAGCCAGTTGTTCACCGATCGGGGCTGCCGGATGGTGGTCTCGCCGCCGGGGATGCTCGCCCCCTACTACGACCGGCTGGGGTTCCGCCGCGAGGGCGAGTCGTACGTGCTCGATCTGGCTGAGACGACCGCCACAGGCCGTGCCTGAGGCGGAGAACGAACGCGTTCGTTACGATCGTGTTATGACCGTCCGCCGCGTACCCGTCAGCCGCCGTGAGCGCCCGGCAAAGCCCGCCCTGAGCCGGGAGGGCATCGTCACGGTCGCCCTGCGGATCCTGCGCGAGGAGGGCCTCGAGCGGGTCACCATGCGGCGGCTGGCCCAAGAGCTCGACACCGGACCGGCCTCGCTGTACGTCTACGTCAGCAACATGGCCGAGCTGCACGGCGCCCTGCTCGACGAGCTGCTCGCCGAGCTGGACCTGACGCCGTCGGGGGACGCCGGCGCGTGGCGGGACGAGCTGGTCGGGCTGCTCACGGCGTACACGAAAGTGCTGTTCCGTCATCCGAGCCTGGCGCGGTCGCTGCTGGTCCTGCGGCCGACGGGCCGCCACTATCTCCGCCTCGTCGAGGCGGTCCTGGCGCTGCTGCGCACCGGCGGGGTCACGGTCCGCCAGGCCGCCTGGGGTGTCGACATCCTGCTGCAGCACGCGACCGCGTCCGCCGCCGAGCACGGCACGCGTGACGAGTCGGCCACGGCGGACGCCGAGAACGAAGCCCTCGAACGCGCGCTGCACGGAGCGCCCGCGGACGAGCATCCGCACATCGCCTGGGCCTCCGGCGAGCTGTTCACCGGCACCGGCGAGGAGCGGCTGCGCTGGGGCTTCCTCACCCTGATCGACGGCCTCGCCTCCTGAGGCCGTTCCGCTACCCATCTCGAACGTGTTCGTGACGAACACGTTCGTCCTCCGAGAGGATCTCCCATGACCATCGCCATCGTCGGCGCGGGCCTCGGCGGCCTGACGCTCGCCCGCGTTCTGCACGTCCACGGCATCCCGTCGGCCGTCTACGAGCTCGACGCCTCCCCCGCCGCCCGTAAGCAGGGCGGCATGCTGGACATCCACCAGGAGAACGGACAGGTCGCCCTGCACGCCGCAGGCCTGTACGAGCAGTTCCGGGACATCGTGCACCCCGGCGGCCAGGCGATGCGCATCCTCGACCGGCACGCCACCGTCCTGGTCGACGAGCCTGACGACGACGGCGACCGCCCCGAGGTCGACCGCGGCGACCTGCGCGACCTGCTGCTCGGCTCGCTGCCGCCCGGCACGGTCCGGTGGGGCACCAAGGTCACCGCCGCCCGGCCGCTCGGCGACGGCCGGCACGAGCTCAGCTTCGCCGGCGGCGCCACGGTCGTCACCGACGTCCTGGTCGGCGCGGACGGCGCCTGGTCACGAATCCGCCCGCTGGTCTCCGGCGCCACCCCTGCCTACGCCGGCGTCTCCTTCGTGGAAGTGGACCTGCACGACGCTGACACCCGCCACCCCGACGGCGCGGCGGTCGTGGGCGCCGGCATGCTCTTCGCCCTCGGCCCCGGCAAGGGCTTCCTCGCCCACCGGGAGACCGACGGTAGCCTGCACGTCTACGTCGCCCTGCGTGCCGGCGCCGACTGGCTGCGCGGCATCGACTTCACCGACGCGGCCGGCTCCCGCGAGGCCGTACGCCGGGAGTTCGCCGACTGGCACCCCACCCTCCAGGCGCTGATCACCGACGCGGACGGACCCCTGGTCCCCCGCGCCATCCACGCCCTGCCGACCGGCCACCGCTGGGACCGCGTCCCCGGCGTGACCCTGCTCGGCGACGCGGCACACCTGATGTCACCGTTCGCCGGCGAGGGCGCCAACCTCGCCATGCTCGACGGTGCCGAGCTGGGGCGGGCACTCGCCGCACACCCCGGGGATGTCGAGACGGCGCTGAGCGCGTACGAGAAGGAGCTGTTCCCCCGCAGCGAGAAGGCCGCCGCCGAGGCCGCCGCGAACCTGGAGATCTGCTTCCGCGACGACGCCCCGCAAAGCCTGATCGACCAGTTCGCCGCCTGGTGACGACGGGACTTTGGTCCCGCGGGATGAGTGAGTTCGGCCCGGGCGGATCTCCGCGGAATCACCGATGGTTGAGGTGTCAAAGAAAAGGACCTCGGAGGCAACGATGACCGCCCAAGCAACCACCCAGCGTTCCCTGGCCACCCCGCTCGAGCGAGCGGAGATCCCCGGCTCGATGCTCACCAAGACCGCGGCGAAGGCCCTTGCCGTCCTCCGCATCTCGACCGGTTTCGTCTTCCTCTGGGCGTTTCTCGACAAGACCTTCGGCCTCGGGTACGCCACCCCGGCCGCGAAGGCCTGGATCAACGGCGGATCCCCGACCAAGGGATTCCTGAGCTCGATCGACGTGGGCCCGTTCCAGTCGATGTTCCACGCCATGGCGGGCACCTGGTGGGCCGACTGGCTGTTCATGCTCGGCATGCTCGGCGTCGGCGTGGCGATGATCCTCGGCATCGGCCTGCGCGTCTCGGCCGTCTCCGGGACCCTCATCATGGCGATGATGTGGCTCGCCGAGTTCCCGCTCGCCCAGGCGACCAGCGCCGGAAAGCCCAGCGGCTCCACCAACCCGATCGTCGACTACCACCTCATCTACGCGATCGCGCTGATCGTCGCCGCGGCCGCCTACGCCGGGCACACCTGGGGCCTCGGCCGCTTCTGGACCCGGATCCCCTTCGTCCAGAAGCACCGCTGGCTCATCTGACCTTTCCAAGCCGGCCGGCGCCCCACCCCGGGGCGCCGGCCTTCACGCGTGCCCGGGAAGCGGCCGGCGGCCGGCGAAGCCCAGCCCGGTCCGGTGGTACCAGCCGAGCTCCGGCTCGCCCTCCAGCCAGCACAGCAGCACGGGCACGCCGTCGAGCTCCCCGGGAAAGTCGACGAGCAGCGGCGCGATGCCCTTGAGCTCGGCACCGGTCTGCTGCACCTCGGTCATCAGCTCGTTGAGCCGGGCCTCGGCGGCCTTGCGCTCAGGCAGCCCGCCGAGCGACGTCGGCTCGCCGCCCGGCGTCAGCGCCGCGGTCAGTTCCACCATGTCGGCGCGCACGGTGACGATCTCGTCGAGCACCGGCCGCAGCCGCGCCAGCTCCGCCCGTGCCTCCGCCAGCGTGAACAGCCCCATGGCCCGAGTCTGCCAGAGGTCACCGCACGAGCCGGAACACGGCGGGCGCACCGCTCCTGCGCGGAGCGGTGCGCCCGGTGCTGCCGTTATCGCGTACGGGGGTCGGCGTCGCGGGTGTGGCTGCCCGACTTGGCCAGGCCGCGACTGAGCAGGTAGCCGATCGTCAGCAGGGTGATGTAGAGCCACGCCTTGTCGGCGGCGAAGTAGTCGGCGCCGTTGTTCGCGGCGCCGTCGCCCACGGTCTGGGAGGCGATGAGGACGCCGGCGACCGCCGCGAGGTAGACGAACAGCTCCGTGGTCTTCCAGGACGGCTTGGTCTCCTCGCCGCGGGGAGCGAGGTGCTGATGGTCGGTACCGCGCACGTTCTCGAAGAAGCTGGAGCCGGTCGTGGGGCGAGTGGGGGCAGACATCATGCTCTCCTCGGGCTGTCGTCCAGTTTGCGGGTTCGGCCGGCCGGGCGTTGATCGTTTGATCCCCTCGCCGGGCGCCGCTACACGCGGATCGGCGGGCTTCACCCGGTGGGGGGACCGCCGGCTCTCAGCGGGCGCACAGGCGGTGGGCGCCACGATCGGGCCATGACCCGGCTGCTGGAACGTCCCTCCGTGCTGCTGATGGCCGTGTCCCGGCCTTGGTTCTGGCCGGTGTCGTGGGTGCCCGCCTACCTCGGTACGGTCCTCGCCGGCCGGGCCTGGCTGCCGGGTTCGGCCGACGCCCCGCGTGCCCTGGTGGCTCTGCTCGTGCTGGGCCCGCTCGTCTGGGGCGCGGTTCTGGCGCAGAACGATCTGCACGACCTGCGCAGTGACCGCGTCAACCCGCGTAAGGCGTCAGCGCCGCTGGTCACCGGCGCCGTGTCGGCCGCGCGGTTGCGGCGGTGGTACTGGACGATCGCCGTCGTTGCTCTCGCCGCCGCGTGGTTCGTGGGGCCGTTGTTCGTGGTGGGCGTCGGCGGGGTGCTGGCGCTCGGATGGGCGTACAGCGTGCCGCCGCTGCGTCTCAAGACGCGGCCCGGATGGGACGTCGCCGTCAACGCCGTGGTCGTGGGGGTGGTCTCACCGCTCGCGGGCTGGTCCATCACGCGGGCGCCGTGGGACTTCCCGTGGCAGTTCGGGCTCATCGGGCTGCTCTTCGCGGCCGCCCTGTACGTGCCGACGACCGTGACGGACCTGGCGGCGGACTCGGGCGCCGGGGACACCACGTTCGCCGTACGGTTCGGGCCGCGCCTGGGGTACCGGGTGGGCGTCGCACTGTGGGGGTCGGCGCTGGCGGTCTCCCTGCTCTGCGCGCGGCTCGACGTGGTGGTGCCACGGTCCACGATGGCAGCGCAGCTCGTGATGGCGCCGGTGCTGCTCGGCGCGTACGCGATTCTCACCCGGCGGCCGACCATCACCAAGCTGGCGCTGGTCTCGGTGGTCTTCGGGGTGCCGACCGCCGGCTTCGCGGCCGCCTACATCGGCTGAGGGCCGGGTATGGTGCATCGATGAACCGCACCGCCCTGGTCACCGGGGCCTCGTCGGGCATCGGCCGGGCCACCGCGGCGGCGCTGGTCGCCCGCGGGTACCGCGTCCTGGGCACCAGCCGGCACCCCGCGAAGCTGTCGCCGGAGCAGCGGGTGGCCGGCGTCGAGTACCTCTCGCTCGATCTCGCCTCGGCCGACTCCGTCGAGGCTCTGGCCGCCCCGCTCGCGACGGTGGACGTGCTGGTCAACAACGCGGGCGAGAGCCAGTCGGGTCCGCTGGAGGAGCTTCCCGCGGCCGCCCTGCACCGGCTGTTCCAGGTGAATGTGCTCGGGCCGGTCCGGCTCACCCAGCTGGCCGTGCCCGGCATGCGGCAGCGCGGCTCGGGGAGGGTGGTGATGGTGGGCTCGATGCTCGCGTCGTTCCCGGTGGCCTACCGATCCTCGTACGTCGCGACGAAGGCGGCGCTCAAGGGCTTCTCCGATGCCGCCCGCCACGAGCTCTCACCGTTCGGGGTGTGGCTGACCACTGTGGAGCCCGGGTCCATCAACACGGGCATCAGCGAGCGCCGGACCAAGTACGTCGCCCCGGACTCGCCGCACCGCGAGGGGTTCTCGACGATGCTGGCAGCCCTGGACCGCAACGAGCGTGCCGGCGTGGCACCGGAACGCGTCGCCCGCGTGATCGTCAAGGCCGTCGCTGCGCAGCGTCCCCGGCCGCTGTACGCGGTGGGCAGCAACGCGCCGGTCGTCTTCGCCCTGCGCCGCGTCCTCCCGGCGGCGCTCACCGAGAAACTGGTGCACCGCCGGCACGATCTGCACCGCTGAAGCGCGCGGCCGCCTCAGCTCGGCGGCGTGCCGCGGCGCCGGCGCAGCCACGGTCCGAGGCCGTCCGCGTGCTCGCTCGCGATGAACGCGCTGCGGGCGTCGATGAGCGCCTCCTCGGTGTGCTGCAGGCAGCCCCAGACGGTGTCACCCCAGGGATCGGCGAGCTTCACCTCCGCCGGCCGCGGGCACGGGACGCCGTCGGGCAGGCCTACCTGGCAGGTGGCGGGGGCGCCGCCGCGAAGGCTGACCGCCTGGGCCGCCTGCTGGATGAGCGAGAAGCGGGCCTCCGCGCCGGTCGGCTCGGCGCGGGCGTCGGCGCTGACCGCGGCCCGCTGGCCGAAGAGCACGACGTTGCCGTCGGGGTCGCGGGTACGCATCTCGCCGCCCGGGGCATGGTCCGGGTAGCCCACCAGCTCCGCCGGATGGCCGGCCTTCTCGAACCGCTCCCGGACCCCTGCGAGATCCTCGACGTACACGTAGAGGAGCAGCGGCAGCTCGACCTGGATCAGCGGCGGCTCGACCGAGGCCAGCAGCAGTGTGTGGTCCCCGCACTGCAGGTACGACCACCGGCCGGAGCCGTCACCGCCGGAGCGGGCCTCCGTGTAGCCGAAGAGACCGTAGAACTCCCGGCTGAGCTCCAGGTTCTTGACGTAACTCACCGGTACCGTTGCGGACACCATCGGCTGCATGCGAGGAACCTACCGCAGCCGTCAGCGGCAGTCGCCGGTGCCGACCTTTTCGGTACGCCGGGTGCCGTCCTCGGCCACCGCGGAGGCTTCCTCGGCGCTCAGCGCGAAGCCCGTGTCGGGCCGGCCCTCGGACACGCCGAACACCACGCCCAGCACCCGCCCGCCCGGGGTGACCAGCGGCCCGCCGGAGTTGCCGTTGCGCACCAGCGCCCGGATCGTGTACATCTCGCGGTTCACCGGGCCGCTGTCGTAGATGTCGCGGCCACCGACCCGGGCGAGGTCGACGATCCGGGCCGGCTGCGCCTGGTACGGCCCGTCGAGGGGGAAGCCGAGCACGATCGCGTCGGCGCCGCCGGGCAGCGGCTTGTCCACGAAGGACAGCGCGGGCCCGGTGAGGCCGGGGACGTACAGCACGGCGAGGTCCCGGTCCGGGTCGTACACGACCACCGTGGCGTCGAGCCGGCCCTCGGGCGTCTCCACCCGGACGTCGTCCGCGCCGGCGACCACGTGGGCGTTCGTCATGACGCGTTCGGGGGCGTACACGAAGCCCGAGCCGACCGCGCCGCGTGAGCACCGGTGGGCGGCCCCCGGAGCGGCCCGCACCTTGACGAGCGAGGGCCGGGCCACGGCGACCGCGGGCGCGCCGCTGAGGGCCGGATCGGGTGCGGCCACCTCGGTGGCGGCGGTGTGGACGAGCCCCTCGAAGGAGATGGCGTCGCGGTCGTCGAGCGTCCAGGCCGCGACGAGCCCGGCCGTCAGGAGTACGGCGACGAGCGACGCCACCGCTCCCCCGGCGGCGTCGAGGCGTCGCAGCGGGCGGGTCACGAGCGCCCGTTTGAGCCGCTCCCCCAGCCCCAGGCTCAGGACCAGTCCGGCGGCGGCGAGCACGACGACCGTCGTGAGGGACACGGCCAGGCGTACGCCCGTACCGGCGAAGCGGCCCGCGACCAGTGGCCCGGCCTCCCAGCCGAGCAGCGTGCCGAGGCCGGCGCCGAGCGCGCAGAGGCCGGCGACCAGCAGGCCCCGCCGGTGGCCGAGGGCCGCGACGGCCAGGGCTGGCAGGATCAGGACCGCGTCGAGGGCGCGCACCGGCGTCAGACCGCGTCCGCCGACGGCTCCCGGCCCTCGACGAAGATGCCGCGCCCGCGGACGCCGCGGACCAGGCCGCGCTCCCTCAGCAGCTGGTACGCCCGCCGCGCGGTGGCCGGCGACACCCCGTACTTGTGCACCACCTGCTGATAGGACGGCATCAGCTCGCCGGGGGCGTACCGTCCGGCGGCGATCCCGGCCGCAAGATCGTCGGCAATCTGGTAGCGGTTGTGTGCCTCCACGCGAACTCCCCGAATACGCTCATCGATGTCCCAGCGCCGGGGGCAGGATTACATCTCCGGCGTTACATCGACGTGAGAAGCGATCGAGATGATGACGCAGCACCGGTCCGGGCCCGGATCGAGCCGCGCGCATCCGCCCGCCGGGCCGGCGGCGGTCAGCAGACCGTCGACGAGGTCGAGGTTCATGCCGCACACCAGCTGGGTGTACTGCTCGGCGAGCCGGTGGAAGGGACAGTTGGCGAGGACGATCACGCCGTCGGCGGCACGCGGCTCGTAGCCGGTGCGGGTCAGCACGGACAGGAAGTCCTCCGCGGCGTCCTGCTCGCCGAGCGCCCGGCCCGTGGTCCGCGCCGCGACCCTCAGGGCCTCCTCGACCGGTACGCCGTCGCGGGTGGCGACGGTGACCGCCTCGGCCAGCACCTGACCGGCCAGGTCGTAGCGGCGCTCGGGCAGGCTGACCGAGATGTCCCGCCCGGCCCGGCGGTAGAGCTTCGCCGGGCGGCCGGCACCGGGGCCGCCGCGGCCGGCCGGACGGGCGTACTCGACCTCGAGCAGCCCTTCGGTGACGAGCCGGTCGAGGTTGAACTTGGCGACGTGGTGGGCCACCCCGGTGGCGGCCGCGGCGGCCTCGCGGCTGACCGGTTCGTCCTGGGCGACGACGTAGCGGTACAGGTCTCGGCGCACGGGTTCACCCAGCGCGGCGATCCTGGCGACATCGGCGGCGAAGCTCTCGGTCATACACCCGACTCTAACGGATAAGCGTGTTGACGAAATCCCCCGAGGCGCTCTAACGTCGAGTTGATTCTCCGTTAGAGATAGGGAGTCCCCATGACCACCACCGCGCTACGGCCGGTCCGCGCCACACCGATCGACCCCGACGCGGCGACCGAGGCCGTGCGGGCTCTCCTGCTGGCGCTCGGGCAGGACATCCACTCCGACCACCTGCTCGACACCCCGCGCCGGGTCGCCTCCGCGTACGCCGAGCTGCTCACCCCCGAGCCGTTCACCTTCACCACCTTCCCGAACGACGACGGCTACGACGAGCTGGTCCTCGTCCGCGAGATCCCGTTCCGGTCGCTGTGCGAGCACCACCTGCTGCCCTTCCACGGCGTCGCGCACCTCGGCTACCTCCCCGGACGCCGGATCGTCGGGCTCTCCAAGCTCGCCCGCGTCGTGGAGCACTTCGCCCGCGGCCTGCAGGTGCAGGAGCGGCTCACCCGGCAGATCGCCGACTACCTCGAGCGCAACCTGCAGACCAAGGGCGTCGCCGTCGTCCTCGAGGCCGAGCACATGTGCATGTCACTGCGGGGCGTACGCGCCCCGGGCACGAAGACCATGACCTCCACGCTCCTCGGCCTGCACCGCCAGGACCCGGCGACCCGCGCCGAGTTCTACGCTCTCGCACAGGTGGGACGCTGACATGACCACTCACGTCATCGTGGGAGCCGGGTTCGCCGGCGCCAAGGCAGCCGAGGCCCTCCGCGAGCGCGGCTTCGACGGCCGGATCGTGCTGATCGGCGAGGAACCCGAGCGGCCGTACGAGCGGCCCCCGCTGTCCAAGGGCTACCTGACCAGCGACGCCGCGAAGGACTCGGTCTTCGTCCACGACGAGGGCTTCTACGCCCAGCACTCGATCGAGCTGCTCACCACCACCGCCGTCACGGCCCTCGACCCCGCCGGGCACACCGTCGCACTGTCCGACGGGACCACCGTACGGTTCGACAAGGCGCTGCTGGCCACCGGCTCGCGACCGCGCCGCCTGTCCGTGCCGGGAGCCGACCTGCCCGGCGTGCACTACCTGCGCACGGTCGCCGACGCGGACGCGCTGGCCACCGCCGCCGCATCGGCGAGCTCCGCGGTCGTGATCGGGGCGGGCTGGATCGGCTGCGAGGTCGCCGCGTCGCTGCGTACGCGGGGCCTGGACGTCACGGTCGTCGAACCCGCATCGGTGCCGCTGGAGCGGGTTCTCGGGCCGAGGGTCGGCGGCGTCTTCCGCGACCTGCACGCCGCGCACGGCGTCGTCCTGCGCCTGGGCGAGGGGGTCGAGGCCCTGCACGGCACCGGGCGGGTCGAGGAGGTCGTCACCAGCACCGGTACGCGGATCGCCGCCGACCTGGTCGTGGTCGGCATCGGGGCGACACCGCGGATCGAGCTCGCGGCCGATGCGGGCCTGACGGTCGGCGACGGGGTCCTGACCGACGAGTACCTGCGCACCAGCCACCCCGACGTGTACGCGGCCGGCGACATCGCCAGTGCCTGGCACCCGCGGTTCGACAGCCGGCTGCGCGTCGAGCACTGGGCGAACGCCCTCAACCAGGGCCCGGCCGCGGCGGCCAACATGCTCGGCGCCGACGAGCCGTACACCCACCTGCCGTACTTCTTCTCCGACCAGTACGACCTCGGCATGGAGTTCACCGGGCACAGCCCGGCGTGGGACCGGGTGGTCTTCCACGACGTCCCGGACATGAACGGCTTCGCCGCCTTCTGGATCCGCGACGGCATCGTCAGCGCGGCGATGCACGCGAACCTGTGGGACCTCAGCGACCATCTCCAGAAGGTCGTCCGCGACCGCCTGGAGGTGCCGGAGAACGTGCAGGCCCTGCTCAGCGCAGGGTGACGTCGTCCCGCCGGCGCGCCTTGCCGGCGTACATGGCCGCATCGGCGATGCCGATGAGCAGGTCCCGGTCGGCGCCCAGGCCCGCCCGGGCCTGCGCCACGCCGGTCGTCACCCCCACCGACACCGTCGTGTCCAGCAGTGGGATCGGCGCGCGGACGGCCTCGGCGATCCGGTCCCGCAGCTCGGAAGGATCCACGCCGGCGTCGCCGCGGCACAGGATCAGGAACTCGTCGCCGCCGAGCCGGCCGACCAGGTCCTGCTCCCGGACCGCCGCGGCGAGGCGCGCGGCGACCGTCTTGAGGACCGCGTCGCCGGCCGGGTGGCCGTACCGGTCGTTGACGGGTTTGAAGCCGTCGAGATCGCACAGCAGGATGGTGATCTCGTCCAGCTCACCGCGATCCAGGTCGGCCAGGGCGCGGTCGATCTCGGCGGCGATGTGCCGCCGGTTGCACAGGCCGGTCAGCTCGTCGTGGGTGGCGTGGTAGGCCAGCGTCCGCTCCGCCCGGTCGCGCTGCGCCGACAGCAGCCGGATCCGCAACAGCACCAACGGTACGACCATCAGGGTCCCCACCGGCAGCAGCAGGCTGGACGACCCCTCGCCCCGGACCACCTGGACGGCCGCGATGAGCGGGTTGGCGCTCAGCGCGGCCGCCAGCCAGCCCAGCCGCTGCCGGGCGGCCACACCGTCGGCCCGCGGCGGAACGGTCACGGCCGGAGCGTCCGGGTGGACCGGCGCGGCCGCGATGGTCAGGTACGCCGCCAGCATCAGCTCGGCGCTCCAGATGCCCCCGGGCGCCAGCGCCGACGTGACGGTGGAGGCCAGGGTGAGGACGGCGGTGAGGACCAGGTACGCGAGCGTGCCCCGCCCGGGCCGGCCCATCATGCCCAGCCGCAGCAGGCAGCCCGCGACGGCACAGAGCACGAGCAGGTCACCCAGCAGCATGACCTGACCCACCGGGGAGGCGTCGGCCGGCAGGGCGGGCCGGATCGCCCACTCCCACAGCGGGCCGCCGGAGCAGAGCCCGAACAGGGCCGCATCGATGATCCCGCCCGGGTCGGCGCTCGCCCGGCGCCGCAGGGCCGCGGCGGTGCCGACGAGAAACAAGGTGTGCGCGAGGGACTGCAACAGGTCGGTGAGCGACCCCTCGGCCCGGCCGAGGTGCGGACCGGCGATCCAGTCGGGCCAGACCAGCTGCTGGGCGGTGAGGAGCACGAGCCCCGCGACCGCGGTGAGCCAGGGCCGGCGGTCGGGCAGGTGGCCGCTCGCCAGCGCCACCAGGAAGGTCACGATGGGCACGACGGTGACCAGCGTGTAGACCACGGGCCGCAGCTCCGGGCCGGCCAGCGCGTACGCCGTACCGGCCGCCGCCAGCAGTCCCAGGAACCCGGTGTGCACCAGCCAGCCCGGCACAGTGCCCCGCGGCCAGCGCATCAGCGGTTCCTTCCGTCGGGGTCCACGTGGCTCATCGGCCGCACGGGTCCGGACTTGAGCACGGGCCCCCGCGCCCGGTTACCGTCTGGTAGCACTCTGGCGATGATAGATGCAGAAGCGTCGATGACACCGCACGGCTTCACCCGTCGGCGAGTTCGACGGCCCGGCTCATGACCGAGTCGAGCATCGCGGCGGTGAGCCGCCCGGTGCGGGTGTTCTGCGGGCTGGGGTGGTAGGTGCCGAGCAGCACGCGGCCCGTACCGATCGGCACCTCCCGGCCGTGACCGAAGCGCGGGAGCGGGCGCAGACCGGCCCACCGCGCCGCCGCATCCCACGCCAGCGCACCGAGACAGACGATCACCCGGACCCGCTCCAGCACCGCCAGCTCAAGTCGTCGCTGTGGGCTTCGGCAAGGACATGGACGTCAACACCGGCCCCTGGGAACTGATCTTCCAGGACGCGTCCACCGGCAAGGCCGCGCTGACGGCGTACAACCGGCCGGCCGTCGTCCGGACCGACGCGGAGGACGCCCCCTGAGCCCTCGTCAGCGGGTCTCGCGTTCGGTCAGCCAGCGGTCGATGCAGGCCAGCAGGTCCTCCGCGTCGACCGGCTTGGTCACGTAGTCGCTGGCGCCGGAGCTCAGGCTCTTCTCGCGGTCGCCGTGCATCGCCTTCGCGGTGACGGCGATGATGGGCAGGCGGGCGTACTTGGGCATGGCCCGGATCGCGGCGGTGGCCGCGTAGCCGTCCATCTCCGGCATCATGACGTCCATCAGGATCAGGTCGACGTCGTCGTGCTGGGCCAGGACCTCGATGCCCTTGCGCCCGTTCTCCGCGTAGATCACCTCGATGCCGTGCAGTTCGAGGATGTTGGTCAGGGCGAAGACGTTGCGGGCGTCGTCGTCGACGACCAGGACCTTGCTGCCGGTGAGGCGGCCGGCGTCGGCGGCGAAGCTCGGTTCGCGGGCCGGGCCGCGGGCCGGCATCCGGGGGATGACGTCGCGACCCGTACGCACGGACAGGTGCAGGGCGATCCGCTCGCGCAGCTCGTCGAGGCTCGGGAGCAGTTCCAGCGGCCGGGTGTGGGCCAGCGCCTGCAACAGCGTTTCCTGCCCCGGGGACAGCTGGCGGCCCTGGTACGCGAGGACGGGCAGGTGGCGCAGCTCGCTGCGGTCGTGCAGTGCCTTGAGGAACTCCGATCCGGTGTCGTCGGGCATGGCGAGGTCGAGGACCACCGCCTGGAACGGGCGGCTCCGCAGCTCGGTGATGGCGGCGTCGGCGTCGACCGCCGTGGCCACCTCCACCGTGCCGTGGGTGTTCGTCACGGCGGTGGCCGCGCCCTGGGCGAGCAGGGTCAGCAGGCCGAGCGGCGTACCTTCGACCACCAGCAGGCGCCGGTCGCTGTCCGGGTCCGGCGTGGTCCGGGCCTCGGGTTCCTCCCGGCCGGTGCCCGTGTCGGCGGTGGCCGGGGTGGCGGCGTAGCTCAGCGGGGCTTCCGCCGGCAGGTACAGCGTGAAGCTGCTGCCGTGGCCGAGGGTGCTCTGCGCCCTGATCTCGCCGCCGAGCAGGTGCGCGATCTCGCGGCTGATGGACAGGCCCAGCCCGGTGCCGCCGTAGCGGCGGCTGGTGGTGCCGTCGGCCTGCTGGAAGGCGTCGAAGATGGCGCTGAGCTGCTGCTCGGCGATGCCGATGCCGGTGTCGACGACGCGGAACGCCACGACGGTGTCGTGCTCGGCGAGCAGGGGCGACAGCTCGTCGGCGCGGGCGCGTTCGATACGCAGCTGCACCCCGCCCTCCTCGGTGAACTTGACCGCGTTCGACAGCAGGTTGCGCAGGATCTGCCGCAGCCGCTGCTCGTCGGTGAACAGCCCGGTGGGCACGTCGGCGGCGGTGGAGACCTCGAAGGCCAGGCCGCGGGAGGTGGTCAGCGGCCGGAAGGTCTGCTCGACGTAGTCCAGCAGGATGCGCAGGTCGAAGGCTTCCGGCGTGATGTCCATCTTCCCGGCCTCCACCTTGGAGAGGTCGAGGATGTCGTTGATGAGCTGCAGCAGGTCGGTGCCGGCGGAGTGGATGACGTTGGCGTACTCGACCTGCTTGGCGCTGAGGTTGCGGGTGGGGTTCTGGGCGAGCAGCTGGGCCAGGATCAGCAGCGAGTTGAGCGGGGTACGCAGCTCGTGGCTCATGTTGGCGAGGAACTCGGACTTGTACTTCGAGGCCAGCGCCAGCTGCTGCGCCCGGGTCTCCAGCTCCTGGCGCGCCTGCTCGATCTCCGAGTTCTTCGTCTCGATGTCGTGGTTCTGGCGGGCCAGCAGGCTGGCCTTCTCCTCCAGCTCGGCGTTGGAACGCTGCAGCTCCTCCGAGCGGGCCTGCAGCTCCTCCGACCGGGCCTGCAGCTCGGCGGCGAGGCGCTGCGACTCGGTGAGCAGCACGTCGGTACGCGCGTTCGCCACGATCGTGTTCACGTTGACGCCGATGGTCTCCATGAGCTGGTCGAGGAAGTCCCGGTGCACGTCGGTGAACCGGGTCATGCTCGCCAGTTCGATGACGCCGAGCACCTGGTCCTCCACGACGATCGGCAGCACGATCAGCTGTACCGCCGTGGCGTGGCCGAGGCTCGAGGACACGGTGAAGTAGTGGGCGGGCAGCTCGTCGACGACGATGCGCCGCTTCGCCAGGGCGGCCTGCCCGACCAGCGACTCGCCGAGGGCGAAGCGCCGCCCGGCGCCGTTGTGCCCGTAGCTGCCCACGACCCGCAGCTCCGCCCCGGACACGTCGTCGACCAGCAGGAACGTGCCGAGCTGAGCGTTGACCAGGGGGACGAGCTCGTTCATCACCTGGGTGGCGACCACCTCTAGGTCGCGGTGGCCCTGCATGAGGCCGGAGATGTGGGCCAGGCTCGTCTTGAGCCAGTCCTGCTCCTGGTTGGCCCGGGTGGTCTCGCGCAGCGACTCCACCATGAAGTTGATGTTGTCCTTGAGCTCCGCCACCTCACCCGAGGCGTCGACCGTGATGGACCGGGTCAGGTCGCCGGTGGCCACCGCACTGGTCACCTCGGCGATCGCGCGTACCTGGCGGGTGAGGTTGCCGGCCAGCTCGTTGACGTTCTCGGTGAGCCGCTTCCAGGTGCCGGAGACGCCTTCGACCTCCGCCTGGCCGCCGAGGCGGCCCTCGCTGCCGACCTCCCGGGCGACCCGGGTCACCTCGGCGGCGAACGCGGACAGCTGGTCGACCATCGTGTTGATGGTGGTCTTGAGCTCGAGGATCTCGCCGCGGGCGTCGACGTCGATCTTCTTGGTGAGGTCGCCCTGGGCCACCGCCGTGGTGACCTGGGCGATGTTGCGAACCTGGCTGGTGAGGTTGTTCGCCATGGAGTTGACGTTGTCGGTGAGGTCCTTCCAGGTGCCCGCGACGTTGGGGACCCGTGCCTGACCGCCGAGGCGGCCCTCGGTGCCCACCTCGCGGGCGACCCGGGTCACCTCGTCGGCGAAGGCGCCGAGCGTGTCGACCATCGTGTTGATGGTCTGGGCGAGGACGGCGACCTCGCCCTTGGCCTCGACCGTGATCTTCTTGCGGAGGTCGCCCTGCGCCACGGCGGTGGCCACCAGCGCGATGGACCGCACCTGGTTGGTCAGGTTGAAGGCCATGATGTTCACCGACTCGGTGAGGTCCTTCCAGGTGCCGGAGACGCCCTTGACGTCCGCCTGGCCACCGAGCCGGCCCTCCGTGCCGACCTCCCGGGCCACCCGGGTCACCTCGTCGGCGAACGACGACAGCTGGTCGACCATCGTGTTGATGGTGTTCTTCAGCTCCAGGATCTCGCCGCGCGCCGCAACGGTGATCTTCTGCGACAGGTCACCGCGGGCCACCGCGGTGGCGACCTGGGCGATGCTGCGGACCTGGCCGGTCAGGTTGCCGGCCATGAAGTTCACCGAGTCGGTCAGGTCGCGCCAGGTGCCGGCGACGCCGCTGACCTGCGCCTGGCCGCCGAGCCGGCCGTCGGTGCCGACCTCGCGGGCCACGCGGGTCACCTCGTCGGCGAACGACGACAGCTGGTCGACCATCGTGTTGATCGTGCTCTTGAGCTCGAGGATCTCGCCCCGGGCGTCCACCGTGATCTTCTGCGACAGGTCGCCGCGGGCGACCGCCGTGGTCACCTGGGCGATGTTGCGCACCTGGCTGGTCAGGTTGCCGGCCATGAAGTTGACGGAGTCGGTGAGGTCGCGCCAGGTGCCGGCGACGCCCGGCACCTCGGCCTGGCCGCCGAGGCGTCCCTCGCTGCCGACCTCGCGGGCCACGCGGGTGACCTCCGCGGCGAACGAGGAGAGCTCGTCGACCATCGTGTTGATGGTGTCCTTGAGCTCGAGGATCTCGCCCCGGACGGCCACGGTGATCTTCTGCGACAGGTCGCCCCGGGCGACGGCGGTGGCCACCTGGGCGATGTCGCGGACCTGGTCGGTGAGGTTGCCGGCCATCGCGTTGACGGAGTCGGTGAGGTCCTTCCAGGTGCCGGACACGCCGGGCACCTCGGCCTGGCCGCCCAGCTGCCCCTCGGTGCCCACCTCCCGCGCCACGCGGGTCACCTCGGAGGTGAACAGGGAGAGCTGGTCCACCATGCCGTTGAAGACCGTGGCGATCTCGCCGAGGAGGCCGTCGCCGTCCTCCGGCAACCGGATGCCGAAGTCGCCGTCACGCACCGCGGTCAGGCCCGCGAGGAGCTGCCGCAGGTCCGGGTCGGCCACCGCCGTACCGCCGACGGGCCCGCCCGTGTGTTGCTGAACCGCCACGTCCTCGCCCACCGTGCATCCTTTCGACCCGCTGACCGGCCGTAAGTATGCATCGATCTTGGCGGGGTCGCGTGGGCGCGAAGTGCGATCCGGTCAGCCGGGGCTGGGGCGGTCGCCGCCCAGCGCTTCGGGCGCACGCATCCGCCAGGCGTCGGTCACGAGCTCACTCAGCCGCTCCGGCGACACCTCGGCGAGGCGGACCATGACGAGGGGCAGCCCGTCGTAACCCGCGGTGGTGAAGAAGAGCCCGGGTTCGCCCAGGAGCAGGGCCTGCTTCTCGGCCTCGTCACCGACGAAGAGGACGGCGACATCGGTACGGATCACCCGCGGCTTGCCCGGCGAGCGTTCCGGGTACGACCAGACGAACCCCTTGCCGCCCACCCGGAAGTCGAAGCCCGCGCTGTCGATCTCCTCGACGTGCGGTAGGGCCCGCGCCAGGCGGCGGACGTCGTCGGCATCGGCCACCGGGTCCCCCTCTCCCCGGTGCCGAGCCTACGCAGCCGGCACCCGCCGGCGAGGACCGCGGCCGGGAGTCCGCGGCCCTCGCCGTGCTCAGGTCGTCAGCAGGTACGCCATGCGAAGTGGTACGTCGTCGCGATGCTGCCGTCGGTGGAGTCCATCGTCAGGAAGCTGGCCTCGGAAGCCGTCCCCTTGCTGACCCGCAGCTCGGTGTTGATGTTCAGGTTGCGCAACTCGCCGCACGGGTGCCAGACGAGAGCGGCGACCGGCACCTCGTCGCTCACCATCCAGTTGTCGTCGAGCGGCGCGGTGATCGGGTGGTTGGTGAAGGTGCTCTGGCTCATGCCCTGGAAGTAGTAGTTGGCCCGCTGCGAGGCGGTGGCACCCCTCTGGAGCAGCCCGTACCCGCGGTAGTCCACCTTGGCGATCGCGAAGGTGAAGCCCTGCGGCACGTGCACGAGCACGTTGAGCTGGCAGTTCTTGCGGCCCTCGGTGGAGGGGATGCCCGTGCCGGCCTGGGCGAGGTACTCGCTGTAGATGGCCGTGAAGGCGGTGTTGTCCGGCGACACGGCCACGTCCGCGGTACCGGGCCGGCAGCCCGAGCCCGCCATGGCGACGAGGTCGATGACGATGTGGTCGCTCGGCGGGTCGTTCAGGATCCCGCGGGCGGAGGCGGGCGAGCTCGAGATCAGTGACGACGCGAGCAGGGCAAGGACCACACCCCCGCGTACCAGCAATTTACGCATGGGACTCCCTTCGATGTGTTACGACGATGCGCGCGCGGGCCAATGCTATGTTTGGCATAGACAAGCGTCAATTAGATGTTTCCGCCGATGAAAAGCCGGACCAAAGGGAACCCCGCTGTTCCGCGAAAACCAGCACTCGCCCATCTATCGGGTGTATCGGGCGAGTCGCTCGGTCGGATAGCCCGAAATACTCCGGCAATCTCCGCGCATCGACTGCCGGACGGCGTCCGGCAACATCAACACGCGATCGATCTCGGTCGATGCTTGTGCGCGGAGTAGCGCATGGCTAACATTCGTCGCGGGACGCGGAGGCGCCACTGGGCCGACGCAATGGTCCCGACCAATACCGATTCCTCGACCGGGTCTCGCCGACGAGGAAAATCGGCGATGGTGCACGCGCGAAACCCGTCGTCGCAAGAGCACGCAAACCCTAGGGGATAAACATGACGGAACGATTCGTCGGTGCGAGGCGTACCATTCTCGCCGCACTCGGTACGGTTCTCGCGCTCTCCCTCTCCGCCCCCGCCCGGGCCGCCGGCACCGCGGCTGACGTCCCGGACGGCGCCATCCACGTCGAGGTGGTGGCGGCCAACGGCTCCGGATGCGCGCCCGGCACCGCCACGGTCGTCGCCAACGCCGACAAGACCGGCTTCCGGGTCCGCTACTACGACTTCGTCGCCGCCGCGGGCGGCAGCGCCGACCCCACCGCCCGCCGCCGCAACTGCCAGATCGGCGTCCTCGTGACCGTCCCGGCCGGTTGGACCTTCGCGATCGCCGAGGCGGACTACCGCGGCCGCGCCCGCCTCAACAACGGTGCGACCGGCCTGCAGCGCACCAACTACTACTGGCAGGGCTCGTCGGCCAACAACCGTACGGAGGAGACCTTCACCGGCCCGCTCAACGGCTACTGGCACACCGAGGACGTCGCACCGGTCCTCGTCTACGTGCCCTGCTCGGAGCAGCGCGTCCTGAACATCAACACCGAGCTGAGGGTGGACGCCGGCACGTCGAGCGGCACCAGCAGCATGTCGATGACCTCGAGCGAGGGCGACGTCGACACCCTCTTCAACTTCAGCTGGATCCGCTGCTGATCCCCGTTCCGTCCCCCGCCCCGGTCACGAAGGGCTCCCCTGGGAGTCCTTCGTGATCAGCTGTTCCGGCAACGCCCGGAACACCGTGCCCGCGGCGTACCAGATCCGAAGCGCCCGGGCCCGCTCGGCGGGATCCGGAACCGCCTCCCTCAGCCGCGCACGGACCAGGCGGACCACGCCCTGCGGAAAGACACCGTTGCCGGCGGCGGCCGCTGCCGCGAGATCCAGCAGGTCCCGTACGGCCTCAGGCGCCGCGGCGATCCACCGTTGCCGGTCCGAGTCCGGCGGCGTCTCCTCGACTCCGTGGACGGCCAGCCAGCGCGGCAGCAGCGAGCCGTCGCCCAGCGCCGCGTCCTCGTCCCAGCCTGCCCAGCGGACCGCGGACGGGCGGTGGAAGCTCACCACGGCGACCCGCTCACCGGCCCGGTCGTGGAACTCGAGGCCCAGGTCGCCGCGACACATGCAGGAACCGCCGGCAGTCCCCCGCACCGCCAGGGCCCGCCGCAGGTCCTCAAGCGCTCCCGGATCATCCACCTCGGCCAGGACGGCGTCCCCCTCGGTGACCCGGACCCGCACGGCGGCTCGCAGCACCTCATCCAGCGCATCGGTGTTCACGCGGAGACCGACGCCTCGGCGACCGGCTCGGCGTCACCGGGCATCCGCGCGACCGGCAGGGTCAGCCACATCGACGCACCCTCGGCGACGTCGCGGTCCAGCCAGATCCGCCCGCCATGGTATTCGACGATCTTCTTCACGATCGCCAGCCCGATCCCCGTGCCCTCGTACGCGTCCCGCCCGTGCAGACGCTGGAAGATCACGAAAACCTTGTCCGCGAACTCCGGCTCGATCCCGATCCCGTTGTCGCGCACATTGATCAGCCACTCCTCGCCCTCCTGCGAGGCGCTCACCGTCACCACCGGCGGCACCCCGGGCCGGCGGAACTTCAGCGAGTTGCCGACCAGGTTCACGAACAACGTCGTCAGCAGCGGCTCCTCACCCTCCACCGTCGGCAGATCCGCCCACGAGATCTCCGCGTCGTCACCCGCCCGCGGCTCCAGCTGCGACCTCACCTCGGCCAGCACCCGGTTCAGATCCACATCCGCGAACCCCGACGTCAACCGGCCGATCCGCGAGAACGCCAGCAGATCATTGATCAACCGCTGCATCCGCTGCGCACCGTCCACCGCGAACGCGATGT
>NZ_JBFAPM010000042.1:0-19665 GCF_040676695.1 Actinoplanes sp. NPDC049548
GGACGTGCCGTTCGAGCGGCTGGTCGAGGAGCTGAACCCGGCTCGGTCGCTGTCCCGGCACCCGCTCTTCCAGGTCATGCTCGTCCTGCAGAACACCGGCAAGGCCGGCTTGGAGATCGCCGGCCTGGAGGTGTGCCCCGAGCCGGCCGGCACCGGGCAGGCCAACTTCGACCTGTCGTTCCACCTGAGCGAGGCCCACACCGACGACGGCGCGCCGGCGGGGGTCGACGGCGCCGTGGGCTACCGCGCGGACCTGTTCGAACCCGGCACCGCACGAAGCCTGGCCGAGCGGCTCGTGCGGCTGCTCCGCGCGGTCACCGCCGACCCGGACGCGTCGCTGCTCGATGTCGACCTGCTCGACCCCGTCGAGGAGCACCGGATCGTCTCCGGGTGGAACGACACGGCGGTGCCGGTCGTCCCCAGCACACTGCCGGAGCTGTTCGCCGAGCAGGTGGCGCGTACTCCGGACGCCTTGGCCGTGGTGTTCGGAGACACCGCCCTGACCTACCTCGAGCTGGACTCCCGCGCCGACCGGCTGGCCCGTGTCCTGGTCGAGCGGGGCACCGGACCCGAGCGGATCGTCGCGGTCGCGATGCCACGGTCGATCGAACTCGTCGTCGCGCTCTACGCCGTCCACAAAGCCGGCGGCGCCTACCTCCCGGTCGACCCCGACTACCCGGCGGACCGGGTGGCGCTGATGCTCGCCGACGCCGATCCCGTGCTGGTGCTCACCCCCGCGACGTTCGCCGAGCTGTCGGCGACGCGTTCGGACGCCCCGCTGCCCACGGTCGATCCCGGCCACCCGGCGTACGTGATCTACACGTCCGGCTCGACGGGCCGGCCCAAGGGCGTGGTGGTGCCGCATGCCGGCATCGTCAACCGGCTGGTCTGGATGCAGTCCGAGTACGGGCTCGACCCGACCGACCGGGTGCTCCAGAAGACCCCGTCCAGCTTCGACGTGTCGGTCTGGGAGTTCTTCTGGCCGTTGCTGGTGGGCGCCACCCTGGTGCTGGCCCGCCCCGGTGGACACCGGGATCCCGCCTACCTCGCGGGCCTGATCCAGCGCGAACGGATCAGCACCGTCCACTTCGTGCCATCGATGCTGGAGGCGTTCCTGTCGGCGCCCGAGGCGGCGGCCTGCACGAGCCTGCGCCGGGTGATCTGCAGCGGCGAGGCGTTGCCGACGGGACTGGCCCGGCGGTTCGCCACCATCTCCGGCGCGGGCTTGCACAATCTGTACGGGCCGACCGAGGCATCCGTGGACGTGACCGGCTACGAGTACCGGGATTCCGACCGGACCGCCTCGGTGCCGATCGGCCGGCCGGTGTGGAACACCCAGGTGTACGTGCTGGACGCGGCGCTGCGCCCGGTGCCGCCCGGCGTGCCCGGCGAGCTGTACCTGGCCGGCGCTCAGCTGGCCCGTGGCTACCTGCACCGGCCGGGGCTCACCGCGGAGCGATTCGTGGCCAACCCATTGGCGAGCCCGCTCGAGGCCGGCGCCAGGATGTACCGAACCGGTGACGTGGTGCGTTGGTGCGCCCCCGGGGTCTTGGAGTACCTGACCCGGGCCGACGACCAGGTGAAGCTTCGCGGCTTCCGGATCGAGCTCGCCGAGATCGCGAACGTCGCGACCACCCACCCTCAGGTGGCGCAGGCCGCGGTCGTCGTCCGCGAGGACCGGCCGGGCGACCAGCGCCTGGTCGCCTACATCGTCGGCCGGGCCGGCTCAGACGGCACAGTCGACGCTCCGGACGCCGCGGATCTGCGGCGGCACATCGCCGCGGCGCTGCCCGAGTACATGGTGCCGGCGGCGGTGGTCCGGCTCGACGCGCTGCCGCTCGGCCCCAGCGGCAAGCTGGACCGTCGCGCCCTGCCCGCCCCCGAAACCGGTGGCATGCCCGCCGGCCGGGCACCGCGCGACCATCGCGAAAAGGTGCTCTGCGGGCTGTTCGCGGAGGTGCTGGGCGTGCCGGCAGTGACCATCGACGACGACTTCTTCCAACTCGGCGGCCACTCGCTGCTGGTCATCAAGTTGGTCAGTCGGGTGCGCCACGAGCTCGGTGCCGAGCTGAGCATCCGTGGGCTGTTCGAGGGTCCGACCGTGGCGGAGCTGGCGGAACGGCTCGGCAGTGACGCCGACAGCGACCCGCTCGCGGTACTCCTGCCGCTGCGCACCGGCGGCAGCGCCACCCCGCTGTTCTGCGTCCACCCGGCCGCCGGCATCGGCTGGGTCTACTCGGGCCTGCTGCGGCACGTCCACCCGCGGACGCCGGTCTACGCCCTGCAGGCCCGCGGGCTCACCCGGCCCGACGCCCGGCCGGACACGGTCGCGGCGATGGTGAAGGACTACCTCGACCAGGTCCGGACCGTGCAACCCACGGGCCCGTACCAACTGCTCGGCTGGTCGTTCGGTGCGCGGATCGCGCATGCGATGGCAGCCCGGCTGCGGGCCGAGGGGGAGCAGGTCGCGCTGCTGGCCTTGCTGGACGGATACCCCGCCGCCGAGGCCGGCACGCGTGATCTCAGCCCGGACGACCCCGAGGTGCGGGCGGCGCTGCTCGCCTCGCTCGGCCTCGTCGATGACGAATCCGTCGGGGTCGACATGGCCGTACTGGCGCGGGTGTTCGCCGACAACCTGTCGCTGATGGGGGAGGCCACCACCGAACTGTTCGACGGCGACGCGGTGTTCTTCCGTGCCACCGCCGACAAGCATGCCGGATCGCCGCGCGCCGAGGAGTGGCGAGCACATCTCACCGGCTGTCTGGAGATCCACGACGTCGCATCGACGCATGGCGCGATGACCCAATCCACACCGAGCGCCGTGATCGGCCGTGTCTTGAACGACCGACTCTGCTCTAAGGAGACCTTTGATGTCCGCTGACACCGTCCGCCGCTACTACGAGCTCGTCGACCAGGGCGATGTGCCCGGTCTGGTGAGCCTGTTCACCCCCGACGCCACCTACCACCGCCCGGGCTATGAGCCGCTTGTCGGCCACGAGGGGCTGACCCGCTTCTACGGGCAGGATCGTGTGATCAAGGAGGGCGCTCACACGGTCAGCACGGTGGTCGCCGACGAGGACCGCATCGCCGTCCACGGAGAGTTCCACGGCGTGCTCCACGACGGCCGCAAGGTCGGCCTCCGATTCGCCGACTTCTTCGTCCTCACCGCGACGGGCCAGTTCTCCCGCCGCGACACGTTCTTCTTCGCCCCGCTCGTCTGATCCCGCCAACAAGGAGCCAGCGCCATGACCACCATGCTCGATGCCACCCGCGCTGCCAAGATTGCCAACCCGGGCCACGGTGACACGTTCACCGACCACATGTTCTCGTTGTCGTACTCGCCAGACCGTGGCTGGCACACGCCCGAACTGCAGCGGATGGCAAATCTCTCGATCCACCCGGGAATGATCGGCCTGCACTATGCGCAGGTCGTCTTCGAGGGCATCAAGGCACACCGGCAGGTGGACGGCGGCGTCGCCGTTTTCCGCCCATGGGACAACGCCCGCCGGTTCCGTGCGTCCGCCCGGCGCCTGGCGATGCCGGAGCTTCCCGAGGACATGTTCGTCGACGGGGTCTCCCAACTCGTCGCCGCCGACCAGGACTGGCTCGGCGATGACCCGGCGCACAGCCTCTACATCCGTCCCCTGCTGTACGGCTCGGACATCTCGCTCATGCTCCGGCCGTCGAACGAGTACCGGTTCCTCGTCATGGCGTTCCTCGCCGGCGGGTTCTTCGGCGACAACGTCGAGTCGGTGTCCGTCTGGGTGAGCCATGAGCACAGCCGGGCGATTCCCGGCGGCACCGGCAACGTCAAGGTCGCCGGGAACTACGCCCCGTCCTTCGTCGCCCAGAAACAGGCCCAGGAGCACGGCTGCCAGCAGGTGGTGTGGCTCGACCCGATCGAGCGGACCTGGCTGGAGGAGCTGGGCGGTATGAACATGTTCTTCGTACGCGGCACCGGTCGGGGCGCCGAACTGGTCACGCCGCAGCTCAGCGGCACCCTGCTACCGGGCGTCACCCGGAACACGCTGCTCACGCTCGCCGAGCGACTCGGGTACGCGCCGCGGGAGGAGCGGATTTCGCTCGACCAATGGCGCACCGAGTGCCGCGACGGCCGGATCACCGAGGTGTTCGCCTGCGGCACCGCGGCCGTGGTCACCCCGGTCGGCCAAGTCAAGGACGCCGGCGGAGACTGGATCGTCGGGGACGGCAGACCCGGCCCGGTGACGCTGCGGCTGCGCAAGGCGCTGGTGGACGCGCAACACGGGGTCGGCGGTGATCCGGACGGCTGGACCCATCGCGTCTGAGTCCGGCGCGACCGTCGGTGCACCACTCCCGGGAGCTTTGGGCGGCATTCCCGCTACGGCGTGGAGATGCCGTCCAAGGCGCGAGGTGGGGGGTCAACGCAGGGTACGCACGGCGTACTCGGTGAGCGCGGTCCGGCTCGGCTGACTGGTCTTGACGAGCAGACTGGCGACGTGCTTCTCCACGGTGCGCGGCGAGATGTGCAGCCGGGTGGCTATGGTCTTGTTGGGGATCCGCTCGGCCAGCACCTGGAACACCTCGTACTCGCGCACCGTGACGCCGAGCGCCCGCAGGCCCCCAGGCACCAGGTCGGCGCCCGTACGCCGCTGCCGCACCGAGGCGCCGATCTGGCGCAGCAGCGCCCGGCACGCGCTTGCCGCCGGCGCCACCGCCGCCCGGTAGAAGTACTCCTCAGCGCCCCGCAGCCACGCTTCGGCGTCGCCCCACCGGTGGGCATCCGCCTCCTCTGCGACCAGCCGCAGGCCGAGGTGATATGCGGTCGGGAAGCATTCACCGGCCTCCCGGGCCGCGGCGGCGGCCGCCTCGGCCTCGGCGATGCGGCAGGCCCGGCCCAGCAGGACCGCCCTCGCCAGTTCGACAAAGTGCCGGTTCCACCGCATCCGGCTTGCGGCGGCGCCGGCGACCTCGTTGAACTGCGGCCAGTCCGCGCGGCCGGCAAGTACGTCGAGCAGCAGGTACAGGCCGTGCGGCCCGGCCAGATGAAACGTGGACGGGTTCTCTTTCTCCACCACCGCGGCGTGCGCCAGCTCGAGCCTTACTTGTTCGGCATCCTCCTCCAGCAGGGCGCAGAACACCCGGGCCAGCCCGATGGCGAGCGGTAGCTCGGGAGAATGCGCACCGTCCCAGCGGTCGAACTCCGCGAGCGCGCGCTCCATCTCCGGCCGGTTCGCCTGGTGCGCCGCGAGCGTTGCCCTGGCGAGCAGCACGTACCGCAGGATCGAGACGAGGTGGAGCTTGGTGACTGCCCGCTCGGCGTCCGCCACCTGCTGGCCGGCGGTGGCGTAGTCGCCGAAGAGGACGGTCTGCATGGCCAGGATCGCGTCGACTGTGTAGACGACGGTGACCGCGCCCAGCCGGTACGCCTCCTGCCGCACCCTCTCCAGACCGGTGGTGTCACCGTCGGCGAGGCAATGGTTGCCGGCGAGCCGCAACAGGGCGTAGATCCGTAAGATCGGCAGCTGGTGCTCTTCGGCGACGAGGTTGGCGCGGGAGAAGCATTCGTTCGACTCGTCCAGGTCGTGGCCCCGTGCCAGCGTGCCGAGCAGCTGCCAGGCCTGGCACGCCACCAGCGGCAGCGGCACCCGCTCGGCCGCGACGACCGCGCGGCGGGCGAGATCCGTGGCGATTCGGGTACGGCCGGGGCTGGGGGAGTCGAGCGTGAGGAACGCCGCCACCGTGTCGACCGGTGCCGTGTGCTCGTCGGCGGCATCGGGGCCGAGCAGCATCCGCGCCTTCTGAATCTGCGTCAGCCCGTCCGACCACCGTCCGGCCGAGTGGGCCACCTTGGCCAGCTGGGTGTGCAGGGCCGCTCGGCGCAGGGCGCCCAGGCCGGCGCCGCCCAGCTCGTCGAGCGCGTCGACCAGCTCGAGCGCCCGTTTGAAAGCGCCGGTCTCGGCGAGCGCCGGGAGCAGCGACTCCAGCACGTCGGCGCGGACCTCGACATCACCCCCGCCGATGGACAGCTCGCGGGCCCGGTCGAGGAGGGCCACCGCGGAGCTCGCGGCGCCTGCGGCGAGTGCGCGCCGCCCGGCGTCGACGAGCAGCAGGGTCGCACGCTCCGGGTCGCCCGCAGCGAGCCGCAACGCCGCGACCAGGGCGCACCACTGGCCGGGCAGCCCGGGATGGAGCTCCTCGACCGCGTCGGCGGCGCGGCCGGACAGCTGCGCCCGGTCACTCGGGGTCAGCTGGGCGAGCAGGGCCTCGGCGGTGAGTGGGTGCCGGAACGTGTACCAGTCAGGACCCGGTTCGTCGGGCATGATCAGTTGTGCCGCGATCCCGGCTTGGAGCTGGGCCAGCAGCGTTCGGTCATCGATGCCGACGACCTGCTGCACCACCGAGAGTGGAAAGCGGTGACCGAGGATGGCGCCCACCGCCAGCAGCGCCCGGCCCTGCGGTCTCAGCCGGTCAGTCCGGTGCGCGATACCGCGGACCAGCGCGGCCGGCACCTCGACGCGGAGTTCGCCGACGACCCGCCAACCGTGTACTCCCCGTGCGAGCATGCCGCTGCTGACCAGGGCGTGCAGCAACTCCTCGATGAAGAAGGGATTGCCGGCGCTGTCCGCGAACAATCGGTCGGCCACGGACGGGGGCACAGCATCCGGCTCCACGGCGAGGCAGGCGGCGACCAACGCGGCGACCTCCGCGCGGCCCAGCGGCGTCAGGTGCAGGATGTCGCCGGTGTGCCGGCGGTTCGCCGAATGCGCCAGATCGAGCGCCGCCGACGGCTCCTCGCGGATCGTCGCCACCACGAGGATCGGCTGATACTCGACGTTGTCGACCAGATACTCCACGACCGCGAGTGTCTCCGCATCGGCATCTTGGAGGTCGTCAAGCACCAGTAGGCAGCCGCCGTCTCGGCCCTCCACGGCGAGCAGTCGCAGCACGGCTTCGGCGAGGACGACAAGCGAATCGCCGTGCTGGGCGTGAGGCTGTCCCCACTCCGGCACGAGGCGCCCCAGCATCGGACGGTACGGGGTGAGGGCGCTGTCCTCCGGCAGCGACCGGCCGCGGAACAGTGAGAGCAACGCTTCGGTGAGTGGACGGAACGGCACCATCGGACCGATAGTGCTGCCGCGCCCGCGAAGCACACGCATACCGAGTTCCGCGGCTTTCTCGGCGGCAAGCATCGCGAGCCGTGTCTTGCCGATACCCGCCTCACCGACCAGGAACAGAGCGCCGCCATGACCGCTGTTGGCCTTGCGCAGTGCCTGCTCCACCCGGTCGATCTGCTCGTCACGACCCACCATGAGGGCACGGCCCCGCTGTTGCAGCGGCTGCGGGCGACCTGGCAGGGGGCGCTGATCCGGCACCTGAGGCAGTCGGTCGGCCGGCGACGACGTCGCCGACGGGTCGGACTCACCAGGTTCCACCGCGGTGTCGGACTGCCCTCGGGCCGGATCGGCGAGGTGGTTGACGACAGGGCTGATCGGGGAACGTGAAGACACGGCTGATACGACTCCTGAGACGACCTTCGGCATAGACACCTGAAGGCCATCAGGATATGTCGATCCCGCAATCCCCTCGTCGGAGTTTTGTCTCGGAGGCGCATCAAACCGGATAGAGTGCCCATTATCGCGCCATAATTTGTGTCAGGTCCGGATGCCGTCGAGGCGCACTCCCGCTGCATCGGTGGTATTCAGCAATACCCGATAAGTAGGCCTTTCATCCTTTATAGCGGTTCGCTTCGACGCTATGCAGCATGAGGATGGCCTGCACGATCGTGGTCGCTTGAACTGGGCAGCGCAGCTCGGCCACGACCTTCCACGTCTTGAGCGTGGCGACGGCGCGTTCTCCGCTGGCGCGGATCTTGCGTGCGCCGGCTTTCTCGACGGCGAGCATCGCAGGCCGTGTCTTGCCGGTGCCCGGCCGCTGTTGGCCTCACTGTCTTTCCACGCCCGTTCGTTACAGACTCGCCCTGCGGCTTCGCCGTGGGAGTGCATGTCGGCCTTCGACACGGCGGCTCCTCACACTCAGTTTCCCCTGGTCTGGTGGAGCTTTTGGGGCTGTTGAAGTGCCGAGGCAGACTGGCCGTCATGGATCGGACCGAGCTGCGTGCCTTGATGGCCGACTTCACCCTGTGGAGTCGGCAGGCCGCGGCCGTTCAGCGCCGGTACTCCGCCGTGCGGGAGGCTGCGGAGGCTGCCGAGCGCTTCCTGGAGTCACGGGCCGTCCTCGTTCAGCACGGACGACGCAACGCTTGGCGGGTGGTGCCGCTGGAGCGCAAGCACAGCTCCGTCGTGCGGCCCCTGCGCGAACGCGCCGTCCTGCCGACGCTGACCCGCGGCGATCAGGCTCTGATCCGGATGCTGGCGGTCGAGGTGCCCCGCGCGCGGGCCGACGTGAACGCTGCCATGGGCCTGCGGCGCTATCTCTCCGGGCCGAGGAAGCGCCGTAGGGCCGAGGCGTCGGCCTCGTTCCTGCGCCGTCAGCATGAGGTGTTCGCGGAAACGGGCTGGCCGCAGCGGCTCAAGGAGCTGAGCGAGCACACCCTCGACGACGAGACCGGCGTCGAGGCGCTGGTCGATCCCGCGCTCGGTGTCGTGCCCCAGGGTCCGGCTCATGACCCTGAGGTGATCCAACGATCCGCGCTCGATGGCTTGTCCAAGGCGCTGAAGGCTATCGACAGGATCGTGCAGGCCGAGGCGGAGTACCGCGCCGCGGCCAGGGACGCGGCGATCACCGTGCGGCGGGCCGACACGACGCGCGTGCTGCAGGAGATGTCGACCGATGCGTTGAAAACAGCGACCCGCGATCGGCTCCGGCTCGGCGGCCTCACCCCGGCCGGCATTCACACTGTCGAACAGGTCCTGGCCAACGCCGCCACGCTGTCGACGCTGCCGGGCGTCGGCGAGGTGTCGGCGCGACACATTCTCGGTGCGGCGCAGACGTTGCGGCACACGACCTTCGAGGAGATGCCGGTCCGCATCGACGTCAACCGGCGCAGCCCCGAGGAGACCGAACTGCTGCGCTGCCTCGCCGAATGGGACGCCCGCCGCCGCACCAGAGGCGCCGCCGCCGACCTCGAACGCGCGGCCGAGCTGGCGCCGATCGTGGCGGGTCTCACCTTCTCCACATCGCATCTGCTGGTGGTTCCGCTGCGGGAGCTGCCGGTGAGCGAGCTGTGGGAGAGCATCGACGTCGTGCGGCACCGGGCCGGACAGTTGCGTCGCACCAAGCCGTCGGGCCACCGGACCTCCGACCCGTGGGAAGACTTCCTGGCCCGGCCGGCCGACTACTTCGCGATGCTTTCCGAACTCGGCTTCCTCACCGGCGACGAGGAAGCCACGCACGGCAATCTTCCCGACGACATCGTCAAGGCGGTGCGCGACCAACCGCTCAACGGCGAACATCTGAAGGCATCGCTGCGCGGCTATCAGAGCTTCGCGGTGCGTTTCGCCCTCGTGCAACGCAAGGTGATCATCGGTGACGAGATGGGCCTCGGCAAGACGTTCGAGGCGATCGCCGTGCTGGCACACCTGCGCAGCCGGGGTGAGAACCGCTTCGTCGTGGTGTGCCCCGCGGCCGTCGTGACGAACTGGGTGCGCGAGGTGACCAGCAAGTCGACCCTGAGCGCCCACCGGGTGCACGGTGCCGATCGGGACCACGCGGCCAGCGTCTGGGAGCGCGACGGCGGCGTCGCGGTCACCACGTTCGAGACGCTGGCCGCGTGGCAGCCCGGTCCCAACCTCGCCTGTGTCGTCGTCGACGAGGCGCACTACATCAAGAACCCGAACGCACAGCGTTCCATGCGCACGGCTGCCATCGTCGAGCGCGCCGCCCGCGCCGTGCTGCTCACCGGCACACCGCTGGAGAACAAGGTGTCGGAGTTCCGCAGCCTCGCCTCCTACGTGCGGCCCGACCTGACGGTCGACAGCGACGGCGACGCGCTGTCAGCGAAGGCGTTCCGTCGCCAGATCGCACCGGCGTACCTGCGGCGCAACCAGGAGGACGTCCTGTCCGAGCTCCCAGGGCTGGTGGAGGTCGAGGAGTGGCTGTCCATGTCCAAAGAGGACGCCGCAGTCTATCGGGTGGCGGTCGACAGCGGGAACTTCATGGAGATGCGTCAGGCCGCGATGCGCCAGGGCGCGAAATCCGAGAAACTGCGGCGGCTCGTCGAGCTCGTCCGCGAGGCGGAGGAAAACGAGCGGAAGGTCATTGTCTTCTCCTACTTCCGCGGCATTCTCGATCTCGTGACGGCGGCCCTGCCGGGACCGGTCTTCGGGCCGCTCACCGGCTCTGTCAGCTCCGACGAGCGACAGCGAATGGTGGACGAGTTCTCAGCGGCACAGCACGGAGCCACCCTCGTAGCGCAGATCGTGGCCGGCGGTGTCGGGCTCAACGTCCAGGCCGCGTCGGTGGTCATCTTCTGCGAGCCACAGCTCAAGCCGACCATCGAGGCGCAGGCAATCGCGCGAGCGCACCGCATGGGTCAGGTGCGTTCGGTGCAGGTGCACCGGCTGCTGTCCGAGGAGAGTGTCGACCAGCGCATCGTCGAGCTGCTGGAGGCTAAGCGGAAGCTGTTCGAGGACTTCGCCCGAGGCAGCGACATCGCGGACGCGGCGCCGGACGCGGTCGACCTGTCCGAGGCGCAGCTGGCCCGCGAGGTTGTCGCATTGGAACGGAAGCGGCTCCTGAGCTCCTGAACCGGCGGCCGCGCAGCGCCGACCTGGCGCCTCCGGCTCCTTCAACGATGCGCCCCATTCGCACGTGAGGCTTGCAGAACTCCGTGGTCACATCGACGAACGAGTACTCGAAGCGGCGCCACGCAATGGACTGGGCCGAGGTGTGGAAGGCGCGGACATCGCTTAGGGCAATCGTGCCCGTTGCGGCGGCGGGTCGAGGGGTGCCGGGCAGCACGCTGACGCGGCCAGAGCTTCTACGGTCATCCCGAACGCCAACACCGATCTTGGCGTCCCCGGCGGTTTCGTTGTCCTCGCCACCCTCCCCACGACGGGTACCGGCAAGTTGTCCAAGCACGCCTTGAGGGAGTCATTGCGTACGCCGTGACAGCCGCACCGTTCTTCTCAACCGGCCACGCCGCGGAGCCGCCCACCGAGCCGAGAAGGGCCCGTCAACCGCATGCTGCTGTCCGCCTCGATGGCCGGACAGCAGCAGGGAATGTCACCTTGTGGGGCTGGTCAGGGAGTCAAGCAGAGGCTGGGGGACCAGTCGGGCGACCAGGTACCGGTGAGGCTGCTACGGATCCTGCACCACGCCCGGTTGTCGGTGCCGATGACCCGGACCTCCCAGTCGGTTCCGCCACCGTGGCTGGGAAGTGCGATGGTCTGGAGGTACCACCACTCCCCATTGCTGTGCACAACGCCGCCGAGCTTGACCCAGCCGCTGTAGGAGCCGCTGGGGCTGCGCCACTTCGTCCATACCGAGTGGTCGCCGCCGACGACGAATACCTCCAGCGTGCCATCGCTGAGCGTGGCGTAGTCGTAGCCGCCGTACTCCCCGTAGTTGCAGTAGAGGATGCCGCCCCAGTCAACGCCGCCGATGTGCAGCGGGCTGCACGGCGACGTGGTATCGGTGGCCGCGTGTGCAGTCGTCGGAACGACAAGGGTGGCGGACACGGCCGCGACCAACGCCACGAAGGCGGTGGTCAGACGTGCGCCGACGCGGCGACGACTGCGGAGAACTCGAGACACTTGCATGATCGGTACCTTCCTCGACGGCAAGCGGTGCTGTCCCAGGGTGCCGCCCGGTCTTTGTCGAAGTGCTTGAGAGCGCTTGTCGGCACGCTGTAATGGCAGGTCGCGGCAGCGGAGATACCAGGCGCTCGTGCCCGTTCGGCGTCACCGCGATGAGGAACCGGACCTCCGTTTGGCACGCGCGTATATACTCAGTATGTATGAGCATCCGTCACGGCCTTCTGGCGCTGCTGGAGAGCGGTCCGCGCCACGGTTACCAGCTACGCGCCGGCTTCGAGGAAGCTACCGGTGCCACCTGGCCGCTGAACATCGGCCAGGTCTACACCACCCTGACCCGGCTGGAGCGGGACGGCCTTGTGGAGGCGCTGCCCGAGAACGATGGCGGACAGCGCCCGTACCGCATCACCGAGCGCGGGCGGGACGAGGTGGCGCTCTGGTTCCGGACCGCCGTCGGCCGTAGCGAACGCCCCCGCGACGAGCTGGCCATCAAGCTGTCGCTGGCGCTGGTCACTCCGGGCGTGAACGTCACCGAGGTGGTGCAACGGCAGCGCACCGCCACCGTACGCACGATGCAGGAGTACACCCGGCTCAAGCGTGCCGAAGCCGACCTGCCGTCGCTGCTGGTCGTCGACGCTCTGATCTTCCAGGCCGAAGCGGAGATCCGCTGGCTGGACCACTGCGAGGCCACTATCCTGCGGCGCCGCCGCACCACGTCCAGCAAGGACCGGTCGACCGACTCGTCCGCCACCACCGCGGAAGGGCTGGTGCCGTGAACGTCCTCGAACTGAGCGCTGTGCATCGCATCCACGGGCACGGCGACACCGCCGTAGCTGCTGTACGCGGTATCGACCTGTTCGTCCGGCCCGGTGAGCTGGTCGCCGTCATGGGCCCGTCAGGATCGGGCAAGTCCACGGTTCTGAACCTCGCCGGCGGCCTGGACGCGCCCACGCGGGGAGAGGTCCGGGTCGAGGGACGCCATCTCGCCCAGCTCTCCCGGACCCAGCTGGCGGAGCTGCGCCGGCAGCGCATCGGGTACGTCTTCCAGAACTTCAACCTGCTGCCCAGCCTGACCGCGGCGGAGAACGTCGCACTGCCGCTGGAGCTGGACGGGATGTCGCCGCGGCGCTCCCGCCGCCTGGCACTGGCCGCGCTCGCGGAAGTGGACCTGAGCGGGATCGGGTCCCGGTTTCCCAACCAGATGTCCGGTGGCCAGCAGCAGCGGGTGGCGATCGCCCGGGCGCTGGTCGGTGAGCGCCGGCTGGTGCTCGCCGACGAACCCACCGGTGCCCTGGACTCCCAGACCGGCGAGGCGGTACTGGAGCTGCTGCGGACCCGGGTCGACAAGGGCGCGGCCGGTCTGCTCGTCACCCATGACTCGCGGCACGCCGGATGGGCCGACCGGGTCGTCTTCCTCCGCGACGGCGTCGTGGTCGATGCGACCAGCCCGCTCAGCCGGCCGGAGAGCCTGCTGGAGCCGCGCGCATGAACAGCTGGCGTACGGCGCTGCGAATCGCCCGGCGGGAGGGGTGGCGCGCCAGGGGCCGTTCCCTCCTGATCATCGCCATGCTGGCGATCCCCGTGCTCTGGCTGTCGTTCGCGGCGACCGCGCTCGGCATGTTCCGGCTCGAGCCCGACCAGGCCGCCACCCGGGAGATGGGCGCCGCAACCGCGCAGCTGTACCCGATCGGGAACAGGGACGCCGGCACGCCGAAGGACCTGCCGAAGGGCAGCCGGATCGTGCCCATCGACACCCAGGCCGTCGACCTGCGCTCCGGCCACGGAGGGGCGCTGCTGACCGGGCTCGGGCTCCCTGTGGACGACCCGATGACCGCCGGCATGGTGACGATGAATTCCGGGCGGGCGCCCGCCGGTCCGGGGGAGGCGGTGCTGAACGACGCCGCAGCGGCCGAACTCGGCGTCGGCGTCGGCGACGAGGTGACGGTGGGCGACGGCGGGCGCAAGTACACCGTGGTCGGCCTGGCCGAGGTCACCTCCACGGTGCAGAGCCGGATGGTCGTCGCGCCGGGCGCGCTGCCCGCCACCCGACAGTCCACCCCGGAGCGGTCCTTCCTGTTGCAGACCCGCACGCCGCTGACCCAGGATCAGGTCGGCGACCTCGAAGCGGCCGGATTCTCCGTCAACCCCCGCGACCAGATCAGCGGCGCAGGCATGCAGGGCTACCTGGCCATCGGCGGCGGCGTAGCCGTCCTGCTGCTGCTGGAGGTCGTGCTGCTGGTGGTGCCTGCGTTCGCGGTGGGGGCCCGCCGCCGTCGGCGGGAGCTCGCCTTGATCGCCGCTAACGGCGGTACCCCCGCTCACCAGCGGCGGATCGTCCTGGCCGACGGCGTGATGTTCGGCGCGATCGCCGCCGTCGCCGGCACCGTGCCGGGCATCGCCTCCGCGTACCTGGCCGTCCCGCTGCTGGAGCGGCACATCTTCCAGTATCCGGTGACCAACCACGGCTTGCCCGTCGCGGCCCTGCTCACGGTCGGTGCCACCGCGATGTTCGCCGGCGTGCTCGCCGCCCTCGGGCCGGCGGTCACCGCTGCCCGCCACGGCATCCTCGACGGTCTCGGCGCCCAGCGCGGCGCCGTCCGCTCGTCGCGGCGCGGCCTGTTGCTCGGCCTCGCGACGGTTCTGCTCGGCGTCCTGCTCACCGGCTACGGCGCTCGCACCGGCAACCGCAACCTTGTGTTCGCGGGCATCGGCGCGGCCGAGGTGGGCCTGCTGCTGTGCACACCGGCCGTGATCGGGCTCGTGGCCCGCGCCGGCGCCGCGCTTCCGCTCAGCCTGCGCCTGGCGCTGCGCGATGCCGCCCGCAACCGGGCCGCCGCCGCCCCTGCGGTCGGCGCGGTGATGGCCGCCGTCGCCGGCACCGTCGCGGTCGCCGTCTACATGATCAACGACGATGCTGCCCGGGCCGCCGCCTACACGCCGGCGTTGCCCACCGGGTACGCCGCCGTCCAGTACACGGACGTCCGGCCCGACCCGGCCGCCGTCACCGCCGCACTGCGCTCGACCCTGCCCGTGGAGGCCACCGCCGAGTACCGGCGGGTGTCCTGCCCAGCGGGAGCGCCGGCCGCCGACCGGCCCGGCCCGGGCTGCTCCATCACCGTGGCATACCGCGACGAAGACTACTGCCCGCTCGGCAGCAGCGCCCGGCAGCCGACCGCCGCCGACGTCGCCGCCGCCCGCACCGACCCCCGCTGCCGAGGCGACCTGGATGGGAACACCAGCGGCACGCTCCAGGTCGCCGTGGACGACGGACGCGCGTTGACCGTGGTCCACGGCGAACGAACGCCCGGCGTGGCCGACGCGGTCGCGGTACTGCGCGCCGGCGGCGTCGTCGTCAGCCCCAAGCACCTGGTGCACAACGGCCGCGTGACACTCGAGGCCTATGACGGCTCCGATCGGCCGAAGGAGAGGACGCTGACCGTCCGCGCCTACGCCCTGGACACCGGCACCGCCGGATTCGCCACGATCCTCCCGCCGTCGGTGGTGACCCGCCTGGGCCTGACCACCAGACCAGGCGGCATCGTGGCGGCCACGTCCCGTACCCCCACAGAGGTCGAGGCGCGGGCCCTGGCCGACCGGCTCCGCCCCGACGGCCCCACCGCGGTCTACGACATCACCGTCGAACAGGGCCCGCCCGCCGGCGGCCACCAGCCCGTACTGTTGTTGCTCCTGGCCGTCGCCGCACTGACCACCCTGACCGCGGCAGCCGTGGCGACCGGGCTGGCCGCCGCCGACAGCCGGCCGACCCTGGTCCTGCTCGCCACCATCGGCGCGACCCCCCGGGTACGCCGGCTGCTGTCGCTCAGCCAGTCCGCCGTCATCGCCGGCCTCGGCACCGCCCTCGGCCTGCTGTCCGGGCTGGGCCTGAGCCTGGCTGCGATGCTGGCGCAGAACACCACCGTTGCGGCCGGCTGGCCACCCCCGCCGATCTACCCCCTGGCGGTGCCCTGGACCGAGCTCGGCCTGCTGGTGCTGGTGCCGCTCGTGGCGATGGCCGGTGCCGGGCTGCTCACCCGGTCCCGGCTCCCGGTCGAACGGTCCCCGAGCCTGCGCTGACATCGACGGTGGGCTGTGCCCATTTTGTGACGACACGGCTTCTGCAGTGCCGGCGATGGTGGCGGTTGCTTGAGGAGGTCGCTGAGCTGCGCCGGGTGCTCGAGATCCTGCGTGCGGCGTCCCGCTGTCTCCCAGGCGGGGGAGGCCCATCCCTGGACACGGGCTCCAGCCGACGGGTCCGCGCACCTGCGCTCATGATGTGCACGCCGGCTTGCGGGAGGCGATCATCGTGTGCGCACCCATGGTGTCGGTATCGGACACGTTAACCCCCACCGAGGGCGTTCAGGTTTGGGATGGCTTCGGTGGGGGTTCTCCGTTGCCTGGCGGGGGATCGGGATTGTCAGTCCGGGCAGGATCGGTCGGCCGTTCTCCACTGCGTGGACTGATGACGTCTCGTCCGTCTCGGACGTGGTAGCGGTAGTTTCGGCTGGAGAGCCCTGACTCGCTCAATCCAGGACAACGTCCGGTACACCGCGGCATTCGAGGTCATGGACTACATCAAGGGCGTCGAAAAGACGGTTCCCCAGATGAAGGACAAAGGCTTCCACCTGCAGAAGTCCAAGGACTACTGGGCGAGGGCGGACAAAGACATTTCCAGGGACATGTGGGGAAGGGACGGTCGAGGAGCCCGCCGGAGCCGCCAAGCTGCAGTTCTGACGCGCTGAGAAGGGTGTGCAGGCCACGGGACGCCGACTCCGGGCGCAGGTCAAATAGAATGGCGGCGGATGGTCGGCATTGACCGGACGCTGTACGACCAGGTGAGGGCGCGACATGTCAGTCGAGTACCGATACTTCGGCATCCTGACAGGCGACAGAACGCCGGACCGGCCCGCGGGCGTCATCCGGACCTGGACTGACGAGGACGGCAGGACGCAGGAGGAAACGTTCCGCAGCACCCTGACCTGGGCGCCGTCGAATCGCCTGTCGCCTTCGGCTAGGCCCGACTACGACGAGATCGTGGAAATCGACGAGTCCGTCGTCGAGCAATTCGTCGAGCGGATCAGGCAGCGTTACCGCGGCCGGTGACTCGAACCGCCCCGCCAGATCGGATGCTCACCCTTTGCGCCGATCGACGAGAGCGCCCCCTTCATCGTCGCCGCCCGGGTGCGCCTCGACGCTGCGGCCTTCGCGCGGTTCCGTGTCCGGCAGCTACCCGCGGCCCCGAGGAATCGACCGACCCGCGTGCGCTCAGCTCGTCGCCTCGGCCGGGAGGATCCTGCCGGGCTGCGGGGCACAACTACACCGACGACGAACGGGAAACGGTGCAGCGCAGCCTGGCCCGTGTATCGGCGGCCGCGGGACTGCCGGCAGGAGCCCGTCACGGGCCCCTGCCGTGCGGAGGGCCGAGCGGGTCAGCAGCCGGACTTGGCGAATACCGGCAGCCTGCGGGTGGCCGTCTTCTTCGACGAGACCACGGTTTCCTTGACCTGGCTGAAGACTCGGTGGCAGTCGGACAGCTTCACCTTGGAGAACGTCAGCTTCACCTTGGTGTGCTTGTAGTTCCCGGCCGCGCAGGTCGGCTTGCAGGTGTTGACGTTGCGCGTCGCCGTGGCCTTGCCGGTCGTCGAGGTCAGCGACGTCCACTTGATCCCGCTGTAGTTGAGGTCCTTGAACGGCCAGATGGCCGCCGGCTTGACCTTGACCGTGTGGTACGCATAGTCGACGACGACCGCGGGCTTCGCGGAGGCCTGAGCGGGACTGCCCACTGCCATTCCCGAGACGGCCAGCGCAGCGGCGGTGGCGACAGCAGCCAGACGGTGAATCTTCATGTTCAAGCCCCCGTGGTGGTGATGTGCGGTATGACGGCGAGTCTGGTCGAACCGGCCCACCACCGGCGGCGCGACGCTCCACCGTGGCACGAACACGGGAGCGGCGTTCAGCTTGGCGTTCAACCTGAGGCACTGCTTACGGCAGGCGGTCCAGACGTGTCCCCAGCCCAGCGCGACCGGCCGACACTTTGCTTGTCCAAAAGCTGCTGAAACGTGGCTGTAGCTTCACGTCGCGGTGCCGGGCCGCTGACGCCGACTCGGAGGGGATGCGCGATGATGTGCGGCCGTGATGCACTCGATGGATCTCGATGAGCGCGTCGAACGCGGTGCATCGCTTCCATGACTGAAGGGACCTCCATGCACCTGTTCACGCGCCGCTTCGGGGCAGCGCTCCTGAGCAGCGCCGCCGCGTTGGCGCTCACCACCCCTACGGCCGCGTGGGCCGAGCCGGCCCAGGCGGCGGCCTGCACGCCGGGCGTGCCGCCGTGCGTCGAGATAGTGCAGCCCCTCGGCGTCGACGCGTCCGGGGGGAGCACCCCGTATGTCTTCGCCAAGGGTTCGGACGGCAACGTGTGGGCCGGGGTCGTCGAGCGCGACGCCGCTGACACGAACACGGTGGAGTGGCGGAACGTCGGCCGCCCAGCGGGCACCACGATCGACGCCGCGGTCGGCGCTGACAGCGGCGGCCTCGATACCCCGTACCTGTTCGTCCGCGCAGCCAGCGGCGAGCTGTGGATGGCGACGCAGAGCGGAACCAGCTGGACCTGGACCAACCACTCCCGTCCGGCGGGCGTCTGGCTGCAGGGTGGCTACGGCGTCGTGGCGCCCCAGTTCGGCGGCAGGCCGTATGCCTTCGTCAAGGGGTCGGACGGCAACCTCTGGGCCCGCTCGTGGAGCGGCTCGGGGTGGACGTGGACGAACGTCGGTCAGCCACCGACCACCGGCACGCGCGGCATCGCTTCCGCAGGGGGCGCTGTGCTCGTCCAGCAGACCCGCCCCACCGTGTTCGTCAAGGGCAACGACGAGGACCTCTGGCTCGTCGAGCTGGTGGGTGGGGCGTGGAAGTGGAGCCGCCAGGGCCGCCCCGGCGCCGCGGTCAAGGCCGGCTACGGCGCCGCTGCGCTCAACGGCACCACGCCCACCGCATCCGTTCTCGACGCCGGCGGCGCCCTCTGGAGCCGTAGCTGGAACGGCGCCAGCGGCACCTGGACGAAGCTGCTCGCCGCTCCGAACGCCCACTCCCCGGCCGGCGTCACCTCCGGCGGCACCGGCGGCCAACTGTGGACTCACTTTCGCCAGAACGACGGCCGGATCATGCGCAGCATGTCCCCGCCCGGCGGCGGCGCCTCACCGGCCAACCCGGCTGGGCTCGGCATCAACGCCACCTACGGCGCGATCAACTTCGGCTACTCCGAGGTCCTCGAGAACATGGTGTTCGTCAAGGGCTCTGACAAGCATTTGTGGATCCTGTGGAGCGTGACCGCCACTGCGGACTTCCGCTGGATCGACGGAGGTTTCCCGACGGCCTGACCACCAACGCCCGAACGCGAGGCCCCGACCACATCCCGGTCGGGGCCTCCCCCCGTTCCGCGTCGCATTCGCCGGCGGCATCGCCGTTGACGGAGTCCTGGCAGGTGGCGAGGATCGTGACGTCCTGGCGAGCCGCCAACCTTGACCTGTACTGCACGTGCCGCCCTGCCGGGAGAGCCTCACCTCGATGATCGAGGGGCTGAACGGCAAGCACTCAGGCCGCAATCCGCGACGAGCCGCCGGGCGGTGTGCCGGGCGGCTCGTCGTCGGTGTGCTCAGCCGATTTTGACGTTGAAGATCGGGTTCGCCGCCACCTTGCGGAACGCGGCGAGGGTGGCCTTGGTGCTGTCGATGCTGATGTCGCGGTCGCCCTCGTCGTCGTGGGAGGTGTCGAAGTAGACGATCGCCTTGATGTTCGGGCGCTTGGCCAGCTCGGGCAGGACGCTGTTGAAGCCGTCGGTCTTGTCCGTGACCTTGCCGACGCGGTGGTAGACGCCCCATTCGGCGACCATCAGCGGCTTGGCCGGGTGCTTGGTCGTCGCCCAGTCGTAGAAGGTGGGACCGTTGGGGGCCTTGCGGTCGAGCAGGTCGGCGAA
>NZ_JBFAPM010000043.1:0-19098 GCF_040676695.1 Actinoplanes sp. NPDC049548
ACCCGGAAACCACGGATCTTCACCTGATCATCAGCACGGCCGAGGAAATCCAGCACCCCGTCACCACGCCACCGGACCAGGTCACCGGTGCGATAACACCGCTCACCCGGCTCGAACGGGTTCGCCACAAACCGTAGTGCGGTCAACCCCGACTGACCCACATACCCATCAGCCAGACCAACCCCCGCCATATACAACTCACCGACCACACCCACCGGCACCGGAGCGAGATCACCGTCCAACACATACACACGCTTGTTCGCGATCGGCCTGCCAACCGGGATCGCAGCCCTGCCGAGATCCTCCGCGCGCACGGTGTGACAGGCAGTGAAAATCATCGACTCCACCGGCGAATAACCATTCACCAACCGCAGCCGCGGATACGCACCCAGCAACGCAGCCAAATGCGCCACCGACGCCGCCTCACCACCGGTCATCACCTGACGAACCCCGACGAACGCCCGCGGATACTCATCCACCAAGAAATTCAACAGACTCGCCGACACATGCACCGTCGTAATCGAATGCTCAGCGATCAAACCAGCAATCACCGCCGGCTCCGGCACCTGACCCGGCTGCAACACACACGTCGCCCCGTGCAACAACGCACCGAACAACTCCAAAGCGAACGCATCCCACGACACCGGCGCGCACTGCAGCCACACCTCACCAGCACCGAAATGCACAAAATCCTGCGACGTCAACGTGCCCACCACCGAGCGGTGCGAGGCCACCACACCCTTCGGCACCCCCGTCGACCCCGACGTGAACATCACACACGCGACATCACCCGGCGACGCCTGCGACACCACAGGAACACCCGCCTCGACACCGTCGACAGAGACGAACTCCAGCCCCGGCAACCAGCCCAGCTCATCGGCAGTGACGACCAACGACACCCCCGCCTGCCTGGTCATCGCCGCCAGCCGCTCGACCGGAAACGCCGTATCGAGCACCGTGTACCCGGCACCCGCCTTCAGCACCGCCAACAGCGCGACCACCAGCGCCGGACCGCGCTCCAGATAGACACCGACGATCTGACCCGGACCCACCCCACGCGAAGCCAGCCGCCGGGCGAAACCCTCAGCCCGCGCCTCCAACTCGCCATAACTGACCCGCTCGGCACCGAACACCAGAGCGATCTTCGCCGGCAGCAGCGCGGCCTGTTCCGCGACCAGTTCATGCACGCACCGATCACCAGGGAAGTCCGCCGCGGCGCCATTCCACTCCACGAGAATCCGCTCGAAATTCGCGTCAACAGCTGACCGGGACACAGGAGAACTCCCCAAGGACTAGATCTGCAAGAATGTGATGGTCACGCGGGCGGCGGAACTACCTGCGAAGCGCGGCGACGCTGGCCGGGCGCAGATCGGTCCAGTTCTTCTCGATGTAATCGAGGCAGCCCTGCCGGGTATCCTCGCCATGGACGGTCGACCAACCCTCGGGGACCGCAATCGTGGCCGGCCAGAGCGAATGCTGGTTCTCGTGGTTCACCAGCACGAGATACGTTCCGTCTTCGTTCTCGAATGGGTTGCTCATATCGCGACTCCCTTCACGATCGACAATGTCGCGATGGGGGAAGCGTAGGCTGGGTGGTGCCAATTCGATCGGCAGTAGGAAAGGCAGAAGACCGGCAGTTCTACCGCCCCGGCTGCCGGCACCCGGTCAGTGATCCTCGGCTACCGACCACCGGCCCCCTTGGCGCTGGCCGAAAGGTCAGCGGGTCTCGAGCGCACGTTCGACGGCGGCGGCGAGCGGCAGCAGGCGGTCGAGGCGGCTGGGACCGAACACGGAGACGCCGATCGGCAGCCCGTCGATGAACCCGGCCGGCAGCGAGATGTTCGGGTAGCCGGCCAGTGCGGCCGGCGACGAGCTGTTCGGTGCAGCCGGATCACCGGCGGCCGGATCGAGGATCCACGCCGGCCCGTTCGTCGGCGCCAGCACGGCGTCGATGCGGTACCGGGCCAGGACTCCGTCGATCAGGTCCCGGCCGGCTCGGAGGGAGCCGGCCCGGCCGGCGGCCCACTCCTCACGCTTTGCCGGTGAAAGGGCGGCTGCCTGCTCGAGCACGTCCTGCTCGACGCCGTCGGCGCGATTCGCGGCGATCAACTCGTCGAGCGTGCGTGGGGCACCCGTCCGCGTTCGCAGGTACGCCTCCAGGCTGGGCCGGAACTCCGCGTACAGCGCACGGAACCAGGGCACGAGCAGCGGACGCCCGACGTCGAGTTCCACCGGAACGATCTCGGCCTCGAGCACGCCCGCGACCTCGTCCAGGAGGGCGCTCACCTCGTCTGGCATCCCGGGCACGCGCCAGAGCCCGATCCGCCGCCCGGTCAGCCCCGTCCCGGCGAGCCACTGCGGGCGACCGGGGAACGCGGTATTGCCGGCGAGCACATCCGGGCGTCCGGTCAGGACCGACAACGCGGTCGACGCGTCACCGAGCCGGGTGGCCAGCAGCCCAGGCACGTCGACGGCACGGGAGATCGGCACAATGCCATCGGTGGGCAACAAGCCGATCTCTGGCTTCACCCCGACCACGCCGTTCACCCCGGCCGGGCAGACGATCGAGCCGTCCGTCTCGGTGCCGAGCGCGAGCGGCACCATGCCGGCCGCCACCGCGGCGGCCGACCCCGACGAGGACCCCCACGGCGTGCACTCCAGCCTGTGCGGATTGCGGGTCTGACCGCCGACCGAGGACCAGCCCTCGGGGCCGGAGCTGGTGCGAAAGTTCGCCCATTCGGTGAGGTTGGTCTTGCCGAGGATCACCGCGCCCGCTGCCCGGAGCCGCCGGACGATCTCCGCATCGTGGCGCGGCGGCATGCCGGCGAGGTGCCTGGAACCGGCCGTTGTCGCGAGGCCGGCGGTGTCGATGTTGTCCTTCACCAGTACGGGGATGCCGTCCAGCGGGCCGCGCGATCGGCCCGCCGCCCGCCGCCGGTCGGCGGCCAGCGCCTGGTCGACGGCGGTCTCGTCGACCGCGAGCACGGCATTGACCGTGGGGTTGGCGGCGCGGATCCGGTCGAGGCAACCCCGGGTGAGGTCAGCGCCGACCAGGCTCCGGTCGGTGCCCGGGACACGCCGCAGACGATCACGGACCCGCAGGACACCCGCTGAGGGATCAGTCAAGGCGGGCTCCCCTCAGGGCGGGAGTCGCGAGGACGATCGCGACCGCGGCGCAGGAGAGGATTGCGTGGGCGCACATGGTGACGGCGACGCCGAACCACTCGATCAGGCTCCCGATGGCCAGATTGCCCAGCGGCACCGACGCGAAGATGACCAACGCCTGGATCGACATGACGCGGCCACGGAGCTCGGTCGCGCTCCAGCGCTGCACCAGCGAAACCAGCGTGATGCCGACGAATCCCGAGCTCACTCCGGTGATGAAGTACGCGGCGACGCCCCAGGACAGCGAGCCGGCCAGCCCAAGCGTCACCAGGCAGGCGCCTTGGGTCAGGATTCCGGCGACGAGCCGCGGTGCGGCACGGCGGCGGGCCGGCAGGATCAGCGTCGCGAGGAAGCTGACCGTCGCACCCGCCGTGAACGCGGTGAGCAGCAGCCCGGTACCACTGGCGGCGGTGCCGGCCGACCGGGCGAACAGCACCACCCCGATGTTGAGCGGGCCGGCGTTGCTGAGCTCCACCAGCCCCGCGACGACCATCAGCAGTCGCAGCCTCCGCTCGCGGGCGATGTACCGCAGCCCGGCGCGGACCTGCGCGAAGAACGGCGGTCGCGCCTCGGGCGGCGGTCGCTGGGCGGGTGCGACCGGCGCGAGCCGTGCGGTCGCCGCGGCGAGCGGCCGGGAGAGCAGAACCGCCATCGCCGAGCCGACGAAGCTGACGGCGTTGACGCAGGCCACGAGGGCGATGCCGCCCACATCGACAAGTGCGGCACCGATCGGTCCACCGGCGGCTTGACCGCCGCGCAGACCCAGGAGGTACGCCGCGTTGCCCCGGACGAGGTGCCGGGACGGCAGCAGCTGGGGTCGCAGCGCGCCCGAGGCAGGCACGAAGTAGGCGTTGAGCAGCGACAGCACCGCCGCGACCGCGACCAGCAACGGCACCACCGGGCCGATCACCGCCACGGTACCGGCCGCGGCCAGCATGGCGCCGCAGCGGGCCAGGTCGGTGCCGACCATGACCCGCCGCGGGCCGTACCGGTCGGCGACGGCGCCGCCGGCCAACAGGGCCGCGAGCATCGGCAGGCCGGCGAGCGCGAGTACCGCGCCGGCGACGGCCGGGCTGCTGACCCGGGTCAGGGTCCAGGTCAGCGCGACGTACCAGGCGGCGTCTCCGAGCGAGGACAGCCCCATCCCGGCTACGAACGCCAGATACCGCGGGCTGAGCGGCCCTCTCTCGTTCATCGGTGGCCGGTCGAGGATCGCCGGCTCGTCCGCGTCACGCAGCACGTCGCTCATCGCTCGTCTCCTTCCCCGTTCTTAAGGCGTGCGGGCGGGTTCTACAGGCGTTCCGGCAGGGTTTCGGCGCAGGCCGGCGCAGCGCCGAGCGGGGGCCAGACGTCCTCGGGGCCGAGCGCGTCCGAGCCGTACTTGCCCAATGCGCTGATCAGCATCCGCAGTTCCAGCGCGAGGCACTCGACGAGGTTCACCAGGCCGGCGTCGTGATCCTCATCGACCGCGAGCAGCGCGGCACGGCCGAGTCCGACCGCGGTCGCTCCGAGCGCGAGCGCCTTCGCGGCGCGCGCGCCCTCCCACATCCGACCGGAGGCGAGCAGGCAGGACCGGACCGGGCCGATCCGGCGCAGGCACTCCCCCAGCGGCAGCCCCACGTGGTGCAGGAACGACAGTGGCGCCCAGCCGGTACCGCCCTCGGCGCCGTCTACGGTCACCGCGTCGGCACCGGCCTTCCAGGCCACCGTGGCGGCCTCGTGGATGTCCCGGCCGGGGTGCAGCTTCACCCACACGCGGGCGCGCGGGAAGTTGTTGCGCATCAGCCGGATCTGCTGCCGGAGGATCTCCTCGGTGAAGGTGCCAGGGTTGCTGCTGCGCAGCACCTTGGCAGCGTCGGCTCCGAAGACGGGATCGATCGCGTACAGGTCGTCGATCCGGGCGGCGGCGGCACCGTCGAGGACGGTCATCCCGCCGAGTCCGGGTTTGGCGCCCTGGCCGGTCTTCAGTTCGAACGCGAGCCGGCCCGATTCGAGCAGCGGCCGTGCCGCCGGGTCGCTGTAGACGAGGTTCCACACCTCGGCGTCCGCGTCCTCGGTGCTCTGCTGGACCGCGACGCCGCCGAACCCGTCCGGCAGCTCCGCCGAGTACGCGGTGATCCGGGCGAGCAGCGACTTCTGCGTCGCGCCGCCGAGCCGCCCGTACCCGTTGACCGGCACGACGTTCTCCCCGATGACCATGGGAATGCCGAGCCGCCCAGCCTGCCCGCTCGCGGCCACGCCCAGGTCCGCGCTGGCCACTTGGGTGGAGCCGAACGCCGACAGGTACACCGGCAGAGCGGAGCGGAAGCCGCCGATGACCGTGTCCAGGTCCACGTCCGAGTAGACCGGTTCGCGGGCGAGGTCGATCAGCTTCTCCAGTCGCTGCGGCATGAACACCGGCGGCACCAGCCGCAACGCGTCGAGCGAGTCGCCCGGCTGGGTGGGCCCCGCACCGCACAAGACGCTGCCGTACTCGGCGATGTCCGGGAAGGCGGCGGCCGGCCCGACCCGAGCCCTGGCCCGCACGGCATCCTCCGGGAAATCGCGCGCATGCAGGTTCGTCACGGGGACTTCACCCCCGGCAGCTTCGGATAGGCGTTCGCCTGCCAGACGGCGTCCAGGCCGGTGACGTACCGGGTGAGGCGTTCCAGGCCGAGACCGAAACCGGCGCTGGAGGGAATTCCCTCCCGTACCAGCTGCAGGTACCAGCCGTACTTGGCCGGGTTCTCGCCGGTCTCGCGCATGCGGGAGACGATCCGGCCGTACTCGTGTTCGCGCTCGCTGCCGCTGCACAGCTCGCCGTAGCCTTCGGGCGCGATCAGGTCGAAGTTGCAGAGCTGGCCAGGGCTGGTGCGGCTCTCCCGGTCGTAGAAGCCGCGGGATCCCTTGGGGTAGTCGGTCACGAACAACGGGTGGCTCACCTTGCGGGACAGCTTGACCTCAGCCTGCCAGTCGATCTCGGCCTCCGGGCTCTGGTCGTGGCCTATGTCGTGCAGATCCCGGACCGCGGCGGCGTGGGTGCGGCGCTCGAACGGCCGGCTCAGCAGCTCGGTGAAGGCGCTGGTGTCTCGGCCCAGGAACTCCAGCTCATCCGGCATCTCCTCGACGACCCGCCGCACGATGCCGCGCACCAGGTCCTCGAGAATGTGCAGGATGTCGTCGCGGGACGCACCGGCCACCTCGACGTCGATCTGGTGGAACTCCGCCAGATGCCGACCGGTGGTCGAGGTCTCCAGCGGCTCGAGCCGGACGTTCGGCGCAACGTAGAAGATCTTGTCGAACGCGAGCAGGGATGCCTGCTTGTACAGGATCGCGCTGGTCATCAACTTGTACCGGTGACCGTAGTAGTCGATGTCGATCTGCTTGGCGCCGCGCGCGCCGGGGTCGGTCACCGGGCCGATCATCGGCGGGAGCATCTCCACGAACCCCTGTGCACTCAGGTGCTCTCGGGCCGCGGTGAGCATCCGGTGCTGAATCCTCAGCACCGTTCGCGTTACTGGGGACGAGAGGTGTTCGCGCGGCGACGCCGGGAAGCCGTCAGGCACCCCAGCGCCGGTCGTGTTCGGTTCGGTCATGGTGGTCTCCGCGGTGTCGTCGGGTCGGTGGGACAGGCTGTCGGCGAGATGCCTGCGGTTCGAGTGGTTCAGCGCCGCGTCGTCGAACTCGCGCTCCACGTAGGACAGAGCCCTGAGCAGGTCGGACGAGGTCACGGTGCGCGGCTTGGCGGCCGCGACGAGGTGGCCGATCGGCATCGACCCGATGGAGGCCCAGCGCAGCCGCCCATCGGAGTCGATAGAGCTACGGGTACGGCCCAGGTTGTCCGGGTGCAGACAGTACGGAACGTCGAGGTAGCCCCGTTCGAAGGCAAGGGTGAGCCCACGCCCGATGTCGGGGTCGAGGCTGAGTACCGCGTCGACGAGCGCGCGGGCCTCGGCGTAAACGCCGGTGTCGTCGAGCCCGGCCGGCTGCAGACGATCCCGCTCGGCCACGGCGACCGCCGCGGCGGCCTCCAATGCCATGACGTTCTCGGCGATCGTCGGAATCCGGTGCGCCTCGGCCTCGGTCTTGACGATGAGCCGTTCGGAACCGCTGCGGACCGCCAGCCGCGCGGCCGCCTCCAGCAGACCGCGAGCGCCACCTGGAGTTCGCGGATAGACGCCCATATACGTGTAGATGACGACGTGCCAGTCGATGCCCGGCAGGAAATGGGCGGCGATCCGGCGCAGCGCCCGCACCGCCTCCTCATCCTGCGCCGGATTGGTCTGCTGGGCATAGCTGAGCGAGACACTGCGGAGCCCGTGCTGGACGAAGAACATCGCCTCCAGTGCGCTGATCGCCACCAGCAGGCTGGGCGGGCAGAGCTGGCCCAGCATGCAGCCGCCGAACGTCTCCAGGTGCGGTTCGACGCCCGGTCCGGCGCGCTCGGCGAGCATCTCGCAGCACTGGACCCAGTTGTCGACCGACTCGCGGATGGGCGTCCGGCTGTACGGCAGGCAGTACGAGACCGGCCCGCCCTCGGTCGCGTCGAGTCCGGCCGCCACCAGCGCCGCGAAGATGTCCTGCGGCGCGGCCGATCCGTGCCGCACCTGGACCGGGAAGTTCGCGGCCCGGACGCCGCGCAGTACGCCACGGGTGACGTCCCGGTCGTGCGCGACAATCGGGTAGCCGTTGAGGTCGACGCCGTCCGCAAGGGCTTGCCGGGCTGCGGAGTGGCCGCCGACCCGCGTATAGCTGTCGAGCGTGATGGTGCCGACGGTGGTGGCGCTGGCGTCCCTTGTGGCCGCCAGCCCTTCCCGCATGGTTCGGGGACTGCTCATGCCCATCCGGGGCTGCACGACGAGGCCGCCGGACCTGCGGGCACGCGCCACGAAGCCACCGAACGAGCCGGGCGCTGGTTCTATCGGCACGATCCTGCCGGCGCTGCTGATGTCAATGGTCACGATGCCTGGCCCGACAACGATCGAGCGTAGGAACGGAACGACTCGATGCCGGCGGTGTCCTGGAAGACCGCGTCGAATCCAGCCGCCAGCAGCGCGCCTGAATAGCGCAGATCATCCGCACCTCCGATGCCCAGTTTCCCGCCTATGACGATGGGCGTGACGGCCAATTCCGACTGGCTTCGAAGCATTCGGATCAGACGCATCCCGTCGTTGTATCCGTGCCCGTTCACGCTGCTGATCACGATCAGGTCGGGCGGCGGCAGACGACATCGATCGACAAGCACCTGGTCCGGCACACAGGCCCCTAGATTCGTCACACGGTGCCCCAGTTCCTCGAGCACCAGTTGCAGGAATACCAGGTTCCAGGTGTGCGAGTCAGACTCCATACTGGTGAGGACGACTCGAAGTCCCCGCTCTTTCTGGAGAGATGGCAGGTTCCTGCAATCCATGACTGCGCCCCGATTGGCTGGTGGATCGACGTTCTTACGCACCGGGGAAGATTAATGCTGGATCGACGCCGAGCAGCGGCAGTCGGGGAGGCAGTCGTGCGGCAGTTGCACCGAGGTATTCACGTGCTGATTCCGCACGCATCGGCCAACTCAGACGAACAACCCCGCAAGGGTATGTGTACCCTTGCGGGGTTCGCCAACTAGCAGAATCTTGCATTACCAGTCGGTTGAACCGGCGGAACCGCCGGCTTCTCGACCACGCGCGTCCGGCCTCAGCCGAACAGATCGGGGGGACGGATCGTGGTGTCCGGCCCGACGGCGAGCAGTGCCGCGCCAAGGCCGAGGGCGAGACCGGACAGGGCGCGGGCCCGCGCTCCGATCGAGCTGGCCTTCGGCAGCTTCATCTCGCCCGCCGGGTGCTCGGCGGCCGTGTCGGTCACGGCCTGGATCTGCTCGTTGTTCTCCTGCATCGGTGCGTTCCTCCGTGGTGGGTGTACTGGGTTGCGATGGCTTACGGCAGTCGGTGGTTCGGCGGGCCCGTGGAGGTCGACCACAGCGGCAGGAGCGAAGGCACCTGAAGGCTGAAGCCGATTCGCAGCAGGCCGTAGCCGATTCCGGCAAGGCCGGTGAGCAGGCCGGGCGTCGGCACGCCGGCCGGGGTTCCGCAGCGGAGCTCGCTGCCGATGATCATGTTGGCGCGGCGCCGCAACTCCCGTCTCGCGTGGTCATCACCGGCGTCCGCGAGGATGGTCAGCGCGTCCAGGACACGGAGTTCACCGTGGCCGAGACTGAGATCGGATCCTGGTGCCTCGCCGGCGATCCGGCGTGCGGCGACCATAGGGTCGGTGGTGGCCGCCGCGCCGGCGGCCTCGGCCAACTCGGTCGCCGTTCTCGCCCGCCCGGCCAACTCGGCGTCATCGAGGAGGAACGCCGCCCTGGTCAGGGCGTATGCGATGCCACCGAGACCATCGATGCCACCGCCGACCACGGTCATCAGCCCGGCGTCGGCGGCCACGTGATCGACCAGGCGAGGAAGGGGCCGCAGGGCCGCCCGGGCGAGGGTGCCGTACCGCTCCGCGCCGGTGAGCACGGCGAGCTGTGCGAGGAACAGTGCCACGCCGGGGTAGCCCTCGCCGAGCGAAGCGCCGAGCGGCGCAACCGTCCAGTGCCGGCCATCCAGCAGTTCCAGGCCGAGCCAATTCGCCCGCCACTGATCGTGAATTGCCCGGTCAGCGAGGTCGTCGGCGATGCGCCGGGCGGCGTCGAGCAGGTCGGTGCCGCCAAGTTCGTCCATCGTGGTTCTGGGGCGGCCTGCCGCGCCCGGGCGGGTGGCCAGCGTCGCGGTGATCAGCCACTCCTGGGTACGCCGATCTCGCGCGCCGAACGCCCACACCTTGGCGGACGCGGCGGCGAGACTGCACCGTGCGAGCACGTCCGGGATCCGCTGGCCGGCCGCGGACCACAGGTCACGCGACTCCGGCCGGCCGGTGAACAGGGGGATGTCGCCGGCCCACAGGTCGTCCAGCTCATGCCGTGCCAGACGCAGCAGCACGTCGTCGTCCGTCACGTCCTCGACGAGCTGACCGAACGTGCTGTCCCGGTCGAACGCATCCCGCAGGACGACCGGGTGGGTGGACTCGTCGAGGAAGGTCGCGTAGTAGGCGGTAGGCCGGACGACTACCCGGATCTCATCGCCGGCACCGGCCGTGAGCAGCGCGGCGAACGCGTCGCGGTTTCCGGCGATACTGTCGTAGCCGACGCGGAAACCCGCCAGCAGCTCGTCCAGGTGGTCCCCCGGATCGACCTCCCTGCCGTCGAGGCGCGGCCGGTTGTCGGCACCGGTGAACGGCGCGGCGCGGCGGACCAGTCGCATCCGATCGGTGCCGGCGGCCTCCCAGCCGGCGACCTCGGTCGGATACAGGGCGCCCTGGTCACCGCCGAGGCCGGAGAGGTCGAACCCGCCGTGCTCGCCGATCAGCACGCGCGGTAGCAGCGCGGTGCGGCACACGGACCGGATCAGGGCCTGCGCGGCCGGGTCCGGAATCGGGTCAGCCCGGGCCAGGTCCGGGTGGAACAGCGTCTCGACGTCGACCAGCACCGGATGGCTGCCGTGCGCGATCAGGTTCTCGCAGTGGATGTCGGTGCCGTCCACCGCGTAGAGCAGGGCGAGGAGGACGCCCTGCCGGCGGTAGAAGAGCTCCACCTCGGCCGCATTCGCGCACGGCACCCTGGCGACGTACTCCATCCAGCCGTAGTCCCGCCGGTCGATTGCGGCTGCCGTCCGCAGATCCAGGCCCGGCAGCCGCGCGTTGAGCCACGCGACCAGCAGGCCGAAGCGCTGGTGCGGCGCCAACGACCGAGGCTTGTACATGAGCTTCGCGCCGCTCGCGAAGGACAGCGTGGCGACCGCACGCCCGCGGCGGTGGGTGTCGCCGTTGCCGAAGTCGATCCTCGTCACGGGGCCCGGGTCGACGCCGCCGTGCACGGCCGCCACGATGGAGGGACGATCGAGGCTGAACCGCTCGATCAGCTCCACGAGCGTGTCCACGGCATACCCGCATTCCTGGCCAAGAAGGCGCCCCAGCACCGGATAGGCCGCGAACAGGCCGGCCAGCCCGGAACGGGAGCCGATCGTGCGGGCAAAATCGGTGAACCGCTCCGCCGGGGTGCCGCCGCGGAGCCGCCCCGCTGCCCGAGCGGTGTGCAGTTCCGCCACCAGCGTGCGGGCGGCCAGCGCCGCGAGGCGGCGGCCGAGCTGTGCTGACCATCCGTCGCACACCGCCGTCAGCTCGACCGCGCCGGCGTCGCCGACCTGCTCCATCACGCGGTCACGCGCCGCCCTGGTCAGCGGCGCCAACGCGGCGGCGAACGCCACGTGCCACTCGAGGCCCACGGCGATGTCCGGACCCTCGATCGGCGCCGCCGAGACGGTGTGCTCCACGAAGGCGGCCCACGCGGGATGGGTGGGGTCGGGCAGCCGATCTCGCGCACGAAGGCCCCGCGCCCACCAGCTGGGGCGTAGCGCCGGCGCCGCGGTGCCGAGGAGTTCGGCGGCGTTTGTCACGTCGAAAAGGTTGTCAGAGCCGGCAGGCTACGTACATGGGTAGTCGATGCCCAGATTCGGTCGACTTCATGAATGCTCTGGTCAGGTGGTGTGCCGCCGCTGAGTTCTGGCCTGTCGTCCAGCACCGCGGCGGAGCATGGTGAGGCAGGCGACAGGGGGCGGCGCCGCCACCCTACGAATGCGGGGATGCGGTGCGCATGTGCGCCCGCCGCGCCGATGTCACGCTCATCCACGAACCGGCGCGGGATCAGCCGGCGGGCGGCCATGCATCCGAGGAGGGGCCGATATGGAGAGTCAAGACTTCGGTGACCAGTTGCGACGGCATCGCATGAGCGTGCGGATGACGCAGCAGCAGCTCGCCGACTTCTCCACACTGAGCGTGCGCGCGATCAGGGACCTCGAACGAGGCCGCGCACAGCGCCCTCGATACGACACCGTACGACTGCTCGCCGAGGTACTCCGGCTGGACGGCCGGCAGCGCGAGAACTTCGAGTCGGTGAGCCGCGGTCTGCCGGAACTGAGTACGGTGCGCGGTGTCGACGTGACCCGGTTCGTCCCGCCGGTGGCACCGGCGGAGATCGTGGGCCGGGACGCGGAGGCGCGGGTGCTGACCGACCTCCTGACGGTGCACGGTCAGCGGCTGGTCGCGGTCGTCGGCGTGGCCGGCGTGGGCAAGACGCGGCTGTTGCTGGACGTGGCGGGGATCGTCCAGCGTGACGCCGACTGGTCGGTGCTGTGGGTGCCGGCCGCCGACCTCGACGGGCTGCCCGCCGCGGACCTGGCCGCCACGATCGGCGACCGCGACACGTTGCTGGTGGTGGACGGTCACGGTGACGCGAGAATTCCGGCGGCGTTGGTCGACGTGCTGCACCAGTGTCGAGGGACGAGGGTGGTCATCACGGCGGTCGACCCCGGTTCGGTCACCGGGGCGCAGGTCTTCCCGCTCCCCCCGCTCGAGGTGCCGACGCGAGGCGACGAGGACGATCTGGTCGCCCTCGCGCAGGTGGGTTCCGTCCGGCTGCTCATCACGCAGCTACGCCGGTTCCGCCCCACCTTTCGGCTGCGCGGCGAGAACGCAGCCGCGGTGGCGGGCCTGTGCCGCGCACTAGACGGAATTCCCCGCGCGCTGGAGTTCGCCGCCGCGTGGTGCCTGGTGCACACGCCGGAACAGCTGCTCGAGGAGATCCGGCGCGACCCGTTGACGCTCCGTGCGCCGCTGACGGCGACCGCCGACTCTCCTGACCTGTGGGCGTCGATGCGACGGACGCTGGACACGGTCGATCCGGCGCTGCGAGAGCATCTGAACAGGCTCGCCGAGCTGGACGGTGCCTGGTCCATTCCCGAGGCGGCGGGCCTGATCGGCTGCCGCACCGCCGAACTGGCCTGGGCCGTGCAGGCGCTGCTCATCCAAGGCGTCATCCGCTGCCGGGCCGGACGATTCGCCGTCCTCAACCTGGTTCAAGCCCTGTACACGGAGCGGAAGTCCGCCCGGGCAGGAGGCCGGACGCCCGGCGTCACCCGGCCGGGGCGGCCCCGCCGGGCACCCGCCCTCGGCGTCCCAGTCAGACCACCGGCCTGATCCGCCGGGCAACCCGGGAGAATCCCGCCTCGGGCCGACAGTTGTACTGCTCTTGCCGCTCTGGTCCCCCAGACGCACTTTGTCGTTGAACGTAAGAGCCACCGATATGCCCTCGCCCTGCGGCACGAGGAAGCGCAGATGGCTGGCCGGAGTGATCGGGCGGGATCAGCGCAGCAGCGGATAGGCCGTCGCCGCGAAGCCGATGGAGGCCACCACCATGGTCGCCCCGACGGACAGCGTCTCCACCGGAGCTGGGGTCGGCGTCGACCACAGGGTGTGTCCGGTCGCCGGGTCCAGTTCATGCAAGACTGAGTCGTACGAGGCGGCGAAGATGCGGCCGCCCTGGCTGGTGGCCACGACCGGGTTCAGCAGCCGACGAAACCAGCGCCGCGCCGCACCCTCCGCGGCGGCCACCCCTGACTCCCCCTCCGTCATCCGGGCATCGTTGACGCCGACGACGGTCATCGCGCCCGCCGACGTGACGACGGAGATCTCAGTCGGCGAGTCCGGGCCCGGGATATACGCCGCGACGGGCACTGCGCTGGTCACCGCCCCCGTCCGCGCGTCCAGGGTGATCAGCTTCCAGGCGTCGCCGGCGGTGACCGTGACGCAGAGCCGGTCACCGGTGCACCAGGGACCATCCATCACGCCCTTGGGCGCCACCGCGGCCTTCCAGGCCACCCTCCCGGTGACCGGCTCGATACCGTACAGCCAGCAGGGATCATGTTCCGTCCGGCCCGCCTGACCGTGCAGCAGCCCGCCGCGGCTCATACAGAACTGGTAGCCGAAGTCCCCGTCCCAGCGCAGACGCCATCTCCGGCGGCCCGTACGGGCGTCGTACCCGATCAGCGTGGACGTCGCCTCGAGTGTCAGGAACAGGCCGCCCAGCCCGGTGAGGATGCCCTGTCTTCCGGCCGGCCGGGCGGCCCGCACCGCCCCGGTGGCCGCGTCGAGCACGCGGAACGCGTCGCCCGCCTCCACGAGGACCTGATTGTCGGCGAAGGTCAGCACATCGGTCACGCCGGGCTCCTTGCGGCGCCAGCGCTGCTTGCCGGTCTCGAGGTCGACGGCGCGGACCACATCGCCGTCGTTACCGACCGCGACCGGTCCCATGGCGATCGGTTCCCGCAGATCGCCGCGGTGCCAGGCCGGGGCACCGAGTCCGGTCACCGGGCTCGGCCGGGCCGGCACCGAGGACCGGGGAATAGCCCCGCCCGGAGATCCCCTGGTACCCCGCCACAGGGCCGTACCGCCCACGGCCGCAACCGTGGCGGCGCCCGCGCCGATCACCGTCCGCCGGGAGAGCCCGCGCGTGCGCGCGGGGACACCGCTGAGCAGCATCTCGCGTGCCTGTTCCGCCGTCGGCCGCCGCGCGGGGTCGGCGGCCAGCAACCGCAGCAGCACCGGGCCGAGGGCCCCGGCGCGCTGCGGCGGCCGGATCTCGTGGCGCGCGTACGCGACCAGCATCGGCAGGTACCCGTCGCGCTGGAACGGCCCCACGCCCTCGAGGGCGAAATACAGGGTGGCGCCCAGGCCGAACACGTCGGCGGGTGGTCCAGGGGTAAGACCTTGAGCCTGCTCCGGGGCGAGATAGCCGGGCGTTCCGAGGACCGCGCCGGGCTCGGTGAGGGTCTCGGCGTCCTGCATAGTGGCGATGCCGAAATCGGTCAGCCGTACCACGTCGTCGCCGGACATCAGCACGTTGGCCGGCTTGACGTCGCGGTGGGTGATCCCGGCGGCATGGGCCGCCTGCAGGGCCGAGAGCAGTTGCAGCCCGATGGGGACCGCGCGGTCCACCGGGAGCGGCCCCTCACCGGCCACCATCTCCTTCAGCGAACCACCCGCCACGAACTCCATGACGATCCACGGCCGCTCGTCATGGTCGACAATGTCGTACACCGCCACGATGTTCGGATGGTGCAGCGCGGCTGCGGCGCGGGCCTCGCGCAAGCTGCGCTCACGCCCCTCCGCCACGGTACGGTCGGTGCTCCCCCAGCTGTGGCGCAGTTCCTTGACCGCGACATGCCGCCGCAGCACCTCGTCGTAGGCGGACCACACCACACCCATCCCGCCCGCCCCGATCCGCTGCAGCAGGCGGTAGCGGCCACCCAGCAGCGCGGCGCTGGACGACTCGCCAGGCCGCCCCGGCAGCTCCGCGGAGATCGACACGGCGCACACGCTAGCCGAGTCCCGCCGAGCCCGGGCCGCGTGTACCCCGCGAGGGCGTGAGTGGTCAGGCTCGCCAGCCTGCACCGCACCGTGGGGACAAGCTCTACCTGTGCGCCATCAAGGACGTATGGTCCTCGAACCGGATCGTCGGCTACTCCAACACTCACGGATGAAGTCGAGGCTGGCCGTGGCTGCCCTGCACAACGCCGTCGCCCGCCGCGACGATGTGGCCGGCTGCGTGCTGCACACCGACCGGTTGAACCCAGGCAATTTCGATCAAGAAAGTTCGTCCGCGCCCTCGACCAGGACCACATGACCGCGTCGATGGACTGAGTCGGTGTCGCCGGCGACAACGCCGCCATGGAATCGTTCTTCGGCCTGCTGCAGAACAACGCCCTCGATCGCCGCACCTGGAACACACGCCAGTTGCCCGTGGGCGACGATGAGTTCGGTCGTCCACGGTGACTCGAGCGGGTCGAGGGCTCGCGGACAGGCGGGCCAGCCCTCCGCCAGGTGTTTCACGTCCAGTTCCATGAACCCTGGGTCCCACCGCCAGGCCGTCACCGCCTCGACGAAGACTGCGGCCCACCCTGACCGGGAGACAGCTCGCGCAGCGGATGCCGCGCGGGCTGTCGCCCGTCGTTAACGTCGCCTCGCTCGCCTCGCGAGACGTCAAGGGGTCAGCCGCAGCGGCCGGGTATTTCCAACCCGCCCACCTGCGGTGCAGACGGCGACCGCGAACCCGGTGAGAAACGTGTCAGTACGGTAGTGGGGTTCCCTCCGGGAATTTCGGGTGGGCTGGCTTGGTCTTGACGAGCCAGGCGAGGTACTTGCCGGCCTGCGCGCAGGCCGCGGCCAAGGGGATGGCTCCGCGGGTGACGACTTCGACATAGACCGAATACTTACCGCGGGTGGCGAGCAGATTCAGGACATCGGAATCGGAGCGAAGCTTACGGACCACACCTTTGAATCCGGCGACGCGGAGAACCTTTCCGTGACTGCTGTCCATGGTGACCCAGGGCGAGTCGGTCGGCTGCACGGTCACGCTCCACTGGGCCGTCGGGTCCTTCAGTTTGTTGACCAGCAGGCACGACCCTGGCACGGTCCCTTCGGCGGTGTAGACCCGCACGGACCGGACCCGCAGGGCCTTCGCGACCGCCACTCGGTCGAGAACGGGGCAGACCTTGACCTGATAGCTGTACCGGTACCGGTGCTCCAGGGTGAGGTCGGTCGGCGGCGGGTCGTCGGTCGGCTGAGGCTCCGGGTCGTAGGTCGGCAGCGGTGCGGTCGGCACGCCTGTCGGGTACGCCGTCGGCGCCGGCACCGGAGCCGTCGGTGTCGATGACGGTGCGGCCTCCGCCGGGACGACGGCGGTCATCTGCGTGACCGTGCGACCGGCATCAACCTGTACCAGCGTCCCGAATGCTGCGTGTCGGTCACTGGCAGGCGCGGCCACAGCCGCTGATTCGGCGGTGACTGCGGTAGGGGTCGTAGCCATCGCCATCGCCGGGAAGGGCGCGGCTACGGCCGTGGCGGCAGTCGTCAGTACCAGGAGACCGGCCACGGTGAAGGCAATGCGCCGTGCTGGGCCAGGTACGCGGGGATTGAACATGGAGCCTGCCTTTGAGCGCCGGTCATGGTCGTGTTGTGCGGTGGCCCTCTCAATCGGCGCTGTGGGCCCCTTCTTTCGGAAACTGCGGTCCCACACGCTGCGCAGTGATCGACGGACGTCGATATCACGGGCAGATCTTCCCGTTCATTCGCACCCGGCCGGCACGCGTTCGCGATGGAGACAGCTGGGCAACCGTTCTGCACTCGACGCGCACCGGCGATCCAAGCGCCGGGTGAAAGACTTTTGTCTCCATGGGGCGTCCGCAGCTGCGGCGTCCCCGTTCCCACCGGGCGGGTGGACATCTATGTTTACTTGCCCGCCGGTTCTTCTTGAGGTGGTCCCCAGATGCTGCTTCGTTCCGGTCTTCTCGGGCTTCGACCTGCTCCCGTGCTGGCGGTGGCAGCGGCAGTCGCGATGTGCGGTGCGGCAGCGGCTCCTGCCGGTCCGGCGTCGGCTGCACCCGCCGCCTCCGTGGCCGGCGCCGGCCCAGCAAGAGGGGATGCCGGCAAGGTCACCTCCTACCTGGGTTTTGTGTCCATCGCGCCGCAGGGTTTTCAGGACTACGGGACAATCGTCACCGTCTCGGGCACCCTGCAAGGCCCAAGTGTGCCCAGCAGGGTGTCCATCCAGCAGCGGCAGTTCATGACGACCAAGTGGGTGGAGGTCGCCTCGGCGGTCACGTCCAGCGACGAATTCGACGAGTACCCGCCGGAACTAGGCTGGACGACAGCCACCTACTCGGCCCAGTTCCGCCGGCGCGTCTGCGCCGACATCCGTGTCGTGTACGCGGGCAACGAGACCGTCGCCCCCACCGTCGGGGAGGGCCCCGGGGGCGTTCTGTCGGTGGCCACGCTGAGCGGTTGGGCAACCACGGGGTCGTCCAAGCGGAACAAGACCGCTTCGATCACCGTCAAGACCGTTCCCGGCGCCGGCCGCAAGGTCATTCTCAAGTACATGCCGCCCGGAAGTACCGAGTGGGTCCGCAACGCCTACATCGCCAAGACGAACAGCAGCGGCGTAGCGACGGTAAAGTTTCGCCCGACCGGCAGGGGAACCTACAAGCTGCGGCTCTATGTCTGGCGTGAGAAGGGCATTCTCGACCGCACCTCCGCGATCCGCCTCCAGCGCGTCAGCTGAACAAACGGGCGGCAGCGCGCCCACCTGAAACCCCACCGAGCCGTCAATCCGAGCGTGGCCACGGCCGAGACGGTAACCACGGCGGGGCCGGCCTGAGACTTCGGAGCAAGCTCACCATGGTTCTGTTCATCGGCCCCAGCTGACAGCCGGCACCATGACCGGCCGGGCACTTGCCCGCCCAGCTCGTCGACGCGGATGTCGCCGCATCGGGTGGTGATCACGGTGTCGTTGCAGTGGGTCGTCATCACGTGCGCGTTTGCGATCTATCTTGGTGACGAACGTAGCGGCGGCCGGGATCCTGGCCGCCCCGGCAGCGGTCCCCATCGTCGGTTCAGGCTGCGGCAGACACAACTGCCGGTCGATCAACGCCTGCCCTGCGCCGAGCGGTACGGCACGGCCGTGACCACCGCGTTCACGGTGACCGACGGCCGGAAGCCCTGGGCACACCAGCCGGTGCCGCTCTGGGTCGCCGGCCCCACCGGCGCCTTCCACTGCACCGCTACCACCACGTCGAACCTGGGCACCGTGCAGCACATCCCAGACGATCACCAGCCACCACAAGGTACGACTGGTGGGTTTCCGCGACCGCGACGTCAGTTCAGGCTGCGTCGACGACCTACACCTACGTGCCACGCGCGGTCATCCGCCTGGCAAAGCGCACGAAGCACTCGACGACCGCGACAATACGCGGGGCAGGCGGACAGACAGCACAACTTCAACGCCTCGCCGGCCGATCCTGGACCACCACGGTCACCTAGCGCGTGCTCGCCCAACGCACCTTCTCCAGCCTTAGCGCAGGATCACGCTACCGAATCGTGGTGACGTCCACGCCTGCCGTCACCGGCGCAACAAGCAATGTCGTACAGATCTAATCCCGGCAGGGGATGGGCTAGGCAGTGTCTTCAAACGATCACCGGCTGACATCATCTGACGCGTGATCCGCCGCTATGAGCTGACTGATGCCGAGTGGGACTCGTTGTCGC
>NZ_JBFAPM010000044.1:0-17497 GCF_040676695.1 Actinoplanes sp. NPDC049548
AGCTCCACTTCACAACCGGAGGCCTTCACCCGTCTACGACTCAGACCGAGTCGTCACACAACCTCGACCAACCTCCCTGGACAGCACACCTAGGCCCTGCCGGGGTTAGGAATCACTCGTCCAGGACGATCGGTCAGCGTCCCAGGAACGAGGCCCGCGCTTCACGGGCGAAGCGTAGGAGGACCGGTCAGCGTCCCAGGACGGAGCCGCCGTTGACGTTGATGATCTGGCCGGTGACGAAGGTGCCGCCCGGTCCGACCAGCCAGCGCACCGCCTCGGCGATGTCGTCCGGCACGCCGGCGCGCTTCACCAAGGTCGCCTCGACCCGGGTCCGATGGCCCTCCTCGGTCATCCGGCCGGTGAAGAACTCGCTGTCGGTCACGTATCCGGGCGAGATCACGTTCGCCGTGATCCCCTCCGGGCCGAACTGGGTGGCGAGATCGAACACCCAGCCGTGCAGAGCCGCCTTCGCCGCCGAGTAGGGGCCGCCTCCACCGCGCTGGGCGGCGATCGAGCTGGTCAGGATCACCCGGCCACCGGGGCGGCGAAGCAACGGGCGCAGTGCCTCGGTCATCAGAACGGCTGTGGTGACGTTGGAGTCGAAGGTGGCTCGCCAGCGGGCCGCCAGGTCGGCAAGGGTCGGGTCGTCGCCGGCAACGTACGCCCCGGCGTTGTTGACCAGTACGTCGACCGCACGGCCACCGACGGCCTCGACCACCGCCGGGATCTGGTCAGGGTCCGCGCAGTCAGCGGTCACCGTGGTGGCCTGGGGACCTATCCACTTGGCCGCCTCCGCCAGCACCTCGGAGCGTCGCCCGACGATGATGACGTCGTAGCCCTCCCCCGCGAGCATCCCCGCCGTCGCCCGGCCGATACCCGTGCCACCGCCGGTGACCACCGCAAGCCTCGCCATGCCGCCGACTCTACGCGCGCGGCCGACCGCCTGGCGGACGTCGCGAGTCAGCACCGCGCTAGCCGAACCACAACAGCGCTTAGGTTTCAGCCCGGGTTATCGAGTTCGGTGAGGGATTTCTCGATCCGGGTGCGGGTGGCGTCGCGGATCGGGCGGACGGCCTCGATGCCTTGGCCGGCGGGGTCGTCAAGTTTCCAGTCTTAGAGCTTGTCCCGAAAGACCGGGCAGGCGTCGCCGCAGCCCATGATGACGATGACGTCGGCTTCCTCGGCGCTCAACGCGACGCCGTTCCGGTGGCAGCCCGGAACGGCGTCCGGGCGCGCCGTCGCTGAAGAAGTGCGACCAGTTCGTCACCTGCGAGCCGGACAACTGACCCTGACCCGGCATGGCCGCGAGCAGACGCTACCCCTGGCGCGGAACGGGGAAAGTGCCTCGTAGTCTGGTCAGCGCGCGGCATAGGCGCGGATGAAGGCGTGGACGCCGTCGATCATGATTTGGCGAACCAAGTCGGGGTTGGCGTTGGCGGGGTTCGGCTGGGCGTTGTAGGCCAGCAACAAGGTCAAGGCGGCGAAGTGGGCGGTGGCCAGGCGCGGGTCACTGGTCTCCAGGAGTCCGGTGTTGGCGAACCGGGCGAAGCGTTCGGCCAGCGCCTGCTCGATCGGCGCCGTCACGATGTCGTCCTGGGTCGTCGGCGTCTGCAGGCGCTGCTGGGCGACCAGAGCGAAGGCCGCAGCGTAGTCCGCCGAGGCGACGATCGTCGTGCCGAGCTCGACCGCCATCGCGGTGAGGGCCTTCTCCAGTTCCGGCACCGTGGTGATCTGCGCGTCGGCGGGTAGATGGTGGTCAAGGGCTTCGCGCGCCGAGGCGTTCAGCGAATCTGACGCGTCGGCGAGAATCGCCAGGAACAGCCGCCGCTTGTCGCCGAAATAGTCATAGACGGTGCGCTTCGACACCTCGGCCTGAGCCGCGACGGCGTCCATGCTGACCCGGTCGACTCCCTGGTGCACGAAGAGGTCTCGGGCCGCTGCGATGATCGCCGCCCGCTTCACCGCGGAACCCTCGCGTAGCGCCTTGTCCGTGCTAATTGCGTTCATTTCTACCTCCGGCCGACAGCTTACTACACTGACCGGTTTACCCAATTGCACTGCACGGTGTAGTATCGTGCCATGACAGTGACCTCGGCGGGCATCCCTCCCGCTTCGACGGCTCCAGTGCCCACCCGCCGGCTCAACCTGATCAGCCTGGTACTCGTGCTCGGCTTGGGCACGACGCTGCTGGACACCACGATCGTGAACATCGCCCTTGAGCACCTGCGCACGGTCTTTCATGCCTCGGTCGGCGACGTTCAGTGGCTGGTGACCAGCTATCTGCTGGCGTACGTCGCGGTGATCCCGGTGAGCGGGTGGGTCTCCGAGCGGTTCGGTGCGCGTAACGCCTGGATGTTCTCCGTCGCCGTGTTCCTCGCCGGCTCGATCCTCTGTGGGCTGGCGACGTCGCTGCCGGCACTGGTCGCCTTCCGGGCGCTGCAGGGCATCGGCGGGGGCATGCTCATGCCGATCACGATCTCGATCCTCACCCGGGCGGCCGGCCCCGATCGGATCACGCAGGCGATGATCGCCGTTGCTCTCCCGGCGCAGCTCGCGCCCATCCTGGGCTCCGTGCTCGGCGGGACGATCTTGGAGTCCTCGAGCTGGAGGTGGCTTTTCCTCATCAACGTGCCGATTTGCCTGGCGGCGCTCGTGCTCGCCCCGAGACTGCTGCCCGCTGCCGCGCGGCAGTCCGGCCACCGGCTCGACGTGCTCGGCTTTCTGCTGCTCACCCCGGGCGTCGTCGCCATGGCCTACGGCGTCGGCCAGGCCACCGATGCCGGCGGGTTCGCCGCTGTCGGGGCCTGGCTTCCGATCCTCGCCGGGATGGTCCTGCTGTTCGCGTTCACCGTTCACTCCCTGCGTACGCGGCACCGCTCCCTCATCGACGTTCGGGTCTTCGCCCGGCGCAGCTTCGGTCTGAGCAGCGTCATCGTCTTCGCCAACGGGTTCTCGCTGTACGCCCTGATGTTCCTGTTGCCGCTGTTCTACCAGCAGGTTCGAGGCGAAACGGTGCTGCACACCGGATTGCTGCTCATTCCGCAAGCGGTGGGCTCCGTGGTCTTCTTCGTGCTGGCTCGCAGGTTCGTCGCCCGCGTCGACGGTCGCCTCGTAGTCGCTGCCGGCGTGCTGCTGACCATGACGGGGATCCTGCCCTTCGCCCTGGCCGGCCTGCACGGTGGCACCGCCCTGCTGCTGGTCGGGCAACTCGCGCAGGGGATCGGCTTCGGCGCCATCATGCAGCCGGTCATGACGCTCGCCTTCGCCAGCCTGGGTCACGACGAGGCGCCCCGCGGCAGCGCCGCGTTCAGCGTCGTGCAGCGCGTCGGCTCACCGTTCGGCGTGGCGGTCATCGCCGTGATCCTGCAGACACTGCTCAGCAGCGCCACCACGCCGGTGGCCTTCACCGGCGCGTTCTGGTGGATCTTCGGGCTGAGTGCGATCCCGCTGCTGCTCGTCTTCTTCCTCCCGGGCAGCAAGAACGTCGACCCGGCCGATTCCGCCGTCGTCGAGATTTAGGCAGGCCGCCCGTGCCCACCGCACCCGCGCTGGTCGGCAAACTCGCCGAACTCGCCCTCGGACGCCGCTGCGGCGTCGTCGCCGTCGACCACGTGGCGCCGGGATACCTTCAGCTGACCCTGCGCGCCGATCCGCCACCGGGCGGCTGGCAGTCCGGACACGAGGTGCAGTTCCGGGTCACTGCCACGAAGGGACGCCGCTACACCGTCCGCGCCGTCGGGCAGACCGACCCGGACCACATCCACATCCTCGCCGTGACCGACGCGCACGGGCCCGGCACAGCTTGGCTGAGCCGGCTTCGCGCCGGTGAAACCGTCATCGCCCTCGCGGGACGGCATCGGCCGCTGCGCGGCAGCGGGCCGCGACGGCTCCACCTGGGCGACGGTTCAACTCTGGGCACCATCGACGCCTACACAAGCGACACCGACAGCATCGCCGTCATCGAGACCAGGCCCGACGCCGTCGCCGCGCTCTCCGGCAGGTGGCCCCGGTTGCTGTTCCTGCCCGCCACCGACACGCCCGGAGAGGCAGCGCTGGCCTGGCTCATCGGCGCCGATCCCGCCGCGTTCGGCCGCGCCGACGGGGCTGTGATCCTCGGCCACGCCCAAACCATTCAGCGGCAACGCCGGATCTTGCTCGACCGCGCCCTGTTCCCTCGGCAGGCCATCACCGCCAGAGCGTATTGGGCAGACGGCAAGGAAGGCCTATGACACCGCGATCCCACCACCCTTCTCCCTCTTCTCTACCAACCTCTCTGTTCCACACCAACCTTGGAGACCGACATGTCTGACACCACCCCGGCCAAGACCTCGCCCGACCGAATCGCCGATGTCCTCGTCGTCGGCGCCGGGCCGACCGGCTTGACGCTCGCGTGCGACCTGGCCCGACGCGGCGTCGACGTGAGGGTCATCGAACGCTTCGAAAAGCCCAGCGTCTCGTCGCGCGGAAAGGGTCTGCAGCCGCGAAGCCTCGAGATCCTCGACGACCTCGGTGTCGCCGACGACATTCTCATCCGCGGCAACATCAAGCTGCCGGTCCGCATGATCAACGCCGACGGCAGCGTCGTGGACCGGGAGCCGATCGCCACACCGATTCCCGATCCGAGTCTCACCCCCTACCCGGAGCTGCTGTGGATCGGCGAATTCGACGTGGAAGGACCGCTGCGCGACCGGCTCGCGCGAGACGGTGTACACGTCGAGTTCGCCACCGCCGCCACCGCACTGGACCAGCACGACGACCACGTCGTCGTACACGTGAACAGCCCTGGAGGACCGGAGACGATCTCGGCCCGCTGGGTCGTCGGCGCGGACGGCGGCAAGAGCACCGTCCGGCACTGCCTGGGCCTGTCGTTCGACGGATTCACCATGGACGACTACTGGTACCTCGGAGACCTGCGCCTGGAAGGACTCGACCACAGTCGCCAGTACATCCTGCCCACACCGCAAGGAATGATCGGCCTCACACCATTGCCCACGACCGATCTCTGGCAGTGGCAGTCGACCATCAAAGCGGGCACCGATCTCGAAGAGCCCACCCTGCAGCTCTACCAGCGACTCCTGGACGACTACCTCGGCGCCGGCCGCGTCACCCTCACCGAGGCCACGTGGCTCTCCCTCTACCGCGCCAACGTGCGCCTCGCCCCCCGCTACCGCGTCGGACGGGTGATCCTGGCCGGTGATGCCGCTCACGCGCACTCACCCGCAGGAGCCCAGGGAATGAACACCGGGATCCAGGACAGCTGGAACCTCGCCTGGAAACTCGACGCGGTACTCGCCGGCGCCGACACGTTCCTGCTCGACACCTACGAGCAGGAACGCCGGCCCGTCGCCGCCGCCGTCCTGGAACTGAGCACCTCCCGGATGCGCACCTTCGTCAACGGCGCCACCGACGGCGCCCATGGCGTCAACAAGGGACTCGCAGGCATGGGCGGCGACATCACCACCGGCCTCACCATCAGCTACCCGGCCGGCCCCATATCGCTCGACGGCAGCCCCGCCGAGCGCGCCCCATACGCCGCGGGCCTGCGTGGGCCCGGATTCGCCGGCACCACCTTCGACCTTCTCCGCGGCCCACACTGGACCGTTCTCATCTTCTGCGACAGCACAAACAGCGCCGAACCGTTCGCCGGACTCCCCGCCGACATCCACGTCCACCGCATAGGATCCGGCGCCATCCAAGACCCACACAACACCGCCGCCACCCGCTTCGGCGTCAACCCCGACACCGTGGTCCTGGTCCGCCCTGACGGCTACATGGCAGCACGCGTACCCCTATGGGAAGCGACCAGCGTCCGCGATCACCTCCAACGACTGACCAACCACGAGCCAGCCCTCGCCTGAGACAACCCGCACCAGGCTCGAACGAGGCCACATCATCTGTCGCCGTGTCCCTCCGGTGTGCGGCAACGGAGAGTCTGTCCATCCTGTCAGCGTCGAGTTCACCGGCGTCTACGCCGAGAGCTTGCACGCCGCGATCATCCGCGCCCGCCGGTGACCGACTGGACCTGCGTCCGAGCTCTTTGGCCCGGGCGCAGGTCTGCGCCGGCCAGTAGGAGTCGGGCCGGTCTCAATGAGCTGCCGTCGAAGGGTCACCCGGTCCACCGTCACCGCGCGAGACGCGAGCCATCATCGATCTACCGAGCCCCGACCAGCGAGGGCGGCTCCGAAATTCATTGAGTACCTGTCTTCGAACCTGTATTTCCTGCTCAGATACTTGATCCATCGATCATGAAGCACCGCGCCGTTCGGATCGGCGTCACAGTAACGCTCACCCGAACGGCGCACCCGGGTGGCTCGGCGGTACTTCGCCCGGCTATGAGCACGACACGGCCGGTCGACAGCCACGGCGGTGTGCTGCCGATGTGAGCTGGGGTCAGGTGAAGTCCCAGGATGCCAGGTGGGAACCGCAGCGCAGGCAACGGAACAGATAGGCGGTGGGCTCGCCCGTGCGGTCGAGCTGGCGTAGGAACCGCTCCGTCTCGCTCGGCTGCCAACCGAGCTGCCGGAGATCCTCACGGATCATGTCCAGCGCGTCGGGATACCGTTCGAGTTCGGCATAGCCGGCCGGGCCGAGAAACGCCGCGCCGTCTGCGCAGTGATAGAGCCACGACTCCTGCTGCCAACCCGTGAACCCCGGGGTTCGGCGGGTAATCTCCTCCACCACCGCGACGGGCACCTCATCCGGCACGTCGACGGCGTCGCTGAACTCCGCCGGCATGTCCAGGCGATCACTGCCGTCAACGGCCTCCGTCACTGTCCCTAGAGCTCGTGACGCCTCCCCGGAGGCGATGCAGTGCAGGCACAGAGTGGTCGGCTGCCTGCCAAAGACCGGTCCTGCATACCGGATGTCACGGTGGATACCGCAGACAGTGCAGACGTGCTCATCGCGGACCGCTGACCCGGTGGCGAGCGGATCAGGGTGATACCGGAAGTTGGGCTCTGACACCTGGTCATCATGCCGACAACCGATCTGCCATTCACCGCTGCCTCCCTTCCGCTGAGGATGCTCCACGGGCCGCGGCAACGAGTCCGGGTGCAAGGACAGGCACTAACGAAACCAGACGGTCAATCGGTCAACGCAAAACCATGGCCACAAGACCACTTCCCTGCCGGTGGTGATATCCGCGGCGAGCCGGTAGCTGCCCAGTACACGCTTCGCCCTTCCGTGAAGAGCGCGCCACCTCCACGGCTGCAACAAGCCGAGCCGGACTGTCGCATCGAGCTTTACGATTCGATGTTGCGCCACTCATTCATCCCGGCGCGCGCTTCGCATTATCCAGACACCCGGGTCGCCTGTTTCACATAGAATGCCGCAATGAGTACAGGTGATACCGCACCCCCGGGCGATGCACCTACAGGCACGACATCCCTCACGGCGAAGTCGACGAAAACGGGAAGATTTCTCGGACTTCAATGGTGGCAGGGCGTCGGAGCCATCGCCGGCATCGCCGGGACGATTGCCGCCGTTATCGCCATCTCCAACGACCCTGAGGCAGCCGCCGATCCAAGCCGTTCGCAGCAACCGGACCAGAGCGTCTCGATCACCGGAGGCCAGAACTGCGTCGGCAACGGAAACAACAACACTGTGATCTGCGCCGCCGCCGCCGAAAAGATTGGCGCCGTGGAATTGGATGCCTTCGGGCCCATCAACCGCGTTTTTTATGCCGGCACCCCCGATCGACTACCCACCCCGCCTCCATATCCACCAGGCGAAGAGTCCATGCACTGCGACGAATGGCGAGAGTGGTTCGATACGGATCCGCACGTATACACTCTGGGCGACGGCTTCCGGGTGAACCTTTCCGGCGGAGCGAATGATCTAGTTGTCATCACCGACGTCCGGGTCAAGATCTTCAAGAAGACTCCCGCTCAACCGGGTACGACGATTCTATGCAACCTGGGCGGCGGCTCCAATGCAGGCGTTGCCCTGACCGTCGACACGCTGAGCCAGGTGACGACGGCGGTGCCGTTCGATGAGGGTGAAGAGTTCAAGATACCGCCCGGCTCGCTCCAGATGGGCCTCAACGATTCCGGATTCATGTCGGCATCCATCGCCATCCGATCCGATGACGGCTTTCTGTACGAAGGCCAGCTCCAAATATCGGCACTGATCAACGGAACGAAGAAGTCCATCGAATGGGGGTCTCCTCAAAGGCCCTTCCGTTGGATCTCAGATCCGGACGGCCGGTTCTTGAAAGATGACGGAAGTGAGTACGGCTGGGATCCGGAGAAAGTGCAATGGATTCAAGGTGTGAACCTCGGCGACATGGGTCAGTAGCCACGATCGAACGCTACCGGCGTGGCCCCTCGAGAGAAGTCGGCCCGGCTCGGACGCCGGTCAGGCGTTGCTCCACCAGACTCCGGATCGGCCTGCGTGCATGCCCCCCCGTCACCGCATGACCGCCAACCGGGCAACCCCAAGCCGCCGCACCCCGGTGTATCGAATGAATTCGAAGTAAATTCCCGGACCGCCGCGGTCGCGCTGCCCAGCGGCCGCCAAGCGACCACGACCACGACGCCCGTCGCCGTGTCCCAGAAGACGGGCACGATGCCGTACGCCCGGGCCAGCGCTTGCCCGCGACCGAGCCGTGTGCGGCACGACCCAGCTCCAGCAGCGAGTACGCACCGGTGACCTGCCCGTAGGGGAACGACGGCACGGCACGCTAGTCGTCCAGGTTGGCTACCGCGGACGCGGTCCAGAGTTTGGTGAAGTCCGGGCCGAGGCCCGGGTGGAGGGCATGCAAGAGGAACTCCTCGACAGGGAAGGGATTCGGGTACGGGTGAAGCCCATCGCCATGTCGAGTTGCATCATGCGTCCCTTCTGCCGGGTAATGGGGCACCGCAGCAATGAAGATCGGGAGGTTCCAGGGTGCGTGCTCGTTCGCCGTGGCGCTATCCGGCGCGCATCGTTCCTCTCGCTTTTCTCGGGGCGATCGCCGTCGGGACCGCGCTCATGATGTTGCCTGCGGCCCGGACCGAACCGGGGCATGCCCCGTTCGTCACGGCTCTTTTCACCGCCACGAGCGCCGTCTGTGTCACCGGGCTCTCTGTGGTCGACACTCCGACGTACTGGTCGGGTTTCGGGCTGGTGCTGCTCACCGTGCTGTCGCAGATCGGTGGGTTCGGGATCATGACGCTGGCCACGCTGCTCAGCCTGCTGGTGTCTCGGCGGCTGGGGTTGCGGAGCCGGTTGCTGGCGCAGGCGGAGAGCGCCGGGTTGTTCGGCGGGAATGTCGGGGGTGTGCTGGTTCGGGTGGCGCTGGTGATGGTCGCGTCGGAGAGCGTGATCAGCGTGGTGCTCGCGTTGCGGTTCTGGCTGGCGTACGACTACTCGTTCGGGCGGGCCGCGTGGGAGGCCGTCTTCCACGCCGTGCAGGCCTTCAACAATGCGGGGTTCGCGTTGTATCCGGACAGCCTTGTGCGGTTCGTCGGGGACTGGTGGATCTGCGTGCCGCTGGCTCTCGGGGTGCTGGGCGGCTCGATCGGGTTCCCGGTGCTGTTCGAGCTCGCGCGCGAGTGGCGTACCCCTGGGTTGTGGTCGACGCACACCCGCCTGACGGTGTGGGGGACGCTGCTCTTCAGCGTCTCCGGGTTCTTGATCTTCCTGACGTTCGAGTGGAGCAATCCGGGCACGCTGGGGCCGCTGGGCACCCCGGCGAAGGTGCTGGCCGCCTTCACCCAGGATGTGATGACCCGGTCCGGGGGTTTCAACAGCATCAACCTCGGCGCCATGAACACCGAGACGATCGCCGTCACGAACGCGATGATGTTCGTCGGCGGGGGCAGCGCCAGCACCGCCGGTGGCATCAAGGTGACGACGTTCCTGCTGCTCGCGTTCGTGATCTGGGCCGAGATCCGCGGTGAGCCCGATGTGGTGATCCGCAAGCGGCGGATCGCGGAGGCGACTCAGCGGCAGGCGCTCACGGTAGCGCTGCTCGGCGTGGCGCTGGTCGCGGCCGGGACGCTGGCGCTGATCGCCCTCACCGACGATGTGCCGTTCGACCGGGCGTTGTTCGAGGTGACGTCCGCGTTCGCCACCGTCGGGCTGAGCACCGGCATCACCCCGCAGTTGCAGTCCTCCGCCCAGGTCGTGCTGGTCGTGCTCATGTACGTCGGCCGGGTCGGGACGATCGCGGTCGGCACCGCGATCGCGCTGAACACCCGTCGCCGGCTCTACCGCTATCCGGAAGAGAGGCCCCTCGTTGGCTGACAAGGAAGTTACCGACAACGTCGTGGTCGTGGGCCTGGGCCGGTTCGGCGGGGCCGTCGCCGAGTCGCTGGTGAACCTCGGCCACGAGGTGCTCGGCATCGACTCGGACCCGCGGATCGTGCAGGACTGGTCGGACCGGCTCACGCACGTGGTCGAGGCGGACGCGGCCGACACCGACGCGCTGCGGCAGCTCGGTGTCCAGGACTTCTCCCGGGCGGTGGTGGGCATCGGCACGAACCTGGAGACGAGTGTGCTGACCGTGCTCACCCTTGCCGAGGTGGGCGTGCAGGAGATCTGGGCGAAGGCGACCAGCGTCAAGCACGGGCAGATCCTGTCCCGGGTCGGCGCCCGGCACGTGATCTTCCCCGAGTCGGAGATGGGCGAACGGGTCGCGCACCTGATCACCGGCCGGATGCTGGACTACATCGAGTTCGACGACGGCTTCGCCATCGCGAAGGTCCGGGCGCCGCGCGAGGCCGTGGGCCGGTCACTGGCCGACATCGGCCTGCGCAGCAAGTGGGGGGTCACGGTCGTCGGCACCAAGCTGCCCGGCGAGGACTTCACGTACGCGCGACCCGAGACGATCGTGCCGGACGGCTGCATCCTGATCGTCGCCGGGAACACGTCCAAGGTGGAGCAGTTCGCGGCGGTGACAGCCTAGATCGCGACGGAGAACCCGCCCTTGACCTTGTCCACCGGCGGCTTGACGCGTTCCTTCTTGCGGCGCGGTGTTTCCGAGGGCGGTGTCGACGGGGCTGCTGGAACAGCAGCGACCGGCGGCGAGGGCGGCGGCGTGGCAACGACCGCGCCGAGCACCTCGGCCTGGCACTGGTGGCCGTTGAGCAGGAACGACAGCGGCAGCGGGTTGCTGACCCGGTAGCTGCCCGTGAGGGTCACGCTCGCCGACCGGCCGGGCCGCAGGTCCGCGCCCTTCTTCGGGCGCAGCACCAGTTTGCGGCCCCGCTGGGAGAGCCGTTTCGGCGCGGCGGTGAGACGCTGGCCGCCGGTGAACAGGAACTCCAGCCGCCAGGCCGACAGGGCGTGCTCGCCGGTGTTGACCACGGTGAGCTGCGCGCCGAAGTCCGTACCCGTGTCCCGCTGGATCCGATAGCGGACCTTGCAGCCCGTACCGTGCGGGACCACCGCGCCTTTGCCCGCGCCCGCCGCCGCGGCCTGCGCGGTGCCCACATCGGCCGGTTCCCGGGTCGACGACCATGCCAGGCCGGCCGACGCGATCAGCACGAGCGTCGCGACCGCGGCCTGGAAGCGGTGCCGGTTGCCGAGGACGGCCTGCCCGAGGCGGCCGCCGCTGAGCAGGTCGCGGGCCAGGACGCCGCCGCGGAACAGGCCGCCGCCGAGCGGCACCGGGCCGCCGATCCGCAGGGCCCGGGCGACGCGCAGCCCGGCTTGCAGTCGCAGGGGCCGCTGCCGGGGGCGGGGGCCCGGGTGCGGGGTCGGGCGGAAGCCGGCCAGCACGGGTGGCGTGTCCGGCGCCGCCACCCGCGGGATGATCGGTTGCAGGCCGACGAGCCCGGCCAGCAAGGCCGCGACCTCGTCGGCGCCCGGCCGCCGCTCCGGCCGCTTGTCGAGGCAGCGCAGACACAGGGCGGCGACCTCCGCGGGCATGCCGGGCAGATCGGGTACGGGCGCAGGGTCCGCGTACAGGTGCGCCCGCAACGCCTCGGTGGTCGTCTCGGCGTGCCACGGCAACCGGCCGGTGAGCAGCCGGTAGAGGAGCAGGCCGAGGGCGTACACGTCGGCGGCGGGAGCGACCTGGCCGCCGCCCAGCCGTTCCGGGGCCAGGTAGGCGGGCGTGCCGAGCAGGCTGCCGTCCGGGGCGGCGTCGCGCTGGCCGGCGACGGCGGAGATGCCGAAGTCGACGACCTTCGCGCCGGCGCCGGTGAGCATGATGTTGGCGGGGGTGACGTCGCGGTGCACGATCCCGTGGGCGTGCGCGGTGGCCAGCGCCGACGCGACCTCGGCGACGACCGTCACGGCGTCGCGCCACGGGAACGGGCCCTCGCGGCGCAGGCGGGCGGAGACCGGTTCGCCGTCGTTGAGCTCCATGACCACGTACGGGACGGTGATCGTGTCGTCGAGCGGCGACTCGCCGAAGTCGAAGACGCCGGTGATGTGCGGGTGGCAGAGCCGGGCCGCGGCGAGCGCCTCCTGCCGCAGCCGCCGCCGGAACGCGGAGTCGCCGGCGAGCTGCGGGGACAGCACCTTGACCGCGACCGGGCGCCCGAGCACCTCGTCGTGGCCACGCCAGACGACCGACATGCCGCCGGTGCCGAGCCGCTCGATCAGGCGGTACCGGCCGCCGACGTGGCCGCCCTGCTTCCCGGTCGCCAGCCACCCCATGTGCCGATTGTTGCCCGAGGGACGACCCGGGCAGGGTGGGTCTCGAAAATCCCGCGAGGTGACCGAGGTGCTCTGACCGGCGGCACGCGCTTTGTCCAGATTCAGCCGGCCAACAGCTGGTCGACCGGTGCGAAGTCGTCGGTCAGCACCCGGGCGTCGCCGATGAAGGTGGCGAGGGCGGTTCCGGACACCAGTTCGACCGGTTGGTCGACGAGGTCGAGGTGAGCGCGGATCTCGTCGAGCGGCAGCGGCGACCGCGACGCGACGATGACGAAGTTCGACCCGGTCACGCCGGTGAGCGCGGCTTTCGGGGCGATCACCGCCACGTGCGGGAAGACGTCGGCGACCGTGGCCAGCTCGGCGCGGATGAAGCGGTCCGGCGGGTAGTCGATGACGTTCTGGGCGTACAGGCCGCCGTCGCGCAGCACGCGGGAGATGTCCGCGGCCATCTCCCGGGTGGTCAGGTGCCAGGGCACGACCAGGTGGCCGAACGCGTCGCCGACGACCAGGTCGTACGCGCGGTCGTCCCGGGCGGCGAGCCGGACCCGGGCATCGCCGACCTGGACTTTCAGCTGCGGCCCGGTGGTCAGGCCCAGCTCCCGCCGGTCGAGATCCACGAGGTCGCCGTCCAGCTCGAGGACGAGCTGGTTGCTGCCGGGGCGGGTCTTGGCGACGTACTCGGGCACCGTGAAGCCGCCGCCGCCCAGGTGCAGGGCGTCGATCGGGGCGCCGCCGGTCTTCTGGATGTCGACGAGGGCACCGAGCCACTGGACGTACGCGAACTCCAGGTGGGTGGGGTCGTTCAGGTCGACGTACGAGTGCCGCGCCGAGTTGAGCATCAGCGTCCGCCCGCCGGCCCGGTCAGGGTCGGGGGTGACCCGCGCGCAGTGGTACGCGGTCTCGATGTCGCAGGGCGTCGGCGCGGTAGCCCCGAGCCCGCCTCCGACCAGCCCGACGGTGACCAGCACGGCCCGGGTACGCGGCTTGCCCGGCAACCCGACGCCCTGGCGCCGCCGCAGCCACCAGGCGAGCCCGAACGCCGCGAGCGCCAGCAGCGTGGCCAGGGTGAGCACGATCCAGCTGCTCGGCATCGCGGCGACGAGGATGAACCCGGTGCCCAGCGTGGCCGTGATCGCGCCGAGGGTGCCGAAGCTGGAGAGCCGTCCCACCACCTCACCGGTGCGGCCGAGATCGCCGAGCTGGAGCTTGACGGTCAGCGGCGTGATCGTGGAGAGCAGCAGCGCGGGCGGGAAGACGGCCAGGGCGGCGAGCAGGAGCACCGCCGGGGCTGCCCCGCCGCGCAGGATCTCGCCGCCCCATCGCACCAGCGGGAGGGTCAGCGCCGTCGTGATCGCGGCGAGCAGCAGGGCCGGGGCGAGCAGGATCCGGGGGTCGTAGCGGTCCGCGAGCCGGCCGCCGAGCCACGTCCCGTACGCGATGGCGGCCAGCGAGATGCCGATCACCGAGCTGCTGACCTGCAGGGTCACGCCGACGTACGGTCCGACCAGGCGCAGGGCCACGATCTCGAGGACGAGGACGGCGCCGCTGGCGACGAAGACCAGCCCGGTGGCCAGCGCGGACGGCAGGGCCCGTGGGGATTCCATCGGCGGAATGCTACCGACGCCGGACGGCGATCTACAGAATCGACAGGTGTACGTGGTTGGTGTGTGTCGCGGACGGCCCGCCTGAGCCGCTGTAGGAGCGCCAGCCGGTGTTCTCCATCCAGATCTGGCGGTACCAGATCACGTACATCACGCCGAGCCGGTTGGCGTTGCGGACGAAGTAGGCGGCCAGCTTGTTGCCGTACGCCCGGTCTCCCCCGCTCGCGTTGACGTTCTCGAAGCCGCCCGGCGCGGCGGCGAAGTCGCAGGCCCGACCCTTGGGATGCTCGCCCGACGAGCGCTGGCTGAAGCACGACGTGTACCGCGTGAACCCGGCCGCCCGGGCCTGCTGGTACGCGTTCAGCAGCCGCGGAGTGATGCACCCGGAGGTGGTCGGGTCGTTGATGGTGCAAGACTCCCGGGGCCACGACCCGTCCGAGTTGCGCGGCGCCGCCTTCGCGAGAGGCGAGTTGGCGTTGATGAACCCGCCCGCCACGGCGCCGCCACCGGCCGCGGCGAGGGCGGCCTCGGCCTGCTGCTTCTTCTTGGCCAGCACCGTGACCTGCTTCTGCTGCTCCTTGATCTCGAGCTCGATGGCCTTGGTGGCCTTCTCCGCCACGGTCACCGCGTCCCGGTAGCCGGTGAGGGCGTGACCGTCGACCTGCGCCATCTGGTCGAGACGCAGCATCCGTTCCATGAACGAGTCCGGGGAGCTGCTGTTGAGCAGCATGGTCATGGTGCTGAAGCGGCCCTGCTTGTAGGAACGGTTGGCGATCTCCTTGACCCGGCCCTGGAGGGCGACGGCCTTCTCCTGCGCCTGCTTGAGGGAGGCCTTCAGCTGGACCTGCCGCTTCTTGGACGCCGCCAGCTTCTGCTTGGCCTCGATGTGCCCCTTGGCCGCCGACTCCAGCTGGGCGCGCAGGGTCTTCGAGCCGCCCTCCGGGTCGTCCGGTGCCGCGTGCGCCGCGGGGGGCGCGATGGCGAGCACCAGGGTCGCCGCGAGCAGGGCCAGGACGCGCTTCGCCCAGGCCGGGAGAGTCGCCGCCACGATCTACCTCCAGTCGTAAGCCGGGTGACTCTACCTCGCTCGGGACCGGGAACGCAGATCGATCATGTGGCCGAATAGCCGCCGTCGACGAAGAGTGTCTGCCCGGTCACCGCAGCGCTAGCGCCACTCGCCAGGTAAAGAACACAACCGACAAAATCCTCCGGTACGCCGTTGCGCCCGATCATCGTCCGCCGGGCATGCGCGGCGACCTTCGACGGGTCCGCGAACACCGGCTCGGTCAGCGGGGTGTGCACGACCCCCGGGGCGATCGCATTGCAGGTCACGCCCCGGCTGGACCACGCCTCGGCCTGCGAGCGGGTCAGGCCCACGAGCCCGGCCTTGGCCGCGCCGTAGGCGCCACTGTTCCCGTACGCCCGGAAGGCCTGCTGCGAGACCACATTGATGATGCGTCCCCAGCCGCGCGCCGCCATGGCCGGGCCGAAGTGCTGCCCCAGCAGGAACGGCGCGGTGAGGTTGGCGGCGAGCGTGACGTCCCAGTCCTCGTCGGAGAGCTCGTCCAGGGGCGGGCGCCGGTTCACCGCCGCCGCGTTGACGAGGATGTCCACGTCCGCGTACCCGGTCACCCGCGCAAGGCTGCTCCGATCCGCCAGGTCCGCGGTGACCGTGTCCACCTCGACGCCGTCGGCGGTCAGCTCCGCGGCGGTCTCGCGCAGCGGTCCCTCGCGCCGGGCGACCAGCACCACCTTGGCGCCGGCCCGGCCGAGCGCACCGGCCATCGCCCGCCCGATACCCGAGCTGCCGCCGGTCACCATCGCGGTCCGGCCACCGAGCCCGAACAGCTCCTCGAGGTACGAGGTCATGCCGGGAGCAGTGTGCCGCGAACGGTGTGCCAGATCTCGTGGTTGGCGGCGGCGAGCAGGCCACGCTGGGAGTCGGTCGGCAGGTACGCGGACCCGTCGAGGTGCAGCACCGCGCCGCCTGCCTCGCGCAGGATCAGCGCGCCGGGCGTGTGGTCCCACGGCAGGATCCGCCAGAACACGGCGAACTGCTGCTCGTCGGTGGCGACGGACGGGTACTCGTACCCGGCGCAGTGGTGACCCCCGGTCACCCGGCCGAGCTTGGCGGCGTTCTCGTCGATCCCGGCCCGCAGCTCGTCCGGGAAGTAGTTTCGGGAGATGCACCCGGTCAGCGCGTCCGCGCCCGGGTCGTCGCTGCGCGTCTTCAGCCGTACGCCGTCGATGTACGCCCCGCTGCCCGCCTCCGCGACGGTCATCCGGTCGCCGACGACGTCGAGGATCCAGCCGGCGGCAGGCTCGCCGTCGCGCAGCAGCGCCACCATCACGGCGAACGGCGTCTTGCCGGAGGCGAAGTTGTTGGTGCCGTCGACCGGGTCCACGAGCCAGACGGCGCCGTCGTGACCCACCCGCTCGAGCACGGTGGGATCGGCGGCGACCGCCTCCTCGCCGACCACGGCCGAGCCGGGCAGCAGCGCGGTCAGGCCGGCGGTCAGCGCGCGCTCGGACTCCTTGTCGGCGACGGTCACCAGGTCGCCGGGCGTCTTCTCCTGGACCTCACGGTCGCTGAGGTGCCGCCACCGGGGCAGCACGACGGTCCGGGCAACCTCGCGGATCAGGTCGGTGACCTCGTCGATCATGTCGTCACGCACGCGGCGGCAGCTTCACGACGCTGACGAAGAACTCGTCGATCTGGCGGATCACCGCGATGAACCGCTCGAAATCGACCGGCTTGGTCACGTACGCGTTGGCGTGCAGCTCGTAGCTGCGCAGGATGTCCTCGTCGGCGGCCGACGTGGTGAGCACGACCACCGGGATCCGGCACAGGTCGTCGTCCTTCTTGATCTCCGCGAGCACCTCCCGGCCGTCCCGGCGCGGCAGGTTGAGGTCGAGCAGGATCAGGTCCGGGCGTACGGCGTCCGCGTACTGACCCTCGCGGCGCAGGTAGTTGAGCGCCTCGGCGCCGTCGGAGACCACCGTGAGCCGGTTGCGGACCTTGTGCTCCTCGAACGCCTCCTGCGTCATGAGCACGTCGCCCGGGTCGTCCTCGACGAGCAGCACCTCGATCGGCGTGCCGTCCTGCCGAATTGCACCGGTCATGAGGTGACCTCTTTCGCTTTCTCCTGCACCGGAATGCCCGCCAACAACGGGAGCGTGATCCAGATGGAGGTGCCTTCGGTGACGTCGAGATCCAGCCAGATCCGCCCGCCATGGTATTCGACGATCTTCTTCACGATCGCCAGCCCGATCCCCGTGCCCTCGTACGCGTCCCGCCCGTGCAGACG
>NZ_JBFAPM010000045.1:0-16422 GCF_040676695.1 Actinoplanes sp. NPDC049548
GATCGGTTATATGTTGTCAAGCGTGGTGTCGAGCCGCGCACGCAGTCGGACCTAGGCACGCACGACGCCGAGGCAGCGAGCGGTCAGTGCACTCGGTCGGCAGCAGAATCGCATCCTGGTGCTCAGGCGCCCGCGCGCGGGGCAACGGCCGTGTCGACGACCGAGCTATCCGTTCTGGCTGCGGTGAGCAGAGCGCCTCCCACGGAGACGCCCGGCTCCCAGAAGAGGAATATGTCGCCGCCATGGGGCCCGATGAGGACCTGCCCGGATGGCAGCCGCGCTTTGATCGTGGCAGCTCCCGCGGGTACCGCGGGTCGCCGGACGTCCCCGACGCCCCAGTCGCCGGGGCCGCGGGTGGTACCGGCGGCGTTCCGTACGGCGGGTTGCTCGCGTCTGGCTGCTCCTGCTCAGCTCATCCGGACGCCGGGTGATCCTTCCCGTCGGCGCTGCGGGTCAGCAACGCCAGATCACTGGTGGGCCTGACTTCAGACTTCCCACGATGGTGTGACCATCGTCGCTGATCGTCCGGGGGATGGGCGGATATTCGCCGAGCCCGGTGCTCGGCAGTCGCACAACCTTGCCCTGGCTGCGGACGAAGGCGCCGGCGGGTTCGGCACCGACCGCCCACCCGGCAGTGTTGATGCCGCGGTAGACAATGGGTTGCCCGTCCCTGCCGAGTTGCTCGAAGGTGTGGTTCGAACGCCGGTAGCGGAACGGAATCCGCACGTCGTTGTCCTCGTCCTGTCCCGTTGGCTGCACCGCACCGAGGATCCAGTCCCCCCGCGCGTCTGTGACCTCGAAGCTATAGGCGGGCTTCCCGTCGATCTTGGGCAGGGGAGCCAGCTCGCCGGGTGCGGTCAGTGATGACCATGTGTATGGCCGGATAGTATCGGCGCCCACCAGCTCGCCGACGACGGTACCGTCGTCATCCACATTGACCGCCTGGCCCGTGAGGAAGCCGGCGGGCATCGGCAGCCGGACCGGCTCAGCCGTGGCCGATCGCCACAGCACCGGGTGTTGCCCGTCGTTGTCCAGCGCGTAACCGACAATGACGCCGGCGTCGTTGACCGCCATCGCGCGTCCGGCGGTGACCCCGCGCAGCCGAACCCAGGCGTGGCCGACCCACGCGTATGGCTGCGGGTTGCGGTCCGCATCTGCTGCCTCGCCGACCGCCTCGCCGACCGCGACGCCGGAGCCGTTGATGTCGTGCAGCTCCGCGTTGAAACCGGGCGGCTCGGTCGTGGGTTGCAGCGTGCTGCCGTCCCAGATCAGCGGAAGGTAGTTGATGTCAGCATTCGGAACTGCGGTACGGCCCACCGTCCAGCGACCGCTCGGGTCGGCTCCTGTCACCTCGGTTCGCGCGCTGTGACCCGGCGCTAGAGGCAGTAAAGACGCCACACACCCGTCAGGGACCGTCGCCGGGCTCGGGCGTGCGGCGAGGCCCCGGTCGGGATGCCGGGGCAGTGCGGCCAGTCCGGTGGAGATGCCCGTGACGGCTACCACGGCGGCGGCAACGGCGGTGACCACGGCGGTGACCCGGCGGTTGCGCCGCCGGCGACGACCCACGGTGATCGCACGCTGCATGTCGAAGCGGGCGCCCGGTTCCGGCTCGCCGGCGAGGTGGCGCAACAGCGCGGCGGCATGCTGCTCGCCGGGCGCGCCGTTGGGTCGAGGGGTCATCGCGCCGCTCCCGTGTCGGTAGGACTTTCGGTGAACGTCTCGAAACGCTCGCCCAGCCGCCGCCGCATCGCTTCTAGGCCGTGCGCCGTCTGGCTCTTGACCGTGCCGGGTGAGCAGTTCAGCAGAGTCGCGACCTCGGTGACGGGCAGGTCGCACAGGAAGCGCAGCACCAGCACAGCCTGCTGCCGGGACGGCAGCGTGGCCAGCGCGGCGCGCACCGTGGTACGGGCGTCGGCGTCCGAGCCGCCCTCGTGCACCCGGTCGGCGAGGACGCCACCGAACAGGCGTACCCGCCACCAGCCGCGGCGGCGCTCGTCGAGGAATGTACGGACCAGGATGGCGTTGACGTAGGCGTCGAGGTTGCGCACATCGGTGACGGGCCAACGCACGTACAGCTTCACCGCGGTCTCCTGCACCAGGTCGTCCGCCTGATGGCTGTCGCCGCACAGGTGGTAGGCGAGTCGCCGCAGCGCCGGTTGGCGCGCCTTGATGAACTCGGTGTACTCCTGCTCTTCGGTGGCCCGCATCGTCGCTCCTAGCCCGGCCCGCGGGGGCACGGCGGCAAGGAGACTGTCACGGGCCGGTTCGCTGCGCCAGGCGGCAGCAACCGATGAGACCGCTGTCACCGTCATGCCGTCACCGCGCTGAGCCGATGGACCGCTGTCACCGGCGTACCCGCTTCGACCGCGACGCGGGGTGCCGGTATGGCCGGTATCAGGGTGGAACCGGTGCCCCGCGGCACGTGCCGGCGTGCCGCCCCGGACGGCTCAGCCGGGCCTGGGTCGAGGCTTCGGTCGACGAAGATCGCGTACCACAGGCAGAAGATCAGGACGGTCCATACCTTGCGGGAGTTGTCCGCCTCGCCCCTGCGGTGCGCGCGCAGCAGTTCGCGGGCGTACTCCAGGTTGAGCAGGGTGTGGGCGCCCGAGGTAGCCAGCACGTCATCCACCCAGTCGCCGAAGTCGCCGTGCAGCCACACCCGTACCGGTGTCGGCAGGCCCAGCTTGGTCCGGTCGGCCGCACCCGGCGGCAGCAGATCCCGCAGCGCGTGCCGCAGCGCGATCTTCGTGTCGCCCTGCCGGTTCACCTTGAACTCCGTCGGCACCGTCGCGGCGACCGCGAATACCTCCGGGTCCAGGAACGGGACCCGCAGATCCAGAGCATTGGCCATCGCCATCCGGTCCGCCTTGGTCAGGATGTCGCCGGGAAGCCCAGTGTGCATGTCGATGTGCTGCATGGCGGTCACCTCATCCACATCGGCGGCCTGGGCGTACAGCGGGCCTGTCACGGCTGTATGCCGGATTTGGGAAGCGTGCTCCCCGAGCAGCGCGGACCTGCCGGCGTCGCTGAAGATTCGGGCATTGCCGTAGTACCGCTCGGCGAGGTCGACCGCGCCCCGTTCGAGCAGGCTCTTGCCTCGCACCCCGTCGGGCAACGCGGCCGACACCGCGGCGAGGCCCCGGCGCAGCTTCGGCGGCAGAGCGGTCAGCGGGGCCAACGACAGCGGTTCCCGGTAGATCCGGTAGCCGGCGAACAGCTCGTCGGCACCCTCACCGGACAGCACGACCGTGACCTGCCGGGCAGCCTCGCGGGCCAGGAAGTACAAGGGCACCAGGGACGGATCGGCGAGAGGGTCGTCGAGGTGCCACACGATGCGCGGCAGCGCGGCGATCGCGTCCTGCGGACTCACGAGCACCTCCGTCAACGGCAACCCCAGGTGCTCGGCCGAGTGCCGGGCCAGGTGCAGCTCCGAGTACCCTGGAAGGTCGAATCCCACGGTAAACACCGGAAGGGTCCGGTCGACCTCGGCCGCCAGAGCCACCACACCGGTCGAGTCGACGCCGCCGGACAGAAACGCCCCGAGCGGCACGTCCGCGACCATGTGCGCCCGTACGCTGTCGCGCAGTGCGTCGCGGATCCGGCCCGCCACCTCGTCCAGCTCTCCGCGACGCGCCGGCGTGAACCGGGTCTGCCAGTACCGGCCGAGCACGGGCTCGCTCCCAGGCGTGAAGTCCAGCGTTCCACCGGCGGACAGCCTGCGGATCTCGGTGTGCATGGTCGCGGGTTCGGGAACGTACTGCATCGTGAGGTACTGCGACAACGCCGCGCGATCCAGGGTGGGCGACGGGCCGGCGAACGGCAGCAGTGCCTTCTTTTCGCTCGCCACCACCAGGCTGTCGCCGGTTGCCAGGTAATAGAACGGCTTGATGCCGAACCGGTCTCGGGCCCCGCTCATCCGGCCCAGCTGCCGGTCCCACACCACGTAGGAGAACATGCCCCGCAATTGCTGCGCCGCCGCGGCACCCCAGTAGTAGTGCGCTGCGGCCACTACCTCGGTGTCACCATCCGTGTCGAACTGCGCGCCGTACTGTTCGATAAGCGAGCGGCGCAGTTGTCGGTAGTTGTAGAGCTGGCCGTTGTAGACCACGACGTACCGTCCGGCGTCCGGACCGCTGGGCGGGTAGCTCAGCGGCTGGTGGCTGCCGGTCGGATCGACCAGAGCCAGGCGCTGGAACGCCAACACGTGGCCTGCGCCGTGCACCACCTCGGTCTCGTCCGGTCCGCGGTGGTACAGCGACCGGACGGCAGCCGTCGCGGTAGCCACGCCGGGGCCGTCTGCCAGCGGGCCGAAAACTGCGAGCAGTCCGCACATCGTCATTCCTGTCGTTCGATTCTCCAACGGCGGGTGCCGCCACCCCTGCAGACGGGAGGCTTGCCGGCTCGCGGACAGAAATGTGAATTGTTCGATGGGATACAACCAAAAGTGCTCCGGCTTGCGTCCCTGCGATGGCATTCCCACCGCTCCTGGAGCACAAGCGGCGAGACGAGCCGCCCGAAAGCCCGCCAGACGTAGGGTCTGGCGGGCTGCACCGGGAACAGCCGCCGTGGCGAGCCGTCACCGGCCGGCCACCGCAGCGTGTCACCAGATACCGCTCGTGGACGCCTTCGCGCCGCTAGCGACTACACCGGGCCGTGCGGTCCGGCGGGCCGCTCGAGTTTCGGTGGAAGGACCCTGTCCGCCGCGTATGGCTACACGTCGACTTCGAGGCGCACCTACAAGACTTCTACCTGCAACGGCGTGGTTTCAGAGTCACCTCGGCAGGCCTGGTAAGACTCGACCTCCGGCCAGCTTGCCACCGAGAGCTGAGGATCAGTAACCCACCCGGCCTACCACCTCCGGCGCTGGCCCTCGAAGACCATCTCAAAGACTCACTCAGTCGGCGATCCCCCGCATCAGCAGCAATCGGCCGGACGCCATCCGTCTCGAGAATGGTCTTCGATGACGAGAGAGCACCTCGCACATACCTGTGCACGGAAGCCCCCCACTGGCGTGACGGACGCTCCGCTAACGCTGCGGCTCGCCGGCGGCGACACCGTGAAGAACCCGTCCGCCCCGACCTGCACGGGGCTCCCTGGTGAACTGACCGCTCAGGCGGTGATCGAGCCGGACAAGCGGCGCAGCCTCCCGTCAGGGCACCCTGATCGTCGCCGACCCAGGGCACGTGCGACTGGCTCTTCTCCCCCGAGCACATGACGCATGGAATGGCCGCCGTCATGGCAGTCAGGCGTCCTTGACTTCGGCATGAGCGAACATTTGATGGACATGGTGGGTGACGCCAGAACTCGTGAGACGCCGTGCGAGATGCGCCAGGACTCCTGGTACGGAAACACACACCAACATCGCACTGACGTAGCGGGCAGCAAGGTCGTTGAGCCGGTCTGGGGCAGGGCCGGTGTTCGGAGCCGCCGTGTCGGAGACCGACTTGCACTCCCACGGCGCTGACCTCGAGGAACGCAACCGCCTGAAATAACGCCCACGGCGAAACCGCAGCTCACCGCTTGATCGATTGTGTCCGAGGACCGACACCGTAGATACGCACACGGTGATCGCCCAGAGAACGCTGCCGCTGCTCCTTCGCAACTGAGCGATTGCCCCCGGCGTTGACCTCACCTTCCCGTACCGGCACCGAGGGCTCCATCGACGCGGCCGCTCCACACGGCACCAACGGATCCGAACGCGAGGTCGCCGTCGTACGCACTGAGACGGACCTGCATCGCGGCCTCGGGGGCAGGCCTCATTGTGGCCACGTCGTTTGATCTCGAACAACGCGGCGTCGGCGCGTGCGGGCTGGGCGCGATCGTCGACACGCCGACGCTCGCTATGAAGAATCCGGCCTCGCTGACCTCGTGAGGGTGCCGCGCAGACGCCACCGCTTCGCGGAAGCGTTCACGGTGGGCCTCGCGGTCATGTGGCCGTGGGCGAGAACCAGATCAGTTGCCTGAGCCGGTCGGCACTTTGCCACCGGACCGCACGAACACCGGCATGGTGTCCAACGTGGTGGTGACCTGTTGGGTGGTGCCGCCGGCGTACGTCCTGCCGGTGAAGTAGTCGGTCCACGTACTGCCCGGCGGGAACCAGACCGTCGAGGTGGCGCTGGTGCCCGCCTCGGTGACCGGCGCCACCAGGAAGTCGGGGCCATACATGTACTGCGCTCCGGCGGTCGCGTACGCCTCCTGCTCGCTGGGGTAGGCGAGATACATCGGCCGGGTCATCGGCATCCCGGTCCGGTTCGCCTCGGCGGCGGCGTTGTACGTGTACGGCAACAACTGCTGCCGTAGGCGCAGGAACTTCGTGGCGGACGCCCGGGCGGCCGGCCCGTACTGCCAGGGCAGGCGGTCGCTGTGGTTGGAGTGCAGCCGGTCGATCGGTTGGAACGTGCCGAACTGCACCCAGCGCGCGTACAAGTCGTCGGGCAGCTTGGTGCTGCCCGGTTCGCTACCCGGCTCCTGCAGGCCGAACGTGTGGCCGCCGATGTCGTGGCTCACGGCCGCCAGGCCGGTCGCGGCAGACTCCCCGGGCGTGTAGCCGACCTCGAACCGCAGCGTCTCCCAGTTGGAGATGGTGTCGCCGGTGAAGTGCAGGGTGCTGCGCTTGTCGGCCCAGGGGCCTACTGGCGATGGCGCCGCGCCGGTCTGCAGGGATCCGTACGCGCGGGAGAACGCGAAGCCCTTCTCGGCGGCGTACTGCAGGTTGATCCAGGCGTCCGGGCTGATGCCGGCCAGCGTCGACCGGGAGGAGTCACAGCACCAATCCAGCCACCAGAAGTCCACGCCGGTCGGCGCCATGGCCCGGTGCAGGTCCATGTAGGCGGCGAGCTGATCCCGGTCGGCCCAGTCGAAGGTGTAGCAGTCCGGGCCGCTGTTGCAGCCGGTGCGCTGCAGCTTGCCCTTGGCGGTGACCTGGGCCGCAGCGAACTTCGGGTCGGCGCCGCGGATGCTGGGGTGGATGTTCAGGGTGGTGTGCGCCCCTTGTGCGTGCAGCCAGTCGAAGAAGCCCCTCGGGTCCGGGAACCTCGTCGGGTCGATCTCCCAGCCGTTCCACTTGTCGTCCCGCTTGAAGTCGGTGTCGATCACCAGTACGTCGAGCGGGACGCCCTCGGCGCGGAACCGGTCCACGATCGCCCGGTAGTCGGCCGCCGTGCGGTCGAAGTACTCGGAGTACCACACGCCGTAGGCCCACTGGGGCAGCAGGGCTGTCGGTCCGGTGAGGGTGTTGAGCTCGCGCAGCGCCCGAGCGTGGTCCTGACCGTAGGCGAAGACATACCCGTCCTGGTAGCCGCCGGTGTGGGTCAGGCGTTGGGTGACACTACGGGTGCCCGGGTCGAACTGCGCCGCTGCGGTGTCGTCTAGCAGCGACCAGCCGTCCGCGTAGAGGATGCCGGCATTGGTGACAGCGGAGCCGTCCACGCCGTCGAGGGAGCGGCGGTACCCGCCGAGCGGCGCGTGCGGTGCCAACAGCGGTGTGCCGGACGGGGTCACGGCGACCGTGTCGATGTTCACGTTGCAGCTGTCGTCGGTGGGGCAGCCGAGCTTCACGGTGTTTGTGCCGGCGGCGAGTGTGACGGGCGTGGCCACCGTGCGCCAGTAGTCCCACCCGCTGGTCGGCGCAAGTGTGGCGGTCGTGGGCGTGCCGTTGCCCACCTGCACGGTCACATTGCGGGACCGCAACGGCTGCGCGCCGGCACGGGCGTTGGCGTAGCGCATCTGCAGCTGGTATAGGCCGGCCGCCGGCACGCCCGTCACGGTCAGCGTGTCCGAGGCCCCGGCGCGCTCCAGGCCGGCGAGGAATCCCGCGCCCGCGTAGCCGTTGTGGTCGGTGGCCGGCGTCGCGCCGCCGGCCAGGGCGCCGGTCTCCGCCTCGCACAGCGCGCCGAACGCGCACGGCTGTGGCTGCCCCGGGGCCGGGGCCGGATAGGCCTGGCCCGGGCGGATCAGGGTGACACTGTCCACGTTCACCCTGCCGGAGTCGCTTGACCCGCGCCGCAGCGTGATTGCGTGCCGGCCGGCGGTGAGAGTCAGGGGCACTCGGACGACCGCCCAGGCATCCCAGGATCCCGTGCTGGGCAGACTTAGCGGCGAGCCGGCGGTGCCATCTACGGAGATTGTGAGCGAGCGCGTAGTGTTCTGCCCGTCGCTGCCGACGAAGTTGGCGTAGCGGACCGCGTACTCGTAGGTGCCCGCATCGGCGACGGACACCGCGTAGGTCAAGGCGTTGCCGGCCGATTCGAAGCCGGCGGTGAAGCCGGCCCCGGTGTAGCCGGGGTGGTCACTGGCGACTGCGACACCGTCCAGTGCAGCGGACTCGGCCTCGCACAGGCTACCGACCGCACACGACGGAGGGGCGTGGCTGGCCCACGGCGCGGCCTCGACCGGCTGCGCACCGCTGCGGAGTCGGACCGTCAGGTTGTCCGAGCCGAATGGCCCGGAGCCCACCCGGTACCGCAACGTGACGGCACCGGTGTCGATGGTCAGCCAGCCGTCCAGCGTCTGGCTGGTGACCGGTGGTCGCGGGAACCCGCCGCGGTTGACGACATTGACGGTGCCGGCGTCGACGAAACGCGCGTCGCCGGCGTACTCCGTGCGGATCAGCGTCGGCGACAGCACGTCGAACCGAGCGTTCCCAGAGACGATCAACGCGCTGGCCGCGCTCCGGCCAGCAATGGACGCCTGCGCCGACAACCCCGGGCTACCAACCATGGCCGTCACTGTCGCCAGGGCCGTGATGGCGGCGAGCTTCGCGGACCGGTCGACGTAGCGCATCGAGTCCTCCATGTTCAGGGCGAATCGCGCGGCGCCGGCATCGTCGGCGTCGGACGTGATCGTAGCATTTATCTCTATCTATGGATTCTGATGCGCCCACGGTTCGGCAGACTCGGATCGAGTCATAGCGGGGCCGCCCCAAACGCCAGGTCAGGGCCGCCTTTTACCTAGCGGTCCAGCTCGACCCATGCGCTGATTCGCTCGGCCTGGCCGCGTCGTTCGCCCTCGGCGCGGTCGGCTCCGGCGGCGCTCTCGCCGCAGGAGCAGAAGGTCGACCAGAATGCGTCGACGCCACCGACAGCGGAGAAGACATCTGCGAAGGCACTGAGCCGGTCGCTATCCAAGATGAACGTCCTGCGGCGCGCTCAGAAAGTGGTCGATCCGCTTGCGCATGGATCGGTTCATCGGCAGCGTCCGGGGGGCGACACGAACCATTACCCATACCAACTCGTCGACATGGATGTCGCGCTGATGTAGTCCGCAGCGTGCCGGCCACAGCTCATAGCCGGCGTTCAAGCAGCATGGCGGATGGCGAGCCGGTCGAAGAAGGCGTCGAGGCGGCGTACCGTCTCCGGGCCGTCGACGAGGTCAGCGCCTCCAAAGCGGTAGACCTCGTAACCGTTGAGCCGTAGCTCGCGGTCTTCAGTCATCATCTCGGCATAGCGGCGGGGACTTGCCCGGCCGTCGTCGTCCGCGTAGTGCTGCTTGCCGTCGCACTCGATCACGACACGGACCCGGTGTGGCAGCAGTAGAAGGAATCCATTCGCTGCCGCGTCAGTGGCGCCGGCCGTGAGCAGCCTGGCACAGCGGCGGAACCTCCGGGCATGATCACCCGCGGTCCCTGCGCACCGCTGTAGCCGCAAGGCTCGCGACCGGCGGCGCCGACGGGGAGACGGTCACGACGACCGCCGCCACCGCCATGACCGCGGCAAAGACGCCGAACGTCGCGGGCGCGCCGATGCGGTCCAGCAGTACACCACCGACCAGCGGACCGACCGGCTGCGCGATCATCGACAGGAAACCGGCCGCGCTCTGCACCCGCCCGGTCAGGTCCGGCGGCGTGAGCAGGAGCATCGTTGTGGCGAACGCGACGTTGCCCAACGCTGCCACGAACATGCACGGCGCCAACAGCAGGCCGATGACCAGAGGAGCCCGCGTCAGGGCAAGCGCCGGCACGAGCACGGCACAGACCCAGCAACACAGCACGATCACGGTCTGCGGTCGCTCCTGGACCCGTAGCCGCGGCGCGAGCAACGACCCGACAAGCGAGCCCCCGGCGGTGAGCGCCACGACCACGCCGCTGGACTTACCCGAGTGGTCGGCACCGGCGGTTGTCGCGATCGAGGCCAGCATCACCCCGCTGAACGCCATGTTCATCCCGGTGCCGAAGATGACCAGGATGGTGCGCAGATACGCCTGTCGCCAGAGGAACACCAGGCCACCGACGACTTCGCGTGGCGCGAGCGGGGCAGCTGCCCCGGGCCGGGGGGCGGCGCGGGCGCGCACCAGGAGCAGACACCCGATCGAGAGCGCGAGACCGACGACCGTCACGACGAACGGCAGCGCGGGCGACATCCCGAACAGCGCCCCGCCGACCAGCGGGCCGACCAGCCGGGCGGCCGCCGTACGGGCCTGCATCCGGGCGGTGGCGGTCGCGAGGTCATCGGCGGGCACCGCCGCCCGCAGCAGGGCGACCGTCGCCGGCGAGTGCAGCGCGCCCAGCGCGATGATGGCGCTGTTGGTGACCGTCACCAGCACGACCGGCGACCGGCCGGCCGCGACCGCGACGGCGAGCAGGCCGGCCACGGCGATCGCGCCGAGCTGGCAGGCGAGCATCAACCGCCGGCGCTCGGTGGCGTCCGCGACGGCACCGCCCGGCAACGCGGTGACCAGCAACGTCACGGCCGAGACTGAACCGACCAGGCCGGCGGCGGTGGCGGACCCGGTCTGCGCGAGCACGAGCAGTGGGGCGGCGAGCGCGAGGAGCTGGGAGGCCAGCGCGGAAAACAGGCCACCGACCCACAGCAGTCGGAAGTCCCGGTTGGCCCGCAACGGCACCGGAGCCATACGTCCCCCTCGCTCTCTCACGTCCCCTGGCGATGTCCCTGGTCGGGGAGCGGCTCGCCCGCGGGGACCACCCGCGGACGAGCCGCTCCCGGCCGCGGCCGGGACGAGCCCCGAACCTTCGCAACCGTTCCTAGTACGCGAAGTGGCTGCTGATCAGGCTGATGCAGGCACAGTCCTTGGCCGGCTTCGCCGGCTTCAGACCCTGCAGAACGAGAATCTGGGCCATTTCCTTCACCTCCCCTCGGTCCACAGCGGCGCGGTTGTCGGCAACCGTTCCTAGTACGCGGCGTGGCTGCTGATCAGGCTGATGCAGGCACAGTCCTTGGCCGGCTTCGCCGGCTTCAGACCCTGCAGAACGAGGATCTGGGCCATCTCTTTCACCTCCCCTCGGTCCACAGTGATGTGGTTGCCGGCGACCGGGTGTCGACGAAGGGCAGAACAGATCCCCCGTCGAACACCGCGTGCAGGGCGAGCAGAACCCCCGCCGAGCCGGTCGCCAGGTCCATGGACAGCCGCTGCAACGCGGCTCCGGGAAACGCCAGGTGCTGGCCGTGCGGCAACGCGTGCCAGCGCAGCCGGCGGACGTGCTCGAGCATGACCGCCCGGTCGTCGGGCTCCGCCAGGTGGTTGAGCACCGCGATCAGACCGGCCCGCCCCTGCATGAGGCCGGGTTGGAAGATGTAGCCGGCGCGGCAACCGCGCCGCACGCCGGCCACCGCCGCGGCGAACCGGGGATCGTCGCGGTAGCGCAGATACTCCCGCAGCACCATGGCCAGGCCGCCGCTGCCGTCCTCCAGATAGAGCAGGTGGGTGGTGTCGTCGCGCACCTGGAGCGTGCCGTCCGCCAGCCAGACGCACCGGTCGAGATCGCGTCGCAGCGCCGTGGCCGCCGCGTCGAGGTACCTGCTCTCGCCCGTCTCGGCGTACAGGTGGATGAGCAACAGCGCCGGGCCGGCCAGCCCGCGCGTCAGCCCCACCCGCGCGGGCAGCCGCAGGTGCGGTGGGGCGGCGTCACCCCGGATCAGGGCCGCCAGTTCCTCGCCCGCACGCGCGGCCGCATCCCACAGCGCGTTGTCGCCGGTACGGCGCCAGAAGTGCAGCAGGTTCAACGCGACTCCCGCCGCGCCGTTGACGATGCCGGCGGCCGCCACCCGGTCGTCCGACGCCCGGGCGCGATCCAGCATGTCCAGGGCCTCGTCGCAGCGGCCGAGCAGGTCGAGCGTCAACGCCACGCCGTGCAGGCCGTCGTACAGCCCGGTGGTCACCTTCCCGGTGTACCGACGCGCCGCGCCGGCCAGCCACCGGACGTATTCGTCGGGCACGTCCGCGCCCACCCGGTGCAGGGCGAGCAGGACTCCCGCGGCCCCGGTGCGCAGCGTGACACCTCCGGTGACGAACTGGGCGGGATCGCCGGGGAAGAGCCGGTCGGCGCGCTCCAGCGTGGCGCTGGCGCGGATTCCGCCGACCAGGGCGTCCCGGATGCCCGGCCAGTCCGGCTCGGCCTGCGCGAAGCGGGCGGCTGCTTCCTCCGCCGGGTCCGCGCCCGGGTCGCGTCGCGTCCGGTCGACCAGGCGGCGCAGCCGCGGGCCGAGGGATACGGGCGCGCCGAACAGTTCCCCGGCGGCCCGCGCCAGCGTCGGCACCGTGCCCGGTTCGAGTGCGATCAGCTGGGTCATCGGCAGCAGGAGGTACAGCCGCAGGCAGTCCAGGGCGAAGAGATCGACATCCGCTCCGGTGCAGCCGGCCGGAGCCGCGAATCCGGGCACCCCCAGCGCCGGGGGCAGCGGCTCCGCCAGGTCCCCGGCCGACTCGAAGTCGATCAGTACAACAGTGCCGTCGGGCCGCAGCATGATGTTGCCCGGATGCAGGTCGCCGAAGCGTACGCCCCGGGCGTGGATGGCCGACAGCGCGTCCTGCACCTGGTCGACGACATTCATGGCCCAGGACCGGTACTCGGCGAGGGCTTCGGGGCTCGGATCGGGATGCACGAATGGGTAGCGCGCGAACATTTCCGTGATCACGAGCCGCCCGTCGACGTACTCCTGCTCCAGGAAGTGGTGCTCCCAGCACACGCGGTACCCGAATACCGCCGGGACGCAGGAAAGGCCCGCCAGGCGGGTGAGCGCGGCGCGTTCCCGGCCCAGCCGGGCCACCGCATCCTCGCCCGCCGCGTCCAGGCCGGCGTGCGGCCGGGCCTCCCGGAGCACGACCCGCTCGCCGGTGTCCGTCTTCACCGCGAGGTAGATGCCACCGCTGTTGGAGAAGTGCAGGGCCTGCTCCACCTGGTACGGAAACTCCGTGGCGTCGCGGTGCAGGGCGTCCAGATGGGGTCGCAGCACCTCGGGCAGGGCCACGCCGTCCGGAACTTGGAACACCGGCCCCCGCACGTCAGGGACAAGGTGGCCGTCGGGGCCGTACCGGGCTGGCTCCGGCTCGCCCGCCTCGTCCGGGCAGTAGAGCGGGATGAACGCGCCGTAGCGGACGTGCAACGGACCCGCTCCGTACCGCAGGTCGCCGAGAATGTACGGCCCGGCGCTGCCGTCGAGGAGCGCCGCGAGGCCGGTCAGCGCCTCGGTGAGCTGATCCTCGTCGACCGGGTAGATCGTCACCAGCTTGCCGCCGCTGCTGCGCGACACGGTCTTGCTGTTCACCGCCAGTGCGGCCGACCGGCTGCGGAGGAACTTGAAGTTCAGGCCGCGCGCGGTGCAGAAGTCCCACACGAGGTCCAGCACCCGCTCGGCGTCCGACAGTGTGCCCGCCACGTGGATCTTCCAGCCCTGTGGCGGAAGCGGGGCATCGGGGGCCTTGAGCACCACCCAGACGTTCTGCTCGGTGGCGGCCCAGCCCTGCGGCAACGCTCGATCGGCGGCGGCGAACCGGCCAGCGCCGTCCGGCATGCGCGCCGGCGTGTCGAAGAAGCGAGGGTCGGCCAGACAGAACAGCAGATTCTTCTCCGGGTTCATGGTGCCCCTCCCCCGCCGTGGTCCGGCGCCTGTACGAATTCCGTAACAGACATTGCCGTCCATAGATCAACTTGGGCATCCGTACGCACACGTAGTTCCCTCACCTACGTGTTCCGGGGCGACGTACGGGTGACGGTTCGCCGCACCTCCGCAAGGCGCGCCGCACCGGCCGCCGACGAGGCGGGCAAAGCTGTCGGAAATCGCGATTTGTCGGCGAAGAGCCCACCGCCGTCAGCGGCGCCGCTCAGCCCCTCGCGCGCCCGGCCGGCCCCCGCCGCGATTGCCGACGACCTCCGGAACGTCGCGCCCGCGCGCCAGGCGGCTCACCGCCGTCGCCCGGGTGGTCACGCCGAGCTTCGTGTATATCCGCGACACGTGCGTCTGCACGGTGCGCACGCTGAGCACCAGCCGATCAGCGATCTCGGGATTGGAATGCCCCGCCGCGATGTGGGCGGCGACCTCGGCTTCACGACGGGTCAGTTTCACCCCGGCCCACTCGGCCACGGCGTCGGTCCGATTACCGAGTCGCCGGCGAAGCTCGTGCGCGCCCTCCTCGAGCGGTCGCGCCCCGCCGCCCGCCACGATATCGAGGGTACGGGCGATTGAGATTCCCCCGCTTTGATGGAGCGGTGGTTAGCTGCCGCCGGTCGGGGCAGGGGTGATGATGTCTGCTGGGGTCTGGGTGGTTTGTCGAGCGTGCCAGGCGGTCTCGTACTCGTCCGGGCTGAGGTAGCCGAGCTCGCGTTGGATGCGGCGGGTGTTGTACCAGCCATCGATGTAGGCGAACAGGGCGTTCTCGGCCTCGTCGCGGGTCCGCCAGCTGGTGCGGTAGACCAGTTCGATCTTCAGGGTGGACCAGAAGTTCTCCATCAGCGCGTTGTCGGAGGAGTCGCCGACCGACCTTATCGAGGCCGCGATTCCGTTGTCGGCAAGGCGTTGCGAGAAGCGGAACGACGTGTAGTTCGAGCCCCTATCGGAGTGGTGGATGAGCTGGCCGTCGCGGACGTCACGCGACCAGATGCCGTACTCGAGCGCGGACAGGATCAGGTCGGTGTCACACCGGTCGGAGGTCTTCCAGCCCACGATCCGGCGGGAGAAGACGTCGCGGACCGCGGCGAGCCAGAACGCGCCCTCTCCGCACGGGATCCGGGTGGCGTCGTCGACCCACAACCGGTTCGGCGCGGCCGGGGTGAAGTCTCGGTTGACCAAGTCCGGTGCCGGGGTGTGCCGCGGGTCCTGCCGGGTGGAGCCGCCACGCCAGCCGCGGCGCAGGAACGCGCCCTGCCAGCCCTGCTGCTTCATCAGCCGCTCGACGCGTTTGCGGCCGACTCGGATGCCGTCGCGGCGCAGCTGCCGGTGCACCCGGTCGGCGCCGTAGGTGCGTCCGGACGCTTCCCAGATCTCATGGATGTTGCTGATCAGAGCGAGGTCGACCAGGTCCCGGTCGCAGGGCTGCGCGGCCTGCTGCTTCCACGCGTAGTAGGTCGACTCGCCAATCTGCAGGACCCGTAGCAGGAGCGCGACCGCGAAGCGGTCCGAGTGTTCGTCGATGAACGTCATGACCGTCGCCGGGTCGGGTCGAGCTCCGCCGCGAAATACGCGCTCGCCGCCTTCAGGATCTCGTTGGCCCGGCGCAGCTCCGCGTTCTCCTTGGCCAGCCGGCGGTTCTCCTCCAGCACGTCCGTACTCGGCCGGTCACGCCGCTCACCCGCGTCCGCCTCGGCCTGCCGGATCCAGTTCCTGAGCGCCTCGTGATGCACACCCAGCTGCTCGGCCAGCTGCCGGATCACCGGCTTCGGGTCCGACTCGCGATACAGGCGCACCGCCCGCGCTCGCAGCTCGTCGGGGTACTTCTTCGGTGCTGCCACAGATGCTTCCTCCCCATGGTCATCAGACCATGATCAAGGAGCTCCATGAAAGCGGGGGGAACTCACCGAAGACCACACTGCCGGTCACCGTCTGCCCCGGATTCGGCCGCGGCCACCAACGGGTCACCGGTCGATGTCCACATCGCCGCCCACATCATCAACCTGGCGCACCGGGCCCTCCGTCGACGAGCGTGTCACCGACTGACCGCCGCCATCGGCTGGCGGGGACACCGCCGACGACGACGGCGACGCCGGTGCTGGCAGGGGAGCCGCCGAAGCCGGCGGCGTGTTAGGCGACGGGTCCGGACCGATGCGCACACTGCCGCGTACACCACGGACCTGGGCGACTCCACCTCCGACGCTCGAATCAGTCACCGACTGCCCGCCACCCTGCCGGCGAGCACCAACCGCACCGACCACCCCCCAGGCCATACTTGCCAGGCCGACGAACAGCCCGGGTCAAGTCCCGTGGAGTGGTGTTTGGCGTTCGCGCGTGATTCTTCGTTGTTGGTTATGCGCTGAGCGCTGGTAGATCGTCGGTGGTGGCCTCCTGGGCGTCGGTGACGATGAGGGTGAGGCGGGATTTGGCGAGGACGTCGAGGCCGAGGTAGCGGCGGCCTTCGGTCCATTCGTCGTGTTGTTCGGCCAGGACGGCGCCGACGAGGCGAATGAGTGCGTGGCGGTCGGGGAAGATCCCGACGACGTCGGTGCGGCGGCGGATCTCGCGGTAGAGGCGCTCTTGC
>NZ_JBFAPM010000046.1:0-13657 GCF_040676695.1 Actinoplanes sp. NPDC049548
GTACGCGCATCAGGATGTGCCGTTCGAGCATCTGGTCGAGGTCTTGAACCCGCGTCGCTCGCTGGCGCACCACCCGCTCTTCCAGGTGATGCTGGTCCGCCAGGAGCAGGCGAGCAACTCGTTCGTCCTCCCCGGTGTGACGGTGGACGAGCAGCCGGTCGACCTCGAATCGGTGAAAGTCGACCTCTCCGTCAATGTCGGGGAACGCGTGGACGCGACGGGGGCGCCGGCCGGCATCTCCGGATTCCTGAAGTACGCGACGGACCTGTTCGATCGCGAGACCGTGCAGGCCCTCGCCGACCGCTGGATCCGCCTGCTCGAGCAGGTGGCCGGCCACCCCGACCGCCCGGTCAGCCACTACGACCTGCTCACCGGCGCCGAACGCCGACAGCTCGTCGACGCGGCCCGGACCACCCGCCCGGGCAGCCCGCCGCGTGACTCGGTCGTCGCGATGTTCCAGGCCCAGGCGCGCCGGGCGCCGGATGCGGTCGCCGTCGTCCGCGGAAGCCGGACGCTGTCCTACGGCGAGCTCAATGTCCGCGCCAACCAGCTGGCCGCGCACCTCGTGGAGCACGGGGTCGGACCCGAGTCCACAGTCGGGATCGTGCTGCCGCGGTCCCTCGACCTCGTCGTCGCGATGCTCGCGGTGCTCAAGGCGGGGGGTGCCTACGTGCCGGTCGATCCGGGCTACCCGCAGGCCCGCGTCGACGCCATGCTGGCGGACGCGGGACCGGCCGTCGTGCTCGACGAGGACTACCTCCGCCGGGACTTCAGCGACTACCCGTCCGCCAACCCGCCGGTGCGGACCGCGATGGCCAACCCCGCCTACGTCATCTACACCTCCGGCTCGACCGGCCGGCCCAAGGGGGTCGTGGTCGAGCACCGGTCGCTCGCCAATTATCTGGCCTGGACGTCCCGCAACTACCCGGCCGCGCGCGGCGCCTGCCTGGTACCCACCTCGGTGTCCTTCGACCTCACCGTGACCGGCCTCTACACGACCCTCGTCGCGGGAGGACGGGTCTACCTGCAGACCCTCGATGAGGCGACGACGGCCGAACCGGCCGGTGGCGTACCGGTCTCGCTGCTCAAGGTCACGCCCTCGCACCTGGACTCGCTGGCCGGCCTGCCCGAGCCGTGGTCGCCCGCTGAGATGCTCATCCTGGGTGGCGAGGCGCTGAGCGCCGAAGCGCTGGTGCAGTGGCGCCGCTCCCACCCGGACGTGACCGTGGTCAACGCGTACGGGCCCACGGAGCTCACCGTCAACTGCACCGACTTCACCATCGCGCCGGAGGACGACCTGCCGCCGGGGCCGGTGCCGATCGGCCGGCCGTTCACCGGCATCCACACCTACGTCCTGGACGACCGGCTTCAGCCGGTGCCCCCCGGCGTACCGGGCGACCTCTACGTGTCCGGGGCGGCGCTGGCCCGCGGCTACCTCGGCCGCCCGGGCGGGACAGCCGAGCGGTTCGTCGCCTGCCCGTTCGAGCCCTCGGCGCGGATGTACCGCACCGGTGACCGGGTCCGCGTGCGCCCCGACGGCAACCTGCAGTACGTCGGACGGGCCGACGACCAGCTCAAGGTTCGCGGCTTCCGCATCGAGCCGGGGGAGATCGAGGCGATCCTGGCCGAGCACCCGGCGGTCTCTCGGGCCGCGGTGGCGGTCCGCAAGGACGTTCTGGCCGGCTACGTCACCGTGACCGAGCCCGTCACGGAGGGCGACCTTCGATCCTGGGCCGTGGCCCGTCTGCCGCAGCACATGGTGCCCGCCGTCATCGTCACGCTGCCGGAGATGCCTCGCACACCCGCGGGCAAGCTGGACCGGCGCGCGCTGCCGGAGCCGTCGTGGTCGCGCGGCGGCGGGCGGCAACCGGCCGGCCCGGACGAAGCCGCGTTGTGTCGCCTCTTCGCGGAGATGCTCGGCGTGGCCGAGGTAGGCGTCGACGACGACTTCTTCGACCTCGGTGGCCATTCCCTGCTGGCCACCCGCCTCGTCGCCCGGGTACGCACCGTCCTCGGCGTCGAGCTGCCCGTCACCGCTCTCTTCGAGACGCCGACCGTGGCGGGCCTGGCTGCCCGGCTCGGCACCGCCGGAGCCACACCGGGCCGGCCGGCGCTGGTTCCGATGGACCGGCCGTCGGTGATCCCGTTGTCGTTCGCGCAGCGGCGGCTGTGGTTCCTCTACAAGCTGGAAGGGCCTTCCGCGACGTACAACATGCCGTACGCCTGGCGCATCGGCGGGGACTACGACGTGGACGCCCTCGCCGCGGCCGTACAGGACGTCGCCGCCCGGCACGAGTCGCTGCGTACCGTGTTCGCCGAGACCGACGGCGAACCCCACCAGGTGGTGCTTCCCGCGGACGCGGCCGGCATCGGGCTGGAAGTCGTCGACGTCGAGCCGGAGGCGCTGACCGACGCCGTCCGGAGTACGCTCGCCTACCGGTTCACCCTCGAGACGACCCCACCGGTCAAGGCCTGGCTGTTCCGGGCCGGTGCGCACGTCGCACCGGTGCTCGTGGTGCTGCTGCACCACATCGCGGGCGACGGCTCCTCGCGGGCGCCGATGATGCGCGATCTGGGTACGGCCTACGCCGCCCGGGTGCGCGGTACAGCTCCCGAGTGGGAACCGCTTCCCGTTCAGTACGTCGACTACGCGCTGTGGCAGCACGAGGCGTTCGGAAAGCTTGACGACCCGGACAGCCCCATCTCGCGGCAGCTGGATCACTGGCGGCGTTCCCTGACGGGGATACCGAGGGTGCTCGAGCTCCCGACCGACCGGCCGCGGCCCGCCGTGACCGGCTACCGCGGTGACCGGGTCCCGTTCGACGTCGGGCCGGAGGTGCATTCGGCAGCGCTCCGGCTGGCCGGTACCACCCGGTCGTCGTTGTTCATGGTGCTCCAGGCCGCGTTCGCCGGCCTCCTGACCCGGATCGGCGCGGGCACCGACATCCCGCTCGGCGTACCCGTTGCGGGGCGTACCGACGACGCGCTGAGCGACCTGATCGGGTTCTTCGTCAACACCCTCGTGCTGCGCACCGACACCGGGGGCAACCCGACGTTCGCCGAGCTCCTCCACCGGGTCCGGACGACGAGCCTGCAGGGGTACGCCCACCAGGAAGTGCCGTTCGAGTACCTCGTGGAGGTGCTGAACCCGGCCCGCTCCCTGGCCAGTCACCCGCTCTTCCAGGTGATGCTGAACCTGCACAACGTCGAGGCGGCCGGGCAGGCCATCCACGACGTGGCGCTCGAGCCGTACCCGCTCGAGGGCGACACGGCGAAGTTCGACCTCATGCTGAGTCTCGCGGAGATCCACGACGACGACGGTCGCCCCGCGGGCCTGCGCGGCGTCATCGAATACGCCACGGAGCTCTTCGACCGGAGCACGGTGCAGCGCATGTCGGCGTGGCTCGCCCGCCTGCTCACGATCGCCACCGCCGACCCGGAGATCCGGGTGAACGCCATCGACCTGCTGTCGGAGGCGGAACGCACCGATCTGCTCGTCACGCGCAACGCGACCGACGCTCCGCTTCCCGAACTGCTGCTGCCGGAGCTCCTGCGGCGGCAGGCGCTCGCAACCCCCGAGGCGGTCGCAGTGCGCCACGGGGAGCAGAGCCTGACGTACGCCACGCTCGACCAGCGCGCCGCACGGCTGGCCCGCGCGTTGATCGGGCACGGCGCCGGGCCGGGCGACATCGTAGCCGTCGCCCTGCCGCGTGGCCTCGAGCTCGTGACCGCCCTGCTCGCCGTTCTCAAGACCGGCGCGGCCTACCTGCCGCTGGACCCGTCCCACCCGGCGGAGCGACTGTCCTATCTGCTCGAGGACACGCGTCCCGTGGCGGTGATCCAGGCCGCCGACGGTCCGCGGTTGCCGGCTCCGGCGAAGCTACCGGCCATCGTCGCCGACGACGCTGACGCGGACCCCGACGACGAGGGCGACCTCGTCCCGGTTCGGCCCTGCACAAGCCTCGACGCGGCCTACGTCATCTACACCTCGGGATCGACGGGCCGTCCCAAGGGCGTCGTCGTCTCGTACGGGAACATCACGGCCTTCCTCGCCGGCATGATGACCACCCTGCGGCCGACGGCCCGGGACACAGTGGTGGCCGCCACGACCGTCGCCTTCGACATCGCCGCCGTCGAGATCTACCTGCCGCTGCTGGCCGGTGCCACGGTGGTGATGGCCGACGGCGAGGTGACCCGGGACCCGGCCGCCCTGGCCGCGCTGATCGGATCGGCCGGCGCGACGCTCTTCCAGGCGACGCCCTCGGTCTACCGCTCGATGCTGGCCCAGGGCGCCGAGCACCTGCGCGGGGTCCGGCTCCTCGTCGGCGGGGAGGCGCTGCCCGCCGGCCTGTCCGAGCAATTGCAGGCCGTCGGCGCTGAAGTGGTGAACCTCTACGGCCCCACCGAGACGACCGTGTGGAACACCGTCGCAACGGTGACCGGGAAGGGGGCCGCGCCGCCGATCGGCGTACCGCTGCCGAACGTGCGGGCGTACGTCCTGGACCCGCAGCTGATGCCGGTGCCGGAGGGCGTGGTAGGCGAGCTGTACGTCGCCGGCCCGTTGCTCGCCCGCGGCTACCTCGGCCGTCCCGGGCTGACCGCCCAGCGGTTCGTCGCGAACCCCTACTCGACCGACGGCGTCCGGATGTACCGGACCGGCGACCTGGTGCAGTGGCGCGAGGACGGCCTGCACTACACCGGCCGTACCGACGACCAGGTGAAGGTCCGCGGGTTCCGCATCGAGCTCGGTGAGATCGAAGCCGCTCTGATCAGGACGGACAGCGTCGCGGAAGCGGCCGTGGTGGTCCGGCGCGACGACGGCGAGGAACCCCGGCTCGCCGCCTACGTCGTGCCCGATCGGACCTGGATCGACGAGCGGGAGCGGGCGCTGGAGGACGAGCAGGCCACGGCCTGGCAGCAGGTGTACGACGACAACTACCGGGAACAGCTCGGTGCCCGCGGCTTCCGCGACGACTTCGGCATCTGGCGCAGCAGCTACGACGGCACGCCGATCCCGGCCGGCGAGATGCGGGCCTGGCGCGCCGAGGCCGCCGGCCGGGTCCTCGCCCTGCGGCCGCGCCGGGTCCTGGAGATCGGTGTCGGCAACGGTCTCATCCTCTCCGAGGTCGCCCCGCACGTGGAGGCGTACTGGGGAACCGACGTCTCGGCCGCTGCGGTCGAGGGGCTGAGCGGCATCGTCGCCGAGGGCGTGGAACTGCGGGCCCAGCCGGCGTCGGACTTCTCCGGATTGCCGGGCGGCTACTTCGACACGATCGTCCTCAACTCAGTGATCCAGTATTTCCCGCACGCCGGGTACCTCGACGACGTCCTCGCGGGCTGCCTGCGGCTGCTGGCGCCGGGCGGCCGCCTCTTCCTCGGCGACATCCGCAACGTCAACCTGCTGCGGCACCTGCTCACCGGGGTCGCCACCGCGCAGCTGGGGGCCGACGCGGAACCGGAGGCGGTGCGGGCGTTCGTCGAGCAGCGGCTGCACGCCGAGGAGGAACTGCTCGTCGCACCGGGTTTCTTCACGGATCTCGCCCAGCGGCACCCGGGCGTGACGGCGGACATCCGGCTCAAGCGCTTCGGTTACGTCAACGAACTGTCGGCGTACCGGTACGACGTCGTGCTGCACACCTCGCCCATACCGGCGGCCGGTGCCGGGCGGCCGGGGATCCCGTGGTCGCGGACCCCTGGCACGCTCGCCGGAGCTCGCGATGTGGTGCGGGCGCATCCGGGCGGCGTACGGCTGACCGCGGTACCCAACCGGCGCCTTACCGACGCGGAGGACGCGGTGGACCCGGACGCGCTGTGCGCCGTGGGTGAGGAGCTCGGCCTCGCCGCCGCGGCGACGTGGTCGGCCGACCCGTACCGGTTCGACGTCCTCTTCCACGCCGGTGACCCGCGGGATCTGGTGGTGGCCTACCAGGCGGACGAGGCGCCGGAGACGACCGCCGGGTACGTCAGCAGCCCGGCCCGTTCCCGCTGGGTGATCGACCTCAACCGGGAGCTGCGGGCACAGCTGCGGGCGTGGCTGCCCGAGTACATGCTGCCGTCCGCGTTCGTCGTGCTCGACCGCCTGCCGCTCTCGCCTATCGGCAAGCTCGACCGCTCCGCCCTGCCGAGGCCCGACTACGGCGTCCTGCGCGGCGGCAGGGAACCGGGCAACCCGCAGGAGGCGCTGCTCTGCCGCCTCTTCGCGGACGTGCTCGGTCTGGACTCCGTCGGGGTCGACGACAGCTTCTTCGACCTCGGCGGCCACTCACTGCTCGCCACCCGGCTCATCAGCCGCATCCGGCGCGAACTGGGCGTGGAGGTTCCGATCGGCGCGGTGTTCGCCGATCCGACCGTCGCCGGCCTGGTCCACCATGTGCGCGAGGCTGACGAGGCCCGGGCACCGCTGACCGCACGACCGCGGCCGGACGTCATACCGCTGTCCTTCGCCCAGCGCCGGCTCTGGTTCCTCGACCACCTGGAGGGTGCCGGATCCGCCTACACCATCCCCCTGACCGTGCGGCTCACGGGTGACCTGGACGTCGACGCGCTGCGAGCCGCCCTGCACGACGTCGTCGGCCGGCACGAGTCCCTGCGTACGGTCTTCCCGGCTACCGGGGGAGAGCCGCGGCAGGAGATCATCGCCGCAGCCGATGCCGTCGTCGCGTGGGAACACCGCCGGGTGAGCGCGGCGGAGCTGGCCGCCGCGGTCGCCGAGGCCGCCGGTCACACCTTCGACCTCGCGGCCGAACTGCCGATCCGCGGCTGGCTCATCGAGGCTGCCGACACGGAGCCGGCCGAGGCGGTTCTGCTCGTGCTGCTGCACCACATCGCCGGGGACGGTGCCTCCATGGCCCCGCTGGCCCGGGACCTGATGACTGCCTACACGGCGCGCAGGCGTGGCGCGGACCCGGACTGGTCGCCGTTGCCGGTGCAGTATGCGGACTACACGCTGTGGCAACGGGACCTGCTCGGCACAAGCGCGGACCCGACGAGCGTGACGACCCGGGAGACCGACTACTGGAAGCGCCAGCTCGCGGGTCTGCCCGATCAGCTCGAGCTGCCGGTGGACCGCCCACGACCGGCGCACATCTCGTACCGGGGTGGGCAGCGGGCATTCGACATCCCGCCGGCCCTGCACCGCGCCCTCACGGAGCTCGCCCGGCGGCACCGCGCGACGACGTACATGATTCTCCAGGCCGGGCTGGCCGCCCTGCTCACCCGCTCGGGCGCCGGCACCGACATCCCCATCGGATCCCCGGTGGCCGGGCGGGCCGACGGCGCGCTGGACGACCTCGTCGGGTTCTTCGTCAACACGCTCGTGCTGCGCACCGACACGTCCGGCGATCCCAGCTTCGCGGAACTGCTCGACCGGGTGCAGCGGACCAACCTCGCCGCGTACGCACACCAGGACGTGCCGTTCGAATACCTCGTGGAGGTGCTCAACCCGCACCGCTCGACCGCCCGGCACCCGCTGTTCCAGGTCATGCTCACCGCCGTCGAGGAGGCGACGGACCTGGAGCTGCCCGGGATCAGCGCCACGCCGCAGGGCAGCGGGGCGACGGCGGCCAAGGTCGACCTGGCCGTCAACGTCGTCGAGCGGCTCGGCGCGAACCGGGCGCCGGCCGGCATCGGCGGCCTGGTCAAGTACCGCACCGACCTCTTCGACGAGGCCACGGTGGATCGCCTCGTGCAGCGGTGGCTGCGGCTGCTCGAGCAGGTCGTCGCCGATCCCGGCCGAGCGATCGGCCACGTCGACCTGCTGAGCCCCGCGGAGCACCGCGAGCTCGTCGAGCAGGCCGCCGGCCGTACCGCCGCGGTGCCCACGGGGACCATGCCCGGACTCCTGGAACGGCAGGTCCGTCGGACACCCGGCCACACCGCCATCGTGGACGGCACACGCACCCTGACGTACGCCGAGCTCGGCGCGGCAGCGGAGGCATTGGCGCAGCGATTGCGCACGGTGGGCGCCGGTCCCGAGAAGATCGTCGCCGTGGCGGTACCCCGCTCGGCGGATGCCCTGGTCGCCCTGCTCGCGGTATCGGTGGCCGGGGCGGCGTACCTCTACGTGAATCCGGAGCTGCCGGCCGAGCGGATCCGGCTTCTGCTCGACGACGCCGCGGTCACCACGGTCGTGACAGCGCCGAACGACATCCGCGACTATTTCGGCCGGACGATCGTGCGGATCGGCCGGGCCGGCGACGAGCCCGTGAGCGTGCCACGGGAACTGCTGCCCACGCACCCGGTGTACGCCGTCTACACCTCCGGATCGACCGGTACGCCGAAGGGCGTCCTCGTCACCCACGAAGGCGCACTCGACCTGCTGGCGGAGCACCGGACCGGGATGCTGGCAGGGGCGGGTGCGGAGCGGCTACGGGTGGCGATGACCGCCGCATTGTCGTTCGACACCTCCGTCGAGGCGCTGCTGTTCATGCTGGACGGTCACGAGCTGCACCTCATCGAGGACGCCGTACGGCTCGATCCCGATGCGTTCGTCGGCTACGTCGCCGACCACCGCGTCGACATGGTCCACACAACGCCCGGTCAGCTGAGCCGGATGCTCGACGCCGGACTGCTCACCGGCCCGGGGCACCGGCCCCGCATCGTGGCCTCCGGAGGGGAGGCGATCACGGCGGCCGTGTGGGACGAGCTGGCCGCAGCGCCGGACGTGACGGCGTACAACCTGTATGGGCCGAGCGAGTGCACCGTCAGCGTCCTGGCCGGCCGCGTGGTAGCCGAGGAGCGCCCGCACCTGGGCGGTCCGATGACCAACACCGGCGCGCACGTCCTCGACGACCGGCTGCGCCCGGTCCCGCCCGGCGGAGTCGGGGAGCTGTACGTGACCGGCACCGGGCTGGCCCGCGGGTACCTCGGCCGGCCGGCCGCGACCGCGGAACGGTTCGTGGCGTGCCCGTACGAGCGGGGCGCCCGGATGTACCGCACCGGCGACCTCGTGCGCCGCACCGGCCGAGGCACGCTGGAGTTCGTGGGCCGCGCGGACGGGCAGGTCAAGGTTCGTGGCATCCGCATCGAACCCGGTGAGATCGCCGCGGTGCTGTCCCGGCACCCGTCGGTCCGGGAGGCGGCCGTGGTGGCCCGGGAGGACACAGCCGACGACGTTCGGATCGTCGCGTACGTCGTGCCCTCCGGCACCGGCGACGCGACACCGGCGGTGCTGCGCGACCACGTCGGCCGTCATCTTCCCGACTACCTGGTGCCGGCCGCGGTCGTCACGCTGGACGGGTTGCCGTTCACGGTGCACGGCAAGCTCGACCATGCGGCCCTGCCGGTTCCCGACTACAGCGGGCAGGCCGTCGGCCGTCCGCCGCGCACCCTGCCGGAGGAGATCCTGTGCGGTCTGTTCGCCGAGGTGCTCGGGGTGGAGCGGGTCGGCGCCGACGACAGCTTCTTCGCGCTCGGCGGCCACTCGCTGCTCGCGGCCCGGCTGGTCGCTCGCATCACCGCCACGCTCGGTGTAGAGGTCCCCGTCGCCACCCTGTTCTCCGCGCCCACCCCGGAGGCGGTCGCCCTGCGGCTCGGCGAGGGCTCGAGCAGCTCGTTCGGCACGGTGCTTCCGCTGCGTACCCGCGGCGGGTTGCGGCCGCTCTTCTGCATCCATGCCGGCAGTGGCCTCGGCTGGGCGTACGCCCGCCTGGTCCCGCACCTAGACCCCGAGCAGCCTGTCTACGCCCTGCAGGCTCGGGGTCTGCTCGGCGATGAGCCGCTGCCGTCCTCGATCGACGAGATGGCGGCGGATCATCTCGGGCAGATGGTCGGGATTCAGCCGCACGGCCCCTACCGGATCCTCGGCTGGTCGTTCGGTGGCTTGGTCGCGCACCGCATCGCGGCGCTGCTCGAGGAGCGGGGCGAGACCGTGGAGCTGCTGCTGCTGCTGGACGCACGCCCGCTGGCCACGAGGTCCGAGGCGGAGGTGCGAGAGGCGGCCGCCGCGACGCCGATGTCGGCCGTCTACCGCAGCATGCTCGACATCTACGACGTGAACGACCTCGAGGACGCGGACGAGCCGCTCGACCACCAACGCGCCATGGCCGCGCTCGCCACCCGGAACACCGCTCTCGCCGGTCTCAGCGAGGAGGACATGCGCTCCCTCATGGCGGTCTTCCTCAACAACACGATCCTGCAGTTCCGGACGGAGTACCACGAGGTTGCCGCGCCCACGCTCCTGGTGAGCGCGACGGCCGGCACCGAGGACCCGGTCACGCCCGAGCATTGGCGGCCGTACCTCACGGGCCCGGTCGTCCTGGAGCCGGCCGACTGCCGGCACACGCACATGTTGAACGCCGAACCGTTGCTGCACATCGGTCCTGTCATCGCCGCGGCCCTCGGCCGCCTGGACGCCGACCCCGCCGCCTGAGCCGCACATCGCTCCGCCCGCGGAGCAGGGAGAGATGAAGCACATGGACATCCGCGAGTACAGCCAGCAGACGCAGAACCCCCTTGCGCCGGAGGAGGCGTACCGGGCGCCCCGGACGGTGTGGGAGGACGTGATCAGCGGCCTCTTCGCTGAGGTGCTCGACGCCCCCCGCGTGGGCATCGACGACGACTTCTTCGAACTCGGTGGCCACTCCCTGGCGGCCGTGCGACTTCTCGCCCACCTGCGCAGCGTGGTAGGCGTCGAACTGCCGATCGCCGCGGTCTTCGACGCGCCGACGGTCACCGAGCTCGCCTTGGTGGCCGAGCGCGCGGCCGGCGGTCCGGTGACCGCCCGCCCGGCCCTCATCCCGCGGCCGCGGCCCGAGCTCGTGCCGCTGTCGTACGCGCAGCGCCGGCTCTGGTTCCTCGACAAGCGCGACGGGCAGTCGGCGACGTACAACATGGCCTTCGCGTTGCGGTTGCGGGGCGACCTGAACCGGGACGCCCTCCGCGCCGCCCTAGGCGACCTGCTGAACCAGCACGAGTCACTGCGCACGATCTTCGCCGAGCACAACGGCGAGCCGTATCAGGTCGTCCTCGAGGCCGGCAGGACCTCACTGGAGTGGACGAGCCGCGCGGTCCCCGCCGGCGAGCTCGACGCCGCGCTGCTGGCCGCCGCCCGGTACACCTTCGACCTCGCCCGCGAGCTTCCCGTCCGAGCCTGGCTGTTCGACGTGACAGCGGACGGTGCGGAGGATGCGGACTGTGACCACGTACTGCTGCTGCTCCTGCACCACATCGTCAGCGATGGCTGGTCGATGGGCGCGCTGGCGCATGACATCAGCCTCGCCTACACGGCCCGGTCCCAGGGAGGCGAGCCGGAGCTGCCGGAGCTGCCGGTGCAGTACGTCGACTATGCCCTCTGGCAGCGTGAGCTCCTGGGTGACGAAGCCGATCCGGAGAGCCTGTTCGCCCGTCAGGTCGAATACTGGAAGCGCCGGCTCGCGGACCTTCCCGAGCAGATCCGGCTACCCGCCGACCGTCCACGGCCGGCCCATCCGACCTTCGCGGGTGCGCACCTGGCAGCCGAGATCCCGGCCGACCTCCAGCAGCGCGTGAGCCTGTTGGCCCGCCGATGCGGTGCCACGCCGTTCATGGTGTTCCAGGCGGCGATGAGCGCGCTGCTGCACCGGCTGGGTGCGGGCGGCGACATTCCGCTCGGCAGCGGCCTGGCCGGACGCACGGACGTCGGCCTCGACGACCTGGTCGGCTTCTTCGTCAACACCTTCGTGCTGCGTACGCGTCCGGCGCCGGAGACCACCTTCGCCGAACTGGTCGGGCAGGTGCGCGGTGCCAGCCTGGAGGCGTACGCCAACCAGGACGTGCCCTTCGAGCACCTGGTCGAAGTGCTCAACCCGCAGCGTGCCGCGTTCCGCCAGCCGCTGTTCCAGGTCGCGCTCGTGGTTCAGAACGCCCCGGCCGCGGACTTCGACCTTCCGGAAGTGCACGTCCGCGCGCACTGGGTCTACACCGGTACGGCCCGCATCGACCTGCTCGTCATGATCACCGAGTCCTTCGACGACAGCGGTACGCCGACGGGCGTCGAGGTGGACGTCGAGTACTCCACCGAGCTGTTCGACCGCCGGACCGTCGAGGACCTGGTGGCCCGGTGGATCCGCCTGCTCGACGAGGCCACCGCCGAGCCCGGGCGCCGCCTCGGGGACCTGAGCCTGGTGACCGGTGAGGAGCGCGACCGGATCCTCGCGGCCGGCACCGGTACCGGCGAGCTGCCCGGCGCGGGTACGGTCGTCGACCACGTCGCCGCCTGGGCCCGCACCCGGCCGGAGAGCCTCGCGGTGGAGCACGGCGGCCACTCGCTGACCTACGCCGACCTGGACCTGTGGTCGAACCGGCTCGCGCACTGGCTGATCGAGCGGGGAGTCACCGCCGAGACGCTGGTCGGCCTGCGGCTGCCGCGCTCGGTCGAGCAGATCGTCGCCGTGGTGGCGGTGCTCAAGGCGGGTGGCGCCTTCCTCCCGCTGGACCCTGGCTACCCGGCCGAGCGCATCGCGTTCATGCTCGACGACGCGAAGCCGCTGCTGTGCCTCGACGCCGTACCAGCGCTGGACGACCTGGACACCCTTCCCGGTACGCGTCCGGCGGCACGGCCGGGACCCGAGCAGCTGGCCTACGTCATCTACACGTCCGGCTCCACCGGCGTCCCCAAGGGTGTCGCGGTGCCGCACCGGGGGTTCGTGAACCTCGGGGTGGCGCACCGCGACGCCCTCGACCTGGTGCCCGGCGCCCGGGTCCTGCAGTATGTGTCGCTCAGCTTCGACGCTGCCGTCGCCGACCTCGCGATGACCTGGGTGTCCGGGGCGGCGCTCGTGCTGAGCGAGCGGATGCAGCCGATCGGCGAGGATCTCGCCCGGGTGGTGCGTGACCACCACATCACCCACTTTCTGGCGCCGCTGCCCGTGCTCGCGACCGTGCCACCGCAGGTCCTGCCCGAGCTGCGCGCCCTGATGACCGGCGGCGAGGCGATGACGGCCGAGGTGGTCCGGCGGTGGGGAACGGAGCATCGGCTGATCAACGCGTACGGGCCCAGCGAGGCGACCGTCTCGGTGACCCTGAGCGCGCCGCTCGGTGATCCGTCCGCGGAGCCGTTCCCGATCGGGTCGCCGCTGGCCGGCGTTCGTACCTACGTCCTCGACGAGCAGCTGCGCATCGTGCCTCCCGGCGTGCTGGGCGAGCTTTACGTCACCGGCATCGGTCTCGGCCGCGGTTATCTGGGTCGGGCGGCTCTGACGGGTGAGCGGTTCGTGGCGTGTCCGTTCGGTGTGGGTGAGCGGATGTATCGGACCGGGGATCTGGTGCGGTGGCGTGCGGATGGGCAGTTGGAGTTCGCGGGGCGTGCTGATGAGCAGGTGAAGGTTCGGGGTTTCCGGATCGAGCCGGGTGAGATCGAGGCGGTGCTGGGCGAGGTCGAGGGTGTGCGGCAGGCGGTGGTGACGGTGCGGGAGGACCGTCCGGGGGATCGTCGGCTGGTGGCGTATCTGGTGCCGGATGTGTCGGCGGAGCCGGTGGTGGAGGAGTCGGCGGCGCATGTCGAGGACTGGCTCGAGGTGTATGAGTCGCGGTACGCGCTGGATTCCGGTGTGGGTTTCGGTGAGGACTTCTCGGGTTGGAACAGTTCGTATTCGGGTGAGCCGATTCCGTTGGAGCAGATGCGGTCGTGGCGGGATGCGGCGGTGGCGCGGATTCGTGAGTTGCGTCCGCGGCGGGTGTT
>NZ_JBFAPM010000047.1:0-13490 GCF_040676695.1 Actinoplanes sp. NPDC049548
CAACCCCAGGCAGCACCCCACCATCCTCACAGTTGTATCCGGCCGTCCGGACCGCGCCGCGAGGCGGAAGCTGGGCCCGTCGCAGGCCGTCATGACCGGCAGGACAGGCCCTGAGGCGACCCTCTGACAAAAGAGGGCCGCCCTCCGCGGAAGGGGTCAGCGTCCGCGTTGCGCGCGGTAGCGGGCGATCAGGGTGTCGGTCGACGAGTCGTTCGCGGCCTCCGGCGCCGCCTCCGCGGTCAGCAGCGGGGCGAGCTGGTTCGCCATGACCTTGCCGAGCTCGACGCCCCACTGGTCGAAGGAGTTGATCTCCCAGATGGTGCCCTGGGTGAACGTGATGTGCTCGTAGAGCGCGATGAGCTGGCCGAGCGTCGACGGGGTGAGCTTCTCCGCCAGGATCGTGGTCGTCGGGTGGTTGCCCGGCATCACCTTGTGCGGCACGATCTCCGCCGCGACGCCCTCGGCCTCGATCTGCTCCGCCGTACGCCCGAAGGCCAGCGCCCCGGTCTGCGCGAAGAAGTTGCTCATGAAGAGGTCGTGCATCGCGCCGGTGTCGTGGTTGGGCACGCTGAAGCCGATGAAGTCGGCCGGGATCAGCTTGGTGCCCTGGTGGATCAGCTGGTAGAAGGCGTGCTGGCCGTTGGTGCCGGGCTCGCCCCAGAACACCTCGCCGGTCTGGTACTCGACAGCGGAGCCGTCCAGGCGTACGTGCTTGCCGTTGCTCTCCATGGTCAGCTGCTGCAGGTACGCGGCGAACCGGTGCAGGTACTGCGAGTACGGCAGCACGGCGTGCGACTGGGCGCCGAGGAACGTGTCGTACCAGACGTTGAGCAGGCCCAGCAGCGCCGGCACGTTGCGCTCCAGCGGCGTGGTGAGGAAGTGCTGGTCGACGGCGTGGTAGCCGGCGAGCATCTCGGCGAACTGTTCCTTGCCGATAGCGATCATGACCGACAGGCCGACGGCCGAGGGCAGCGAGTAGCGCCCGCCGACCCAGTCCCAGAAGCCGAACATGTTCTCGGTGTCGATGCCGAAGTCCGCCACCCGCTGGGCGTTGGTGCTGACGGCGACGAAGTGCTTGGCCACTGCCGACTGGTCGCCGCCGAGCCCGGCCAGCAGCCAGTTGCGCGCCTCGGTCGCGTTGGTCAGCGTCTCCTGGGTGCCGAAGGTCTTCGAGACCACCACGAACAGGGTGCTGGCCGGGTCGAGGTCACGGGTCTTGGCGTACAGGTCCGTGGGGTCGATGTTGGAGACGAAACGGCACTCGATGCCGGGGTCGGCGTACGCCTTGAGCGCCTCGTACGCCATGACCGGCCCGAGGTCCGACCCGCCGATGCCGATGTTGACGACCGTGCGGATGCGCTCGCCGGTCGCGCCCTTCCACTCGCCGGAGCGCACCTTGTCGGTGAAGGCGCCCATCCTCCTCAGAACCTCGTGGACGTCGCGGACCACATCCTGGCCGTCGACGACGAGGCTCGCGTCGCGTGGCAACCGCAGGGCGGTGTGCAGCACGGCGCGGTCCTCGGTGAGGTTGATGTGCTCGCCCGCGAACATCGCGGCGGTGCGCTCGCGCAGCTTCGCCCGCTCGGCGAGCGCGATGAGCGCGGAGACGACCTCATCAGTGATGAGGTTCTTGCTGTAGTCGACGTAGAGGTCCGCGACCTGGGCGGTGAGCCGCTCGCCGCGCCGCGGGTCGCTGTCGAACAGCTCGCGCAGGTGCACGCTCGCGAACTTCTCGGCGTGGCCCTGCACAGCCTGCCATTCGGCGCTGTCGGAAACGTGTTCGCTCATCTGCTCTTGACTCCCGCCTGAACCGAACTATCGGTGTCATCGTGGCACGGATCGCCCCGACCCGCCGTGAATCGCGGGGCGCGAAACCGGTCACAGGAAGGATGGACCCATGCGTGCATTCGTCGTTACGGGGCCCGGCGCCGCCGCGGTTCACCAGGTGGCAGAGCCGGTCGCCGGGCCGGGCGAGGTGGTCGTGGCCGTCGAGCGGGCCGGGGTCTGCGGCACCGACGCCGAGTTCTACTCCGGGCACATGGCGTACCTGCACAACGGGCAGGCCGCCTACCCGGTGCGGATCGGGCACGAGTGGTGCGGCACGGTGACCGCGCTCGGCACGGACGTCGATCCCGTCTGGCTGGGCCGGCGGGTCACCGGCGACACGATGCTCGGCTGCGGCCGCTGCCACCGGTGCCGCGGCGGGCGCCAGCATCTCTGTGCCGACCGGTACGAGATCGGCATCCGCAACGGGTGGCCGGGGGCGCTGGCGGAGCGGCTGCCCGTACCCGTGAAAGCGCTGGTGCCCCTGCCGGACACGGTCGACTCGACGCTGGGTGCGCTGGTGGAGCCGGGCGCCAACGCGCTGCGGGCCGTACGCGCGGCAGCGGTCTCACCCGGCGAGCGTCTCCTGGTCGCCGGGCCGGGCACGATCGGGTTGCTGACCGCCCTCATCGCGACGGCGCAGGGTGCCGAGGTGCACGTGCTCGGCAAGACCACGGAGTTCGCGCGCTCGATCGGGATCGAGCGGGCGTGGACCGCGGCCGACCTGCCGGACCTGCGCTGGGACGCGGTCGTCGACGCGTCGACCGGCAGCGGCGTCCCGGCCCGGGCGGTGGAGCTCGTGGAGCCGGGCGGCCGGGTCGTGTTCATCGGTCTCGCGGCGCAGGCGAGCCTGGTGGACACGCGGGAGCTGGTGCTCAAGGACGCGACCGCGGTGGGGGTGCTCAGCGGCTCGGGGGCGCTGGCCGGCACCGTCGACCTGTACGCGTCCGGCGCCGTCGACCCCCGGCCGCTGGTGGCGGCGACGGTCGGTCTCGACCACGCCGCCGCCGTGCTGGCCGGCAACCGCCCGCCGGAATGGGGCATCGCCCCGAAGATTCACATCGACCCGACCGCGGCTGCCGCGCAGCGGCCCGCGACGCGGCCGGAGAACAGGCAGCCGCCGAGGAAGGTGCCTTCCAGGGAGTTGTAGCCGTGCATGCCTCCGCCGCCGAAGCCGGCCGCCTCCCCCGCCGCGTACACCCCCGGTAGCGGGGTGCCGTCGGCGCGCAGGACGCGGGCTTCCAGGTCGGTGTGCAGGCCGCCGAGGGTCTTGCGGGTGAGGATGTTCAGGCGGACCGCGATCAGGGGACCCGCCGCCGGGTCCAGCAGGCGGTGCGGGGTGGCCACGCGGACGAGCCGGTCGCCGCGGTAGCGGCGGGCGCCGCGGATGGCGGTGACCTGCGCGTCCTTGGCGAACGGGTGGGCGATCTCGCGGTCGCGGGCTTCGACGGTACGGCGTACGTCCTCGACGTCGAGCAGCGGGCCGCACAGCTTGTTCATGCCGCTGACAAGGGTGGGTAGGTCGCCGGCCACGACGAAGTCCTCGCCGTGCTGTTTGAAGGCCTCGACCGGCGGCGGCGCGCCGGGGCGGATCCGGCCGAGCACCTGGCGCACGCTGCGGCCGGTCAGGTCCGGGTTCTGTTCGGAGCCGGAGAGGGCGAACTCCTTCTCGATGATCTTCTGGGTGAGCAGGAACCAGCTGTGGTCGTGGCCGGTGGCCCGGAGGTGCCGCAGCGTGGCGAGGGTGTCGAAGCCGGGGTACAGCGGGGCGGGCAGGCGGCGGCCGGTCGCGTCCAGCCACAGCGACGACGGGCCGGGCAGGATGCGGATGCCGTGGCCGGGCCAGATGGGGTCCCAGTTGCGCAGCCCCTCGGTGTAGTGCCACATCCGGTCGGGGTTGATGATCTGTCCGCCCGCGGCCTCGGTGATGCCGAGCATCCGGCCGTCGACGTGCGCCGGCACGCCGGAGACCATCCGCCGGGGCGGGGTGCCGAGCCGCGCCGGCCAGGCCTTGCGGACCAGGTCGTGGTCGCCGCCGATGCCGCCCGAGGTGACGATGACGGCCTGCGCTTCGTACGCGAAGTCGGCGACCTCGACCCGGGAGCTGCTGACGCCGCGCGCGACGGAGCTCGGCTCGAGAATCCGCCCGCGTACGCCGGTGACCGCCCCTGCCGTGGTGACGAGGGCGTCGACGCGGTGCCGGAAGCCGAAGGTGACCAGGCCCCGGGTGGCGGCGTCGCGTACCCGTCGCTCGAAGGGCTCGATGACGCCCGGCCCGGTCCCCCAGGTGATGTGGAACCGCGGCACCGAGTTGCCGTGGCCGTCGGCCGCCCCGCCGCCGCGCTCGGCCCAGCCCACCACCGGGAACGAGCGGTGACCCATGGCGTGCAGCCACGACCGCTTCTCCCCCGCGGCGAAGTGCACGTACGCCTGCGCCCACCGCCGCGGCCAGTGGTCCTCGGGCCGGTCGAACCCGGCGCTGCCCAGCCAGTCCTGCCAGGCCAGCTCCTCCGAGTCGCGGATGCCCATCCGCCGTTGCTCGGGGGTGCCGACGAGGAAGAGGCCGCCGAACGACCAGAAGGCCTGGCCGCCGAGGCTCTGCTCGGGTTCCTGGTCCAGCAGGAGCACCCGGCGCCCGGCGTCGGCCAGCTCGGCGGTGGCGACGAGCCCGGCCAGGCCGGCGCCGATCACGATCACATCCGCTTCCATGACTCCACGCTAGGAAGCCGGCTGCCAAAATGATGCTCCCGCGGCGCACAGACCGAGCGCTGCTTTATCACCGAGGTGACAAATGTTCGAGCCGCGCGTCGCGGACCTGCCGGCCGCCGTCGGCGAGCGGCTGCGGGAGCTGCGTCCCCTGCTCCGCGCTCGCGTGCTGGGCACGGTACGTACGGTGATGAGCGGGCAGGGCCGTTCGCTCTCGGGCGGGCAGGGCCGCGGGCTGACCCTGGGCGTCGAGACCGCTGTCGACGCGTTCGTCGAGGCCGTGGCGTCGCCCGCGTACGACCTGGCGGCCACCCGGGCGGTCTTCGCCGAGCTGGGGCGTACCGAGTTCCGCGAGGGCCACCGGGTCGACGCGTTGCGCGCGGTGCTGACGGTCGGCGGCCGGGACCTGTGGGCGTACCTCGTCGGCCAGGACCTGCCGCCGGACGCCCTCTACGTGCTGGCCTCCGCACTGTTCGGCTTCCTCGACGAGCTGGCGGGCGCGGCCGCCGAGGGCTACCTCGACGAGCAGGACGCGAACGCCCGGGACTGGGACACCGTGCGCCGGCGGCTGATCACTCTGCTGGTGCAGCCCGACCCGCCGGGAGAGGCGACGCTGCAGGCGGCCGCGGACGCGGCGCGGTGGCCGCTTCCGGCGACCGTCGCGGTGGTGAGCATCGACAGCACCGACGGCGAGCGCCTCGCCAGGACGGCCGGCAACGGCACCATCGCCACCGTCATCGACGACGCCACGCGCATGATCGTGCCGTCGCCCGCGACCCCCGGACGGCTCACCCGTCTGACGGCGGTCCTCTCCGGACGGCGCGCGGCGCTGGGTCCGTCGGTGCCGCTGGCGTCGGCGCGGGTGTCGTACCGGCTGTCCCGCCGGGCGCTGGACCTGCTGCCCGGCGACGGGCTGGTGCGCTGCAACGACCGGCTGCTCGACCTGGTCACCGGATGGGAGCCCGGTCTCATGGACCGCTTCGCCGAGCGGGAGCTGGCCGCCGCCGGTCAGCTGCGGGAGCCGGAGCTGGCGACGCTGCACGCCTGGCTGCGCGAGCAGGGTCAGGTCGTGGCGGCCGCGGCGGCGCTGCACGCGCACCCGCAGACGGTCCGCTACCGGATGCGCAAGATCCGCCGGGTGTTCGGCGCCGCGCTGGACGACCCGGATGCCCGGTTGCGGCTGCAGCTGGCCCTGCGCCACCGGCTGGCCGCCGGTCAGTGCATCTTGGCCGCGAACCCCTCCACCAGTACGCGGCCGGCCTCGTCCGCCGGCAGCGGGCGGGACAGGTAGAAGCCCTGGGCGTAGTCGCACCGCAGCTCCTGCAGCACCGCGAGCTGCTCGGAGTCCTCGATGCCCTCGGCCACCGTGGTCATGCCGAGGCTCTGGCCCAGCCGCACGATGGTGCGGACCAGCGCCTCGTCCTCGCGGTCGCCGCCGAGCCGGTCGACGAACGAGCGGTCGATCTTCAGCGTGTCCATCGGGAACCGGCGCAGGTACGCCAGCGAGGAGTACCCCGTACCGAAGTCGTCCATGGCCAGGGTGACCCCCAGGGCCTTGAGGCGCTGCAGCTGGGCGAGGTTCTCCTCGGTGTCGGTGAGCAGCACGCTCTCGGTCATCTCGAGGCACAGCTGGCCGACCGGCATGCCGGTCTCGGCGACGACCTCCGCGACCGTCGCCGCGAGGTCGCCGTGCTCGAACTGCCGGACCGAGACGTTGACCGCCATCTTGAGCGGCCGGGTGGAGCCCGCCCCCCACGCGACGGCCTGGCGGCACGCTTCGCGCAGCACCCACCGGCCGAGCGGCACGATCAACCCGGTCGCCTCGGCGGCGCCGATGAAGTCGAGCGGCGAGATCATGCCCCGGGTCGGGTGGTGCCAGCGCACCAGCGCCTCGAAGCCGGTGATCTCCCCGGTACGCAGGTCGACGGTGGGCTGGTAGTGCAGGACGAGCTCCTCGCGGGCCAGCGCGGTCCGCAGGTCGGCCTCCAGCTCGAGGCGCCGGACCAGGCCGCTGAGCATGGCCGGGTCGTACGCGGCCAGGCCGTTCCCGCCGCCGGACTTCGCGCGGTACATGGCGAGGTCGGCGTTGCGCTGCAGCTGATCGACGTCCTCGGCGTCGGCCGCGCAGGCCAGGCCGATGCTCGCGGCGACCGGCAGCTCGCGCTCGCCGACGCGGAACGGCGCCTCGAGGGCGGCGGCGATGCGGCCCGCGACCGCCTCGGCGTCGGCTCGGGCGGCCAGCGACTCGACGATCACGCCGAACTCGTCGCCGCCGAAGCGGGCCACGGTGTCCCCCTCGCGGACCGCGGCCTGCAGCCGCTCGGCCACCTGGCACAGCAGCAGGTCGCCCGCCGCATGGCCGAGGCTGTCGTTGACCTCCTTGAAGCCGTCGAGGTCCAGGAAGAGGATCGCGACGTCGTCCGTACCGGTGCCTTCGACGGCCTCGACCAGCCGTTCGCGGAACAGCGCGCGGCTGGGCAGCCCGGTCAGCCCGTCGTGGTACGCCTCGTGCATGAGCCGTTCCTGCAGCTCCTTGGCGTCGTGCACGTCGCGGGTGTTGAGCACCAGCCCGCCCACGGCCGGGTCGTCGAGCAGGTTGGTGATGGTCATCTCGGCGAGACGGACCTGACCGTCCTGGTGGCGCAGCGGCACCTCCAGGACCGTGACCCGCTCCGGGCCGGCCAGGACCGCGTCGATCGCGGCGGCGATGCGCGGCCCGGCCCGGCGCCCGGTGATCTCGACGAGCCGGTGACCGAGCAGCATCCGCGCCGGCCAGCCGAAGACCCGCTCGACGGAGTCGCTCTGGTAGCGCAGGGTCGAGTCGGCGTCGGCGATCGCGACCGACTCGGAGCTCTGCTGCACCAGGGCACGGAACCGCAGCTCGCGGGCCTGCAGCTCGGCGGTGCGCTCGGCGACCCGGGCCTCCAGACCGCGGGTGAGGTGCCGGTTCTCCAGCAGGGTGAGCAGCTGCCGGGAGACGACCAGCAGGATCAGCACCGCCCGGCACGTGGCGTGGAAGGCGTCGGTGTGGCCGGTCACCGCAGAGAACGTCACGCTGCAGATCACCGCGAGCAGGATCGGCACGTACGGGACCAGCAAGGCGAACGCCCGCGGCTCGGCCGGCCCGTCGACGACCGCCACCGCCTTGGCCGGGTGGCGAGCCGCCAGCAGCACGAGCGCGAAGGCGACGAACCAGCCGGTGTCGAGCAGGCCGCCGGAGGTGTAGGAGTGGTGCACGGAGATGTACGCGTACGCGCTGTCGGAGACGCCGAGCACCACCATGCCGACACCGACGACGGTCAGGGCGCCGGCGTGCGGATTGTCGCGGCGCAGCACGGCGAGGGTGTGCAGCACGACCGTGACCAGGACTACGCCGCTGAGGGGATACCCCAGCGACACCGCGCGGGTCAGCCCGGCAGCGCCCTCGTCGAGCATCGGGTCGAGCACCAGGAGCCAGCTGATCAGCAGCAACGAGGAGGCGATCATGGCGGCGTCGACGACGGTCCGCAGCCGCTGCGGCGCCGGCTGCCGGGGCGTCGGCACCAGCAGCAGGGCCAGGGCGGCGAGCGGCACCATCCCGAGGTAGCCGGCATCGGGCAAGCCGGGGAACGGGACCTCCCGGCCGTGGATGGTCTCGATCGACGCCCAGGCGGACTCCCCGAACGTGTAGACGAAGCAGCCGGCGGCCAGCACGGCCCAGACCGTACGGTCCCGGCCACGGCAACCGCGGGCCCGCACCAGGCACGCGATCCCGGCGGCCACCGTCATGGCGACGGTGCCGGCACCGGAGACGGCGCTGCTCACCGTCGCGCCGCCCCAGCCGGTGACCATGCAGATGCCGAAGGCGGCCACGAGCACGGCGACGAGCGCGACGAGCGCCCGCGGACGGCGGGTGGCGGCACTTTCTGGCACGCCCTGAGATCGGGCTTCCGGAGCAGGACTTGAGCGGATCCGGCCCTAGGATCGGTGTGATGAGCATCCGACCGCTGCGCGCCGACGCCCGGCGTAACCGCGAGCGGCTCCTCGAGGTGGCGGTGCGCGCGTTCACCACCGGCGGCTCCGACGTGCCGCTGGAGACGATCGCCCGCACGGCCGGGGTCGGCATCGGCACCCTCTACCGGCATTTCCCCACCCGCGAGGCGCTCGTCGAGGCGGCGTACCGCAGCGAGCTCGACCGGCTGTGTGCCTCCGCCCCGGAGCTCCTGCGCACCCACGGCCCGGATGCGGCACTGCGGGCGTGGATGGACCGCTTCGTCGACTACATGACCACCAAGCGCGGCATGTCCGACGCGCTGCGGCTGGTCATCGCCTCCGGCGGCAACCCGTACGCCCACAGCCGCGACCTGCTGGTGGCCGCCCTGACCCCGCTGCTCGCGGCCGGGGCCGAGGCGGGCACGCTGCGCGACGACGTACCGGTGCTGGACGTGCTCACGGCCCTCAGCGGCGTCGCCCTCGCAGCGGGCGAGCCGGCGCAGCGCGAGCAGGCCGGCCGCCTCCTCGATCTGCTCGTGGACGGGCTTCGCGCCCGGCACTGACGCCGACGGCAGTCCGATCTCGACACTTGGCGGATCAACCGACTGCCGGGCGATCCGTTCGGCCGACCTCCGGCTCACTGCAGACGAGTAGCGTCACCGACGGTCGTGGTGGACGCACCACGATGTAGCCTCCGGTACCGGTCGCACACACATCCTTCTCCGCCAAGGGGATCATCGTGTCGACTGCCAGAACATTGACGGGCTGCGCGCTCGTCGCCGCCCTGCTCATCCCGGCCACGCCCGTCTTCGCCACGGACGGAGTGACGCCCGCCACGGTGACGGTGTCACTCAAGCCCGGCGAGCACCACACCGTCACCAAGACCGTGACCACGCCACGGATCCTTCCCAAGCCCGACGTGTACTTCCTCGCCGATACCACCGGCAGCATGACGCCCGTGCTCGCCGACGTGCGGAGCAACGCCGCGGCCATCCTCAGCGCCGTCGACGCCGGTGCCAGCGACCCACGCTACGGCGCCGGGCAGTACAAGGACTTCCCACGGAGCGCGTTCGCGTACCGTAACGACGCCGCGATCCCGGCGGCGGACGACAACGGCGCGGCCGCCCAGGCCGCCATCGCCGCCTGGACGGCGAGCGGCGGCGACGACGCTCCCGAGGCCAACCTCTTCGCCCTGCACAAGCTGGTGACCGCGGCCGGGTTCCGGAGCGACTCGAGCCGCATCGTCGTGTGGTTCGGCGACGCGCCGGGCCACGACCCGGTCTGCTCGGCGATCTCCGGCGAGCCCACCGTCACCGAGGCCTCCGTGACGGCCGAGCTGGTCGCCGCCAAGGTGAAGGTGATCGCCGTCTCCACCACGACCGGCGTCGCGAACGGCCTGAACGGCGATCCCACCGCGGGCGCCGCCGACTACGGCGTCTGCGGCAACCCCGGCGGCACGGCCGGCCAGGCGTCCCGCATCGCCACCGCCACCCAGGGCCGCTCGTTCACCGACGTCCCGCCGGGCGACGTGTCCGACGCCATCCTCGCCGGCCTGACCAGCCTTCCCGTGACGGTCACCCCGGAGGCCACCTGCGACCCCGGGCTGACGGCGACCTTCGACGCCCCGAGCAAGACCGTCACCAGCGGCAGCACGGTGACCTTCACGGAGACACTCACCCTGGGCTCCGGCGTCACCAGTGAGACGCCCCTCAAGTGCACCGTCTCGTTCCTGCTCAACGGGCAGTCCGGCGGGGCCGCCTTCGTCGAGCAGAACACGGTGAAGCCCATCATCAACCACCCGCCGGTGTGCACCGCCGTCAAGGCCGACACCACCGAGCTGTGGCCACCGAACCACAAGTTCGTCACCGTCCGCCTCTCCGGCGCGACCGACCCGGACGGCGACGCCACGTCGCTGGCGGTCACCACGGTCACCCAGGACGAGGCCCTCGACGGTACGGGCGACGGCGACACCGCGCCCGACGCCGCCCGCGTGACCGGCGCGCCGGACCAGGTGAAGCTCCGCGCCGAGCGCAGCGGCACCGGTGACGGCCGGGTCTACCGGGTCTCCTTCACCGTCACCGACAGCAAGGGCAGCACCTGCTTCGGCACGGTGACGGTGGGCGTGCCCCACGACCAGGGTCACGGCCCTGCGATCGACACGACGTCCGTCGTCGTGAACTCGTTCGGCAGCTGATCCGCAGCGGTGGTGGGCCGGCGACGGCCCACCACCCTCAGCCGGTCGGAGTCGGCGTCGCCCGGCTCCGGGACGGTGACGCCGAGGGCGAGGCCGAGGCCGAGCCGGAATCCGGCGTGGGAACGCTGATGTTGCCGACCGGGGCGGTCACCGCCGTCGAGGGAGCCGTCACCGCCGGCTGCGGCTCGGGATCGTTGCGCCCGGTGTCGTCGCAGCCGGCGAGCGCGATGGCGACCGCCGCGACGGCGAGCGCTCGCATTGATCGCATTCTCTGCATACGGCGAGCCTAATACCGCAACGGCAGTTGGGTGAGCGCGCGCATTGCCCACACACGGACGCGCCGGAGACCCCCGTGGTGCGAGGGCCTCCGGCGAGGCGGTTCCGTGCGGTGGATCAGGATCCGCGAAGGATCAGGTTGCCGTTGCCCGCGGCGCCGCTCCGCGAGCCGCTTGTTTCGCTGGCCTTATCCCGCTGGCGTTTCGTTCAGACCCAAACCACGCAGGATGTTGTCGCGGTTCGCGTTTCCGCGCAGCGCGGTCAAGGAATTCAAGCGGCCCAGCAAAGTCGTGGAAGATGCGGGGCATTTCAAGTCTTGAATCGCCGACAGGGTTTTCTCGTAACGTTGGATGCGGCTTTCAAGATCCGTTCCACTCGGAAAGTTCGCATTCTTGAGCGCTACCTGCGCGTTCACCTGGGCTTGAGTGGGCGGGCAGCGACCGGGAACTTTCACCCCGGTGGGGCCCACGCGGTCGGCCGTCGCGTTCGGATCGCCCGGGCTGAACCCCAGCGCCGGCACCAAAGCGTCGATGTTACCGGAGCCGGCCCCGGCGTTCCCCGTCCCCGCGTTCTGATCCTGACCCGCGTTGCCCGTCCCCGCGTTGCCCGTCCCCGCGTTGCCCTGACCCGCGTTGCCCTGACCCGCGTTGCCCTGACCCGCGTTGCCCCGACCTGCGTTGCCCCGAGCCGCGTTGCCCCGACCCGCATTGCCCGCGGCCTGGACGTTGGCCGTGCACCCGGCCGTCGCCCGGCGCTGCTGGATCAGGTCCACCACGGCCTGCCGGTTGGCGATCCGGGCCTGCGACTGCGCGTCCGGGTTGGCCTGCTGCCCGGCGATGAAGTTCAGGTTGTTCTGCAGCGCCTGGTCCAGGCCGACGCAGGACTCGGCGGCCTGGCCCATCCCCGTGCTGACCGCGAGCGCCGAGCCGAGCAGCGCTGCCGCGGCACCCCCGATCACCAGCTTGCGCGTCCGGCTGCTGACTCCGCGTCGATACATGCACGACTCCTGTTCGTCTCGGTACCGCCTCGTTGCGCTACCGGGATATACGAGCGGCGATGTGGCAGCAGTTCATGACGCTGAGCAAGCGTTCCTTAAACCTTCTTTAGCAAGATCTCCGGCGCGCGCAGCCGCCGCATCGTCGCGCCGACGTCGGCCGGCACCCGGTCGCGGGAACCCGCTGGGCCGTCGAAGAGTGCTTCCAGCAGGCCAAAGGCCAAGCCGCCTACTCGCGGCACCGACCGTCCGCCTCCACCAGCCCGAAGACCACGTCTGGCGGCGGTCACCAAGGCGGCGACGGACGAGTCAGCCGGCCGCGGTCGGTAGCCGCAAGCTCGGCACGGATCGAGGCCGGGCGCTGGGCGTACGGGGGCAGTACGCGCGGGCAAGCCGGCCCAGCGGGTCGGACGGGGGCTCGAAGGAACCACAGTGCACGGTCCCGTAATCCATGGACGTCCAGGAATGGAAGGTTCCCCGTACGGGCACAGCGCAGTCGACCACGAAGCCGGCCGACACGGCCTGCACCCCCACGTAGAGAACCGACTCCGGGATCGTGGCATCGTCCGGTGTCCGCGACACCGTGCCGTAGCCGCCGTCCTTGAGACGCGCCGGCCCGGCGTGAACCTTGTCGCCCGTCTCTTTGCTGAGGGACCGGGCGAGGCCGGGCACCCAGGCCGCGGGCGCGTCGACCTCGCTGATCGAAGGCGCCACCGGTTCGTCCAGGAGCTCCGTCCCGGTGCGAGAGGCGGGATCGTCGGTGAGCCGGAAGAGCGTGACCTGGGTGAGCAGCGGGCGTTTCGTGTAGGCGGACCACTGCACGCGAGCGCCGGCGAATGCGCATCCCGGCGGCACCGAAGCGTGCGCGGACGACGGGCGTGCCGACGGCGGTGGGGCGCTGCCAGGATCGGCGCAGGCGGCCGGCATCAGTCCCGCCACGAGGGCTGCGGCTGCGGTCCTGCCGATGATCATCCCGCTATGATCGCGTGCCGCCGATCGGGCGGCACGGCCGGGTCGGATCGGGCTGCGGCCAGTGCCCCGCGCCAGGCCCGCCGCCCTGACCACCGGGCTACCGGCTGATGATCGCCTCGGCGACGGCCTCCGGGTTGTCCTCCGGCACCTGATGCCCCGCACCGGCCGCGACGGTGAGCCGGCCTTTCCGACGAGAGGCTCGCGAGGCGCTCCTGGTGAACCTCGGGCTCTCCTCGGGTGGGCTGCCCATCAGCCTTCCCGGAGCCGCCGGAGCGGACCATGGGGATCCACCCCGAGCGGCCCCTGAAACCGCGGCCCGGAGAAACCCGGGGACGCGCACGGCACGAGCCGCCCGGCAGGCCCGCCGGGCGGCTCGTGAGCTCTCGGGTGGAGCGCGGTCAGCGCAGCTTCACGTCGAAGATCTTGTCAGCGGCCAGGGCGCGGAACGCGGCGAGGTTGGCCTTGGTGCTGTCGATGCTGATGTCGCGGTCGCCCTCGTCGTCGTGGGAGGTGTCGAAGTAGACGATCGCCTTGATGTTCGGGCGCTTGGCC
>NZ_JBFAPM010000048.1:0-12065 GCF_040676695.1 Actinoplanes sp. NPDC049548
CTCGGCGACCTCAGCGACCGGCACGAGAGCCTGCGCACGATCTTCCCGCAGAGCGACGGCGTCGCGGTCCAGCACATCCTCGACGGCCCCGCCGGCCGGCCGCCGTTCACCGCCGTTCCGGCCGCGGCCGACGACGTGCCCGCGCTCATCGAGGAGCTCGCCGCGCGCCCCTTCGACCTGGCCGCCGACGTGCCGTGGCGGGTGTGGCTGTTCGCCACCGCCCCGGGCGAGCACGTGCTCCTCATCGTCGCGCACCACATCGCCGTCGACGGCTGGTCCACCCGGCTCCTGCACCGCGGGCTGCGCGTGGCGTACGAGGCGCGTACGCGCGGCGAGGCACCCGGCTGGGCGCCCCTGCCTGTGCAGTACGCCGACTACACGCTCTGGCAGCGGGCGGTCCTCGGCGACCCGGACGCCCCCGGCAGCGTGCTCGCCGCGCAGCTCGACTACTGGCGCGGGGCCCTCGCCGACGCCCCGGCCGAGCTGACGCTTCCCGTCGACCGGCCGCGTCCGGCCACGCCCACCTTCCGCGGCGCCACCGTGCCGGTGTCCATCGACGCCGCCACCCACGCCGCGCTCGTGCGGCTGGCCCAGCAGACCCGCTCGACCATGTTCATGGTTCTGCACGCCGGGCTGTCGCTCCTGCTGAGCCGGCTCGGCGCGGGAACCGACATCCCGATCGGCGCGGTCACCGCCGGCCGGGGCGACGCGGCGCTCGACGACCTCATCGGCTTCTTCGTCAACACCGTCGTGCTGCGCGCCGACGTCGGTGGCGACCCGTCGTTCGCCGCGCTGCTTCGGCGGGTCCGGGAGACCGACCTGGCCGCGTACGCGCATCAGGACATGCCGTTCGAGCGGCTCGTCGAGGAGCTCAACCCGGTCCGCGCGCTGAACCGCAACCCGCTGTTCCAGGTCTCCCTCGCCCTGCAGGGCGACACCCCCGGAGACGGCGAGGAGTGGCGCCTGCCCGGCGTGCGGGCCGGCCGGGTGGACGGCGGTCCTCTCGCCGCCCGCGTCGACCTGGCCCTGGACCTGGCCGAGCGCCGGGACGAGCGCGGCGCGCCGGCCGGGATCGCCGGCGTCCTGCTCTACGCCACCGACCTGTTCGAGCCGTCCACCGTCGAGACCCTGGTCCGGCGGCTGGTGCGGGTGCTCGGCACGGTGGCGGCCGACCCGGCGCTGCGGGTCAGCGACGTCGACGTGCTCGACGACGGCGAACGCGCGCTCGTGCTGCGCCGATGGAACGACACCGCCGTGCCCGCGCCGGTCGGCACGATCAGTGAGCTTTTCGAGCGGCATGTGCGCACCGCGCCGGAAAGCCTGGCCGTCCTGGGGCGCGAGCGCCGTTACACGTTCGCCGAGCTGGACGATGCCGCCACCCGGGTGGCGCACGAGTTGGCCGCGCGCGGCGTCGGGCGCGGCGACCTGGTGGGCGTGCTGATGGAGCGAGCTCCGGAGGTCGTGGCGGTGCTGCTCGGCATCGCCAAGGCCGGCGCCGCGTTCGTGCCGGTGGACCCCGCATATCCGGCGGCGCGGGTCGAGTACATGCTCGCCGACGCGGCTGTGAAGGTGGTGGTCACCGACGAGGTGGCGTCGGAGTTGGTGACGGCGCCGGTCCGCGCGGGCGTGCGGCTGCCGTCGATCGGTGCCGACGATGCGGCGTATGTGATCTACACGTCGGGGTCGACCGGTACCCCGAAGGGTGTGCTCGTCTCCCATCGCGGCATCGGCAACCTGGCCGCCGAGCTCGCCTCCCGCCTCGGCGTCGAACCCGGGTCCCGGGTGCCGCAGGTCGCCTCGCTCAGCTTCGACGTGCTCGTCTGGGAGCTGTCCATGTCGGTGCTCTCCGGCGCCACGCTCGTGCTGCCCGGCGCCGACCGGCTGCCCCCGCACGGCTCGATCGCCGAGGTGGCCGCCGAGCACGGCCTCACCCATCTCTCCCTTCCGGTGTCGACCCTGGCCACCGTGGACCACCTGCCCGCTTCGGTGCGTACGGTCGTGGCCGGGGGCGAGATCTGCCCACCGTGGCTGGTGCGCCGCTGGGCGGACCGCCGCTTCTTCAACGTGTACGGGCCCACCGAGGCCACGGTCTGCGCCACCCTCAGCGACCCGCTCGCCGACGCGGCGGGCGAGGTGCCGATCGGCCGTCCCATCGGCAACGTCCGGGCGTACGTGTTCGACGAGTTCCTGTCCCCGGCTCCGATCGGATCCGTGGGTGAGCTGTACCTGGCGGGTCCGGGGCTCGCCCACGGCTATGTGCGGCGGCCCGCGCTGACCGCCGAGCGGTTCGTCGCCTCCCCGTACGGTGAGCCCGGCGAGCGCTTGTACCGCACGGGCGACCTGGCGCGCTGGACCGCCGACGGGCAGCTGGTCTTCGCCGGCCGCGCGGACGACCAGATCAAGCTGCGCGGGTTCCGCATCGAGCCGGGCGAGATCGAGGCCGCACTCACCGCCCACCCGCAGATCGCGCACGCCGCCGTCCTGGTACGCGACAACCAGCTCGTCGGCTACCTGGTTCCGACCGAGGGCGCGACGCCGCAGCCGGAAACGGTGCGTGACTTCCTCGCCGGCCGGCTCCCCGCCCACCTGGTGCCCGCCATTTTCGTGCTGCTCGACGCGCTGCCGACGACGGCGAACGGCAAGCTGGACCGGGCTGCCCTGCCCGCGCCCGACGCCGACGGGCTCGGCGGGCGCGGGCCGCAGACCCCTGCCGAGGAGATCCTGTGCGGCGTGTACGCCGAGGTGCTCGGTGTGGACCGGGTGCCGGCCGACCGATCCTTCTTCGAGCTGGGCGGCGACTCGCTGTCCGGCATGCGGCTCGTGTCGCGGATCCGCGCGGCGTTCGGCGTCGAGATCGGCATCCGTGACCTGTTCGCCACGCCCAGCGTCGCCGAGGTGGCCCGCCTCGTGGACGGGGGACACGTCGCCGCGTACCCCGCGCTGACCCGCCGCGAGCGGCCGGTGGACCTGCCGCTGTCCTTCGCGCAGCAGCGCCTGTGGTTCCTCAACCGGCTCGAGGGAGCCGGGGCGGGCGCTGTCTACAACCAGCCGTTCGCCGTGCGCCTCGAAGGCGACCTCGACGTCGCGGCGCTCGCCGCGGCGCTCGGCGACGTGGCCGAGCGGCACGAGAGCCTGCGGACCGTCTTCCCGCAGGACGGCGGCGTGCCGGTCCAGCGGATCCTCGACGGCGCGGCCGGCCGGCCTCCGTTCGCCGTCGTGCCGACCACCGAGGCCGAGCTGCCCGGCGTGCTCGCCGGCTGTGCCGCCCGGCGGTTCGACCTGAGCGCCGACCTGCCCTGGCGGTCCTGGCTGCTGGCGCTGGGCGAGCACGACGGCGCGAAGCAGCACGTGCTGCTCCTTGTCGCGCACCATGTCGCGGTCGACGGCTGGTCGATGAGCCTGCTGGTCGATGACCTGCGAAGCGCGTACGCCTCACGGCGGCGCGGCGCCGCGCCGGCCTGGACTCCGCTGCCGGTTCAGTACGCCGACTACACACTCTGGCAGCGCGAGGTACTCGGCGACCTGAACAACCCGGACAGCGTCGTGGGCGGACAGCTCGCCTACTGGCGCGACGCGCTGGCCGGCGCCCCGCCCGAGCTGCGGCTGCCGGCCGACCGGCCGCGCCCGGCGACGCCGTCGTTCCGTGGCGCCACCGTCGACATCGACATCGACGCCGAGACGCACGCGGCGCTGACCCGGCTCGCCCGGCAGACCCGCTCGACCATGTTCATGGTGCTGCACGCCGCCGTGTCGGTGCTCCTCAACGGCGTCGGCGCCGGAACCGACATCCCCGTCGGCACGGCCGTGGCGGGCCGCGGCGACGCCGCCCTGGACGACCTGCTCGGGTTCTTCGTCAACACGCTCGTGCTGCGCGCCGACCTGAGCGGCGACCCGTCGTTCCTGCGGTTGCTGGAGCGGGTGCGGGCCACGGACCTGGCCGCGTACGCGCACCAGGACGTGCCGTTCGAACGCCTCGTCGACGAGCTCAACCCGGCCCGCTCGCTGAGCCGCAACCCGCTGTTCCAGGTCATGCTGACCGTGCAGAGCGGGCCTCCCGTCGACGACTGGCAGCTCGACGGCGTGCGGGTCCGCCCGTACGAGCGCGCGTCCGAGGCGCCCGCCCGCTTCGACCTCTCCGTCGACCTGCTCCAGCGCTTCGAGGCCGACGGCGCCCCCGCCGGGCTGACCGGCACCCTGCTCTACGCCACCGACCTGTTCGACGCGGCGACCGTGCGCGCCCTCGCCGAGCGGCTCGCCCGGGTGTGCACCCAGATCGCCGCCGACCCCAGCCTGCGGCTCAGCGACATCGAGGTCCTCGACGCCGCCGAGCGGGCACTGGTCGTGGAGGCTTGGAACGACACCGCGGTCCCGGTCGCCGACGGCACCCTGCTCGACCTGTTCGCCGGGCATGCCCGGCGCGTGCCGGACCGGCCGGCCGTGCGCTGCGGCGCCGCCGAGCTGACCTATGCCGAGCTGGACCGCCTGTCCGACGCCTGGGCCGCGCACCTGGCCGGCCTCGGCGCCGGTCCGGAGATCCGGGTGGCCCTGTGCCTGCCGCGCGGCGTGGAGATGATCGCGGCGATGCTGGCCGTCTGGAAGACCGGCGCCGGCTTCGTGCCACTCGACCCCGCGTACCCCGCCCAGCGCCTCGGCATGATCGTCGCCGACAGCGGGGCGGCGCTCGTGGTCGGCGCCGCCGAGACCCTCGACGAGATGCCGTCCGGCGGCGCAGCGCACGTCCCCTGGACGGCCGTGCCGGCCGCCCCGGCCCCGGTGGTGCCGGTGAGCGGCGACGGGCTCGCTTACATCATCTACACCTCCGGCTCCACGGGTACGCCCAAAGGCGTTGCCGTGGCCCACCGCGGCGTCGTCAACCTCGCGGCCGCCACGGTGCCGCTGCTCGACGTACACGACGGCGCGACGGTCCTGCAGTTCGCCTCGTTCAGCTTCGACGCCTGCGTCCTCGACGTCGCCCTGGCCTTCGCGGTCGGCGGCACCCTCGCCGTGGCGTCCACGCAGGAGCGCGCCGACCCGCAGGCGCTCACCCGGATGATGAGCGAGACCGGCGTCGAGGTCGCCAGTGTGGTGCCCTCGCTCATGGCGGTTCTGGACCCCGACGCGCTGCCGGGCGTGCGCAGCTGGCTGGTGGGGGCCGAGCGCGTCTCGGCCGAGCTGGGTGCCCGCTGGGCCGGCCGCACCAAGGTACGGGTCGGCTACGGCCCCACCGAGGCCACCGTCATCACCTCGACCGGTGCCGTCGACATCGCCCTGCGCGCCGACGACCCGCCGCCGCCCATCGGCACCCCGCTGGGCAACACGCGCGTCTACGTCCTCGACGAGTACCTGCGGCCGGTGCCGCCCGGCGTGACCGGCGAGCTGTACGTCGCCGGGCCGCAGCTGGCCCGCGGCTACGTGGGCCGGGCCGGGCTGACCGCGGGCGCGTTCGTGGCCTGCCCGTTCGGCGGCGACGGTGCCGAGGGCGCCCGCATGTACCGCTCCGGCGACCTGGTCCGCTGGAGCCCCCGCGGCGAGCTGCTCTTCGCCGGCCGCGCCGACGAGCAGGTGAAGATCCGCGGGTTCCGGGTGGAGCCGGGCGAGGTCGAGGCTGTCCTGACCGCGCACCCGGCCGTCGCGCGGGCCGCCGTGGTCGTCCGCGACGACCGCCTGGTCGCGTATGTCGTGTCCACCGTGGACGGACCCGAACTGCGCTCCTTCGCCGGCTCCCGGCTGCCCGACTACATGGTCCCGTCGGCGTTCGTGCGGCTCGACGAGCTGCCCCTGACCGTCAACGGCAAGCTGGACCGCGCCGCCCTGCCTGAGCCGGACGCCGCCGCGTCCGGCGGCCGTCCGCCCGCCACCACCGGCGAGGAGCTGCTCTGCGCCCTCTACGCGGAGATTCTCGGTGTCGACCGGGTCCCGGCCGATCGCTCGTTCTTCGAGCTGGGCGGCGACTCGCTGTCCGTCATGCGGCTGTCCGCCCGGATCCGCGCCGTGTTCGACGTCGAGGTGAGCATCTTCGCGCTGTTCGACACCCCGGCGGTGGAGGACGTCGCCCGGCTCATTGCGCAGAGCGGGAGCCGGGCTCGCGCCGCTCTGGTCCGGCGGGAGCGACCGGACCGGCTTCCCCTTTCGTACGCGCAGCAACGCCTGTGGTTCCTCAACCGCCTCGAGGGCAGCGACCGTGGGGCCGGCGCCGCCTACAACATGCCGCTCGCTCTGCGGCTCGACGGTGACCTCGACGTCGCCGCCCTGGCAGCGGCCCTCGGCGACCTGGCGGACCGGCACGAGAGCCTGCGGACCGTCCTCGTGGAGACCGACGACGGCGTTCACCAGGTGATCCGGTCGGGCGCGGACGGCCGCCCGGCGATGCCGGTGCTCCCGGTGGACCAAGACGCGCTGCCCGGCCTGCTGGACGCGTACGCCACCCGGGGCTTCGACCTCACCACGGACCTGCCCTGGCGGGCCTGGCTGCTCGAGCTCGACCCGGCCACGCACGTGCTGCTGCTCGTCCTGCACCATGCGGCGGTCGACGGGTGGTCGATCGGTGTGCTGGCCCGCGACCTGCAGGACGCGTATGCCGCCCGGCTGCGCGGCACGGCCCCGGACTGGACTCCGCTGCCCGTGCAGTACGCCGACTACGCCCTCTGGCAGCGCCAGGTCCTCGGCGAGTCGGACGACCCCGGCAGCGTCGTCTCCGCCCAGCTCGCCCACTGGCGGCAGGCCCTGGAAGGGGCGCCCGCCGAACTGCGCCTGCCCTACGACCGCCCGCGCCCGTCCACGCCCTCGTTCCGTGGCGCAACCGTGCCTTTCGACATCGACGCCCACACTCATGCAGGGCTGCTACGGGTGGCGCGCGAAAATAGTGCGACCCTGTTCATGGTCTTGCACGCGGCGCTGTCGGTCCTGCTGTGCCGGGTCGGCGCCGGAACCGACATCCCCGTCGGCACCGCTGTCGCCGGCCGCGACGACCCGGCGCTCGACGACCTCGTCGGCTTCTTCGTCAACACCCTCGTGCTGCGCGCCGACCTCAGCGGGGACCCCACGTTCGCCGAGGTGCTGCGCCGGGTCCGGGAGACCGACCTGGCCGCGTACGCGCACCAGGACGTCCCGTTCGAGCGGCTCGTCGACGAGCTGGCCCCGGACCGCTCGCTCAGCCGCAACCCGCTGTTCCAAGTCATGTTCGCCTTGCAGAACGTGCCGGGTGACGGCGGCGAGTGGCAGCTGCCCGGCGTCACCGTCGGCCCGGCCCGCACCACCGCCGAGGCGGCCCGCTTCGACCTGTCCGTCGACATGGTCGAGCAGCACGACGCCCAGGGCGGTCCCGCCGGCCTCCGTGGCGCCCTGCTCTACGCCACCGACCTGTTCGACGAGTCCACCGCGCGTTCACTGGCCGACCGGCTGCGACGCGTCCTGACCGTGCTCGCGGCCGACCCAGCGACGCGCATCGGCGACGTCGACATCCTCGACCCGGTCGAGCGGGCGCTCGTCGTCGACGTCTGGAACGACACCGCCGTGGCCGTTCCGCCGGCGACGGTTCCCGAGCTGTTCACCGCTCAGGCGGCCCGGACGCCGTCGGACGTGGCGGTACGCTCCGGCCCCGACGCGCTGACCTACGCCTCGCTGGACGCGTTGTCGGACGCCTGGGCCGCACATCTCGCGTCGCTCGGCGCCGGTCCGGAGATGCGGGTGGCGCTGCTGCTGCCGCGCGGCGTGGAGATGGTCGTGGCGATGCTCGGCGTGTGGAAGGCGGGCGCGGCGTTCGTACCCCTCGACCCGGCGTATCCCGCGCAGCGCCTCGCGATGATCGTCGCGGACAGTGGCGCGGCCTTCGTGCTGGGCACGGCGGAGACCCTGGCGAAGCAGCCGCGGGGTGCGGCGCGCATGGTCCCGTTCGACACGCCACCGCCGGCCGCCGCCCCGGCTGTGAGAATCGAGCCGGAGTCCCTCGCCTATGTGATCTACACGTCCGGATCGACCGGTACGCCGAAGGGCGTGGCGGTCGCGCATCGTGGCGTGGCGAACCTGGCGTCGGTGATGGGCCCCGTCCTCGGCGGGGGTACGGCGACGCTGCAGTTCGCCTCGTTCAGCTTCGACGCGTCGATCCTCGACGTAGTCGTGGCGTTGACCAGCGGTGGGACCCTCACGATCGCCTCGGACGAGGAGCGGGCCGACCCGCAGGCGTTGTCCGCGATGGTTCGTGACAGCGGCGTCGAAGTGGCGAGCGTGGTGCCGTCGCTGCTGTCGGTTCTCGACCCGGCCGAGGTGCCCGGCGTCCGCAACTGGGTGCTGGGCGCCGAGCGGTTGTCGGCCGAGCTGGCCAACCGCTGGACCGCCCACACACAGATGTGGAACACCTACGGGCCGACCGAGGCCACAGTCATCACGACGACCGTTCCCCTTCCGCGGAACCTGGAGGCGGCGCCCGCGATCGGCGCCCCGATCGGCAACGCCCGCGTCTACGCGCTGGACGAGTTCCTCAACCCGGTGCCGGTCGGCGTCACCGGTGAGCTGTACATCGCCGGTCCGGGCGTGGCGCGCGGCTACCTCGGCCGGCCGGGTCCGACAGCGGCGTCGTTCGTGGCCGGTCCCGGCGGATCGCGGTGGTACCGCACCGGCGACCTGGCCAAGTGGGACCCGCAGGGCAATCTGCGCTTCGAGGGCCGCGCCGACGAGCAGGTGAAGATCCGTGGCTTCCGGGTGGAGCCGGGCGAGATCGCCGCGGTGCTGGAAGCCCGCGAGGACGTGTCCCAGGCGGCCGTGGTCGTACGGGACAACCGCCTGGTCGCCTACGTCGTGTCCGCTGCCGACGGCTCGGCGCTGCGTGACCACCTGGCAGCCCGGCTGCCGGACTACATGATCCCGGCGGCCTTCGTCGCGCTCGACGCCCTGCCGCTGACGGTCAACGGCAAGCTGGACCGGGCCGCGCTGCCCGCCCCGGACCCGGCCGGCGGGACCGGCCGGACGGCGGCCACGCCGCTCGAGGAGCTGCTCTGCGGCCTCTTCGCCGAGGTGCTGGGGCTGGACGAGGTCGCAGCGGACGCGTCGTTCTTCGATCTCGGCGGCGACTCCATCATGTCGATGCTGCTGGTCTCCAAGGCCCGCCGCGCCGGCTTGTCGATCACTGCCCGGCAGGTTTTCGAACGCAGATCCGCGGCCGGCCTCGCCCTGGTCGCCGAGATCACGGACGAGGCCGCGGTCCAGCCGGCGGGTGACGCGCCTGTCGGCGACATCCCGCTGACGCCGGTCATGCACGAGCTGCTCGGCCGTACCGGTCCGGAACGCGCCGGCGACGCGGCCCTGTCCACCCTGATGATCACGCCGGCCGGCGCGGACGCGACGGCCCTGACCGGCGCGGTCCACGCTCTGCTGGCCCACCACGACATGCTGCGTGCCCGCCTCGGAACGGACCGCCTCACCGTCCCCGAAGCGGACACGGTCGCGGCCGGCGACTGGCTGCGCCGGGTCGACATCACCGACCTGGACGACACCGAGGTGACGGACGTCGTCCGGGAGCAGACCCGGGCCGCCGCTCACCGGATCGACCCGCTCGCCGGGGTGATGGTGCAGGCGGTGTGGTTCGACGCCGGCCCGGACCGGATGGGCCGCCTGCTGCTGGTGGTGGCGCACCTGGTGGTGGACGCCGTCTCCCTGCGGATCCTCGTACCGGACCTGGCGGAGGCCTACGCGGCGCTGGCGGCGGGCCACGAGCCGTCGTTGCAGTCCGTGCCCGTGTCGTTCCGGCACTGGGCGCGCCGGCTGACCGTCGAGGCGGCCGGCGAGACCCGCCGGGCCGAGCTGCCCCACTGGCTCGACCTGCTGCGCGGAGCCGAGCCCGTGTTCCCGGCCGTGGGCGGCGACCTGACCGGCCCCACCCGCGACGCCTCGGTCCGGGTGCCCGCGGACGTCACGTCGGCGCTGCTCACCAGCATCCCGGCCGCGGTGCACGCCGGCGTCGAGGACGTGCTGCTGACGGGCCTCGCGGCGGCGGTCCACGGCCGCCGACCCGGCGCCTTCCTGGTGGACGTGGAGGGCCACGGCCGGAGCAGCGCCCTGGATCTGTCGCGAACGGTGGGATGGTTCACCAGCAGCCACCCGGTGCGCCTGGACGCGGGCCCCTGGGACCCGGCGAACGCGGGCACCGCGCTGAAGCGCGTCAAGGAACAGCTGCGCGCGGTGCCGGGTGACGGCCTCGGTCACGGCCTCCTCCGGTACGCGAACCCGCAGGCTCGCTCGGAACTGACCGGGCAACCGGAAGCTCAAGTCGGCTTCACCTATCTGGGCCGGTTCCCCGGCGGCGCCGCCGGCGATGCACCGTCGCGGGAGGAGCCCTGGCAGGTGGCGTTGCAAGGCATCGGCGATCCTGACGCCCGGCTCGCCGCGCAGCACCGCCTGGAACTCATCGTCGTCGTCCACGACGAGCCCGGCGGCCCCCGCCTGACCCTCACCGCGACCTGGCCCGACGGCGCCCTGACCGAGGGCGACGCCCGGACGCTGCTGGAGGCCTGGGCAGGGGCCCTGTCGGCGCTGGCCACGTCGGACGCGAGCGGCCATACGCCGTCGGACTTCCCGCTGGTGGCGGTGAGCCAGGCCGAGGTCGAAGGTTTCGAGGCGGCGGCGGGTGACGCGGGTCTGGTTCAGGTGTGGCCGTTGTCGCCGTTGCAGGAGGGCCTGCTGTTCCACTCCCGTTATGACGAGCGGGGGATGGATGTCTACATCGAGCAGCTCGTCTTCGGTGTCGAGGGTGATCTCGACCCGGAGGCGTTGCGGGCGGCGTGGCAGGCGGTGGTGGATCGGCACGAGACCCTGCGTGCGGCCTTCCCGCAGCGCGACTCCGGGACACCCCTGCAGGTGGTGTGGGGTCAGGTGGAGGTGCCCTGGCGCCAGGAGGACGTGTCCGGGCCGGACGAGGCCGAGGCGCTCGCGCTGCAGGAGCAGACACGTCGCTTCGATCTCGCGGTCCCGCCGCTGCTCAGGGTGCTGCTGCTGAGGTTCGCCCCGAACCGGTGGCGGATGGTCGTCACGCTGCACCACATCCTGCTCGACGGCTGGTCCCTGCAGATCCTCGCCCGCGAGCTCGAGGCCGCGTACGCGGCGGCCGGCTCCGCCGCCGACCTGGCACCGGTGACCTCCTACGGCAGCTACCTCGGCTGGCTGGCCCGCCAGGACAGCGCGGCGGCTCGCGAGGCGTGGCGCGGTGAGCTCTCCGACCTCGAGGAGCCGACGCTGGTCGCACCCCTGGACCACGGCGCCGCGCAGACCTTCCCCGAGGTCCTCGTCGCCGCCGCGGGACCCGAGCTCGACGCCGCGCTGCGGAAGCTGGCCCGGGCACACGGCGTGACCGTCAACACCGTCGTCCAGGTGGCCTGGGCCGTGATCGTGGGACTGCTGACCGGCCGCCGGGACGTGGTCTTCGGTGCCTCGGTGGCGGGCCGTCCGGCGGACCTGCCCGGCATGGAGAGCATGCTCGGGCTGTTCATCAACACCATCCCGGTGCGGGTGCGCTTCCAGCCGGGTCAGACGGTCGCCGAGGTCCTCGCCGACGTACAGGCGCGGCAGAGCGCGCTGATGGACCACCAGTACCTGAGCCTCAGCGAGGTCCAGCACCTCGGCGGCCCGGGCGCATTCTTCGACACCCTGCTGGCCTTCGAGAGCTTCGGCGCCGGCGCCGGCCCGGCGAGCCCCGGCACCACCGTGCGGTTCGCGCCGGAGCCGGGGCGGGAGGCCATCAACTACCCGTTGGCGCTGGTCGCCGGCGCTGACGCCGAGCTGATGCTGCGCCTGAACTACCAGCCCGACCGGTTCGACGCCGCTGCGGGTCAGGCGGTCCTGGGTCGCCTGCTGGCCGTCCTGGCGCGATTCGCGGCGGCGCCGCAGACCCGGGTGGAGAACCTGGACCTGCTGCTGCCCGGCGAGCGTGCGGCCGCAGGTCCGGTGGTGGACACGCCGTCGGGCACGTTGCCGGAGTTGTTTGCGGCGCAGGTGGCGCGGACGCCGTCGGCGGTGGCGGTGGCGGGTCGGTTCTCGTATGCCGAGTTGGATGAGGTGTCTAAGCGGGTCGCCCACGA
>NZ_JBFAPM010000049.1:0-10792 GCF_040676695.1 Actinoplanes sp. NPDC049548
CCACCAGACACACAAAGCATCTGGCCGGGGTAAATCATTCTTGGCACTGGCTTATCAAGCACCCTGTTGAGTTCTCAAAGAACAACCACACACCGGTCGGTACCGCCTCGTTCGAGGCGACCCGCTCGGGGCAACCGCTCTAACTTACCTGGTCGACTTCGCCAGCGCAAGACCTGAGTCTTGGAAGATCTCGGAAGATCTTCGTGGCATCGCCCAAGTGTTTTCCCGCGCTAACGCTCACCCCTGAGGGTGTGAGTGTCGTCGGGTGGCCCCGCAGCCGTCCGGAGATCACTAGGTGATCGATCCGCCCGGTTCCTGCTGGCCGGTTTACTCTACCCGGTCGTTCTCGCTGGCGCAAATCCGGTTTCCCGCCGCCTGCCTCGCCCGGTGCTGTCCGTCAGCATACGCCTTCGTCCAGCTGCCCGCTGAGAGACGGTCGAACAATCACCTTCGTGCTGTTCGTCCGGGTTCCCCTCGGGCAGAGAGAAAGTTACGCGACGCCCCACCGCCAACGCAAATCGGCCCCCGTCCCAGGAACCCCATTCGGGGAACGGCCGTGCCACAGTGGCAGGCATGAGTCCTGAGCCGGCACTCGCCACAGACGCGCTTTTCGATTCGCTGATGCCCGTGTCTCAGCTGGTCATCGGCATTCTCGTGCTCGCCGCGGTGATCGTGTCGGTGCACCGGCTGGTCGTGCGGGGCCCTTCACGGATGGGTGGCGCCATGCTCATCGCCGGCGGCGCTGTGGTCTGCGTCGCCGTCGTGGGGTACCTGATCCAGAGCTTCTGAGGGCCACAACGGACAGCAGCTACAACCGCCGGTTCGCGAGGCTGGGCAGATCGGTGCGGATCTCGTCCAACCGCGACAGATCCAGGTCCGCCGTCACGACGCCGACGACATCCGGCGCCTGAGCGACCACCGTCCCCCACGGGTCAATGATCATGCTCCGCCCGAAACACGTCCGCTGCGGCTCGTGATCCCCGATCTGGCCGGCCGCCACGACGTAGCACTGGTTCTCGATCGCCCTGGCACGCAGGAGCACCTCCCAGTGGTCCCGGCCGGTGTGCATCATGAAGGCCGCCGGCACCACGAGCACCTTCGCCCCGTCGACCGCCAGGCGCCGGTACAACTCCGGGAACCGCAGGTCGTAGCAGATGGACAGGCCGGTCGGCACGCCGTCGATCTCGGTCACCACGGTTCGGTCACCCGGTGCCACGGTGCGGGACTCGTGATAGGACACCCGGCCGGGGATCTCCACGTCGTACAGGTGGATCTTGCGATAGGTCGCGGTGAGCTGACCCGCGGGGTTGAAGATCAGGGAGGTGTTGAAGGTTCGGTCGGCGTCGGGGCCGGCCTCGTGGAAGGAGCCGGCGTGCACCCAGATGCCGAGCTCGCGCGCGGCCTCGGCGAAGAACGCAGCGAACTCGCCGTCGACCGGCTCCGGCTTGGGGAGTCCGCCGCCGGGTCCCAGGTAGTCGACGTATTCGGGCAGAACCGCGAGGGTCGCTCCGGCTGCGGCGGCGCGGCCGAGGAGGTCACGGGCCACGGCGAGATTCCGGGTACGGTCATCGCGAGCGTTCAGCTGGCAGACGGCGACGCGCATGACAGCCAGCGTACGGAACACGGCCGGCCCGCGAAACGCCTCGACCGGCCCGTCCAACCGGCTACGGGAACGGGATGGGCGCGAGCAGGACCTCGGCACCCACCGGCACATATCCCGCGGCCAGGAACGCCCGCAGGCTCGAGGCGTTGCCGGGAGCCACCTGCGCCCACACCGGCCGGCCCTCGGGCACGAGATGGCGAGCCGCCTGCGCCAGCGACCGACCCAGCCCACGGTTCCGAGCGGCCTCGTCGACCTCGATCGCGGCCTCCCAGCGTCCGCCCAGCCCCTTCCCCACCACCAGCACCGACGGCCCGCACGTCCACACGCGCGTCTCGGAGCGGAAGCGGCGGGCCCGCAGCACCCGTGGATGCGTACTGTCCTCGACGGCGACGAGCTCCACCGGAGGTTCGCCGGACAGCGGCGATCCGAGGACGACCGCATCGACCGACCCGGCCGTCAGCCTGAGCCGGTCCTCGAGTGCGCAGAGGAACCGTGGGGAGAGCGGCGCGCTCAGGTCCCCGTCGGGCATCCACGAGTCGACCCACGGACGGTCGACGTCCGCGGCCACCACGACGTGTCCCGGAAACGACGTCACCGCCGCCCGGTGGGGCGACGGTGACGGCACCAGATCGAGCCAGGGGTCCGTGGGGAGGCGCTCGCCGCGCTCCACCCGGGTCAGGACCTCCGGCAGCCCATACGGGGCGGTCAGGCCGACTTCTCCTCGCGCTCGCGACGGGCGCGGCGGCCGACGAACTCGCGCGGCACGATGGTCGGTATGACGTTCTCGACCACGACCTCGCGAGTGATCACCACCCGGGCGGCGTCGGGGTTGCTGGGCACCTCGAACATGACGTTCTGGAGGACTTCCTCCATGATCGCGCGGAGGCCGCGGGCGCCGGTGCCGCGGAGCATCGCCTGGTCGGCGATGGCCTCGAGGGCGCCCTGGTCGAACTCCAGCTCGACGCCGTCGAGCTCGAAGAGCCGCTGGTACTGCTTGACGTAGGCGTTGCGGGGCTCGGTGAGGATCTTGATGAGCGCCTCGCGGTCGAGGTTGCGCACCGTGGTGATCACCGGGAGGCGGCCGATGAACTCGGGGATGAGCCCGAACTTCAGCATGTCCTCCGGCATCACCTTGCTGAAGATGTCGTCGGTGTTGCGCTCCGAGACCGAGCGCAGGTGCGCGCCGAAGCCGACGCCGCCCTGGCCGACGCGGGACTCGATGATCCGGTCCAGGCCCGCGAACGCCCCACCCACGATGAACAGCACGTTGGTGGTGTCGATCTGGATGAACTCCTGGTGCGGGTGCTTGCGGCCACCCTGCGGCGGGACGTTCGCGACCGTGCCTTCGAGGATCTTGAGCAGAGCCTGCTGCACGCCCTCGCCGGAGACGTCCCGGGTGATCGACGGGTTCTCGCTCTTACGAGCGATCTTGTCGACCTCGTCGATGTAGATGATGCCCTGCTCGGCGCGCTTGACGTCGTAGTCGGCCGCCTGGATGAGCTTGAGCAGGATGTTCTCGACGTCCTCGCCGACGTAGCCTGCCTCGGTGAGCGCCGTGGCGTCCGCGATGGCGAAGGGGACGTTCAGCATCCGCGCCAGCGTCTGTGCCAGGTGCGTCTTACCGCAGCCCGTGGGGCCGATGAGCATGATGTTGGACTTGGCCACCTCGACGTCGCTGCCCGCACCGGGCGCGCCGGCCGACTCGGCCTGGATCCGCTTGTAGTGGTTGTAGACCGCCACGGAGAGGGCCTTCTTGGCCTGCTCCTGGCCCACCACGTAGTTGTCGAGGAACTGGCAGATCTCCATCGGCTTGGGAAGCTCTTCCCACTTCACCTCGCCGGTCTCGGCCAGCTCCTCCTCGATGATCTCGTTGCAGAGATCGATGCACTCGTCGCAGATGTAGACACCCGGGCCCGCGATGAGCTTTTTGACCTGCTTCTGGGACTTCCCACAGAACGAGCACTTCAGTAGGTCGCCACCGTCACCGATCCGTGCCACCTACGTTCTCCCTGCGCTCATCGGCCGGCTCACACCGGCCCTCGGCCCGAGGACGGATTTCCTCGTCGGTATCTCATCGTCTGCCGACCCGCGTTACTGAGGTTGCCGACTCGACGTTACCCGCTCAGGGGCAGTTCTCCGACCCCCCAAAACGGGCGTGTCAGGGGCCAGTCAGTCTAGCGCGAGCCGACCGACCCCTGACACCGCGTGCTCCACCCGCCGATCCGGCGGTCCCCCGGCGGCGGCCGGCCCCGCTCAGGAGCCGGTCCACCGCTGCCGGAGGGGAGGCTCAGCTACCCACGCCGGCGGCCTGGAGGCTCTTCTTCCGGGTGGCGAGGACGGTGTCCACGATCCCGTACTCCTTGGCCTCGTCGGCCGTCATGATCTTGTCACGGTCGATGTCCTTGCTGACCTTCTCGACCGGCCGGTTGGAGTGCTTCGCGATGAGCGTCTCCAGCTGGGTGCGCATACGCAGGATCTCGCGCGCCTGGATCTCGATGTCCGAGCCCTGGCCGTACCCGCCCTCGGTGGCCGGCTGGTGGATGATGATCCGCGAGTGCGGGAGCGCCATCCGCTTGCCGGGGGTGCCGCCGGCCAGCAGCACCGCGGCCGCGCTGGCCGCCTGGCCCAGGCACACCGTGCTGATGTCGGGCCGGACGTACTGCATGGTGTCGTAGATCGCCGTCATGGCGGTGAACGAGCCACCGGGCGAGTTGATGTACATCAGGATGTCGCGGTCCGGGTCGGCGCTCTCCAGCGTCAGCAGCTGGGCCATCACGTCGTTGGCCGACGCGTCGTCCACCTGGACGCCGAGGAAGATGATCCGGTCCTCGAACATCTTGTTGTACGGGTTCGACTCCTTCACGCCGTACGACGTGCGCTCGACGAACGAGGGCAGGACGTAGCGGTTGTGCACCGGAGCGAACCCGGGAGGCATGGTCAGGTCCGTCATTGCTCAGCTCCTCAGTTCAGCGTTCCGGCGCCCTCGGGGACCTGCGTGGCCCCGGTGATCACCTTGTCGATGAAGCCGTAGTCCTTGGCCTCCTGCGCCGTGAACCAGCGGTCCCGGTCGGAGTCGGCCTCGATGGTCGCCTGATCCTGGCCGGTGTGGAAGGCCACCCGCTCCTGGAACATGCGCTTCGTGTACAACATCTGCTCGGCCTGGATGGCGATGTCCGCGGCGGTGCCGCCCATGCCGCCCGACGGCTGGTGCATCATGATCCGCGCGTGCGGCAGCGCGTAGCGCTTGCCCTTGGTGCCCGCGCAGAGCAGCAACTGCCCCATCGACGCGGCCATGCCCATGGCCACGGTGGAGACGTCGTTGTCGATGAACTGCATGGTGTCGTAGATCGCCATGCCGGAGTAGACGGAACCACCCGGCGAGTTGATCCAGAGGTTGATGTCGCGCTCCGGGTCCTCCGCGGAGAGCAGCAGCAGCTGCGCGCAGATGCGGTTGGCAACCTGGTCGGTCACCTCGCTGCCGAGGAAGATGATCCGCTCGCGCAGCAGGCGGTTGTAGACCGAGTCGTCGAGGTTGCCACTGATGGAGTCACCACGCAGCGTGGGACTCGCAGGGATGTGCAGATCGGTCATGGCAGCCCTTCACAGCTGACTGTGTCGGCCGAGGATCCGGCCGGCAGGTTGTCCGTCGTACGACCAACCTAACCGGTCGAATGCGCATCAGCTTCCCGCTCGGGCAGGTGTTCGCTGACAGCGCACCGGGGTGACGGAAACGCCGAAAGGGCCGCCACGGACACGCGGCGGCCCCCTCGTCGGACCTCAGTGGTTGTGCCCGGCGTGCTCGTCCTCGCTCGCGGCCCGGAGGTCGTCGAGGCTCAGCACGTTACCCTCGGTGTCCTTCATCTCGACCTGCTCCATGACGTTCGCCAGGGCCTTGCCGCGGCGCACGTCGCCGAAGACGGCCGCGGCCGCCCCCGACTGCACGAGCTGGTCGTAGTACTGCTGCGGCTGCATCTGGGCGCGCTGCGCCCGGTGCACGATCTCGTGGCCGAACTCGTCGTCGGAGACCTGGATCTCCTCGGCGTCGGCGATCGTGTCCAGGAGCAGCTGGATCTTGACGCCCTCGGTGGCCGCCTCGGTCAGCTCGGTGTCGATCTGCTCCTCGGTCTTCTCCTCGGAGGCCAGGTAGTCCTCGAGGGTGGCGCCGATGCGCTCGAGCTGGTCGGTCATGGCCTGCTTGCGGCCCTCGACCTCGTCCTTGACGATGCCCTCGGGCGCCGGGATGTCGGCGGCCGCGACGAGCTGCTTGAGCGCCTCGTCCCGGGCCGCGTAGATCTGCTCGACCTTCTTGACCTTGGTGAGCCGCTCCTTGAGGTCGGCCCGCAGCTCCTCGAGCGTGTCGAACTCGCTCGCCATCTGCGCGAACTCGTCGTTGATCTCCGGGAGCTGCTTGTCCTTGACCGTGCGGACGGTCACCGCGACCTCGGCGTCGCGGCCGGCGTAGTCGCCGCCCACGAGCTGGGTCGTGAAGGTGGTCTCGGCGCCGGCCTCCAGCCCGACGAGCACCTCGTCGAGGCCCGGGAGCAGCTGCTTGCTGCCGACCTCGTGGGAGATGTTGGTGGCCGAGCCGCCCGGCACCTCCTCGCCGTCGACCGTCGCCTTGAGGTCGAGCTGCACGTAGTCGCCCTCGGCCGCCGCGCGCTCCACGGTCTTCAGCGTGGCGAAACGCTCGCGCAGGCCGTTGATCTGCTCCTCGATCTCGTTGTCGCCGATCTCGAGGGCCGGCACCTCGACCTTGATGGTGCTGAGGTCCGGAATGGTGATCTCGGGACGCACGTCCACCTCGGCCGTGAACTTCAGCGGCTCGTTGTCGGCGAACTCGGTGATCTCCACCTCGGGACGGCCCAGGGTCTTCACCTCGTGCTCGCGCACCGCGGCGAGGATCTGCTGCGGGATGGCCTCCTGCACGGCCTCGTTGAGCACCGCACCGCGGCCCACCCGCTGGTCGATGACGGCGGGCGGGATCTTGCCGCGCCGGAAGCCGGGGATCTGAACCTGAGAGCCGATCTCGCGGTACGCCTTCTGCAGGCTCGGCTTGAGCTCATCGAACGGCACCTCGATGGCGAGCCGCACCCGAGTCGGACTCAGAGTCTCGACGGTGCTCTTCACAGGCGTACTCCTTGATGGATCTCTTCGTTGTTGGTGAAAGTCGGGGTGGCGGGATTTGAACCCACGGCCCCTCGCTCCCAAAGCGAGTGCGCTACCAAACTGCGCCACACCCCGAGGCCGCAGGCAAGTGTATGCGGTCCGTCATGTGCCGTGTGCCTCGGCGTCGCCCGCACGCGCCACGCGGGGGAACCGGTTCGCGTCCGGCGAGGGGATTCAAGTACGCTAGCGACGGCTTCGCACTCCGGTGCGGTGCCACGCGGGCGTAGCTCAATGGTAGAGCCTCAGTCTTCCAAACTGATTACGCGAGTTCGATTCTCGTCGCCCGCTCGCCGAAGAAGGCCCAGGTCAGGGTGCATCCCGACCTGGGCCTTCGGCGTTGGGAGGGATCAGCTCACCGGCTTGCCGCCGGTCACGCCGAGGACCTCTCCGGTCGTGTAGCTGGATTCCTGGGACGCGAAATACACGTACGCGGGTGCCAGCTCGGCGGGCTGGCCGGCGCGGCCCAGCGGGGTGTCGCCGCCGAACGACTCGACCTTCTCCTCGGGCATGGTGGCCGGAATCAGCGGGGTCCAGATCGGGCCGGGCGCGACCGCGTTGACCCGGATGCCCTTCTCTGCCAGGTCCTCGGCCAGCGCCTTGGTGAACGCCACGATGCCACCCTTGGTGGTGGCGTAGTCGAGCAGCGCGCTCGAGGACTGGTACGCCTGGATCGACGCCGTGTTGATGATCGTCGCGCCGGGGGCCAGGTGCGGGACGGCGGCACGGCAGAGCCAGAACATCGCGTACAGGTTGGTCTTCATCACGCGGTCGAACTGGTCGGTGGTGATGTCGGTGATGCCGCCCGGCTGGGCCATCTGGAAGGCGGCGTTGTTGACGAGGATGTCGAGGCCGCCGAGCTCGGCGACGGCCCGGTCGACGACGGCCTGGCAGTGGGACTCGTCGCGGATGTCGCCGGGCACGGCCACCGCCTTGCGCCCGGCCTTCTCGATGAGCTGGACGGTGTCCTGGGCGTCGGTCTCCTCCTCCGGCAGGTAGGAGATCAGCACGTCGGCGCCCTCGCGGGCGAAGGCGATGGCGACCGCCCGGCCGATGCCCGAGTCTCCGCCGGTGATGACGGCTCGCCGGCCGGTGAGGCGACCGGTCCCCCGGTACGTGTCCTCGCCGTGGTCGGGCTTGTCCGGCATCCGGCGCGTCATGCCGGGGTGCGACTGGTCACCGCCCTTGAGCTCGGGTGCGGGGTACTGGCTGCGCGGGTCCTGAAGCGCGTACTGGTCCTGGGTCATGCGCTTCCGGATGCCCGTGTGGGGCGTGACTAACCGCGGGGAGCCCGTCACAGGGGCGTGGCGAAGTCCTGGGTCCAGACCAGCGTGCCGCGGGCGTCCGCCGCGACGCCGACACCGATGTTCCTGAAGGCGCACGTCAGGATGTTCGCCTTGTGCCCGTTGCTGTTCATCCAGCTCGCCATCACCTCGGCGGGGCTGCCCTGGCCCTTCGCGATGTTCTCGCCGGCGCCCGACCACCGGTAGCCCGCGTCGGTGATGCGGGTGGCGAACTCCGCGCCGTCCGGCGTCGTGTGGCTGAAGTAGGCGCGAGCCGCCATGTCGGCCGAGTGCCCCCGGGCCGCCGCGGTGAGGCGGTCATCCGCGGTGACCGCCGGGCAGCCGGCTTCGACACGCTCGGAGTTGACGATCCGCACGACCTCCGCCTCGATCGCCACGTTGCCGGCCGGCGAGGGCTCGGGACTCGCCGGCGGCGGGGAGGTCGGCAGCGTCGGCGGCAGCGACGGCGCCGGGCCGGATCCCGACGGTGCCGGGCCGGGCGGGACGGTCGCGGTCGCGCCCGGGTCACCGGAGGCGGTCACCGTGGGTACGGCGGTGGGCGGCGTTCCGTCCGTGGTGATGACGAGCTTGTCGATGTCCGGCGCCGGCCCGACCGGGTTGCCGAAGGCGATGGTGTTCTCGCCGGACCGGAGCGTGGCCGTGACCCGCAGGGTGGCAGGGCGGCCGGCGCCGCGCGTGCCCGGAAAGAGAACCGCGGTGGGCACCGCACCGTTCACGCTGATCTGAGCCGTGCTGCTGCGCTCGCCGGTGTAGGTGATCGCCAGCCGGGTGGGGCCGTTCTCCTCGGCGAGCACGCCGGTGATCGTCAGGACCCCCTTGCGCCCGATGCCGGTGACGCGGCTTCCTCCGGAGCAGCGACGGCAGTCCACCGCGTGGGCCCCGCCGGCCAGCGTGTTGACGGTCGCCTCGGCCTCGTACGTGGTGGTTCCGGCGCTGGCGCTCGCGGCTACGACGATGCCGGCGACCACGGTGACGACGGCCATGCCGCTGACGATGAGAACGGGTCTGCGCACGGTGATCCGAATCGTTTCTGACGGAGGGTGAGCGGTCCGGCGGAGACCGTAGCGTCACTATTAGACGATCGTCTATTAGATCGTTCTTAAATCTCCGAAGCCGCCCGTACGGGACACTCGGAGACATGGCGTACCCATCCGAGAACAGGCCGTCACCGGGCGCGGAGGCACTCCCGCCCCTGACCGAGAGTGCCGATGCGCCCGCGGAGCCCGCTCTGCCGCTGCCGGACGAGCTTGCCCGGACGCTGGCCGGCCTGGGCCCCGCAGGCGAAGCGCCGGCCGTCCGTGGAGGCCCGGCCGCCGGAGCCCGTACGCGAGCCCTGCGCCTGGCGTTGTGGTCCGCGGCCGCGATGCTGCTGCTGTTCGCCGTCCTGGCCGCGCAGAACACCGGCGGCGTGCGGGTCGGCTTCCTCTGGATGGACGGGCGCATCCCGCTGGCGCTGGCGCTGCTCGTGGCCGCGGTCGCCGGTGCGGCCATCGCGACGGCGGTCTTCACGGCGAGGATCGTCCACCTTCGTGGCTCGGCTCGCCGCCGGAGGCGCTGACGTCGGATTCGGCGGAACCCGCCCGGCACGTCCGGGCGGGTTTTTCCGGCCTTGACATGTGACCATTTGGTCACCTAACTTGGCGTCATGACGGACGACGACCGGGTGTTCAAGGCGCTGGCCGACCCGACCCGTCGCTTCCTGCTCGACCTGCTCTTCGCCCGCGACGGACGCACCCTCACGGAGCTGGAGTCGGAGGTCGAGATGACCCGCTTCGGGGTGGCCAAGCACCTGAAGCTGCTGGAGGAGGCGGGTCTGGTCGTCGTGCGCCGGTCCGGGCGGGAGAAGCTGCACTTCCTCAACCCCGTGCCGATCCGGCTGATCCACGACCGGTGGATCGACAAGTACACCGAGCGTCACGTCGAGGCGCTCGTCGATCTCAAGAAAGCGCTGGAGGACGAGGCATGACCGAGCCGCTGACGACCCAGGTGTTCCGGGTGTGGATCAGGACGACGCCGGAGAAGATCTGGACCGCCATCACCGACCCCGAGTGGACCGCGAAGTACGGCTACGCCGCCCCCGCCTTCTTCGACCTGCGCCCGGGCGGTTCCTACCGCTCCGAGGCGACGGAGGAGATGAAGGGCTTCGCCAAGGAGAACGGCTTCGAGGTTCCCGACGTCATCGTCGACGGCGAGGTCCTCGAGGCGGATCCCCCGCGGTTGCTGAAGCAGACCTGGCGGATGCTGATGGACCCGACCACCGCCGCCGAACCCTTCACGACGCTCACCTACCTGATCGAGGAGCTCAAGTCGCAGCCCGGCGTCTGCCGGCTGACCGTGACGCACGAGCTGACCGGCGCGCCGGCGACGTCGACGATGGTGGCCGGCTCGCCGCTGGACGAGGCGGGCGGCGGCGGCTGGGCCTGGGTGCTCAGCGACCTCAAGTCGCTGCTCGAGACCGGTACGGCCATGAGCGGCCGGGGCTGACCGGTGCCCGGGGACGGGCGGGCCGGCGCCCTCCCCCCGGGCTCCGCGGATGATCCAGACCGACCGCTGACCTGCGGTTGAGCTGCGCTTGAGATGCGGGGCGCAGGCTCATCAGGTCAGTGAGAACTCGGAAGGATCATCTCGATGAAGGCTTCGACCTCGAAGGGTCTGCGGCGTTGGACGACGCTGCTGGGCACAGCCGCCGCCGCGGGTGTGGCCGCCACGATGGGCCTGGCCG
>NZ_JBFAPM010000050.1:0-10414 GCF_040676695.1 Actinoplanes sp. NPDC049548
CCCGAGGGTAGGGCTTGGGCACAGCAACATCCTTCCAGCCCGCCATCACGGCAAGCCATCTCAGATGTCACCTATCGGTGCAGCAGACCCGAACGCAGAGCGGTCGACGGGCGCCGGCCGCTCGCGGCTTTGTGTGGACCGTACAAAGGCGGGGTGACGGCGTGCAGGCCTACCGGCCGGGACCGGTGGGATCGCCGCTGCCGGCGCCGCCCCATGTGTGCAGCCTCCCTCTCAGACCACAGCACCGCGAGGCGCGACCTCGATCGCGGCGACGCCTCGGCCGTACAGCACGACGAGCCGGTCGCCGTGTTTCGTGCGCAACATTCCTGAGTCCTGTGCCAGAGCAGAGATCGCGTGTTCGACAAGGTCCGCCTCGTCGGGGACATCAGGGTCGTCGTAGGTGATGTCCATGCGGTCGCCGCTGACAAGCCGGACGCGTAGCACCGTCGTCGCCATACCGCAAAGCTACTTGAGTCCGGGGTGCCAGGTGTCTGCGCCGAGCGAAGGCGCGTGACGTCCGGCGGTCGGCGGCCATCGTGTGACCGCCCTCGCGCCGGTGGCATCGGCGGTTGGGTCGCTGGTCCGCGGGTGCCGGGGTGCGATAAAGGGCCGCGAGGTCCAGGACGGGGTCACCCCCACCAGGACGCGCTCAGGGCGTGCTCATGGGCGGGGCCCAGGAGAACCTGCCGGTGGGCGGCCGGCGAGCACGGAGAAGGGGGGGCCGGCTCAAGCCGGTCCCCCTTCTCTCTGCTCGAGGACTACTTCTTGAACGCGTCCTTGATCTTCTCGCCGGCCTGCTTGACGTCCGACGATGTCTCGTCGGCCCTGCCCTCGGCCTTGAGGTCCTTGTTGTCGGTGGCCTCGCCCACGCCCTGCTTGGCCTTTCCGCCGGCCTCCTGGGCCTTATTGCTGATCTTGTCGTCGAGTCCCATGACGCGATCCTTCCCCGGCGCTCCGGCATGGACGTCGTCGGCTGACCACGCCTCGCTGAGCGGCGGTGCTTCGCTATGGGGATGCCCCGGGCCGCTCGCGCGAAACACCTTCCCGAAAACGAGCGCCCGCGACACGGTCATTGCCGGTCCACAGTGCCGGTTCGGCGGTGAGATCGAGAACCTGTAGGGGCAGCAGCCTCCTCGACACGAGCCGTACGGGTGGGCCGACGATCAAGGCGGCGGCCGGCCCACCGCACGCTGGGCCCGGCGTGACGGGCCACCAGTACCTCAAGCCGAAGGTGAATGCATGTCCGCCGCGTCGTGACCATCACTCGCAGGGTGACCAGCAATCCGAGCGCCTTGATATAGCGTTGCGGTGTCGGAGATGGCGCTTGTCTCCGGCCCGCTGCCCCAGTCCCCGGTAGCGCACCACATCTGACGAGGTGCCTGGGAGCAGCTTTGGTAGTCGCAGACTTTCCGACGGAAAAACCTGCCCATCGTACGACCGCTGGCGCCGTCACGCGGGTGGGCGGTTCACGGTGACGGAGGTGGGTCGTCGCGCGCCGGTGCAGCCGATCGAGCCCCCGTACCTGCTTACCTTCGTCACCGAGCGTATCGGCGCGTCAGTGGCCGTCACCGGTGACGTGGGCATGGCGGTGATCGAGGTGGCGGTGCACGGCCGGTGGTCGCCTCAGCTGGGTGAACACGTGTCTACTGCCATGCTTATGTGCCTGGCCGGGCCCGCTGTCTCGGTCATCGTCGACCTGCGCGATCTGGCGGACTCTTACGGGGCGAGCCTGCCGTTCTGGTTGGCGCTGTGGCGACAGGCCCGGCTGGGGAGCGCTTCGGTGCGCGTGACGTTCTGCCTGCCGACTGCAACTGCGTTGAGCCGGCGCTTCCGGTATCTCCAGGGACCGCAACCACGCGTCTACGCCACCGTGCCCGAGGCGCGGGCGGCGTGCGCCGCGCGGACGTCTCGCGCCGATCGTCTGCAGACCCATCTGGAACCAAGGCCGGCATCGGTCGAAGTCGCCCGCGCCCTGGTGACAAGGGCATGTCACGCTTGGGATCGGCAAAGGCTGCTGCAGGACACCTGGCTGATCGCGTCCGAGCTCGCCGCCAATGCGGTCGAGCACGCCGGCACCGACTTTATCGTCACGGTGTCACGCACCAGCACACGACTGCACGTGGCGATTCACGACTGCGTCAGCAGGTTCCCGCACCCGGGCGAACTGAGGCTCGACCTGAAGGCGTCGCTCGACGAACGGGGGCGAGGGCTGCGGCTGGTGCACGGGACAGCCGCCTCGTGGGGGACTGTGCCGACGCAGGACGGCAAGGTGGTGTGGGCCGCTGTGAGCTGACCGCCGAAGTCCGGAGCGCCAGTACGCCTGTGCGGATCACGGGATCTACATCGAAGTCGCGGCGTAGCCGGGCGCCCGGGCGGGTATCTCGCCAGCGTGGCGGGTCAGCGTCTGGTGTCGGCGGTCGGTGCATCCTGGCGGCGGCTGCGTCACCGTGTCCGGTGGCTGGATCACCTGATTCGGGCCGGCGTCCGGTACGACCGGGCGGACGGCGGCCGGCTCGCCGCCGCGGTGACCTACTACGCGTTCTTCGCCACGTTCGCGCTGGGGCTGCTAGGCGTCGCTGTGTCCGGCTTCGCGCTGGACGACCCGGCGGTGCGCCAGTCGGTCGAGCGTTACCTCGCCGAGGATCTGCCCAGCGTGAACGTGCAGGCGCTGCGCGATGCCCGGGGCACCGTCGGCATCATCGCGTTCATCGGCTTGCCGATCACCGGATGGTTCTGGGTCGACGCGTTGCGATCGTCGATCCGCCGGATGTGGTGGCTGCCGGAATACCCCGGCAACCTTGTCGCCCGCGTGCTCGTGGATCTTTTGGTACTGGCCGGACTGGGGCTTCTGCTGATCCTGTCGCTGGCGGTGGCATGGGCGACGACCGTCGCCGCGAACCGGCTGGTGGACGCGGCGGACACCGGCATCGACCTCTCTCGGTGGCTGCTGAGATCGGTCGGGCTGCTGGTCGGCATCGGGTTCAACACGGTTCTCGCCGGTGGTGCGCTGACCGGAGTGTCCCGCGTGCGGATGCCGTGGCGCCGGCTGCTGGGCCCGGCGGTGCTGGTGGCGCTCGGCCTGGAGCTGCTCAAGGCGCTCGGTGGGCTTTACGTGCGGCACACCGAGGCCAATCCGGCCTATCAGCTCGTCGCCGGCTCGGTCGGGCTGCTCGTCTTCCTCAACGCGATCAACCAGCTGCTTTTGTTCGCCGCCGCGCTGACGGCGACAGGCACCACCGGCCGTCCGGCCGACCTCGCCGCCGGGGACGAGGACGATGCCGGCGCGCGAAGCGATCAGCTCGAGCCTGGCCCTGCCACCCACCGGCCATGACGCTCGAAGCTGCGGTCGCCATGCCGGACGCCGGGCTCGAGTGCACCGGTCCCGTGGACGACGGCCCATGGCGCCGTCATCGGCGCCGCCCAGCCGGCATGCGCACCGTCGGGCCGGCACCCGGGACGCCGGAGCGCGAAAGGTGACCGGCCATCATTCTCCGCGCGACTTGTTTCCCGTTCCGTTGAACGGGTAGTTCCTCTGCAGCGCGGTCACCGCTTCGGTGGGGCCGCCGCGGCCGTCCAGACTCCGCGGCCTGATCATCATTTCACGTTCGCCGGACCCCACGACATCGTCGTACCCGCCGATCACGGTGGCAGGAGTCGCGCGATGAGCGCATCGGTAACACAGCGGCCGCAGACCGCTGGCAGTAATTTTGCCGCGTTGAACCGGCAGATCGTCGAGGCCGGACTGCTCGAACGCCGGCCCGCCTACTACGCCGTACGGGTGAGCGTCGTGTCCGCGATGTTCGCGGGCGGCTGGCTGGCATTCTTCATGCTCGGCTCGTCCTGGTGGAACATCGCGGCGGCCGCGTGGCTGGGAGTGGTCTTCTCGCAGGTAGCCCTCCTGGCGCACGACGTGGCCCACCGGCAGGTGTTCCGGACGAAGAGACCCAGTGCGCTCGCGGGCCGGATCGCGGGGAACGTCGCCGTCGGGATGAGTTACGGCTGGTGGATGGACAAGCACACCCGCCACCACGCCAACCCCAACCACGACGAGCTCGACCCGGACGTGCAGCCCGAGTTGCTGATCTGGGCCACCGAGTCAGCGTGGGGCCGCAGAGGGGTGAAGGGCTTCGTCAACCGTCACCAGGCTGGACTGTTCTTCCCCTTGCTGACGCTGCTCAGCGTCGACCTGCGCATCTCCAGCATCAAGGCGCTGCGGCGCCGGGGCATGAAGTGCCGCGGACCGGAAGCGGGCTTGATGGCGTTGCATCTCGTTGCCTACGCGGCCGCGCTGCTGCTGGTGCTGTCACCGCTGCAGGCGCTGGTGTACTTTCTCGTGCACCACGCGGTGTTCGGGGTGTACCTGGGGATGACCTTCGCGCCCAACCACAAGGGCATGCCGCATCCGACCGGTGCCGAGGACTACCTGCGCAAGCAGGTCCTGACCTCGCGCAACGTCAAGGGCGGCCGGCTGACCGACGTGGCCCTCGGCGGACTCAACTATCAGATCGAGCACCACCTGTTCCCGGCGATGCCCACCCCGAACCTTCCCAAAGCGCAGCCCATCGTCCGGGCGTACTGCGAGCGGGCGGGTATCCCGTACGAGGAGACGGGTTTGATCAGCTCGTACCGGCAGGCCCTGCGTCACCTGCACGCCGTCGGAGCCCCGCTGCGGGCAGCGCGGCGCGATCGGCGACTCGCCGCCGCCGGCGGCGCCCCGACGCCCCGCTGACGTCAGTCTCGGCGAACGGCTGTGCCTATCAGGCTTTTCTCAGAGGTGGGTTGGTCCTGCGAGCCGCCGTCAGGGGGACACTGGTCGGCTCGCAGGACCACCCGAACCGTCCGGCTCGGTGCATTCGTCCCCGAACGAAGGATCAGGTAGTTGCGGCTGCCGCGACGCCGTAGCGTTGCGGCAGCGCTCGTCGACACCGAGCGTGTCGCTCCAGACCCCGGCGGCCTCTGACGGCCCACCGCTCTGGAGATTTCATGGTCAGCAACCGCCGTGATCTTGCCGGACACCCTCGGCGCGTCGAGCGGGTCGTGTGGGGCCGGCGAGCGGAGATCTTGAGCAGGTGAGCGATTCCACTTTGATCAAATGAGCTCGCGGGGCAGCGTACCCGCGTTCGTCGCGCTGTCCGATCGGATTGTCGATGTCGCCCGCGCTGAGGTGGCGGGCTTTTCGGGCAATGCCCGGCTGGGTCAGGTACTCGCTCCACGTACGTCGAGGCGTGGTGGCTGGCCGGTTGCCACCGCGCCGGGCATCGACGCCACGGGCTGGCTCACCGGGATCGTGCGGCGGCGCATCGACGACGCACTCCGAGGAATGACGCGGCAGGGCATGGACCTGGCCGCGCAGGGCCCGCGGCCCAGCTACAGCGATTGGAGCTGGCGGCCGCTGCTCCGGCGTCCGGGCGGCGACCCGCAGGGCGCGTGACCAGCGCCTGGAGACACCACAACGGGTGAAGGACGCCACCGTCCACCCGCACCCGACCCGGCGCTTGCGCGCGAGCTGGACGGAGCGCCTCGGCGTCCGGACCGCCGCGCGGCCCAGGTCGCGCCCGGCTTGATCCACCGGACAGAACGCACGCTCACCAAGCTCGCTTACAGCGACGGCAAGACCCCGTACAGCTACAACCCCGTCGGACAGCGCACCACCATGGCCGACGGCACCGGCACCACCCGCTACACCTACGACCCGACAATCATGGTCGAGTCACGACCATCACCAGATCGCCGGTCCAATGTCGGTCGGAGTCCTGGCAGCCGGTCGTCTGGACGGGGATGGCCCGAACGACACGAGCGTGGTCCCTCGGCGTTGCCGCCGCGACAGGGTCCGGCCGACCCCCTCGCGGCACCCCGGCGTCAGCCCGGCCACCCGGCCGGTCAGACCGGCGGTCGGCTCGCACCCCGGGTCCGCGATGGGCGCGGGTGTCCACCCCCGTGACCGGCGGGGCGACCCGGCGCCACAGTCCCGGTCTGCTGCCCGTTCGGTGGGTTGCCCGGCCGGCCGGTGGGCTGACCGGTCGGCCGTGCGGGTGGGGTGGTGGGCGGCGCGGCGGTCGGCCGGCTGGTTGGCGCTGTGGTGGCCGGCGGCGGGTTCGCTCCATCGCCGGCGCCGCTGGCGAAGACTGCCACGTAGTCCACCAACATCGGCACGCCCGACCGGGTGCTTGCCGTCGGTGCGCCCCCGCCGAACGCCGCCGGGAAGGAGCCGCCCATCGCGACGTTCAAAATGATCAACATGCCGTGGTGGGTGGCGTTGTTCCACGCCGTCGCGTCGAGCTTGTCGGAGCTGAGGGTGAAGGTGTTCTGCCCGTCGAAGAACCACTTGAGTGTCTCCGGGGTGCGGCTGCGGTCGTACTCCACCGCGTAGGTGTGGAAGCCGGTGCCGCATCCGGAACACGGCTTCTCGCCCGAGCCGAGCCCGGTGAACTCGTTGCACGGGCCGCCCGGCGCGACCCCACAGTGCAGGGTCTGGAAGTATGAGTCCCGGCCGTTGATGGACTCCATCACGTCCCATTCGCCGATCCCGGGCCAGTTCGCGGCCCCATTGTTGCGCGCGTCGGCACCCATCGTCCAGAACGCGGGCCAGTAGCCGGTGGCTGCGGCGCCGCTGACGTTCGGCTGCTGCAGCGACGCCTCGATGCGGAGTTTGCCGCCGACCGGCGCGGCGAAGTCGGTGCGTTTGGTCTCGATGCGCGCGGAAGTCCAGTTGCCCGCGGCATCCTTGATCGGCTTGATCGCAAGGTGCCCTTGACCGTCCTGGAAGACGTTCGCGGTGCTGTTGGTCATGTTCTCGATCTCGCCGGTGCCCCAGTTGACCGCTCCGCCCGGATAGCCATGCCCCAGGTCGAAGATCCAGTTCTGCCCGTTGACCGCCGAGTTGGCCGGGCCGGTGAAGTCGTCACTGAAGACGAGTTGCAGTCCGGGCGGAGCTGGCGGCACCGCCGCGCCAGCCACCATGCGAGTGGTGAACCAACCTACGGGAATCAACGCCAAGACGACCGCCACTGCCAGAAAGCGGATCGTCCGGCTTCTGGCGGGTGGCATCGCTGCTGCACGGTAGCTCATCGAGTGCCTTTCTGCGCGTCAGGACAGCAGGGCGCGAGCTTCCCGACGGACAGTTGGCGGCCCCGGACGCGCGGGAGAACGCTCTCGGGCTTCAGTACGGGCACCCCTCCGCGAAGGATCAACCGGGTTGGCTTAAACCATCCTTAACACTGCAACGCCGTTACCAGGAGAAACGCGTTGATGATCGGGGTGTTGACCATGGTGTGACGATGTCGATGCTGAGGTGTGGTCGGCCGAGCGGGATGCGTGGCATGCCTGGATCGCCGGCCGGTTCGCCCGGTCGCAGCCGCGGCAGCGCGCAACCGGGTCGATTACCGCCGTCCGGCGGCACTGTCCGCTCCCACCGTGCGTTGTACCTCAGCCGCGGCTTGTCGGTGCTGCGCGATGCCGCGCAGGCGAAAGTCGTGGCCGGGCAGGCCGCGAACGGCTGGCCGGCGCCGACCACGCCCAGGCGTCGGGCGCCGGCACCCGGGCCGGCGCGCTGCTCACCCGCGATCGCCGGATAGCACGGGCGGAAACCGCCGGCCGTGACGCACGGCCGGCGGTTTTGCGCCAGGGGGTCAGCCGCGGCGCCACATCTGGTTCGAACCGGCCCGCACCGACGCCAACAACCCAGATCCGGCACTGCTGACGGCGGTCGGACAAGGACCCGAAGACGGGTGGGCGGGGTGGACATGTATCACCTGCGCGACGGCCGGCTGACCACCCCCGGCCGGCGCGGGCAGCAGAGATCGGCCGGGTTCAGGGCAGCAGCGGATAGGCCGTCGCCGCGAAGCCGATGGAGGCCACCACCATGGTCGCCCCGACGGACAGCGTCTCCACCGGAGCTGGGGTCGGCATCGACCACAGGGTGCGTCCGGTCGCCGGGTCCAGTTCATGCAAGACCGAGTCGTACGAGGCGGCGAAAATGCGCCCGGCCTGGCTGGTGGCTACGACCGGGTTCAGCAGCCGACGAAACCAGCGCAGCGTCGCACCCTCCGCGGCGGCCACTCCCGATACACACTCCGTCAGCCGGGCGTCGTGGACGCCGACGGCGACCATCGCGCCCGCCGACGTGACGACGGATATCTCAGTCGGCGAGTCCGGGCCCGGAATATTCGCCGCGACGGGCACTGCGCCGCGCCGAACCAACGGTGGATGCTGCCGTGACAACACGCCCCGGCCGGCCGTGAACACCGGCCGTCCGCTCGCCCCCCTGCGACCGTACGGCCTGCAGCACCTCGTTTGACGCCGCATCGTGTGCTCATTCAGAGCCCCGTCGCGTACCAGCGTGGTGGGCGCGGACTTCAGCCCAAGGCGGATGCCGGGACCCGCACCGACAACCAGGCCGCAATACCGACGCGGCCGTCCCTCGGACCGGGTCACGTCGTGTGACAGCAGACTCGTGGCCCGAATCGGTGCCCGCGTTCGTGCCACCGGCGGACGTTCTGGGCACGCAGGGCAACCTGGGACCGAGTGCGCGGCCATCCCGGCGCGTGCCGACTACGACGTGGTGTTCCGCTCGGTGGAGGTGAACTGAGTAGCCAATGGTAAGGACGTAAGCCCGAATAGAAGTCATCCAGCGCTCTGAGCTGCTCAGCGTTGATCGCTGAAGTGGGCATTGACATTTACCACTGGTTTGTTTCCACTTGACTTCCGTCCCCGCGTCCCCTCCACGAAAGAGAGCCGGCACGGCTGCATCCCCCTCGCTCCGCCGCGTCGCCCTCGGCGCCGCGGTCGCAACGACCGTTGGCGCACTTGTCACGGGCAACCTCGTGTTCGCCACCGACAGCAACGCGGCCACGGCGGCCTGCGGTGTCTTCTACGACGACTTCAGCTACAGCTCCGTCAGCGATCCGGCGTTCACCGGCAACGGCTGGTCTGCCCGGAGCAACAGCGGCGGACCGGGCATGCCTGGTGCCGGCTGGTCCCCCAACAACATCAGCTTCCCGACCGTCGACAACCAGAAGGTTGCCCAGCTGAGAGGATTCACCGACGGCACGGCCGGCGGCACCTCGCAGGCCGAGTTCTTGCAGGTGCAGCGCCGGTTCTTCAACGGCACGTACGCCAGCCGCATCAAGTTCTCCGACGCCCCGGTCTCAGGCTCCGACGGCGACCACGTCAACCAGACGTATTTCGTCATCGGCCCGGAACAGCGCTACGACTACGACCCGCTGTACAGCGAGCTCGACTTCTCCGAGTACCTGCCCAACGGCGGCTGGGGTGGCAACGGGCCCACCAACTACCAAACCAGCTACAACGGGTTCCAGGAGAACCCGTGGGCGCCCCACAACAAGGTCTCCCAGCAGAACCGCAGCATGGCAGGCTGGCACAACGTGGTCACCCAGGTCGGCGGAAACCACGTCAAGTACTACATCGACGGCGTGCTCGTGGGTGACCACACCGTCGACGAGCAGACCGGCACCTTCCCCGTCTACCCGCGAGTGCCGATGAGCCTGAACTACAACCTCTGGTTCATCGACGGCGACGGCCACACGGGCGGCACCAGCACGTACACCGAGGCGGTCGACTGGACCTACTACGCGAAGGACCAGATCATCGCACCGAACGACGCGATCAGCCAGGCCGACGCCATCCGCGGCAGCGGCGCCAGCCACCAGGACACCATCGACGTCACCACCGGCTGCGGCACCACGCCGCCGACCGGCAGCACCAACGCGCTGCGCGGGCAGGGCAGCGGCCGCTGCATCGACGTGCCGGCAGCGAACAGCGTGAACGGCGCCCGCCTGCAGATCTACGACTGCAACGGCACCGGAGCGCAGCAGTGGCAGTTCGCCAGTGATGGCACGGTCCGCGCGCTCGGCAAGTGCATGGACGCCGCCGGGGCCGGCACCGCGAACGGCACAGCGGTTCAGCTCTACGACTGCAACGGCACCAACGCCCAGCAGTTCGTTCTCTCCGGCGCCAACGACTTGGTGAACGTGGGCGCGAACAAGTGCGTCGATGTGACGGGCGTGGCTACCGCTAACAATTCCCCCCTCCAGCTGTGGGACTGCTCCGGCGGATCGAACCAGAAGTGGTCCAAAGCCTGAGTGACTGATCGCGATGGGCAGGGAGCTGACCGCGAGGTGGTCTCCGGCCGAGCCGGCTGGGACGTCTTCGACGACGGCCGCTGGGTGGAATTAGCCCGGCTCAAGGGCAACCGGGGCAACCAGGTGTAGGACGTTCCCGCTTCCGTGTCGGTCGAAGACCTGCGGCCCTGCGGTGGTATGTCGTGCTCGTCGGGCCGTGGTCCCGCGGGGCCACCGCCCCGCGCGGGGCGAACAGCAAAGACCCCCGACGCCGCGGGCCGGGGTGACGGCGGCTCTTGTGCAAGACGCGCCGTTTACAAAAAACCTTAGGGGGC
>NZ_JBFAPM010000051.1:0-9551 GCF_040676695.1 Actinoplanes sp. NPDC049548
ACTCAGATCGAAGAATCACGCGGTGGCCGCCTCACGTCTACGCCCAGGCCAGCTCAGCTACGGACCTGCCGCACACCACTCTGCTGGACGCAACTACAGCCCGAAGACGCTGGCCCACTTGTCCGCCTTATCGAGACTTCTCTGCAAGAGCAGGAAAGCGCCCAGCCCGGCGACCACCACGCCAGCGCAGAACGCCGCCACCCACCTGCCCATCCGGTTGCCTTCCGCCATCGGTTCATGGTGCAGCGTCACAACGCCGAAGCGAAGTCACCACCCCAAACACTCACCGGTCATGGTCCGTCGTCGCTATCAGCCGGCTACCCCCTGTCGCCCGACATCATCACGGCGACCGGCCCCGCCCCGCTGCCCTGACTCACGCGTCCGAGCGTCAACCTAACGGTCATGAATTCTTCGTTTGCGGCTCGTGACATGGTTCTGACCGGCAACCCCACATTTGGGGAGCCGAGCCGAAGTGGCCAACCAACCGTCGCAGCGGGAGCCAACTTCCGGTCGTAATCCGCTCCCGGGGGCGAGGTCAGCGACACACCGACTGGCCAACTAACTGTCGCAGTCACACCGCCGCTACGGGGTGAACCGGCGCGACGTCTACCTGCTCCGCACCGAAACCGGCTGGCAAGTCCTCGGCCGCCAGGGCGGCGCCGACGGCACCGAGGCAGCCCACACTTCAAACACGAAGACGACGCCCGCGCGATGCTCCAGCAGATGCGCGACACAGTGCCGCCAGAATTGTCGAACTGGGCGAAGATGCCACCTCCGCAACGACGCTTATTGTCCCGGCTTCCAGCGCGCCTTCGGCACGGACTAAAGGCTGGCATCCTCCACATTCGCCACTGCTCTTCTCGCACAAGTGCTCGCATCCGCCGGGACAGGGCCAGCGCGATCGGTGTCACAGGACCGCCGCCAACAGGGTTCCGGCGAACCTGCGTAGCCGTGCAGATCGGTGGACCACCCCGAGGGCGCTGGAGACCGCCTCGCCGAGGAGTAGGACGATCGTCAGGGGCGATACAGGCAAACGCGCCGAGCACGGTGTGTCGCAGCACTGCTCGTCGGGCGCCCGTGCGGCTAGGGCTGTCGCGAGTGCCCATGTCGTGCTGCCGTCAGTTCGGGTCGGGAGTGCAGACTGTCAGGAACGATTTGCGGTTTTCGCGTTGCACGTCCGACGCGTCCATCCAGCCGCTCTGGCCGAACAGGTAGCTTCCGGACGGGTGCTCAGCTGACTCGCGCAGGACCTGGGCGATGTCGACCCTGGCACCGAACGCCTCCGGGCCGTTGACGGAGAAGTTGAGCCAGCTTGCCTTGGTCCAGTCGTAGCCCGCGGGCAGTGGTTTCTGCACCTTGAGGGGTCCGCTGGTATCCAGAGCGGGTTTCCCGACACTGGTCAGCAGGTCCATGTGTTCCACCAGCACTCCGGGCTGCGGCGCGGTCCACGTCTGCTGGGTGCTGTTCTGGGTGCCGGTGTCGAAGATCAATGTCAGGCCGGTGACGCCGGAGCACGGGGTGCCGGTCCAGAGCTTCAGGACGCCGTCGTCGACGCGGAACCCGGCCGCCGGTGGCAGCGACGGCGCGAATTGGGCCTTGGTCTCGCACGCGGTGGTCAGCACTGCTGCGAGCAGGGCAGCGCAGGCGACGCGCAGCCATCTAATATCCGCCATCGGAAAGCCCTGCGTCTTCCTCGGTCTCGTTGCCGCCGGTGATCTTCTCCCACGCGTACGAGGCGAGGAAGCCGGTGTAGCCTTCACGTGCCCATTGCTGGGAGTGCCGCTCCTCGTGGTGCAGCAGCCGGTCCGTGTCAAGACTGCCCTGGTAGGGGCCGTCGTCGCCTTCGTACCATGCGTGGCCCGAGGTCACCATGTCGCGCAGTTGCTGTGCCGCATCCTGAGGGTCGTCGATGTTCACCATGAACGTGTCGCCCCACGTCGTGCCGCCGCGCTGGCTGAACTGGTCCTGGATGAGGTTGCCGCCCATGCCCATCATCATGCCGTTCGGAGTGGTGACCAGCCGCCCGCCGTTACCGTGCACGAAGTCGACATCGTCGTCGTAGCTGAAGGAGTTATTCTTCTGCCGGTCGATGATGCGCTGCAGTTCATCGGAGCCGTACGGGGCCGGCGTGAAGTCGGTCGGCTGGCCTTGGGCGCCGTAGTCGGTGCCCGCGTTCAGGATGTAGGTCATCCGCACGGCCTTGGCGGCGTCGTCCCCGCTCATGCCGATCGGCATCAGGAAAAACGACTTGGCAATCCCGTCGCCGTCCTCGTCCTCGCGGATCTCTTCCATCGCGTCGAGGATCTGAAAGTCCTCCGGCGTGATGTGGTGGTCGGCCGCCATCCTCAGGATCGTCTCGGTCGGCACGCCTCGGCGCACGGCGTTCTCGAGCCACTGCCGGTACTGCCCCGAGGCGGGCGGCCCGGTCAGCAGCCCGGTGTCGCGCAGCGCCTGCTCGAGGTCGACCACTCGTGCGTCGATGTCCCCGCCCTGGCCCGCGCCGGCCAGGGTGGTCGCGCCGTGGTCGCTGATCTGGCGGTCCTGCGCGAGTTGCATCGTCCGGGCGAGCGTGGTGTCGATGGTGTTCGCCGTGGTGAGGATCGCCCTGGTTTCCTGCTCCAGCTGCGTCTTGATGGTTTCGCGGTACCGCTGGGTCTCGGCGCGGTCCTCGGTCTCGAACCGCGACCTGGGCGCAGGGTCGGCGGGTTTGTGGTCCACGATCGCGCCGTCGGCGGCGATGTGGAACTGGTAGGTGTCGGCGAGGGAGTCGTTGTTGGCGATCCGGCTCTTCAAAGCCAGCACGTCGTCCGCCGCGTTGTACAGGGCCCGTTCGACCGCGGCCAGCTCCGCGACCAGGAGTTCGGCATTGTTGCGGGTACGTCCCAGCGAACTGCGTGCCTGCTCCCCCGCGGTGCCGTGCCAGTCGGGCAGTTTCCCGGCGTCGTCGAGCTCGTCCTGCAAGCCGATGAGTTTTTCCTGCCGGCTGCGCAGACCGGTGGCCGCCGCCTCGAGCGCCTTATCGTTCCATTTCCGGACGTCGTCGTAGCTGACAGTCATCAGCCGAAGGCTCGTCTCGCGGCGTCATCGCTGTCAGCGTAGGTCTGCGCGACCGCCGTCACCGATCTACCCCACCGGTCGATGTCGTCGGCCCATGTCCTTGCGCGCTGATTGAACGTCGATGCCAAAGTGGGCGCACTCGACGCCGCCACCCCACCGGGCAAGGCTGCCGCGATCGCGTCCAAGCCGGCACCCGGGTCCACCGCCCTGGCCTGGTCCGCAGCAGACCCCGCAGCCTCGGCCGCAGTCCGCAGCTGATCGATCTGGACCTCGAACCCGCTCATCGTCCGCGACCACTCCTTGAACCGGTCATCGTCCGGCACGCTACCGAAGCTTCGCCAGCGCCGCCTGCCGCTCCCCAACGGCCAGCCGGGAAGCCGCGTCACGCGAGCGGCCTACCCCTGGGCCTCGGCGTCTACCCGGAACGACTGGCGGGGGTCGCCGAGGGCTCCCTGACGTCCGCCACCACAAAGCGGAAGGCGGAGGCAGGCAGCGGCGACCAACCATCGCCTCAGACCGGCCTGCAGGAAGCGGTCCGGCATCCCCCTGCTCAACGGCCGCCCGCACCACCGCAGCAACCCGGCGAAGGAACACTGCAGATTCGCGATCGACATCCTCGCCGAGCTCGCGGCCCCTGAAGGCGTGCACACAGGCCGCCGGCTACGCCGCAGTCTCACCTGGGGTACGTGCTCCTGGGCGAGGACGACGCCGCTCGCGTCGCCCTGGCGGCGGCTCGCGAACACTGGTCGTCGAACCTGCCCGATGTCACAGCTCGCCTCGACCTGGCTCGACGCGTTGCTGACCCTGGCCGAACGTGCGACCCCTTGACCCCCAGCACAACGCCAGCTGGTCTCGTACGGCGTCCGTGGAGGTCAGCCGGTCGTGCGTGGCACGGCACGGGTTGTTCAGGTCTGGTTGGTTGCTGTACTTCCCTGCTGTACGGCTGGCCGTGGTTGGGACCAGGAGGCAGTCCAATGCGCTTAAGGAGACCCTTTCATTCGTCCCGCGAGTCGCCTCAGCTCAACCAGCCACCGTTGTGGTCGGCCATGACAAAGCCGCCGATGTATGCCGTGACGGTGTAGATGAGCCAGAGCCTCCAGAGCACGCCGGCGCGTGCCGCTTCTGCGGACGATTTCCAAAATTTGTCTAGGCGCGTCCTCGGCTCACGAAGCTGCCTTCCGTTGCGCAAGATCGTCGGCATCAACGCCCGTTCACGTCGCGCCCACACGCGCTGCGGCACCTTCCACTTCAAGCCTGCGAACCCGCCGGACACCAAGATGAAAGAGAGAAGCCCGCACAGTTGGCTCGCGGTTGAGCTTTCTGCGGCGCCGAAGGCCTCGGCAACCTCATTGCCGAAAACTAGAGGAGGTCCGAGTACGAGCGCGGCCCCCACGTACGACAGAAGTATCCCGCCGACGACGAGTAAGACAGGCATTTCGGGATAATATCGTTCGCTGGAGTGGTTCTACGGAAATCATCGCTCACGACACGACACGGCCGGACGCTGGCGGCCTATGGGACGACCTCTTCCATCTCGAGTTCACGCAAGACGGTCGGATGCGGCTGCGTACGAGGTCAGGCGTGGTCGACCGGTCGGGCTCGGCGGCTTGGGGGCTGGTCGGTTGCTGTACTCCTGTGCTGCACGGCCACGGTGGCAGGGACTCGGCGTCCCTGCTCAGCCTGGAGTCCGGAACAGCTCGCGGCGTATCTGCGGGTGACACCCGAACCAGCCGCACTGGCACGTCTGCCACGAGACCATCTATCAGGCGCAGTATCACGGCGGCCGCGGTGGCTTGAACCGGCAATTGACGCGTCGGCTGCGCACCGGGCGCCCGCGTCGCCGCCGCAGCGATGCGCGTCAGAGCCAGTTCGCCGCACCCGCCGTGCTCATCGATCAGCGGCCGGCTTTCGGCCGCCGTCGACAGCTAGCCTGATCCCGGCGTAGGACGTGGCCTGGATCGCTAAGAGCTCTGCGACCGACGCAACGAAGCAGCCGCCTGGAGCCCTTGAGCCTCTCTTGAGCGACGCAGTCAATGTCACCACTCTGCGGTATCGCCCAACTACGCACCGGCATCATCGCCCCGACATGACTGTGAGTGATCTCTCCCTGCAACCGGTCTACTCCCGTCCGCGCACCGATCGCCGATGGCGTCGGCATGTTCTGCGAAGACCGCGAAAGGTGAATGACTTGGTAACGCCCCAGTACTTGGCGCCGCTCTCCCATCGCCTAAGTCAGTTAGCACGCACTCGCCTGGCCTGGGCCCTACCGCTCACCGTCCTGGCGAGTGGCCTCTTCCTCGTCAGCCCTGCGGTGGCCCAAGCCGACGTCTCCCCGACAATCCCGGAGCCATGCCTGACGGTGGCGGACGGTGAAGCGGACGCCGTAGCCATGGCCGTCCGTTGTCAGACCCAGGTAGAGATTGCCGACGCCACTACCGAAACGGACCAGGCCACCGCGTTGCCTGATGGCAGAGTCGAGTTCGAACATCGGTACCGTCCGGTCCGGGTAGAGCGAGACGGCGACTGGGTCCCCGTTGACACGACGCTGCGGATTCAGGCCGACGGTTCCATCGCGCCCAAGGCCGCCGCAGCCGATGTCGCGTTTTCCGGCGGCGGGACTGATCCCATGGTGAGCGTCGAGAATACCGACGGCGAGGTGGCGTTGTCGTCGCCGTGGGGGGCACTGCCCGCGCCGACTCTCGTCGGAAACACAGCGACCTACCATGAGGTTCGACCCGGTATCGACTTGCGACTTACCGCTGACGTCGATGGCTTCTCGCAGGTGTTCGTGGTCAAGACGCGTAAAGCCGCGAAAGACCCGGCCCTGAACAAGTTGAACTTCGAAATTGGGACCGACGGCCTGGTCGTCGCCGCCAGCAAGGCCGGCAACCTCAAGGTCGCCGACGCCGAGACCGGGCGCCTCGCGTTGACCGCGAGCACCCCGGTGATGTGGGACTCCGACACCGCGGCGACGAATGCGCCCGTGGCGGCAGCGTCCACGGAGACCGTGTCGGACAGCGACAAGGCGCAGATGCCGGTCACCGTCGGGGGCGACATGATGTCGATCACCCCGGACCAGGAGATGCTGGACGCGCCCGACACGAAGTTCCCGGTGTATGTCGATCCGAGCTTCACGACGTACCGCACCGGCTTCGTGATGGTCACCGCGAGCAGCCCGACCAGCACCTACTTCAACACCGCGGACGACGCCCTGGTCGGCAGTAACAACGGCGTCAACAAGTGGCGAACCTTCTTCAACTTCTCCACCGCGACCGCGCCTTTCGTCGGGAAGCAGGTGCTATCGGCAGATCTCAGGCTTCAGGAGAAGTGGTCGGGTTCCTGCACCCCCACCCCGCTCGATGCCTACGCTACGTATGCCGCTGGCAGTACCACTACGTGGAACAACCAGCCGATCTGGAGCACCAAGCAGGACACCCAGACGGTGGCGAAGGGCTACTCGACGAGCGGCATGGGCGGCGCTTCGGCCTGCCCGGCCGGCGAAGTCCGCATGGACATCACGCCGATCACCCAGCAGGCCGCCGACCGGGGCGGCAACATCACCATCGGGCTGCGTTCGCCCGACGAGACCAAGGTGACCTATTGGAAGCGGTTCGAGAACAACCCCAAGATCTCGGTCATTTACAACAGCCTCCCGCAGCTGCTCACTCAGCAGACGGACTCCACCGGCAAGTGTGTCACCGGCACCAGTCGCCCCGTACTCGCCACTAATACCCCCACGCTTCGTGCGGCCTACTCCGATGCGGATCAGGATCCGACCACGACGACGTTTGAGTGGTGGCCGCTCACCGGGTCAGCAGCTATCGGATCAGGGTCCCAGGGTGCGGTCCCCGCTGGCGCGAGTGGGGCGGTAGCCATCCCGGCGGGCAAACTCGCCGCCGGCGCCTCGTATAAGTGGCATGTCAAGGCCTATGACGGTTCCTCCTCCACCGAATGGTCGCCATGGTGCGAGTTCACCGTCGAGCCGGCCGCGCCGGCTGTCACGTCGACGAGCTACCCGAGCGACACGTGGGCCGGAGGTGCCGCCGCTGCCGGCACATTCAGGCTGACCCCCGCTGCCGGGCAAACGGCTGCGACGTACGTGTACGGGTTGAACACCAATCCGCCAACGACGCAGGTAACCGCTGCCTCCGACGGCTCAGCCACGATCACGATCGCGCCGGGCGCAGTGGGAATCCAACGCCTCTATGTCCGTTCAATCAACGACTCGGGCGTTCCCTCCGCGATCACCTTTTACCAGTTCGGCGCGGGACGTGGCGCTGAAGACTTCCGCACGCGGCCGGAGCGCACCATGACCGCCGCGGAGACCTCCGCACTGGCCGCATTGCAGCCAATGGCTCTGACGTTATTGAAGAACCGGGCCGCGGTTCTCACCGGCGGACAGCCGGTCGGCACGATTCCGCTCTGGACCGGCATGACAACCCAGGAGGCGGCGGCGACCATTGACTTGCAGAAGGCACGCAACGAACTTGCCGGCGACAACCTCTCGTACACGACCGCCGCGGTAACCGTGCAGGACAGTATGGTGCAAACCATGGGTAACCAGGCACTTCTCTGGACGACGGAGTCGAGCGTCCTGACACCGCCCACGGGAAGCACCGAGCCGGCCAACGAGTACAACGCCGACCGCGTCTTCGTCTTCGCCGCGAACGGCTCCTCGTGGAAGCTGACGGACGAGGCACTGACCAAAGCAGGCGGCTTGCCTCCGATGACCGAACCGATCAGCCAGTTCGACGCCACGGTGCAACCGCAGGTCCAGTACGACACAACAGCCACTACCGACCAGGCCCTTTACGGCGGTGCGCCGACTGTGGAAGCGAGCAGCGAGGAGGTGCTGCCGCCCGATATCGCCGCCTCTACAGTCGGCAATGACCCGATGGGGACGGCAGCAAAGGTCGACGACCCGTCGGCCGGGCTGGGCGACACCGGTGCCAGTGCTGCGTATTCGATTCAGAGCATCCCTACGGGGCTCTGCTACTCGTGCATGGTGAATTACGCGAGGAAATACGCCAAGAAGTACAACCCTTCGTATCGGGCCTTCAAAGAAGAGGATTGCACGAACTTCGTGTCGCAGGCTCTGCGTGCCGGCGGGTGGAAGGACGACTACGGCTGGTATTGGAGCTCCGACAACTGGTGGTACAACTCCGATCACCAGACCTACACCTGGGCCGGGGCGGACAATTGGTCGCGCTTCGCCAAGAAGCGAACCACTCACCTGGACAACGTCTGGAAGATGCTGCCCGGCGATGTTCTGCAGGCCGACTGGGACGCTAACGGGACCAAAGACCACACGATGATTGTGACGAAAGTGAGTAAGGGGGAAGTCTATCTCAGCTACCACTCTAATGATGAGCTCGACAAACCCCTGAGCAGGATTATCAGGGAGATGTGGACGGTTCACCCGTCCACCGTCTACTACGCATACCGCACGTGATCATTCGCGTCAAAGAAGCAGGGGAACGAGTGTCCACGACCGATAAGTCACGTACGCTTCGGCTGGTCCTGGCCGGGACGTTCGCTCTGGCCGCCGTCGCTGTCTTCCTGTGGTGGTGGCTGACATCCACTCAGAATTACAAGCTTCAGCTACCGGCCACAGAACAAGCCAAGTTGACCGCTACGGTACTTCCGATCGTAGAGTCGAAACTGGCAGACACCGACTCAGGCGAACGCCTAGCCTGCGCGATCAAGATTCTCGGCACGGAACCTGCGGACGCCAGAACGGCGGACACAGTCACCACCGCGTACGTCCAGACACTCTGCGCAACCCTCGACACGGCGGTGCGTACCGAATCGCAACAACCGGCCGTCGTGCGTCTAGGCACCCCCGCTCAGGTTGAGGTTCCAGGCGCGGCGTTCTACAAGGAACGCGTTCAGAAGCTCTTCCCAAAACGAATGCAGGACGCCGCATTCGACGCCCATAACATCAATCAGGACGCCGAGTTGGAGATGAGGGTGAAGGAACTCGCCAAGCCGGGGAAACGGTAAAGAATACGGCTAGAATTTGAGACATGATGCTTGGCCGAGGCGATCGCCTCGGCCAAGCTGCTATCCGGCGAGCGCCCACACCGGCGAACTGGAAGCGTGGACGCCGGCCCGTGAGTTCCCATTGGCTGCTCGGCGCTGCGATTCGCGCCATGCGGGGAAGACGGCGCATCCCGCCGCGCGGTTCGAGATGTACTACAACGTCCCACCCGGCTGGGCGCCACGTAGGAGACGGCGGTCATACTCGGCTCGCAGCCGACGTGGCCGCCGTTTCTCGCGTCCCGACCGCTCCATCAACCGACCTAGCTTGCCATCGTCGGCAGTCCAACGGTGAAAAGGTCCGCCGTCCCTGGCGGCCGTGACGCCGCGTACTAGTACCAACGCCGTTCAGTTAAGCGGGGGTCTGCTGCACCGACAGGTGACAGGTCAAGTCACGCGGCCTGACTGGCCGGTGGGGTCATGATGGTCTCGTACTCGATAGGGGTCAATCGGGC
>NZ_JBFAPM010000052.1:0-8912 GCF_040676695.1 Actinoplanes sp. NPDC049548
CCACCCGATACGACAAGACCAGCACGTCGTTCCAGGCCACCGTCACCATCGCCGCGTTGCTGCAATGGCTATGACCCTTTGGCGACACTGCCTAGAACGCAGTTCCGTGCCGAACTCGCCGGGCTGAGGTCCAGCGGATGGATACCGCCGGCCCCGACTGACACGCGGACGGGCCCGGACAACTCAACCCCGCGGCTTCGAAGCCGATCGTCGGGGGCACAGCCCGACCCGCCCGCATCGGCTCTGGCCGGCTCGAAAGCACCGCCGCCTGCCATGAGTGCCACGACACACCAGGAGACGACCGATGGGAACCAGCCATACGTTCCGCCGTGGGGCTGCGCTCGCCTTCGCGCTCGTGGCCGGCTTGTCCTCCTCGGCGGTCCCGAGCGTTCCTGCTCAGGCAGACCACCCCGGTACGGCTGTGCAGGCAGCGGCGGCGACCACGCCGCGTGCGTTGATCGGCCCGGCACCGGGGCGGCGTGACGTCCACCTGGCCGACGGGGTCGCGGGCGGCAAGGTGGTGTTCAAGGCTCTCAAAGGCATCAAACCAGGCATCGGATACAAGGCCGTGACGGGAACGCACACCGTGCAGGTGTACCCGCTCTACGCCGCAGCCGCCCCCTCTAGCGCTGCCCTGAAGTCCGCGCTCGCGCAGGTCCGCGCCTACTACACCCGCGAGCTGCCGGGCGTCACCTTCCGCTTCACGCTGCGCGGCGCCCGCAAGGTGCCCCGCGACCGGGCCTGCACCTCCGACTTCGGCTACCTGCGCACGGTGGCCAAGACCCAGTCGATGCGCGCCCGCCATCACGTACTCGGGTGGGGCTTCGGCTGCGGCGGCAACTACGGCTGGGCTGACCAGGCTCCCGGACGCGGCTATGCCTGGGTGCATGCGGCCGATTACCCCGACGCCTCCGTGGTGGCTCACGAACTGGGTCACAACCTTGGCCTGTATCACGCCAACGCGGTGGGATGTCGCACCTCGTCCGGCGCCTCGACGCCACTGTCGGCCAGGTGCAGCGAGTACGAGTACAGCGACCCCTGGGACAGCCAGGGCAACGTCTGCCAACTGGCGGACTGCCACGTCAGCGGCGTCGCCCAAGCGCTGCTCGCCGGCAAGACCCGTACCCGGGTGATTTCCGCGTCCCGCACCACCGACATCCGGCTGGTCGTCTCGGGGACCACCGGTACGCGCACGGCGCTGGTGCGCACCAGCTACGGCGACCTGTTCTTCGACATGCACACCAAGAGCACCGTTATGTGGATCGCCGGCGACGAACCCGGCGTCAACGTACGACTGGCCACCGCCCACGGTCAGGGCCTGCTGGGCATGCCCGACCACCGCGACCGGATGGGCGACGACTCCGACAGCATCCTCGCCCTCGGCGACCGCTGGACCATTCCCGGCTCCAAGGGGCTGCGGGTCATCGTGACGGCGGTCGGTCCCCGCTCGGCGACGCTTCGGTTCCTGCCGGTCAAGTCGGACACCACACCGCCGACCACGCCGCACGTCTCGGCCCCGGCTGAGACATCTGAGGGCAGCCTGCCGATCACGTGGACAGCCGCCACGGACGCTCGCGGGATCGCCGCTTACCTGGTGGAGAGCAACGACCGAGTGGTTGCCCGGCTGCCTTCCACCTCCCGCTCGTACTCCGTCGGCGCGACCAACCTCGGGGCCAAGGTACGGATCATCGCCATTGACCGGTCGGGCAACCGGGCCACGTCGGCGGCCCTGACGGTCACCCGGCCTACTGAAGATCCCGTCGGATAGCCAAGTCGACCACGAACTCCCGTCGCGCTACGACGGCCAGGCGGTGTGCGAGCAACCCGCCGGCCGCCAGCGCGGGCGTCGTCAGGCAGCCGCCGACGGGTCAACCGTCGGCCGTCCTCGCTCTGAAGTTCGACGTCGTGGTTTGCCTCGGCCCAGTCGTCACCGATGGACAACACCGCGATATGTCCCTCTCCCCGGCCGGGCCCGCCGAGGAATATCGAGTGCTCAGCCGCTCACGCAACGGGTGGACCGCCACCTGGACCGCCGGCATCAACCCCAAGGACGGCAGCAACGTCGGCCTACCGTACGGGCCGAAGGAGGGCTACTGCTGGCGTTGCTCGGCGGCTACGCGGTCCGGCACAAGACCCCGATGATGGAGCTCGGCCCGAGCCAGAGCGGGTTCATGAAAGAACTCGGCTTGGCCGCCTCCGGCGGCCGCACCGGCTCCAAGATCCCTCGTCGGCGAGCAGGTACGCCGCCTGGTACGCGCCCAGCTCGTCATCGAGCGCGGCGTGCTCTTCGGGCTGGTCCCGGAGGTCGACGCCGCCCTCGGCGAGGTCGCCGTGCTGTACCCGGGCGGCCTGGTCTTCAGCTCGCCCTGAAGCCCGGCGCACAGACGTACCCGTCCGTGACCCACGGAATCCGCACGAGCTCGTCGCCGTTGCCGGGGCGTTGATCAGCGTGTCGGCCGCCCTCGGGGGTCTCGGTCGCCCACGCCGCGGCCGAGCCTACGGTCACCCTCGTCAACCAGACCCGGTTCCGGCAGCATTGTGAGGTTGTGGGTGCGCAGGTAGCCGGCCAGGTCGTCCGGGTCCCACCTGTCGGGGGCCGCAGTCGCTCACCAGGCCATGGCGCAGGGTGCGCCAGCAAGAAGTACGTCGCCCGGCCGCCGGCTCAGGGAGGCCTGCATTCTCCTGAATGAGCTGTGGGGTCCGGGTCAGTTGCTGAGGAAGGTGACGGTGAATCCGGTGCAGGTCGTGCAGTTGTAGGCGGGCGAGGTGTTGTCGGCCTCTCCGTCCTTGGACCAGGTGTAGACGCGCGGGCAGGCGGCCTTGAGCTTGCGCGTGTAGTCGGTGTCCGCCGAGTCCGGATCGGAGTTCAGGCACAACCGGCCGCCGGACTTCAGGTCCGCGTCAGGACACGCAGCGAGCAGCTTCGTGGGGCAGCCCGCCTGGCTGCACTCGTTGACGCCACCGTACGGCGACTTCACCGCGTTCACCGGCTCGATGGTGATCGGGAAGTTGAGCGCGTTGACGTAGCTGACGTTGTACCAGTTCTTGCCGTATGTGGAGTCGCCCGGATAGAAGCCGAACTCGGCGAAGCTGGCCGGCTGCCCGTACTGGATCTCGCAGCGGTCGGCGAACCTGCCACAGTCGCCGATTGCGCAGTGGAAGGTCGTTCCCGGCGTGCCGGTGCAGCCCTGGCGGGCGAAGAACCGGCCGCTCCACTGCGTGGCGCCGCCGTCTTCCGGGATCGTGATGGCGCCGCGGGCGCCCGGCTTCAGGACGGGCAGGCCGGTTATCGGGGTCGACCCGTCGGGGTTGACCGCGTTGCCGATCCAGATCTGCTCGCCGGTTCGGTTGACGAACGTCACTGTGTGGTTGCCGGAAGCATCGGCGGTGGTGCCGGTGGCTGCCGCTGTGGTGGCGGGTGGCGAGTGCCGTGGGGCGGCAGGGCTCGACGGCGCCGGTGCGGAGCTGGCCGCGGCGGCGGGGCTGCTCGCCATGGAGTCAGCGGTGGCCTCGCCCGAGATCGCCGGCGCGGTAGGCAGGGCAGGATGATGCGCTCCCCGGCCGAACGGGCGGACGTCAGCGGACGCACTGGCCACGCCCGCCAAGGCAGCGGCCACACTGATCAGCACCGCCAGGCCGGAGAACAGACGACGCCCGCTGGGGCGGCGCGGCCGGGACAGGGGCGAGGCGGCAGGGTCGCCAAACGGCATGTGATGACTCCTTGGGTGAGACCGGAACTGATCTTCTGCGTCCACGACGCCGATCGCAGTAAGCATCAGGAAGGTTTAAGACATCACTAAAGACCGCTGCCCGGGCGCCGCCGTCCGGGTACCCGTCCGGCCCGACGACGATGGTGAATCCGTTGCTCCATGGCGGCGTCGATGTCTCGACTGACGTGAACACCCCTTGACGCGGGTGCCATCGCCATGGTGCGCTCCGCGCCGGGCGTAGTGCCGGACCGAGAAGACGTACCGCCTGTCGGCCGCCGACAAGACCGCCGGCCAGGTCACCATCGGTGCCAGCCCGGACGCGTTTCCGGCGTTGAAGTTGGCCGGTCAATCCGTCGGGCTACTTCCGGGCGCAGGTCGAGTTCGCCCGGGTCGACGGCGATCGTCGGGTGGTCTATACAAGCCCGGCCTACTTCAGCGGGGCGAACCGCGTAAGGAGGCTCAAGCAGCCTGCCGGCCGGCGGTCCAACCCTTCCCCGAGAGAAGATAGGACCGCCGGTGACGCCGAGGGATGTCCCATCATCCAAGACGAAGGGGAATGGCTCACCTCCACTCCGGTCCCATACCTCACCGGTCCTGGTATGTAGCGGGGACCTGCCGAAACCGGGCACCCTGATCAACTACCGGCGGATCTGCTGCACCGGTAGGTGACATCTGAGATGGTTCGAGCCGCGACTGCAACTGCTCCCGGGTGTGTTCGGCCCGGGTCATAAACGATCGAGGCCACCAACCACAAATCGCTGGTCAGCGACCACACGAATCTACGAGTTTGAGTATCCGAGGCCCGAAACGGCGGGTACGCCCACGGTCATTGCTACGAGAGTGTTGGCGCTCACCGTATAAGCGCCAGCGAAGATTGCTCTGCCGATCCAGGGGCAGGGGCTCGTGCGGTACGTCTGGAAGATCTCGCCGTCGAGCAAGCCAAGAGCCAATACGGGCATGCCCTGGTCTGCGACATCACCACGATGAGCTCTGAGACCCTCGCTGAACAGCTGCGGGGCCCGGAGGCGGTGGCCGGGGAACGGCTATGCGACGCCAATGCGATCATGAGTCGGTGACGTTCGACATTGGCGATATCACCGACAGCACGGCGTGGACGTCCCCCGACGCCACATCGTTCACTCCTCCGTCTCTACAAACGAACGCGTACGGCCCGTTCGCGGACGGCCTTCCCGCATTCGACGTGACCCATGACGAGACGTCGTTGATCTACGCCACGAACCACGGCTTCACCCGCACGGTGCTCGGTGTCGAGGTGCGCAAGGACGGCGACATTGCCGTCCCGATGGGTTACACGAACCTGTACACCCTGGAGAAGCGTGCCGTAGTGGCTGCCGGCGGCGTGGTAATGCGGATATGGCCCGCGGCTTACCCCTCCCCCGCCAATCAAGCGTGGCGTCTGATCCTGCCGCAGACCGCCGAACAGAAGTTCCGTAACCTCGACGCCGCCCCCGGCATCGAAGCCGGGTTACACGACGCGGTGAATCTTTCCGCCCGGATGGACAGCCCGGTGCTTCTGGCCCGACAGGTCGACGAACGCTACTGGCACTGACCCTCGAGGCCGGCGGCACCGAACGACTCGAACAGACAACCCTCGCCGTGCAAGAGCGGCGCTCTACCAGTTGGAGCTATACCGCGCTCGCGAACTCGGGTACGCCTCGGTGCCGTTCATCTTTCATGTGCACGCGCTCTTCCTCTCCGACGATGCGGTTGGCCTCGAGCTTCATATGCACTCTCGGTTGGCCGACCGGCAGGTCGTCAACGAGGTCAATCAAAGACGGGAGTTCTCTATACGACCCAGGCCGAAGCCAAGGAACGCCTGAAGGAGCTGACCGGCGACCTGTCGCGGTATGAGGAGACGCCCGAGGCGTTTGAGTATCGCCAAAGCCGTAGGCGTCGTCATGATCGACGAGGGTGCAACGGACCATGGCGTCCGCCGGTTCTGGATGCCTCGGCTCGCCGATGCCCGTTGCGCTACGGCGTCCTCGATCGTCTTCTCGGCGGCTCGCGGCGCGCGCAGCCAGAGAGCGACTCCAACGGGTGAGACGGAGTAGCTCTCGCGCTCGGTCGACTTAGAACTCCTAACTCTTTGAGTGGTTGAGGCGCCGCCAGCAGATCAGTGCGCAGCCGATTTTGAGCAGGGCTTCATGGATGTCGTCGCGGATCTCCCAACGGATGCGCAGGCGGCGGAACCAGTGCAGCAGCGCAAAGCTCTGCTCTATGACCCAGCGCAGTTTGCCCAGTCCGGAGCCGTGCTCGCTGCCGCGGCGCGCGATGACCGGTGTGATGCCCAGCTCGCGGACCAGGGCGCGGTACTTGTCGTGGTCGTAGCCGCGGTCGGCGTAGACCTTCGGTGCCCGGCTACGGGGCCGTCCGCGTTTGCCGCGGATCGGCGGTATCGCTCGCAGCAAGGGAATCAGGTGGGTGACGTCGTTGCGGTTGCCGCCGGTCAGCAGCACCGCCAACGGGACACCGCTGGCCTCGGTCTACCGGGCTCCGGCCGGTTTGGGCCGCCCTTGAGCGCCCGCACATGGCTGGAGTCGACCACCGCCCGGGACAGGTCCAGCTTGCCCGCGGCACGAAGCTCGGCGAGCAGGACCTCGTGCAGGCGTTGCCAGACGCCGGCGTTGTTCCAGTCCCGCAGCCGGCGCCAGCAGGTCATCCCGCAGCCGAAGCCGAGTTCGTTGGGTAGCCATTCCCAGCGGATGCCGGTGAACAACACGAACAAGATGCCGCACAAGACTTTGCGGTCATCGACCGGCCGGCGACCAGGACCCGAACGAGCCGGCTGCTTCGGGATGAGCGGCTCGATCCGGGCCCAGAGGTCGTCATCGACCAGCCACGGCTGGGGGTCGCGCTTCCTCATGTCAGCGACAACGGCGGACCCAAAGATGAAGTCATGCCGATGCACCCGGTTGAGTTAGGAGTTCTTAATGGCGGAGTTGCGATGAGTACCAGAGCCGACGACGCGAATTCGAGCGCGTTGACCGCGTGGGCCGTACGCGAGCGCAGACTGCGCCCGCAACGCTTCACGGCGCAGGTAGATGGTCTGCGGTTCGCGTTCTACGGCCGGATCTCCACCGTTGATCATCAGGACCGCAGCTCGTCGCGTCATTGGCAGCTATGCGCCGCACAGGAACTTGTCGCCGGCCACGGCGCGCTGGTGGCGGAGTACTTCGACGTCGGCGTCTCACGCCGCGTCCCCTGGCCGGATCGCCCGCACGCTGCTCGGCTCCTGACCGACCTTGATTCATCGCGACGGAGCTTCGATGCCATCGTGGTCGGCGAGTACGAGCGCGCCTTCCGAGGCCAGCAACTCGACCAGCTGATCCCGATCCTGCGCCGGCACGGCGTCGCCCTGTGGCTACCGGAAACCTACGGCGCTGTCGACTTCGACATCCCCTCGTCAACGCGCCCTGCTTGATCTGCTCGGTGTCCGCTCGCAACGCGAGGTGTCACGGGCTCGGTATCGCGTTCTCGCGGCGATGCGCGCCCAGACCGAACTGCAAGGCAGGCACCTCGGCGGCAGACCACCCTACGGCTATCAGCTCGTCGACGCCGGGCCACACCCCAACCGCGCTGACGCCGCTTGGGGGCGACGCCTGCACCGCCTGGAACCGGACCCGGCGACCGCCCCGCAAGTCCGATGGATCTTCGCGCAAAGACTCACCGGACGCAGCATCGCCGGCATCGCCCGCGAGCTGAACGACACCGGCACGCCCTGCCCCTCGCAAGTCGACCCGCACCGCAACCCGCATCACCGCCCGCCTGGCTGGACCCTGACCACCGTCGCCGCGATCCTGGCCAACCCTCGCTACACCGGACGGCAAGTATGGAACCGGCAACCCACCGACCACACCGACCAGGCACCGTTGGACGGCCTGACCCGACACGACAACGTGCAACGGTGGGCGGCGAGCACGCAGGTCCCCTGTCACCCGGCCGTCAGACGCGCGGCGAGGCGCCGGCCATGTCGTGACGCCGGGCCGACCGGACGACCACCGCCGTGCCGCCCGGCCTCGCAGAAAAAGCCCCGTCAGCCGCTACCCACCCGAGATACCGCCACGGACGCGCGGACCGCCTCCTCCGGCCGAAAACCCAGCCGGATCTTTTCCGCGATCTCATCCCGGGTACGCAGAGCGGCGCGCCAGCCGACCACCGCGGCAGCCGCCTCGGCACCCGCCGGACCGCGCGCCTGTACCGTCCACGGCCGGCGGAACAGCACGCGTCCGGCAACGCCGACGACAACCAGCACCACGACCGCGACAACATCGAGCACCAGCAGCAGGAGGGGCAGCAACAGCCACCAGAACAACACGCCGACCACGATCATCCCGACGATGACGGCGATGCCCACGACGATGTCGTCGCCGAGGTCGCCCCAGCCACCGCCACCGCCACCGCCACCATGGTGGCCACCACTGCCGCTCGGCAGATCGACGCCGAGGTCACCCACGCCGCCGTCGGTGCGGCGCCGGCGCCAGCCGCCGAAGCGCCGGGCGAGCGCCCGCCAGCGCGGTTCCCACACGACGCGGACTCGCCAGGTTCCACCGTCCGGTCGCTGGACGATCACGGTACGCACGCGGCCCAGTGTAGGGATGATCCGCAAAGTCGGCGCAGCTGAAAGACCCGCGTCGATCAGTGTCGGACGACCGGGGGCCGGCGCCCCCGGCCGGCCACGGATCAGGAGGCGACCAGGTCATCGATCTGGTTGATCGCCGAGGTGGCGCCCTCCACCACGCCCATGTCGAGTACCTTCTGCAGCGCCTCGACCGACTGGTACCTGCTCACGTAGGTAGCGCGGGTGCCGCCGGCGTGCCCGGTGAAGGTGTAGGCGTTGGTCGAGACCGGCATGTTCGGATTCGGGTTGAAGTCCAGGTCGGCGAAGCCGTCGTCGAAGGAGAAGCTTCTGGGCTGGTCGACGGCGGTGACCAGCCAGTACCCGGCGAACTTCTCGCCCTCGGGGCTGGTCATGTAGTAGGTCACCCGACCGCCGGGCCGCAGGTCGTGGTCGACCACGGTCGCCGGGTAGGTCGGCGGTCCCCAGATCTTTTCCAACTGGCGGGGGTCGGCGTAGACCTGCCAGATCCGCTCGACCGGAGCGGCGAAGTCCGCCGTGATGGTCAGGGTGAGGTTGTCGAGGTCCTGCTGGACGTCGGTCACGGGCATGATTCAGTCCTCCTG
>NZ_JBFAPM010000053.1:0-8271 GCF_040676695.1 Actinoplanes sp. NPDC049548
GGCACCCTGGCCTACGAGATGCGCCGCCCACGCATCCGACCGTGCAGCCAACTGCGCATACGTCAACACCTCAGCCCCGCACCGGACCGCCACCGCGTCAGGAGTCCGAGCCACCTGAGCGGCGAACAACTCCGGCACCGTCACAGCGGGAACAGCAACAGCGGTGTCGTTCCAGACCCGGGTCACCCGGCTGCGCTCGGCGGGGGCCATCACGTCGATGTCGCCGATGCGGATGGCCGGGTCGACGGCGATCTGCTCGAACACGCGGACCAGACGGCCGACGAGGGCCTGCGCCGTAGGCTCGTCGAAGAGGTCGGTGGCGTACAGCATCCCGCCGACCAGGCCGGCCGGACGACCCTGCGGATCGCGACGCTCGGCCAGGTCGACGGAGAGGTCGAAGCGCGCCGGGGATTCCGCGCCGTCGTCGAACGGGGTGACCGACAGTCCCGGCAGCTCCCAGCCATCGCCGTCACCGGGCACGTTCTGCACGGAGAACATCACCTGGAACAACGGGTTGCGGCTCAGCGACCGGGCGGGCGCGAGGACGTCCACCAGGCGTTCGAAGGGTACGTCCTGGTTGGCGTACGCGGCGAGGTCCGCCTCCCGGACCTGCCGCAGCAGCGCGGCGAAACTGGGGTCGGCCGACAGGTCGGCGCGCAGCACGAGAGTGTTGATGAAGAACCCGACGAGCTCGTCCAACGCCGCGTCACCGCGCCCGGCGATCGCCGTACCCAATGGGATGTCGGTCCCGGCGCCGACCCGGCACAGGAGCACGGACAGGGCCGCGTGCACGACCATGAACATGGTCGCCCGGCCCTGCTGGGCCAGCCGCAGCAGGCCGGCATGGGTCTTCGCATCCACCTCGAAGGTGACCATGGCGCCGCGGAAGGACGGCGTCGCCGGGCGGGGGTGGTCGAGCGGAAGGCGGAGCTCCGCGGGCGCCTCGGCGAGGGCTTTGCGCCAGTGGGCAAGCTGACCGCTCACGACGCTGTCCTCGTCGTCGGGGTCGCCGAGGACCTCGCGTTGCCAGAGCGCGTAGTCGGCGTACTGCACCGGCAGCGGGACCCAGGCGGGTGCGTCGCCGCGTCGCCGCGCGGTGTACGCGGTGCGCAGATCCCGGGAGAGAACACCCATGGACCAGCCGTCGACCGCGATGTGATGGGCGACGATGAGCAGCACGGCGTCCTGCGGGTCGAGCCGCAGCAGCCAGGCCCGCCAGGGAAGGTCGACGCTGAGGTCGAAACCCCGGGTGGAGTGCCGGGCCACCATGTTCCGCAGCGCGTCCTCGGTGGCGTCGCAGATCACCAAGGGTGGCCGGCCGGCGTCGCCTTCGAGGATTTCCTGACGCGCGCCGCCCTCCGACTCCACGAAGACGGTCCGGAGGCTCTCGTGCCGGTCGGCGACGTCACCGATCGCCTTCTCCAGCGCGGCAACGTCCAGGTCACCGCGCAGGCGCAGAGCCAACGGCATGTTGTACGCCGCACTCGCACCCCGGTCGCTGTCCTCGAGCCGGTTGAGGAACCACAGCCGCTGCTGCGCGTACGACAGCGGCAGCACCTCGGGCCGCTCGCGACGGGTCAACGCCTCGCGCACCACGCCGCCCTCGCCCTCGACAAGGCGAGCCACCTCGGCCACGCTCGGCCCGGCGAACAGGGCACGAATGCTCACGTCCGTCTCGAAGACCGCGCGGATACGCGACACCAGGCGCATGGCTGACAGCGAGTCACCGCCCAGGACGAAGAAGGAACGGTCGGCCGGCACCCGATCGACGCCGAGGATCTCCGCGTACAGCGCGCAAAGCTGTTCCTCGACGGGCGTGGCCGGCGCCCGCCCGGTACGCACCCCGTCCGGTGCCGGCAGGGCAGCCCGGTCGAGCTTACCGTTGACCGTCAACGGCAGCCCGTCCAACGCTACGAACGCCGACGGCACCATGTAGTCCGGCAGGAGCCGGGCCGCGTGAGCCCGCAACACCTCGACATCGACCGTGGACACCACATAGGCCACCAGACGGTCATCCCGCACGACCACCGCCGCCTGCGCCACCTGCGCATGCCCGGCCAGCACCGCCTCGACCTCGCCCGGCTCCACTCGGAAACCGCGAATCTTGACCTGGTGGTCGGCGCGGCCTTCGAAGGACAGGCGGCCGTCGGTGCCCCAGCGGGCAAGGTCGCCCGAGCGGTACCAGCGTTCGCCGTCCGGGCCGGCGACGAACGACGCCGCCGTGAGCCCCGGCCGGCCCAGGTAACCGCGGGCCAGGCCCCGGCCCGCGAGGTACAGCTCGCCGGTCACGCCCGGGGCCACCGGGTTCAGGAACTCGTCGAGCACGTACGCCCGGGTGTTGCCGAGGGGCGCGCCGATGGGCGGGGCGGTCTCGATGAGCTCCGGCAGGCGTACGGCGGTGGTCATGACCGTGGCCTCGGTGGGCCCATAGGTGTTCCACAGCGCGGCCCGTGGCGCCCAGCGGGCGGCCAGATCGGCGTTCAGGCGCTCGGCGCCGAGCACCCAGGTGCGCACGCCGGGGACGTCGGCCGGGTCGAGAACCGACAGCAGCGACGGGACCACGCTGGCCGCTTCGACTTCGGCGTCGCGGATCATCGCGGTGAGTGCGCTTGCGTCCGTACGTTCCTGGTCCGTGGCGATGGCGAGCGTGCCGCCCGCGGTGAGGGTGACGGCAATGTCCAGAATGGACGCGTCGAAGCTGAACGAGGCGAACTGCAGCGCCACGACGCCCTCGCCGAGCACCGGCCGCATCACCGCGGCGAGGTTCGTGACGCCGCGGTGTGCCACGGCCACACCCTTCGGCACGCCCGACGAACCTGATGTGTAGATGACGTAGGCCAACGAGGCGGGGTCGAGGCGCAGGGCCGGCGCGGCGGCGGGATCCGGACGGGTCCAGGGGACAGCGCGGGCGGGGGCGACAGCCAGTTCGGCGAGGGTGTCCTCGGTGCCGATGACGAGCGTCGCGGCGCTGTCGGCCACCATCAGGTCGAGCCGGGAACGCGGGTACACGGGGTCGAGCGGCACGAAGGCCGCGCCGGCCTTCCAGACGCCGAGCATGGCGACGATGACGTCGACGCCGCGCGGCAGGCAGAGGGCGACCCGGGCTTCGGGTCCGGCGCCGAGGTCCGCCAGGTGGGCTGCCCAGGCGTCGGACAGGGCATTCAGCTCGGCGTACGTCAGGCTCTCGGCACCGCAGCGCACCGCCGTCGTGTTCGGGGTCCTGGCCGCCTGCGCCACGAAAAGCTCGGGTACGGTCACGTCCGGCACGGCGACGGCGGTGTCGTTCCAGACGTGCAGGACACGTGCGCGCTCGTCCGCGCTCAGGGTATCGATGGTGTCGAGGCGGCGGGCGGGGTCGGCGGCGAACTCGGTGAGCAGCCGCAGCAGCAGGTCGAGCACGCTGCGGGCGGCGGCCTCGTCGTAGATGTCGGGCCGGTAGCCGAGGCGCAGCCGCATCCCGCCGACCGGACTGATCGTCAACGCGAGCGGGAAGTTGGTGGCTTCCTTGATATCGGCCGGGGTGAACCGCACCGCCTTCTCAGGACCTTCGGCGTCCGGACGTTCACCTTCAGCGGGTGGGCGGCCGTCGGGCGGCGGGGACGACTCGGCGCCGGAGCCGAAGTTCTCGAACGCCATGATGGTGTCGAAGACCGCACCCCGGCCGCCCGCCCGTTCGATCTCCGTGAGGCTCAGATACTGGTGGTCCAGCAACGAGGTCTGCCGGTTCTGTACCTGGGTGAGCAGCTCGGCCACGGTCTGGCCGGGCTCGAAGCGGACCCGTACCGGAACGGTGTTGATGAACAGGCCCAGCATGGACTCCATGCCGGGCAGCTCGGCCGGGCGGCCGGCCACCGACGCTCCGAACACGACGTCCCGGCGGCCGGTCAGCCGGCCGACGACGACCGCCCATGCCGCCTGGGTGATGGTGTTGACGGTGACGCCGGTCGCTCGGGCGAGCTCGCGCAGCGGCGCGTCCAGCTCGGCGGTCTCGACGGTGACCACGCCCGGCAGGGAACGGGTGGCGCCGTGGTCGCGGGGGGCCAGCAGTGTCGGCTCTTCCGTGCCCGCGAGGGCCTCGCGCCAGGCCTCGCGGGCCGCATCGATGTCCTGCCGGGACAGCCAGGCGAGATAGTCCCGGTACGGGGTGACCGGCGGCAGCCCGGCAGTGCTGCCGCCGGCGGCATAGGTGGCGCCGACCTCCTGAACGAGGATCTGCAGGGACCAGCCGTCGAGCAGAATGTGGTGCAGGGTCAGCACCATCCGGTACCGGCCGGGCGCGAACTTGACCACCAGCACCCTCAGCAGCGGCGGCACGGCCAGGTCGAAGCGGGCCGCCTGCTCCTGCGCGGCGATCCGTTCCGCCTCGGCCTCGGCGTCCGCCGCACCGAGGCCGCTGAGGTCCTCCTCGCGCCAGGGCAGGGTGACCCGGCGCATGATGAGCTGGACGGGTGCGCCCGAGCCACGGCGCGGGAAGCACGCCCGCAGGCTCTCGTGCCGGTCGAGCACGGCCTGCCAGGAGGCGCGCAGCAGGGCCGCGTCGAGGTCGCCGTCGAGCCCGAAGACCATCTGCTCGATGTAGACGTCCATGCCCTGCTCGTCGTAGAGCGAGTGGAACAGGATGCCCTCCTGCAGAGGCGACAGCGGCCAGACCCCGGCCAGCGCGGACTCGCTCATCTCAGGCTCCTTCTTCGATCTGCTTCACGACCGCCTCGAACTCGTCGAGCTCGCCCTGGCTCACATCGACCAGCGGGAAGTCGGACGGTGTATGGCCGCTTCCGGCCCCGGACCCGTGCGCGGCCAGGCCGGTCAGCATCGCGACCCAGCCGTCGAGCAGCGCCTGGGCGGCCGGCTCGCCGAGCAGCTCCGGGGGCCAACTGAGCACGAGGGTGAGCTGCGGTCCCTCGTTCAGGTCGTGCACCATGCCGGTGATCTCCAGGGCGTGCAGGACCGGCACCCGCGCGTCGGTGCCGCCGGCTCCCTGAGCCGCGATCTGCCAGGGCCGTTCCTCCCGCGGGCCGGCCGTGTCGCCGGCACCGCCCGGGAACCGGCCGAGGTAGTTGAACCCGATCTGCGCCCGCGCCAGCTCGGCCAGCCGCGGCCCAGCGTCCGGGTTCAGGTACCGCAGCAGGCCATAGCCGAGGCCGTCGGAGGGTACGGCGCGCAGCTGCTCCTTGACCCGCTTCACCAGTCGTCCCGCGGCCGGGCCGCCGTCGCGGACCTCGGCGAGACGGAGCCTTCCCACGTCGAGGCGCACCGGGTGGCTGTCGGTGAACCATCCGACGGTGCGCGACAGGTCCTCGTCGTCGCCGAGCGGGACGCGACCGTGGCCTTCCAGGTCGACCACCACGCCGGTGGCATCCACGAGGCCGCGATCGCGTCGCCAGTCGGCGACCGCGGCGGCCAGCCCGGCGAGCAGCACGTCGTCGATGCCGGCGTGGAAGGCGGCGGGAACCGCGGTCAGCAGAGCCTCTGTCGTGTCCATCGGCACGGTCACCGACAGCCGTCGAGTGCTCCCCGTGGTGTCCCGGGTCCGGTCGACGGGCCGGTCGGTGAGCGCGGGATCGGGTTCGCGCAGCATCGCCACCCACTCGGGCAGCTCAGCGGTCCGGTCCTGCGCCGCCAGCTCCCGCGCCCAGTGCCGGAACGACGTAGGCACCGACTGCAGCGCCACCTCCCGCCCGGCGGCCAGCGTGGTGTACGCCTCGGCCAGGTCGGGAAGCAGGACCCGCAGCGAGACGGTGTCCACCACGAGGTGGGCAATCATCAGCAGCAGACGTCCGGGCCGCTCGGATCCCGCGTCGAACCACACCAGCTGCGTCATCATGCCGGCGAGCGGGTCGATCCGTGCCGCCGCGGCCGCGGTCTCCTCGTCGACGACCCGTTGCAGGTCGGCACCGTCGAGGCCGGTCAGGTCGACCCGGTGCAGCAGGCGCCCGGCGTCGTCCGGGTCCGGCTCGGGCACGACCATCCGCCAGCCGTCGCCCTCGGGTTCGAGGCGGGCCCGCAGCATGTCGTGGTGGGTGAGGATCTCCCGGAGTGCGCCGGTCAGCGTCTCCTGGTCCGCGCCGGCCGGAGTGACCACCATCGTGGAGAACGCGGCCTCGCCGATGCGGTCGGGGCCGGTGCGCTCGAGCAGCTCGTGCATCACCGGGGTGAGCGGGACGTCGCCGATACCGGACTCGCCGACGCGGGTCACGGCGCTCGCGTCGCAGGCGACCAGAGCGAGCGCGGCCGGGGTTTGCTGCTCGAAGATCTGCCGGGCGGTCACGGCCAGCCCGGCACGGCGGGCCTTGGACACCAGCAGCATCGACATGATCGAGTCGCCGCCCAGGTCGAAGAACGACGCCTCCGCCCCCACCTCCTGCACACCCAGCACCTCAGCGAACAGCGCACAGAACAACTCCTCCGCCGGGGTCTGCGGCCCGCGCCCGACCTCCACCGCGTCCGGGGCAGGCAAGGCCGTTCGGTCGAGCTTGCCGTTGACGGTCAACGGCAGCGCCTCCAGCGCGACCACGGCGGCTGGGACCATGTAGTCCGGCAGGCGTTCCGCGGCGTAAGCCTTCAACACGTCGGGTTCGACAGTCGACACCACGTAGGCGACCAACCGGCCGTCTCGCATGATCACGGCAGCCTGTGACACGTCCTCGTGTGTCTCCAGCACCGCCGCGACCTCGCCGGGCTCGACCCGCAACCCGCGGATCTTCACCTGCTCATCCACCCGCCCGACGAAATGCAGCAGACCGTCGGGGTCCCACCGGCCCACATCCCCAGAGCGATACCATCGCTCACCATCCGGGCCGGCGATGAACGACGCCGCGGTCTGCCCTGACCTACCGAGGTAGCCGCGAGCCACACCCGGGCCGGCGATATACACCTCGCCGGTGACGCCTGGTGGGACGGGGTTAAGGAACTCGTCGAGCACATACACCCGGGCATTACCGATCGGGGCACCGATCGCCGGCGCAGTCTCGACGAGACCCGGCAGCGGCACCGCGGTAGTGATGACCGTGGCCTCGGTCGGCCCGTAGGTGTTCCACACCCGCGTGTGCGCCGTCCACCGGTTCGCCAACTCCGCCGACAACCGCTCCGCGCCGAGTACCCAGTTACGCACCCCGGGCACCTCGGCCGGGTCCAGCACCGCCAGCAACGACGGCACCACACTCGCCACTTCCACACCGGCATCACGGATCATCGCCGACAGCGCGTGCACATCCTGACGTTGCTCAGCCGTAGCGATCACGAGGGTGCCGCCGCTAGTCAACGTGACGGCGATGTCGAGGATCGAGGCGTCGAAGCTGAACGACGCGAACTGCAACGTCACCGCACCGCCACCGAGCACCGGCGCCATCACCGACGCCAGGTTCGCCACACCGCGATGGGTGACCGCGACACCCTTGGGCACACCCGTCGACCCGGATGTGTAGATCACATACGCCAACGCATCTCGCTCGACAGCCACCACCGGCACCGGCGCGCCGCTCAGCTTCATGTCGGTATCGACTACCAGCTCCGCGCCGCTGTCCGCGACGATCTGCGCCAGGCGCTGCCTCGGATAGGCCGGATCCAACGGCACGAACGCCGCACCGGCCTTCCACACCCCCAGCATCGCCGCGACCATGTCGACACCGCGCGGCAACAGCAAAGCCACTCGGGTCTCGGGGCCGGCGCCGAGGCTGTGCAGATGCGCCGCCCATGCATCCGACTGCGCAGCCAACTGCGCATACGTCAACACATCAGCCCCACACCGGACCGCCACCGCGTCAGGAGTCCTCGCCACCTGAGCCGCAAACAGTTCCGGCACCGTCACAGCGGGAACGGCAACAGCGGTGTCGTTCCAGACCCGGGTCACGTGGTTGCGCTCGTCGGGGTCCATCACGTCGATGTCGTCGATGCGGATGGCCGGGTCAGCGGCCACGCGCCGCAGGAGGCGCAGCAACCGGTCGACGAGGGTTATCACCGTGGTGGCGTCGAACAGGTCGGTGGCGTACAGGAACGTGCCGACCAGGCCGGCCGGGTTGCCGTCGAGGTCGCGACGCTCGACCAGGTCGACGGACAGGTCGAAGCGGGCGGGCGCGCCGTCGTCACCACTGTCGTACGGGCTGACCCGCACGCCCGGCAGCTCCCAGCCGGCGTCGCCTTGCGGCACGTTCTGCAGACCGAACATCACCTGGAACAACGGGTTGCGGCTCAACGACCGCGCCGGCGCCAGGTCGTCCACCAACCGCTCGAACGGGATGTCCTGGTTGCCGTAAGCAGCCAGATCGGTGTCCC
>NZ_JBFAPM010000054.1:0-6571 GCF_040676695.1 Actinoplanes sp. NPDC049548
GGGACACCGATCTGGCTGCTTACGGCAACCAGGACATCCCGTTCGAGCGGTTGGTGGACGACCTGGCGCCGGCGCGGTCGTTGAGCCGCAACCCGCTCTTCCAAGTCATGTTCGCCGTTCACCAGAACACGGGCTTGGACGACCGCTGGTCCCTGGCGGGTGTTGCCACGCGGACCAGGGCCGGATCGCCCGAGGCAGCCCGCTTCGACCTGTCCGTCGACCTTGCCGAGCGTCGCGATCCGCAGGGACGCCCGGCCGGTCTGGCCGGCGACATCCTGTATGCCACCGACCTGTTCGATGAGCGTACGGTTCGGGCTCTGGCCGCTCGTCTGGTGGCGGTGTTCGCTCAGGTTGCTGCTGATCCCGAGGTGCGTATCGGTGATCTGGACCTGCTCGATGCGCAGGAACGCGTCCGGGTGCTGCAGCAGTGGAACGACACTGCCGTCGCTGTTCCCGCTGTGACGGTGCCGGAGTTGTTCGCGGCTCAGGTGGCTAGGACTCCTGACACGGTGGCGGTCCGGTGCGGTGTGGACGTGTTGACGTATGCGCAGTTGGCTGCGCGATCGGATGCGTGGGCGGCGTATTTGGCCGGCCGGGGTGCCGGTCCTGAGACGCTGGTGGCTTTGTTGTTGCCGCGCGGTGTCGACATGGTCGCGGCGATGCTGGGGGTGTGGAAGGCCGGTGCGGCGTTCGTGCCGTTGGATCCGGCGTATCCGGCCCAGCGTCTGGCGCAGATCGTCGCGGACAGCGGCGCGGAGTTGGTGGTCGACACCGACGTGGACCTGTCTCTGGGCGGCGCGCCCGTCCCGGTGGTGCATGTCGACCAGGATGCGTTGGCGTATGTGATCTACACGTCGGGCTCGACGGGTGTGCCCAAGGGGGTTGCGGTTACGCATCGGGGTGTGGCGAACCTGGCGTCGGTGATGGCGCCGGTGTTGGGTGCGGGTGCGGTGACGTTGCAGTTCGCGTCGTTCAGCTTCGACGCGTCGATCCTCGACATCGCCGTCACGTTGACTAGCGGCGGCACGCTTGCGATTGCTACGGCTGAGCAACGTCAGGATGTGCACGCGCTGTCGGCGATGATCCGTGATGCCGGTGTGGAAGTGGCGAGTGTGGTGCCGTCGTTGCTGGCGGTTTTGGACCCGGCCGAGGTGCCCGGGGTGCGTAACTGGGTACTCGGCGCGGAGCGTTTGTCGGCGGAGCTGGCGAACCGGTGGACCGCGCACACCAGGGTGTGGAACACCTACGGGCCGACCGAGGCCACCGTGATCACTACCGCGGTGCCACTGGGGTCGCATGCCGATGTCGCCCCGCCGATCGGCGCACCGATCGGTAACACCCGGGTGTTCGTGTTGGACGAGTTCCTCAACCCGGTCCCACCAGGTGTCACCGGCGAGGTGCATATCGCCGGTGCCGGCCTGGCTCGCGGCTATCTGGGCCGGGCGGGGCTGACCGCGGCGTCGTTCATCGCTGGTCCGGATGGTGAGCGGTGGTATCGCTCTGGGGATGTGGGCCGGTGGGATCCCGACGGTCTGCTGCATTTCGTCGGGCGGGTGGATGAGCAGGTGAAGATCCGCGGGTTGCGGGTCGAGCCGGGCGAGGTCGCGGCCGTGCTGGAGACACACGAGCAGGTGTCGCAGGCGGTCGTGGTGGTGCGGGACGGCCGGTTGGTCGCCTACGTGGTGTCGACTGTCGAACCCGACGTGTTGAAGGCTTACGCCGCGGAACGCCTGCCGGACTACATGGTCCCAGCCGCCGTGGTCGCGCTGGAGGCGCTGCCGTTGACCGTCAACGGCAAGCTCGACCGAACGGCCTTGCCTGCCCCGGACGCAATGGAGGTTGGGCGTGGCCCGCAGACCCCGGCGGAGGAGTTGTTCTGTGCGCTGTTCGCTGAGGTGCTGGGTGTGCAGGAGGTGGGGGCGGAGGCGTCGTTCTTCGACCTGGGCGGCGACTCGATCATGTCGATGCTGCTGGTGTCCAAGGCCCGCCGCGCCGGGCTGGCCGTCACCGCGCGGCAGATCTTCGAACAACAAACACCGGCCGGGCTGGCGAGGGCCGCCGTGCCGTCGGCCGACCGCCCCCGCACGAGCGACACCGGCACCGGCGATGTCCCGCTCACCCCGGTCATGCGGGAGCTGCTCGACGAGACCGGCCCCGAAGGCCTCGGCGAGCTCGTCCTCGCCACCACCGTGGTCACCCCTCCCGACGCCGACCCCACCGCCCTCGACGGGGCGGTACGGGCGCTCCTCGCCCACCACGACATGCTGCGCGCCCGGCTCGAGCAGGACGGTGACGACTGGCACCTGACCGTCCCCGAGGCAACCACTACAGCCGGTAGCCCGCTGCGCCGCATCGACGTGGCAGGCCGCGACATCGATGAGGTCATGGCGGAGCACGCCCGTGCGGCCGCAGCCCGCATCGACCCTCGGGCCGGCGTGATGGTGGACGCCCTGTGGTTCGACGCAGGGCCGGAGCGCGCCGGACGCCTGCTGCTGACCATCGCGCATCTCGTGGTCGACACCGTCTCCCTGCGCATCCTCCTACCGGACCTGCACGAGGCCTACGCGGCGCTCGCCTCCGGACGTGAGGTGGCGCTGCAGCCGGTGCCCACGTCGTTCCGGCACTGGGCGCGGGAGCTGATCGCCGAGGACCGCACCGCCGAGCTTCCGGCCTGGATTGCCATGGTCGGTGAGCCCGACCCGCGGCCCGCCGAGAAGACCGGCACCGTGCGCGAGATCGCCGTACGCCTGTCCGCTGACACCACCGCCGAACTGCTGAGCACGGTCCCGGCGGCTTTCCACGCGGGGGTGGACGACGTCCTGCTCACCGGCCTTGCCGTCGCTGTCGTCGACTGCTGGCGCGCCGCCCGCGGTGTGCTGATCGACGTCGAGGGCCACGGCCGGATCCCGTTGAGCGACGGCGATGACCTCTCCCGGACCACCGGCTGGTTCACCGTCGGCTATCCCGTCCGCCTCGATCCCGGCCCGGTCAACGCCGCCGAGGTGCGCGCGGGCGGCGACGCGGCGGGCCGGGCGGTCAAGCGCATCAAGGAACAGCTGCGCGCGGTCCCCGGCGACGGCCTCGGCTACGGGTTGTTGCGCTACCTGAACCCGGCGACGGCCCCCGGGCTCGCCGGCCTGGCGCGGGCGCAGATCGGCTTCAACTATCTGGGCCGGCTGCCCGCGGCCGAGGGCGTACCGCAGCCGTGGCAGGCGGCAGGCCCGCCGCCGGGTGACGACAACGGCGAGCCCGTACGGCACGCCCTGGAGCTCAAGGGCGTAGTGCACGACCTGCCGGAGGGCCCACGTCTCCTGCTCACCCTGACCTGGCCCGAACGAGCCCTGACCGAAGCTGCGGCACACGACCTGCTGGACGGCTGGGCAGCCGCGCTTGCCGGCCTGGCCGCACACGCCGCCCGACCCGACGCCGGCGGCCATACGCCGTCCGACTTCGCCCTGCTCGACCTTGACCAGTCGCAGATCGACGAACTCGAGTCCACGCTCGCAGACGAATGGAGTGGCCGATGAAGCAGCCCCGGGTCGAGGACATCTGGCCGCTGTCTCCGCTGCAGGAGGGTTTCCTCTTCCACTCGACCTACGACGAGCGAGCCGACGACATCTACGTCGAGCAACTGGTGCTGCATCTCGACGGACCGCTGGACACCGAACTGCTGCGCGCCTCGTGGGAGGCTCTGCTGGCCCGCCATGCCAGCCTGCGCGCCGGTTTCCGGCAGTTGAGCGGCGGGGGTAAGCCGGCGCAGGTCATCGCCCGCCGGGTGCGCCTGCCCTGGCGGGAGGAGGACCTCAGCCATCTTCCGGCGGAGGACGCCGACACCGAGGCCGACCGGTTGGCCGCCGCTGACCGGGCACGCCGCTTCGACCTCACCGCGCCTCCGTTGCTGCGTGTGCTGCTGGTGAAAGTGGGCCGCGACCGGCGCCGGATGGTCGTCACCCTGCACCACATTCTTCTCGACGGATGGTCGCTGCAGGTGCTCAAGCGCGAGCTCGCCGAGACGTACGCGGCGGGCGGCAGCACGGCGGGTCTTCCGCACGTCACGCCGTACCGGGAGTATCTCGGTTGGTTGGCCCGGCAGGACCGGACGGCGGCGCGGGAGGCCTGGACCCGCGCCCTGGCCGGCGTGGACGAGCCGACGCTGATCGCCCCGCTCGATCACGGCGCGGCTCGTCCGGACATGGGCGTGGTCGAGGGCGAGGCCTCGGACGCGGTTGCCTCGGGGCTTCGCGACCTGGCCCGGGACCTCGGCCTTACTCTCAACACCGTCGTGCAGGCGGCCTGGGCCGTCGTGGTCGGCCAGCTCACCGGTCGCGGCGACGTCGTGTTCGGTGCCTCGGTGGCGGGCCGCCCGGCGGACCTGCCCGGCATGGAGACCATGCTGGGCCTGTTCATCAACACCGTCCCGGTCCGGGTACGCCTCGACCCCGCGCAGACCGTCACCGAACTGCTCGTCCGGTTGCAGGCCGACCAGGCGGAGCTGCTCGAGCACCAGCACCTCGGGCTCAGCGAGCTGCAACGGCTTGCCGGCCCCGGCGCGACGTTCGACACGCTGCTCGCCTTCGAGAACTTCCCTGGCGACCCGACGGCGGAACACCGCTTCGGCAACGCCCTGCTCACCGAGGGGGAGGGCCACGAGTCGCTGAGCTACCCCCTCGGCCTGGTCGCCACCCCGATCGACGGCCTGCGCCTGCGTCTGTCGTACCGGCCGGGCCTGTTCGACGACGCCTCGGCCCGCGGAATTCTCGACCGGGTTCTGCGGGTCCTCGCCGGCTTCGCGTCCACCCCGCAGAACCGGCTGGCCGCCATCGACCTGCTTGATCCCGTGGAGCGGTCGTTGGTGGTCGAGCGGTGGAACGACACGGCACGCCCAGTGGTGTCGGGCACGTTGCCGGAGTTGTTCGCGGCGCAGGTGGCGCGGACGCCGTCGGCGGTGGCGGTGGCGGGTCGGTTCTCGTATGCCGAGTTGGATGAGGTGTCTAAGCGGGTCGCCCACGAACTGGCAGCCCGAGGTGTGGGCCGCGGTGATCTGGTGGCCGTGCTGATGCACCGGTCGGCGGACATCGTGCCGGTGTTGCTGGGTGTGGTGAAGGCGGGCGCGGCGTTCGTGCCAGTGGACCCGGCGTATCCGGCGGCGCGGGTCGAGTTCATGCTGGCCGACGCGGGTGTGAAGCTGGTGGTCACCGAGGAGGTGCTTGCGGCGCCGGCCCGCACCGGCGTGCAGCTTCCCTCGATCGATGTCGACGATGCGGCGTATGTGATTTACACGTCGGGTTCGACCGGCACACCGAAGGGTGTCGTGGTCACCCACCGCGGCCTGGGAAACCTCGCGGCAGCGCAGATCGAGCGGTTCGGTGTGACCACGCGGTCGCGGGTGTTGCAGTTGGCGTCGTGGAGTTTCGACGCCGCGGTTTCTGAGTTGTGCATGGCCCTGCTCTCAGGTGCGACGTTGGTCCCGGCTTCTTATGAGGCGTTGGAAGGCGGGACGCACGCGACGATCCCGCCGTCGGTGCTGGCCGCGGTCGAGGAGTTGCCCGCATCGTTGGAGACGGTCGTGGTGGCGGGTGAGGCATGCCCGTCGTGGCTGATTCGGCGGTGGCGGGATCGCCGGTTGGTCAATGCGTATGGGCCGACTGAGGCGACGGTGTGCGCCACGATGAGTGGTCTGTTGGTGGATGAGGCGCCGATTGGTCGGCCGATCGCGAATACCCGGGTGTATGTGCTGGACGAGTTTCTGCGTCCGGTGCCGCCGGGTGTGGTCGGTGAGTTGTATATCGCCGGTCCTGGTCTGGCGCGGGGCTATCTGGGTCGTGCGGGGCAGACCGCGGCGAGTTTCGTGGCGGGTCCCGATGGCAGTCGTCGGTATCGCTCGGGGGACCTGGTGCGGTGGACGGCCGATGGCGATCTGGTGTTCGTGGGTCGGGCGGATGCGCAGGTGAAGGTGCGCGGGTTCCGGGTCGAGCTGGGTGAGGTCGAGGCCGTTCTGGCCGGGCATGAGGATGTGCAGCAGGTTGCTGTGGTGGTGCGCGACGAGCGTCTGGTCGCGTACACGGTCTCTGGTGTTGATGGCGACGCCCTGCGGGCGTTCGCCGCCGAGCGTCTTCCCGCCTACATGGTGCCGTCGGCGTTCGTGGGGTTGGACCGGCTGCCGGTCACGGTAAACGGCAAGCTCGACCACGCCGCCCTGCCCGATCCGGAACACGCCGGACTGTCGGGCCGGCCGCCGGCCACCCCGGCAGAGGAGGCGCTCTGCGGCCTGTACGCGGAGATCCTCGGCGTGGACCGGGTGCCGGCCGACCGTTCCTTCTTCGAGCTCGGCGGCGACTCGCTGTCCGCGATGCGGCTCGTCGCCCGGATCAGGGCGGTGTTCGACGCCGACCTGAGCGTCGCCGACCTCTTCGCCACACCGACCGTCGCCGGGGTAGCGCGGTGTCTGGACAAGGCCGGTGCCGCCACCCGCCCGCCCCTGACCCGCCGCGAACGCCCGGAGCGTCTGCCGCTGTCGTACGCGCAGCAGCGCCTGTGGTTCCTCAACCGCCTCGAGGGCACCGGCGACAGC
>NZ_JBFAPM010000055.1:0-6113 GCF_040676695.1 Actinoplanes sp. NPDC049548
ACCCGGAAACCACGGATCTTCACCTGATCATCAGCACGGCCGAGGAAATCCAGCACCCCGTCACCACGCCACCGGACCAGGTCACCGGTGCGATAGCAGCGTTCACCCGGCTCGAACGGGTTCGCCACAAACCGTAGTGCGGTCAACCCCGACTGACCCACATACCCATCAGCCAGACCAACCCCCGCCATGTACAACTCACCCGCGACCCCGATCGGCACCGGGTTGAGCTGCTGATCCAACACATAGAACCGCTTGTTCGCGATCGGCCTGCCAACCGGGATCGCAGCCCTGCCGAGATCCTCCGCACGCACGGTGTGACAGGCAGTGAAAATCATCGACTCCACCGGCGAATACCCGTTCACGATCCGCAACGCCGGATAACGCCGCTGCAGCCGGGCAAGATGCGCCACCGACGCCGCCTCACCGCCGGTCATCACCTGACCGACACCCTCGAACGTCTCCGGATACTCATCCACCAAAAGGTTCAGCAAACTCGCCGAGAAATGCACAGTGCTGATCCGATGCTCGGCGACCAGCCGAGCGATCACCGCCGGCTCCGGCACCTGACCCGGCTGCAACACACACGTCGCCCCGTGCAACAACGCCCCGAACAACTCCAAAGCGAACGCATCCCACGACACCGGCGCGCACTGCAGCCACACCTCACCAGCACCGAAATGCACAAAATCCTGCGACGTCAACGTGCCCACCACCGAGCGGTGCGAGGCCACCACACCCTTCGGCACCCCCGTCGACCCCGACGTGAACATCACGCACACCGCGTCGCCCGCGTCAGCCCGCCGACCGGGGTCGGCGGCGGGTTCACCGGGCACGCTTTCGACAAGTACGGGCGCGCAGGGTGCCCGGGCCGCCAGCGCGGCCGCGGTGACCACGAGCCCCACGCCGGCGTGCTGGGTGACGGCGGCCAGGCGCTCGTCCGGGAACTGCGGGTCCAGCACCGTGTAGGCGCCGCCTGCCTTGAGCACCGCGAGCACGGCAACCACCAGGTCGACTCCGCGCTCCAGCAGTACGCCCACGGTCGCGCCACGCGCGACCCCGTGCCGCACCAGCTCGCGCGCGAGACGGTTGGCGCGCGCGTCGAGGTCGCCGTAGCTGACCCGTTCGGTGCCGAAGATCAGCGCTGTACGGCCCGGGTCGACCGCCGCGATCAGCTCATGAACACAGCGGTCGTGCGGGAACTCGGCCGCCGTGTCGTTCCAGGTGACCAGCGAGGTCCGGGCCTCTGAGGCGGTCAGCACCGGTAGCTGCCCGAGTGACAGGTCGGGCTTGACGACCACGGCCTCCAGCAGCCGCACCAGCCGGGCGACGAGCTCCTCGGCGGTGGCCGGATCGAACAGGTCGGTGGCGTACTCGAGGGCGCAGCCCAGCCCGTCCGGGCGCTCGGCGAACGCCATGGTCAGATCGAACTTCGCCCGGCCGTTGCTGACCGTTTCGACCTGGGCGTCCAGCCCGGGGAGGTCGAGCCGCGCATGCGCGTTGTTCTGCAGGACGAGCATGACCTGGAACAGCGGGTGCCGCGCCAGCGTTCGCTCCGGGTTGACCAGCTCGACCAGCCGCTCGAACGGCACGTCCTGATGGGAGTAGGCGGCGAGGTCGGCGTCCCGTACCCGGGCCAGCAGCTCGCGGAACGTCGGATCGCCGGCGGTGTCGGTGCGCAGCACGAGGGTGTTGACGAAGAAGCCGACCAGATCGTCCAGCGCCTCGTCGGAACGGGCCGCGACCGGAGTGCCGAGCAGGATGTCGGTGCCGGCGCCGAGCCTGGTCAGCAGCGCCGCGAGCGCGGCCTGGAGCACCATGAAGAGGGTCGTCTGGCTGTCCCTGGCGAGCTCCAGCAGGGCGCGGTACAGGTCGGCGCCGAGGTCTGCCTCGACCAGAGCGCCCCGATGGCTCGGTGTGCCGGGCCGCACCCGATCGGTGGGTAGTTCGAGCTGGTCGGGTGCGCCGGCCAGGGCGTTCCGCCAGAACCCGAGCTGGCGGGAGAGCACACTGTCCGGGTCGTCCTCGGAGCCCAGCACGTCGCGCTGCCAGAGCGTGTAGTCGGCGTACTGCACCGGCAGCGGCGTGAAGTTCGGCGCTCGCCCGTCGAGCCGAGCCTCGTACGCGATGGCCAGGTCGCGGCACAGCGGCGCGAGGGACCAGCCGTCGCTGACGATGTGGTGCAGGACGAGCAGCAGCACGTGGTCGTCCGGGCCGTTCTCCGCGAGCGTCGCCCGTATCGGTGCCTCGGCGGTGAGATCGAACGCGTACTGCGCGTCCCGTTCGCCGGCCTCGACCAACGAGACCTCCGACGACGGCAGAATCACCTGCCGAGAGCCACCCTTCACCGGCGGGAACACGGTCCGCAGCGCCTCGTGGCGGGCGGCGACGTCGGTCAGCGCGGCCTGCAGCGCCGGCCGATCGAGCGCGCCGACCAGCCGGATGGAGACCGGCACGTTGTACGTCGCGGACGGCCCCTCCATCTGGTCGAGCACCCAGAGCCGCTGCTGGGCGTACGACAGCGGCAGCAGGTCGGGGCGGTCGGCGGCACGCAGCGCCGGGCGGGCATCTCCCGCGCCATCGAGCAGCGCGTCCAGACCGGCGATCGTGGGCGCCTGGAACAGGTCGCGGACAGTCAGCTCCACGCCGAGCACCGCGCGGAGCCGGCTGATCAGCCGGGCCGCGAGCAGCGAGTGCCCGCCGAGGGCGAAGAAGTTGTCGTTGATCCCGACCTTGTCGAGGCCGAGCAGGGCCCCGAAGATGCCGCAGAGGATCTCCTCGCGCGGGGTGCGCGGCGCGGTGCCGGTGGAGTCCACGGTGGGCGCAGGCAGCGCCCGGCGGTCCAGCTTGCCGTTCGGGGTCAGCGGCAACGCCTCCAGCGGCACGAACGCTGACGGCACCATGTACTGGGGCAGCAACGCGGCGGCGTGCCGGTGCAGCTCGGCCGCGTCCGTGCCGGGCACCACATACGCGACCAGGCGCTTGTCCCCCGGGCGGTCCTCGCGGAGAAGTACGGCGGACTGAGTCACCTCCGCGTGTCGGGCCAGCACGGCCTCGATCTCGCCCAGTTCGATCCGGAAGCCACGCACCTTCACCTGGTGGTCGGCGCGCCCGACGAACTCCAGCTTCCCGTCGGCCCGCCAGCGACCGAGGTCGCCGGTGCGGTACATCCGGGCGGCGGTCCCGAACGGGTTGGCGACGAACCGCTCGGCGCTCAGGCGGGGATCGCCGAGGTACCCGTGGGCCAGCCCGTCGCCGGCCGCGTACAGCTCACCCACCACCCCGACCGGCGTCGGCGCGAGTCCGGCGTCTAGCAGGTACACCTGCGTGTTCGCGATCGTCGCCCCGATCGGCATCACCGTGGCACCGTCGTCGCGCGCTTCGATCCGGTGCGTATTGGTGAAGACCATGCTCTCGACCGGCCCATAGCCGTGCACCAGCCGCAGCTGCGGGTTGGCTCGCCGCACCTTGACCAGGTGGGCGAGGGAGGGCGCCTCGCCGCCGGTCATCACCTGCCGCGCGGTGGCGAACACCTCCGGGTAGTCGTCGGCCATCACGGCGAACAGGCCGGCGGACAGCCAGAGCGTGGTCACGCCGTGCCGGGCGACCAGGCCGGCGATGATCGCGGGGTCCGGGCTCTGCCCGGGGGCGAGTACGCACGCTGCGCCGTGCAGCAACGAGGGCCACAACTCGAGCGTCAGACCGTCCCAGGAGACCGGCGCGCACTGCAGCCACACCTGGTCGGCACCGAAATCGACATAGGACTGGGCGAAGAAGGTGCGGATCGTCGCCCGGTGCGGTGTCGCCACGCCCTTGGGCCGCCCGGTGGACCCGGACGTGTAGAGCACGCATGCGACGTCGTCGGCGGTGACGTGCACGTCCGGGGCGGTGTCCGGCTCGCCGTCGAGCGAGACGCGGTCGATCAGCACCAGCGAGGTGGCCGGCGACGGGATCGCCAGGTGTCGTTGGGTGACCAGCGCCCGCAACCGGGCGCCGGTGATGATCCCGGCGATCCGATCCCGCGGGTGTGACGGGTCGAGCGGGACATAGGCGCAGCCGGCCTTGAGGGCGGCGAGCAGCCCCACCACCAGCTCCGGACCGCGCTCGACGTACACGCCGACCAGGTCACCGGGGCGGACGCCGAGGCCGATGAGGTGGTGCGCGAGCCGGTTGGCGCGGGTGTCGAGTTCGGTGTAGCTGATCTCGTCGTCGCCGAAGTAGAGCGCCGTCCTTTCGGGCGTCGCGGCGGCCTGGGCGGCGAAGGTCCCATGGATCGTCGCATCCCGCGGGTACGCCGCGGCGGTGTCGTTCCAGTCGACGACGATGCGGTGCCGCTCGTCGGTGGTGAGCAGGTCGACCGCACCGATCCGGACGTCCGGGTGGGCCGCCACAGCAGCCAGCACGCGGATCAGCCGGGCCCGCAACAGTTCGGCGGTGCCGCGGTCGAACAGGTCGGTGGCGTACTCGAGGTATCCGGTGAGGCCGGCGGGCGCACCGTCGTCATCGCTGCGCTCGGTCAGGGTGACGGTCAGGTCGAACTTGGCGACGGTGTTCTCGACCGGGTTGGGCGTCACGGTCAGCGCCGGAAGGTGCAGGTCGGCGGCGGCGTTGTTCTGCAGGGCCAGCATGATCTGGAACAGCGGGTGCCGGGAGAGCGACCGCTCGGGGTTCAGCTCCTCGACCACCCGGTCGAACGGCACGTCCTGGTGGGCGTACGCGGCCAGATCGACCTCCCGCACCCGCGCCAGCAGCTCGCGGAATGTCGGGTCGCCGCCGGTGTCGGTGCGCAACACGAGCGTGTTGACGAAGAATCCCACGAGGTCGTCGAGCGCCTGGTCGGCCCGGCCCGCGACCGGGGTGCCGAGCGGGATGTCGGTGCCGGCACCGAGCCGGGTCAGCAGCGTGGCGAGGGCCGCCTGAATCACCATGAACAACGTGGTTCCGCTGGCGCGGGCCAGGCCGATCAGCGCGCGATGCAGAATCGGGTCCACATCGATCCCGAGTGCGGCGCCCCGGTAGCTGGACTCGACGGGGCGAGGACGGTCGGACGGGAGCTCCAGTTGGTCCGGGAGTCCGGCCAGTGCGCCGCGCCAGTAGGCGAGCTGCCGGGCGGCCAGGCTCAGCGGGTCGTCGTCGGAACCCAGCAGATCGCGCTGCCACAGCGTGTAGTCGGCATACTGCACCGGCAGCTCTTGCCACTCGGGAGCGGAGCCACCGAGCCGCGCCTCGTACGCGGATGCCAGGTCGCGCAGCAGCGGGCCCATCGACCAGCCGTCGGCCACGATGTGGTGCGCCACGATCAGCAGCACCGCCTCGTCCGGATCCCGCACGAACAATGTGAAGCGGATAGGCGCCTCGGCCTCGAGGTCGAAGCGCCGATCGGCCGCGGCACGGAACGCCTCAGCCTCGTCCGGACTCTCGTCCACGCTGAACAGGCTGGGCACCGACCGCGGCGCGAGCACCTGCTGGCGGGGCCGGCCGCCGGTCGCCGGATAGATGGTGCGTAGCGACTCGTGCCGCCCGACGACGTCCGCGACAGCATCGTGCAGCGCGGCCCGGTCGAGGGTGCCGGTGAGCCGCACCGCGTACTGCACGTTGTACGTGGAGCTCGGCCCCTCGATCTGGTCGATGAACCAGAGCCGCTGCTGGGCGTAGGACAGCGGCAGCACGTCGGGCCGGTGCGCGGGCTTGAGCTCGGGCCTGGCAGCGTCCGCCCCGACGGCGATCCGGTGGGCGAGGCCGGCGACCGTCGGCGCCTGGAACAGATCCCGGATCCCGAGCTCGACGCCCAGGTCACGACGGATGCGGCTGATCAGTCGCATCGCCAGCAGCGAGTGACCACCCAGGTCGAAGAAACTGTCATCGACGCCGACCGTCGCCACACCCAGCACATCGGCGAAAATCCCGCACAGCAATTCCTCACGCGGCGTACGCGGCGCGGTATTCCTCACCTCAACACTCGGCGCCGGCAAAGCAGCCCGATCCAACTTACCGTTCGCCGTCACCGGCAGAACATCAAGCGCCACGAACGCCGCCGGCACCAGATAATCCGGCAACAACCCACTCACAAAATCCCGCAGACCCGCCGCATCACCGACCACATACGCCACCAG
>NZ_JBFAPM010000056.1:0-5394 GCF_040676695.1 Actinoplanes sp. NPDC049548
ATCGGCGACGTCCCGCTCACCCCGGTGATGCACGAGCTGCTCGAGCGCACCGGCCCCGACCGCATCGGCGAGGCCGCGTTCTCCACGATGGTGGTTACTCCGGCCGGCGCGGACCAGGAGACGCTGACCGGCGCACTCCGGGAGATCCTCACCCACCACGACATCCTCCGCGCCCGGCTGGAGCGGCTCGACGACGAATGGCGGCTCTTCGTCCCAGAACCAGAACCGGAGGCGGCCGGCGACTGGCTGCGCCGGGTCGACGTCTCCGGCGTCGACGACGTGACGCTGCGGCGGCTCTCCGACGAGCATGCCCTCGCCGCCGCCCACCGTGTCGATCCGCTCGCGGGCTCCATGGTGCAGGCCGTGTGGTTCGACGCGGGTCCCGAGCGGATGGGGCGTCTGCTGCTCCTCATGGCACACCTGGTCGTCGACGCGGTCTCGCTGCGCATCCTGCTCCCGGACCTGGCCGAGGCCTACGCGGCGATCGCGGGCGGGCGTGAGGTGGCGCTGCAGTCAGTTCCGGTGTCGTTCCGGCACTGGGCACGGGAACTGGCGGCCCAGGACCGTACCGCCGAACTGCCGCAATGGCGAGCCCTGCTCGCCGACGCCGACCCGCTGCTGACCGCACGCGCCCTCGACCCCTCCCGCGATGTCGGTGACACCGTCCGCCGCGCGTCCGTCCTGCTCTCGCCCGAGGCGACAGCCGCCCTGCTCACCACGGTTCCGTCGGCTTTCCACGCCGGTGTCGAGGACGTTCTGCTGGCCGGTCTCGCCATGGCCGTGAGGGAGTGGCACGGCAGTCTCCCCGCCGGGTTCCTGGTCGATCTGGAGGGCCACGGCCGGACCGGTGACCTCGATCTGTCGCGTACGGTCGGCTGGTTCACCAGCAGCCACCCGGTGCGCCTGAATGCCGGACTGTCGGACGGCGAGGGCCCGGGCGACGCGCTGAAGCGCGTCAAGGAACAACTGCGGGCGGCGCCGGGTGACGGCCTGGGTTACGGCCTTCTCCGGTACGGGCGCACGACAGCGGCCGAGCTGGCGGCCGCCCAGGTCGGCTTCAACTACCTCGGGCGACTCCTCGGCGGCGGTGGACCCGAGGACCGCACGGAGGAGGCGTGGCAGGTCGCCGGCCAGGGCATGGGCGGCGCGGACGGCGAGATCCCGGTGGCACACGCCCTCGAGGTGGTCGGCGTGGTCCACGACGAACCGGGCGGCCCCCGGCTGACGCTGGCGCTGTCGTGGCCCGACGGCGTGCTGGGCGAGGACCGCGCTCAGGAGCTGCTCGCGGCCTGGGCGGCGGCGCTGTCTGCGCTCGCGGTGCCGGGATCGGGCGGTCACACGCCGTCCGACTTCCCCCTTGTGGAGGTCGATCAGGCCGAGGTCGAGGGATTCGAGGCTGCGGCGGCTGACGCGGGCCTGGCCGAGGTGTGGCCGTTGTCGCCCCTGCAGGAGGGTCTGCTGTTCCACTCCCGCTACGACGAGCGGGGCATGGACGTCTACGTCGAGCAGCTCGTGTTCGGGCTCGAGGGCGACCTCGACCCGGATGTCCTGCGGGCCTCCTGGCAGGCGATCATCGACCGGCACGAGACGCTGCGGGCCGCGTTCCCGCAGCGCGACGCCGGGTCGCCCATCCAGGTGGTGTGGGACCACGTGGAGATGCCGTGGCGGCAGGAGGACCTGTCCGGCTTCAGCGAGGCGGACGCTGCGGCTGAGGCCGAGCGGATCGCCCTGCGGGAGCACCGGGAGCGCTTCGACCTGGCCGTACCTCCGCTGCTGAAGGTGTTGCTGCTGAAGTTCGCCCCGGAACGGTGGCGGATGGTCGTCACGCTGCACCACATCCTGCTCGACGGCTGGTCGCTGCAGACGATGACCCGCGAGCTCGGGATGGCGTACGCGAACGGCGGAGACACCGCCGGGCTGCCCCCGGTGGTGTCGTATCGCGAGTATCTGGCGTGGCTGGCCCGGCAGGACGAGGACGCCGCGCGGCGGGCCTGGCGCGACGAGCTGGCCGGGCTGGACGAGCCGACACTGGTGGCCGAGCTGGACCACGGCGCTGTGCAGAGCTTCCCTGGCGTGCTCACCGCTCAGGTGGACGCCGGCGTGGTGGCGGCGCTGCGGGACGCCGCGCGTACCTACGGCCTGACGCTGAACACCATCGTCGAGGCCGCTTGGGGCGTTGTCGTCGGCAGGCTCACCGGCCGCCGGGACGTCGTGTTCGGCGCTTCGGTGGCGGGTCGTCCGGCGGATCTGCCGGGCATGGAGGGCATGCTCGGGCTGTTCATCAACACGATTCCGGTGCGGGTGCGGTTCCAGCCGGGTCAGACGGTCGCCGAGCTGTTGGCTGACTTGCAGGCGCGGCAGACGGCCTTGATGGACCACCAGTACCTGAGCTTGAGCGAGGTTCAGCGCCTCGGTGGTGGGGGCGCGTTCTTCGACACGATGATGGCGTTCGAGAACTTCGGCGCGGGCGCGGGCGCCGACGCTCCGCCGCCGGAGGTCCCCGAGCAGGAGGCCCCGGGCGGGGTCCGCTTCCGGTCGGCCGAGATCCGCGAGGCGATCAACTACCCGCTCGTCCTGGTGGTGGGTCCGGTCGACGGCCTCGACCTGCGGCTCAACTACCAGGAGGACGTGTTCGACGCCGCCGCCGCGAACGCTGTGCTGGACCGTTTGATGACGGTGCTGTCGCAGATCGCGGCCGACCCGGGCATGCGCGTCCGCGACCTCGACGCTTCCGAAAGCCCCCGGCTGCCGCGCCCGCTCGGTGCTGATCCGGTGGGTTCGTTGGTGGAGGTGTTCGAGGCGCAGGTGGAGCGCAGCCCGGATGCGGTGGCGGTGTGTTTCGGGTCGGAGTGGTTGTCGTATCGGCAGTTGGATGTGGCGGCGAACCGGTTGGCGCATGAGCTGGTCGTGCGTGGTGTGGGGGTGGAGTCGCGGGTCGCGGTGGTGTTGGAGCGTGGCCTGGATCTGGTGGTGTCGTTGCTGGCCGTCCTGAAGGCCGGTGGTGCGTATGTGCCGGTCGATCCGGGCTATCCGGTGGAGCGGATCGCGTTCGTGTTGGCTGATGCCGCTCCGGCCGTGGTGGTGTGCTCGAGCGCGACGGCCGGCGTGGTGACCGGGCACGACAACGTGCTGGTGGTCGACGACGGCCGTGCGCCGGCCAGGTCTGGTGTGTCGCCGGAAGTGTGGGTGCCTGCGGGCGCGGCGGCGTATGTGATTTACACGTCGGGGTCCACCGGGCGGCCGAAGGGTGTGACGGTCAGCCACGGCAATGTGCTGCGGCTGTTGTCGGAGACGCAGCCGTGGTTCGGGTTCGGTCCGGATGATGTGTGGACGGTGTTCCACTCGTTCGCTTTTGACTTCTCGGTGTGGGAGTTGTGGGGTGGTCTGCTGAGCGGTGGGCGGGTGGTGGTGGTGCCGTTCGCGACCTCCCGTGATCCGCGCGAGTTCATGACGTTGCTGCGCGAGCAGGGCGTGACGGTGTTGAACCAGACGCCGTCGGCGTTCGGCCAACTCGCCGCCGTAGCGCACACGGATCTGCCGAGGCTGCGGTTGGTGATTTTCGGTGGTGAGGCGCTGGACGTGTCCCGGCTGAGCGAGTGGGTGCAGCAGCATCCGCGGGTGCGGTTGGTGAACATGTACGGCATCACCGAGACCACGGTGCATGTCACGTATCAGCCGGTCGACGTGGGGGCGGGCGGTGTGATCGGGGTGCCGATCCCGGATCTGGCGGTGGAGGTGCTGGATGAGTGGTTGATGCCGGTCCCAGCCGGGGTGGCGGGGGAGATGTATGTCTCGGGCCGTGGTGTGGCCCGGGGCTACCACGGTCGTCCAGGTCTGACCGCAGTCCGGTTCGTGGCCGCGCCGGGCGGGGCTCGCCGGTACCGGTCGGGGGATGTGGCCCGGCGGGCCGGGGATGGGGTTTTGCAGTATCGGGGTCGTTCGGATGCGCAGGTGCAGCTGCGGGGCTTCCGGGTGGAGCCGGGTGAGGTCGAGGCGGTGCTGGCCGGGCATCCGCTGGTGGTGCAGGCGGCGGTGGTCGTGCGGGACGAGCGGCTGGTCGCCTATGTCGTGTCGACGGCCGATGCCGAGCAGCTGCGGGAGTATGCGGCCCGGGTGTTGCCGGACTACATGGTCCCGTCGGCGATCGTGGCCCTGGACGCGTTGCCGCTGACGGTCAACGGCAAACTCGACCGGGACGCCCTGCCCGCGCCGGAGTACGCGGGCCTGCCGGGCCGGGTCGCGGCCACCGCAGTGGAGCAGACGCTCGCGGGTTTGTTCGCTGAGGTGCTCGGCGTGGATACGGTACCCGTGGACCGGTCGTTCTTCGCCCTCGGCGGCGACTCGCTGCTCGTGATGCGCCTGGTCGCGCGAATCCGGGCGGTACTCGCCGCCGAGATCAGCATCCGCGAGGTGTTCGCCGCTCCGACCGTCGAAGCCGTGGCCGCGCTCGTCGCCACCGCCACGGGGCAGACCCGCACGGCGCTGACCCGCCGTGAGCGATCCGAGCACCTGCCCCTTTCGTACGCCCAGCAGCGGCTGTGGTTCCTCAACCGGCTCGAGGACAGCGACCGGGGTGCGAGTGCGGCGTACAACATGCCGTTGGCTCTGCGCCTGCGCGGCGACTTGGACGTTGCCGCGCTGGAGAAGGCGATCGGCGACGTCGCCGACCGGCACGAGAGCCTGCGCACCATCTTCCCGCAGAGCGAGGACGAGGGCGCCTACCAGCTGATCCTCGAGGGGGCCGCCGGTCGGCCCGCCTTCCTGACCGTCCCGGCCACCGAGGAGCACCTGCCCGGCATGGTCGCCGACTACACGGCCCGCGGCTTCGACCTGAGCGCCGACCTGCCGTGGCGGGTCTGGCTCCTCGAGATCGGGCCGGCCGACCACGTCCTGCTGATCGTGGCCCACCACATCGCCGTCGACGGCTGGTCCCTCGGCGTCCTGTCCCGCGACCTGCGCGAGGCTTACGCCAGCCGCCTCGACGGCGAGGCGCCGGCCTGGGCGCCGCTGCCGGTGCAGTACGCGGACTACGCCCTGTGGCAGCGCGAGGAGCTCGGCGACCCCGACGACGAGGACAGCGTCATCGCCGGCCAGCTGCAGCATTGGCGGCAGGCTCTCGACGGCGCACCGCCCGAGCTGACGTTGCCGTTCGATCGGCCCCGCCCGGCGACGCCGAGTTTCCGCGGCGCGACCGTGCCGGTGGAGATCGACGCGGCGGTGCACGCCGGCCTGGCCGAGCTGGCTCGTAGCAACGACGCGACGCTGTTCATGGTGGTGCACGCGGCGCTGTCGGTGTTGTTGTGCCGGGTGGGCGCGGGGACTGACATCCCGTTGGGTACCGCGATCGCTGGGCGCGGCGACGCGGCCCTCGACGACCTCGTCGGGTTCTTCATC
>NZ_JBFAPM010000057.1:1801-4994 GCF_040676695.1 Actinoplanes sp. NPDC049548
CGTGGGGTTGTGGGTTGGTTGTTGGTTGAGAATTGCACAGTGGACGCGAGCATCTTGTTTTCTGTGGTTAAGTTGTCAAGGGCGAACGGTGGATGCCTTGGCACCAGGAGCCGATGAAGGACGTGGGAGGCCGCGATAGGCCTGGGGGAGCTGTCAACCTAGCTGTGATCCCAGGGTGTCCGAATGGGGAAACCTGGCACGAGTCATGTCGTGTCATCCGCACCTGAATTCATAGGGTGTGTGAGGGGAACGCGGGGAAGTGAAACATCTCAGTACCCGTAGGAAGAGAAAACAATAGTGATTCCGTGAGTAGTGGCGAGCGAAAGCGGATGTAGCCTAAACCGTGTGCGTGTGATACCTGTCAGGGGTTGCGTGCGCGGGGTTGTGGGATCTGTGTGGATGATCTGACAGTCGTCCGAGGAGTTACAAAGTCAGTGGTTAGTCGAACGACGTGGGAAAGTCGGCCGTAGACGGTGAGAGCCCGGTAGGCGAAAGCTTCTGACCTTCTTACAGATATCCCGAGTAGCAGCGGACTCCTGAAATCTGCTGTGAATCTGCCAGGACCACCTGGTAAGGCTGAATACTTCCTGGTGACCGATAGCGGACGAGTACCGTGAGGGAATGGTGAAAAGTACCCCGGGAGGGGAGTGAAATAGTACCTGAAACCGTTCGCCTACAATCCGTCAGAGCCTTTAGGGGTGATGGCGTGCCTTTTGAAGAATGAGCCTGCGAGTTAGTGGCATGTGGCGAGGTTAACCCGTGTGGGGTAGCCGTAGCGAAAGCGAGTCTGAAGAGGGCGCTTATAGTCGCATGTTCTAGACCCGAAGCGGGGTGATCTAGCCATGGGCAGGTTGAAGCGTGGGTAAGACTGCGTGGAGGACCGAACCCACCAACGTTGAAAAGTTGGGGGATGACCTGTGGTTAGGGGTGAAAGGCCAATCAAACTCCGTGATAGCTGGTTCTCCCCGAAATGCATTTAGGTGCAGCGTCGTGTGTTTCTTGCCGGAGGTAGAGCACTGGATGGTCTAGGGGGCCTACAAGCTTACCGAAATCAGCCAAACTCCGAATGCCGGTAAGTGAGAGCGCGGCAGTGAGACTGCGGGGGATAAGCTTCGTAGTCGAGAGGGAAACAGCCCAGATCACCAGCTAAGGCCCCTAAGCGTGTGCTAAGTGGAAAAGGATGTGGGGTCGCATAGACAACCAGGAGGTTGGCTTAGAAGCAGCCATCCTTTAAAGAGTGCGTAATAGCTCACTGGTCAAGTGGTTCCGCGCCGACAATGTAGCGGGGCTCAAGCACACCGCCGAAGCTGTGGCATTCACATATTAACCCGGCTGGTTTCTTCGGATTCCGGTCCAGGTGTGTGGATGGGTAGGGGAGCGTCGTGTGGCGGGTGAAGCGCCGGGGTGACCCAGGTGTGGACGCTACACGAGTGAGAATGCAGGCATGAGTAGCGAATGAAGGGTGAGAAACCCTTCCGCCGGATGACCAAGGGTTCCAGGGCCAGGCTAATCCGCCCTGGGTGAGTCGGGGCCTAAGGCGAGGCCGAGAGGCGTAGTCGATGGATAACGGGTTGATATTCCCGTACCCGCGTAGGAGCGCCCACGATGAACCTCATGATGCTAACCGCTTGAAGTGTGGATGGTTTTCGGACCTGAGGCATGGAGACCGGGACCCTCGTGGGTAGTAGTTGAGCGATGGGGTGACGCAGGAAGGTAGCTGATCCCGGCCGGTGGTTGTGCCGGGGTAAGCGTGTAGGCCGGTGTGTAGGCAAATCCGCACACCATGTGGCTGAGACGTGATGCCGAGCCGATTCAGGTGAAGTCAGTGATCCTATGCTGCCGAGAAAAGCCTCTAGCGATGTTCCGAGCGGCCCGTACCCGAAACCGACACAGGTGGTCAGGTAGAGAATACCGAGGCGACGGGCGAACTGTGGTTAAGGAACTCGGCAAATTGCCCCCGTAACTTAGGGAGAAGGGGGGCCGGACGCGTGAAGGCACTTGCTGCTGGAGCGTGGTATGGCCGCAGAGAGCAGGGGGAAGCGACTGTTTACTAAAAACACAGGTCCATGCGAAGTCGTAAGACGATGTATATGGACTGACGCCTGCCCGGTGCTGGAACGTTAAGGGGACCTGTTAGCTCTTCGGGGCGAAGCGGAGAACTTAAGCGCCAGTAAACGGCGGTGGTAACTATAACCATCCTAAGGTAGCGAAATTCCTTGTCGGGTAAGTTCCGACCTGCACGAATGGCGTAACGACTTCCCCACTGTCTCAACCACAGGCCCGGCGAAATTGCAGTACGAGTAAAGATGCTCGTTACGCGCGGCAGGACGGAAAGACCCCGGGACCTTTACTATAGCTTGACATTGGTATCCGAATTAGCTTGTGTAGGATAGGTGGGAGCCGGTGAAGCTCGGACGCCAGTTCGGGTGGAGGCAATCTTGAAATACCACTCTGGTTGGTTTGGGTATCTAACTTGCGGCCCTGATCGGGTCGAGGGACAGTGTCTGGTGGGTAGTTTAACTGGGGCGGTTGCCTCCTAAAGGGTAACGGAGGCGCCCAAAGGTTCCCTCAGCCTGGTTGGCAATCAGGTGTTGAGTGTAAGTACATAAGGGAGCTTGACTGTGAGACTGACAGGTCGAGCAGGGACGAAAGTCGGGACTAGTGATCCGGCACTTGCGTGTGGAAGCGGTGTCGCTCAACGGATAAAAGGTACCCCGGGGATAACAGGCTGATCTTCCCCAAGAGTCCATATCGACGGGATGGTTTGGCACCTCGATGTCGGCTCGTCGCATCCTGGGGCTGTAGCAGGTCCCAAGGGTTGGGCTGTTCGCCCATTAAAGCGGTACGCGAGCTGGGTTTAGAACGTCGTGAGACAGTTCGGTCCCTATCCGCCGTGCGCGTTGGATACTTGAGAAGGGCTGTCCCTAGTACGAGAGGACCGGGACGGACGAACCTCTGGTGTGCCAGTTGTCCCGCCAGGGGCACGGCTGGTTGGCTACGTTCGGAAGGGATAACCGCTGAAAGCATCTAAGCGGGAAGCTCGCTTCGAGATGAGGTATCCCACCACCTTGAGTGGGTAAGGCTCCCAGCTAGACGACTGGGTTGATAGGCCGGAGATGTAAGCCAGGTAACTGGTTCAGTCGACCGGTACTAATAGGCCGAGGGCTTAACTACACCAAATTTTATGCTCGAT
>NZ_JBFAPM010000058.1:0-4524 GCF_040676695.1 Actinoplanes sp. NPDC049548
TCGCCGGCCGCAACGCCCGATCCGCCTGCTGCTGACGACGTGCCATCGAACACCTCCACCATCACGAGGTGTTGCGACGACCAGTTGAATCCGCCTTGCGACCCGCGGTCCGTGTGCAGCACGCAGCCGGCCACGTCGTCGCGGCGGGCGGCGGCGTTGTGCAGTGCGTGGACAGCGAGTCTGGCTTTGATCCGGGAGTCGATGGAGTAGCCGACGATCCGGTTGGACCACACGTCCTTGATCGCGCAGAGGTAGAGCTTGCCCTCACCGGTGCGGTGTTCGGTGATGTCGGCCAGCCACAACCGATTCGGTGCATCGGCGGTGAAGTCGCGCTTGACGAGGTCATCGTGGACCGGCGGGCCCGGCCTACCGCTCTTGCCCTGCCGTCGTTTGCGGCTGAACGCACTCCACCAGCCCATTCCGGAGCAGATCTTCCAGGCGGTGCGCTCGACCGTCGGTTGCCCGGCGGCGCGGGCTTCGTCGGCCAGGAACCGGTAGCCGAACTCCGGGTCGTCCGCGGTGGGCGTCGAACAACGCGTCGGCCCGGTAGGCCTCGGCCAGTTCTGTGTCGGTGACCGGGCGGGCAAGCCACCGGTAGTAGGGCTGTCGAGCGAGGTTCAACACCCGGCACGTCACCGCCACGGGGATGCCGTCGGCGGCCAGCTCGTTCACGAGCGGGTAGAGCCTATTCCCGGCAGGTTCGCCTGCGACAGATACGCCGCGGCCCGGCGCAGGACCTCGTTCTCCTGCTCGAGCAGCTTGATCCGCTTCCGTGCCTCGCGCAGCTCGGCCGACTCGCTGCCACTCACGCCGGGCTTGGTCCCGTCGTCGATGTCGGCCTGACGCAGCCACTTGAACAACGTCATCGGGTGCACCCCGAAGTCCTTGGCGATCTGCTCGACCGACACACCGGGCTCACGGTCACGGGCCACCCGCCCAACATCATCGCGGAACTCCCGAGGGTAGGGCTTGGGCACAGCAACATCCTTCCAGCTCGCCGTCACGGCAAGCCATCGCAGATGTCACCTATCGGTGCAGCAGACCCGTTGATGAGCAGAGCCGAGTCTCACCCGATCGAGCCCCGAAGTTCCCCCGAGTGCCGCCGTAATCGTCACGATAGTCCGGTGCCGTCCACCGCAGCTCGCCACGCGGGGACCAATGACTAGAGGGCTCCATTGCAGGTACCGGCTCAGACGCGCAGCGCCATCGAATGGCACTACGTGCATCCCCCGTTCGGCCGTAGGTTCGCCTGCCGTGGCGAGATCGCCTAGGCTGAATTCGCCGTGTCGTCCTGTTTACCGGATTCGGCACACCTGAGCTCGTGTGTCAAGAAGTAGCTAACAAAAACGCTACATGCTAGCTTATTCGCCGCAGACAAAGGCGGCCCTGACTGAATGCGCCCGATGACGTCATCCATTTTGGAGTGGTCGAAGTCTCCAAGAATGGCGATCGCTGAGGACTGTGGCCGATCGGACGAATGATAGGGAGAAGTTTTTGAAGGTTCACCACTTGTGGAGAAAGGCCCTTGCAACTGTCGCTGCGGTGTCCCTATTGGCGCTGGTCGGCCTGCAGAGTCCCGCCCAGGCGGCCGTGACGAGCTGGGCATCCTTGTATAACAACGCGACCGGCAACGTGATGGCCATCAAGGGCGGCACAGGTGCGACGGCCGGCGCGGACGTCATCCAATGGCCGCCGGCCGCCTACACTAATCCACAGGACCAATATTGGGGAAGAGATTACTCCGTCTTTCCCCAGAACAGTGCGAATACTTACTTCGCGCTGCGCACTGCCGGCACGGCGAATCAGTTCGCGCTGAGCGTGGATGGCAACAGCTCCGCGAACGGCGCCAAACTGGTCCAGTGGTGGTTCAAGTTTGACAACATGTTCGAGCAGTGGTCGATAGCCCGAGTGGTTACTGTCAACGGGAGCACCGTTGTTCAGTACCAGAATCGCGGAACGGGGAAGTGCATTGCACTTCAGGGCGGTTCTACCGCTCCTGCCGGTGCCCCGCTGATCCAGTTCACGTGCGGCTCGGGGCCGGATCAACTCTGGAAGACCCGGAGCTGACGCAGGCGAAGACATCGGTGGCCATACGGCTGACTGGCTCTACGGCGAAGCCTCAACACTTGATTGGGGCTTCGCCCAGGCCGTATCTCAGGCCGAGTGAGGTGAGCCACATCAGGTTCGAGACGCGGACGCCGCGAGACCGATGGATCGAGGCCGGGCTGCAAGCGCTGGCGAGCGGCGGCCCGGACGCGCTTCGTGTCGAAGCACTGGCCAAACAGCTCGGCGTGACCAAGGGCGTATTTTACGGATTCTTCGCCGATCGTGACGCTCTCACGGCCATGCTGGACACATGGGAGCGTGAAAGTACCGACGAGGTACTCGAGCGCGTCCAACTCAAAGGCGGCGATCCGAAACTCGGATTGCCCAGGCGGGCGTACTGACCTTCTCCAGCGACCGGCTCCTGCCCATCGGCCTGGCGATTCGCAACTGGGCACGCCGGGATCAGGCGGTCGCCGATCGCCTGCGCCGGGTCGATAACCGGCGCGCACCGTCCCCGACATCCGACTCAGTCAGGGTCCGCCAGCTGCTGCCGGCGAGATACTCGAGCGCGTCCTCATCACCCCGCTCAGCCAGTCCGCTGCCCGGTTGCGGCCTGCCGGTCCCACCGGCCGGGCCAGTCAATCTGAAAACGGTGGGTTTTCGGTGGGTAATCTCGATCCAACAAAAGCGGTGACCTACGTTTCCGCAGGTCACCGCCGAAAATTTGTCGGGCTGACAGGATTTGAACCTGCGACCCCTTGACCCCCAGGCCATTGGAGTGGACGTTTCCGCACGTCAAGCACGATGCCGATCCATGGCTGACGTGACACGGCGAGCGGTCAGTGCGTCAACGCGCATGACGTGTGGTCCCCAGATGGTCCCCGGGCGGTACAGCACCCAGCATCGACGGCGGGACGTCCGACCTTCTAATCCGCAGATCCGCAAAAGCATGTCGGGACTGTTCGGCCTGGTCCGCGTCGCGCTGTTCAACGCCTCTTCGGCGCCGCACCAGTCCCGTCGCGTTCGAGCTGGTCCGCCCCGGTGGCTCAAGCTCATTCGGGGTTGGATCTCCCCCTGCGACGGCGGCTTTCCCGACGAGGCTGCTCGCAGGTATCCACCGATGGTGCTTGGTTTCCAACCATTCGGGCATGGCCGTTCCCGATTTCCCAGCCGTACCAGAGGTGTGACCGACACCCCGCCAACGCGCAGGCCCCGTCGCCGGCTTAACACCGTGCTCTTGGTGATCTCCGTCGCCCTGCCCATCGCCCCCGTCACGCTGCTCATCGCCAGCGCCGGACGAAAGCCGCTTTGTGAGCATGTCAACGATCCGCCTCCCTCCCCCACAACGGTCACCGAGCATGCCAGCTACGTGGGCAACTGCTGGCGGCTGACCGCCGTAGCCGAAAAAGGCCACACCGCAGCGGTGGCGAAGCCCGCCGGCGCCTGGCTGTACCTTGGCGCCGACGGGTTCCTCGTCGCCTTCGACGGGGTGAACACCACGAGTGGGCAATACACCAGCACAGCCACCGGCTACGACATCGCGTGGGCGGGCACCACCCTTCTCCCGTCGCACGAAGACGCCACCGCAGACGCCGGGATTCAAACGGCCGTCTCGCAACACGTCACCATCGTGACGGCCGACCACACCCGCCTCACCATCCGAGCTGGCGAGGTTGAGGCCCGATTCACCAGGGCGATCCCAGGCGAGAAATAAGTCAACGCCCCGCTGGGGCCGCTATACACGGTCGCTCTGCTTATGATGGTCGGCCTGTTTGCTTGCGTGGCAACGAGTGTCGACTGTCGTTTCACGTCCTTCGAGCTCAACAGTCGCGGAGTGACAACCGTGACGGGAGTGACGCCGTGGCACGCCAAGCTGGGCCGACGGCAGAGCGGCGGCGATGTCCTCTGTCGATGTCACGACAGCCACGGCACTGCGAAAGCCTGCACCTTCACGGCCTTGGTGTAGCCGATGATTGACGCCGGCTGAACTCGCGGCCGCGATTTCGGTAAAAAGCGAGTCACCGAACGCCAGTCGACCCACTCTCCGTGGAGCGGGCCTGCTCGGGGCGACAAGTGGAGCGCCCTACTGGACGAACTGTCGGCTCCGCCTGAGAACTGCCCCCGTGGTTCCGGGTGAATCGGGATCACCTCCTGAAGCATCGCGAGGTGCTGAGCGTGGAGGACTGGGCAGAGATCCGGCGGCTGCGGCGGTCGGAAGGGATGGCGATTAAGGTCTGCTCGGCTTCGCCTGGGGCGACGGTGGGCGGAATCGGCACCCATCCCCGAAGCTTAAGCGCCCCGCTGGAGGCATGCCTTGCAGCAAATACCGCCCGGTGCGGCGCGCCGCGGTACGCGATGCCGGCCGGAGGCCGCCAGCAGCGGGCCGGGTCAAGTCCCGTGGAGTGGTGTTTGGCGTTCGCGCGTGATTCTTCGTTGTTGGTTATGCGCTGAGCGCTGGTAGATCGTCGGTGGTGGCCT
>NZ_JBFAPM010000059.1:0-4444 GCF_040676695.1 Actinoplanes sp. NPDC049548
CGGAACGTCGGATCGCCGGAGGTGTCCGTACGCAACACCAACGTGTTGACGAAGAACCCGACCAGATCCGCCAACGCCTCATCCGAGCGGCCCGCAACCGGCGCCCCGATCGGAATATCCGTACCGGCGCCCAACCTCGTCAGCAACGCCGCCACCGCGGCCTGCAACACCATGAACAACGTCGTACCGGTGCTCCGCGCAAGGTTCAGCAGCGCCCGGTGCACCTCCCCGTCAAGGGCCACCGTCACCGCATCGCCACCGTGGCTGGAGATCGCCGGGCGGGGCCGGTCGGTGGGCAGTTCGAGTTGGTCGGGGGCGCCGACCAGGGCGCCGCGCCAGTAACCCAGCTGCTCGGCGAGCACGCTGTCAGGGTCGTCGGCGCTGCCCAGCAGGTCCCGCTGCCAGAGCGCATAGTCGGCGTACTGCACCGGCAGCGGACTCCACCGCGGAGGCGTGCCCGCCAGACGGGACGAGTACGCCGCCGCCAGATCGCGCAGCAGCGGCGCCTTCGACCAACCGTCGCTGGCGATATGGTGCAGCACCAGCAGCAGCACGTGCTCTTCGGGGCCCGTCTCGGCCAGGTAGCTCCGAAGGGGCAACTCGGCCGCCAGATCGAACGGCCGGCCGGCCATCTCGTCGAGCTGGTCCGGTCGGATCCGCTCCAGCGTGGGCCGCCCGGCGACCACCTGCTGGCACGGCCGGCCGTCCACCACGGGGAAGACCGTGCGCAGCACCTCGTGCCGGTCCATCACGTCGGCCAGCGCCATCTCCAGCGCCACCCGGTCCAGTGCTCCGCGCAGTCGAAGCGCGTACGGGCAGTTGTAGGCCGCGCTCGGCCCCTCCATCTGGTCGATCAGCCAGAGCCGCTGCTGGGCGAAGGAGAGCGGCAGAATTCCGGGGCGCTCCGCGGCGCGCAGGGCGGGCCGGGCCGCAGCGCTGACCGCGAGGCGCGCGGTGAGCCCGGCCACGGTGGGCGCGTGGAACAGGTCACGGACGTTGAGCTCGACGCCGAGCGCGGCGCGGACCCGGCTGCTCAGCCGCATCGCCAGCAGCGAATGGCCGCCGAGCAGGAAGAAGTTGTCGCCGGTGCCGACCGTGTCCACGCCGAGCACGTCGGCGAAGATCCCGCAGAGGATCTCCTCCTGCGGGGTACGGGCGCCCACGGCGGTGACCTCGACGGTCGGTGCGGGCAACGCCCGGCGGTCCAGCTTGCCGGTGGGCGTCATCGGCAGCGCGTCCATCGCGACGAACGCGGACGGCACGAGGTGGTCCGGCAGACGGTCGCTCAGGTACTGACGCAGGTCGGTGACATCACCCACCACGTACGCCACGAGGCGCTTGTCGCCGGGCCGGTCCTCGCGGACCACCACGGCGGCCTGGGTCACCGCGTCGTGACGGGCCAGCACGTGCTGGATCTCGCCGGGCTCGACCCGGAAACCGCGGATCTTCACCTGGTCGTCGGCACGGCCGCGGTAGTCCAGTACGCCGGCGCGGGTCCATCGTGCGAGGTCGCCGGTGCGGTACATCCTGGCACTGATCTCGAACGGGTTCGCGACGAACCGCTCGGCGCTGAGCGCGGCCCGATGGAGATAGCCGTGGGCCAGGCCGACACCGGCGACGTAGAGCTCGCCCGTGACGCCGACCGGCACCGGGTTGAGCTGCGCGTCCAGTACGTAGGCCCGCTTGCCGGCGACCGGCGTACCGATCGGGATCGACGGACGCTCCAGGTCGGGCGCGGTGATGTGGTGGGTGGTGGTGAAGCCCATGCTCTCGGCCGGGCCGTACCCGTTGGTGAGGGTGAGGTGCCCGAAGTCGCGGAGCACGGTGGCGGCGTGGGACGTGGACGCCGGCTCTCCGCCGGTCAGCGCGCCGCGCAGTCCGGCGAAGATCGCCGGGTGCTCGTCCAGCAGGTGATTGAGCAGGCTCGCCGATCCCTTCAGCACGGTCACCCCGTGATCGCGTACCAGGTCGGCCATGACCTGCGGCTCGGGGCTCTCGCCGGGTTGCAGCACGCACGTACCGCCGTGGAACAGCGGGCCGAACACCTCGGTCGCGAACGCGTCCCAGGACATCGGGGCGGCCTGCAGCCACACATCGTCGGCGCCGAACGGCGCGTACTCCTGGCCGAGCAGCGTGCCGACGATCGCCCGATGCGGCAGGACGACGCCCTTCGGCTCACCGGTCGACCCGGAGGTGAAGATCAAGCAGGCGACGTCGTCCGCGTCTCCCGCGGCCGAGCCGATGACCGGGCCTGCCGCGACGGGGGTCGCGTCGACGTCGATCCACGGGACTCCGAGGTCGGGGTCCCACTCGGGGCTCGACACCAGCAACGCCGCTCGGGCCTGCGCGAGCACCGCGGCCAGCCGGTCCGCGGGGAAGGACGGATCGAGGAGTGTGTACCCGCCGCCGGCCTTGAGAACGGCGAGCAGCGCGACGATCAACTCCGGGGTGCGGCCCAGGTGGACGCCGACGATCTGGCCCGGCGTGACACCACGGTCAAGCAACCGGCGGGCCAGGGCGTCGGCGCGATTGTCCAGCTCGGCGTAGCTGATCCGCTGGTCGCGGTAGATCAGGGCGGTCTTCGCCGGGGTACGCATCGCCTGCGCCGTGAAAACCTCGTGCACCTGGGCCGACACGCGCGTGGCCGGTGGGTTCCACTCGTGGAGGAGCTGCTGGAGTTCCGCGTCGTCCACGATCCGCACCGCCCCGATCGGCGCGTCCGGGGCGGCGAGAACCTGCTCGACCACGCGGCCGAGCCGGCGGGCCAGGCCTTCGACGGTCGCCCGGTCGAACAGGTCGGTCGCGTACTCCAGGGTGCAGGCCAGACCGTCGGCGGTCTCCTCGACGCCGAGGGTGAGGTCGAACTTCGCCGATCCGGTGCCGGTCTTGACGATCTCGGCAGTGACGTCGCCGAAGGCGACCGGCTGGCCGGCGCCGCCCCGGGTGTGCACGAGCATCACCTGGAACAGCGGGTGCCTGGCCAGCGAGCGCTCCGGGTTGACCAGCTCGACCAGGCGGTCGAACGGCACGTCCTGGTGGGCGTAGGCGGCGAGGTTCACCGCCCGCACCCGGCCCAGCAACTCCCGGAAGGTGGGATCGCCGGCGGTGTCGTTGCGCAGTACCAGGGTGTTGACGAAGAACCCGACCAGGTCGTCCAGGGCTTCGTCGCCGCGTCCGGCGATCGGGAGGCCGATCGGTAGGTCAGTGCCGGCGCCGAGCCTGGTCAGCAGGGTGGCGAGGCTGGCCTGGAGCACCATGAACAGCGTGGCCTGGCTGGTGCGGGCCAACTCTGCCATGGCGGCGTGGGTCGCCGCGTCGAACCGGAACGGCACCGCGTCGCCGCGGAAGCTCGGCTCGGCCGGCCGGGGCCGATCCGTCGGCAGGGCCAGCTCCGCCGGGATCCCGGCCAACTGGTCCGTCCAGTGCCGCAACTGCCGCGCGAGAACGCTGTGCGGGTCGTCCTCCTCACCGAGGAGTTCCCGCTGCCAGAGCGTGTAGTCGGCGTACTGCACCGGCAACGGCTCCCATTGGGCGACCCGGCCGTCGAGGCGAGCGGCGTAGGCGGCGGCGAGGTCGCGGACGAGCGGGCCCATCGAACCGCCGTCGGTGGCGATGTGGTGCATGACCAGGACGAGCGTGTGGTCGTCCGCGGCGGTGCGGAACAGATACGGGCGGATCGGCAGCTCGGCCGTCAGGTCGAACACGTAGCGCGCGGCCTGGGTGAGCGCATCCGGCAGGTTCGCGTCGGCCACGGTGGTGGCGACGACGGCCGGCCGGGCACCGGTGACGACCTGCTGCCAGGGTTCGCCGTCGACGGCCGGAAAGATCGTCCGCAGCGCCTCGTGCCGGTCCAGCACATCGGCGAGGGCGGTCTCCAGCACGTCCGGCCGCAGCGGGCCCCGCAGGCGGAGCACCAATGGGACGTTGTACGTGGGACGCTGTTCCACCATGCTCAGGAACCAGAGCCGCCGTTGGGCGTACGACAGCGGGATCACAGGGCCTCCTCGGTACGGACGCGGCGCCGCAGAACGGGCCGAGCCTTGTTGGCGGTGCCGAGCCGGCCGGCGATGGCCGCGACGGTGGGTCGTTCGAAAAGCTCTTGGATCGACAGCTCGGCACCCAGCGCGGCGCGTACCCGGCTGATCAGGCGAAGGGCCAGCAGTGAGTGACCGCCGAGCTCGAAGAAGTCGTCGTCGATACCGACGGCTTCGAGCCCCAGCACCTCCCCGAACAGTCCGCAGAGGGTCTCTTCCCGCGCGGTGCGGGGTGCCGTACCGCCTGCCTCGATCCGAGGGACCGGCAGTGCGCGGCGGTCGAGCTTTCCGTGGGGAGTGATCGGCAGGGCGTCGAGCGCCACGAACGCCGCCGGCACCAGATAATCCGGCAACAACCCACTCACAAAATCCCGCAGACCCGCCGCATCACCGACCACATACGCCACCAG
>NZ_JBFAPM010000060.1:0-3210 GCF_040676695.1 Actinoplanes sp. NPDC049548
TCGTTGGTGGTCGAGCGGTGGAACGACACAGCACGCCCAGTCGTGACAGGCACGTTGCCGGAGTTGTTTGCGGCGCAGGTGGCGCGGACGCCGTCCGCGGTAGCCGTGGCGGACCGGTTCTCCTACGCGGAGTTGGACGAGGCGTCGACGCGGGTCGCGCACGATTTGGTGGCTCGGGGTGTGGAACGCGGTGATCTGGTGGCCGTGATGATGCACGGGCAAGCGGAGATCGTGCCGGTTCTGTTGGGCGTGCTCAAGGCAGGCGCGGCGTTCGTGCCGGTGGATCCTGGCTATCCGGCCGCCCGGATCGAGTTCATGCTCGCGGACGCCGCCGTGAAGCTGGTGGTCAACGACGACATTGTGACGGCGCCGGCCCGCACCGGTGTGCGGCTGCCGTCCATCGGTGTCGATGATGCGGCGTATGTGATCTACACGTCCGGCTCGACCGGCACACCCAAGGGTGTGGTCGTCACTCACCGCGGTCTGGGGAACTTGGCGGCGGCGCAGATTGAGCGGTTCGGTGTGAGCGCGGGGTCGCGGGTGTTGCAGTTGGCGTCGTGGAGTTTCGACGCCGCGGTCTCTGAGTTGTGCATGGCGTTGCTGTCTGGTGCGACGTTGGTGCCGGCTTCTTATGAGGCGTTGGAAGGCGGGACGCATGCGACGATCCCGCCGTCGGTGCTGGCCGCGGTGCAGGAGTTGCCCGCATCGCTGGAGACGATCGTGGTGGCGGGTGAGGCGTGCCCGTCGTGGCTGCTCGAGCGGTGGCAGGGTCGTCGTCTGGTCAATGCGTATGGGCCGACTGAGGCGACGGTGTGCGCCACGATGAGCGGGCCGCTGGTGGATCAGGCGCCGATTGGTCGGCCGATCGCGAATACCCGGGTGTATGTGCTGGATGAGTTCTTGCGTCCGGTGCCGCCGGGTGTGGTGGGTGAGTTGTATATCGCCGGTCCGGGGTTGGCGCGCGGTTATCTGGGTCGTGCGGGGCAGACCGCGGCGAGTTTCGTGGCGGGTCCCGATGGCAGCCGTTGGTATCGCTCGGGGGACCTGGTGCGGTGGACGGCCGATGGCGATCTGGTGTTCGTGGGCCGGGCGGATGCGCAGGTGAAGGTGCGCGGGTTCCGGGTCGAGCTGGGTGAGGTCGAGGCCGTTCTGGCCGGGCATGAGGATGTGCAGCAGGTTGCTGTGGTGGTGCGTGACGAGCGTCTGGTCGCGTACACGGTCTCTGGTGTTGATGGCGACGCCCTGCGGGAGTTCGCCGCCGAGCGTTTGCCGGACTACATGGTGCCGTCGGCGTTCGTGGGGTTGGACCGGCTGCCGGTCACGGTAAACGGCAAGCTCGACCACGCCGCCCTGCCCGCCCCTGAAGCCGTCAGCAGCGAGGGCCGGATGCCGAGCGGACCGACCGAGGAACTGCTCTGCGGCATCATCGCGGAGATCCTGGGCGTGGACCGGGTGCCGGCCGACCGTTCCTTCTTCGAGCTCGGCGGCGACTCACTGCTCGCCATGCGCCTCGTGGCCCGCATCCGGGCGGCCTTCGCCGTCGAGATCAGAATCTCCGCGCTGTTCGGCTCGCCCACGGCCGAGGGCATCGCCCGCCTCATCGGCGCCGGAACCGGCGTCACGCACGCCGGCCTCACCCGGCGCGAGCGGCCCGAGAACCTGCCGCTCTCGTACGCGCAGCAGCGCCTCTGGTTCCTCAACCGGCTCGACGACTCGAACGATGACGCCACCTACAACCAGCCGCAAGCCTTGCGCCTGTCCGGGGAGCTCGACGTGGCCGCGCTGGAGGCGGCGTTCGGCGACGTCGCGGACCGGCACGAGTCTCTGCGTACGGTCTTCCCGCAGGCCGACGACGTGTCCGTGCAGCGGATCCTCGAGGGTGAGGCCGCCCGGCCGCCGTTCGCCGTGGTCGAGACGCACGAGGAGCGGCTCCCGGCCCTGCTGGCAGAGCACTCCGGCCGCGGGTTCGACCTGAGCGCCGACCTGCCGTGGCGGGCGTGGCTGTTCGCCATCGCGCCCGACGAGCACGTGCTGCTGATCGTCACCCACCACGTTGCCGTCGACGGCTGGTCGATGGGCCTGCTGACTCGGGATCTGCGCGACGCGTACACGGCCCGGCTCCGTGGCGAGGCACCGGCCTGGGTGCCGCTGCCGGTGCAGTACGCGGATTACGCCTTGTGGCAGCGTGAGGTGCTCGGGGATCTGGAGGACGACGGCAGCGTCATCGCGGGGCAGCTGGCGCATTGGCGGCAGGCCTTGGCGGATGTACCGGCCGAGCTGACGTTGCCGTTCGATCGGCCGCGGCCTGTGACGCCGAGTTTCCGTGGTGCGACCGTGCCGGTGGAGATCGACGCGGCCGTGCACGCGGCGCTGCTGCGCCTGGCCCGCACCAGCGGCACGACGCCCTTCATGGTGGTGCATGCGGCGTTGTCGGTGTTGTTGTGCCGGGTCGGTGCGGGGACTGACATCCCGTTGGGTACGGCGGTTGCCGGGCGTGGTGATGCGGCGTTGGACGAGCTCGTCGGGTTCTTCATCAACACCCTGGTGCTGCGCGCGGATCTGAGCGGTAACCCCACGTTCGCCGAGGTGCTGCGGCGGGTCCGGGAGTCCGATCTGGCTGCGTACGCGAATCAGGATGTTCCGTTCGAGCGGTTGGTGGACGACCTGGCGCCGGCGCGGTCGTTGAGTAGGAACCCGTTGTTCCAGGTGATGTTCGGTCTGCAGAACGTGCCGCAGGGCGAGGCGGGCTGGGAGCTGCCGGGTGTGCGGGTCAGCCCGTACGAGGGCGGCGACGACGGCGCCACGGCCCGCTTCGACCTGTCCGTCGACCTGGTCGAGCGTCGCGACCTCGACGGCGATCCGGCCGGGCTGCTGGGCGGCATCACCTATGCCACCGACCTGTTCGACGAGCTTACGGTCCGTGCCTTGGCTGATCGTCTGGTGCGGGTGTTCGCTCAGGTCGCTGCTGACCCCCAGGTGCGTATCGGTGATCTGGACCTGCTCGATGCGCAGGAACGCGTCCGGGTGCTGGAGCAGTGGAACGACACCGCTGTTGCTGTTCCCGCTGTGACGGTGCCGGAGTTGTTCGCCGCCCAGGTGGCTCGGACTCCTGACACGGTGGCGGTCCGGTGCGGGGCTGAGGTGTTGACGTATGCGCAGTTGGCTGCACGGTCGGATGCGTGGGCGGCGCATCTCGTAGGCCAGGGTGCC
>NZ_JBFAPM010000061.1:0-3116 GCF_040676695.1 Actinoplanes sp. NPDC049548
CGTTTCTCGGCGAACGCGCGCGGGCCTTCCAGAGCGTCTGCGCTGTGCCGTCGCCTTTCCTCCCACGGGTAGGTGGTGGTGAAGGCCTCGGAAAGTGGCAGGTGCGCCGAGCACGCGGCGGCTTCCTTGATGGCCCGGACCGCTAGTGGTGCGGCGGCGAGCAGGTCGTCGACCCACTGCTGCACGCAGGCGTCCAGCCGCTCGGCGGGTACCACCTCGTTGACCAGCCCGTAGGCGTGGGCGGTTGCCGCGTCGAAACGCCGGCCGGTGAGCAGATAGCCCATCGCGACCTTCTGCGGCAGCTGCCGGACCAGCCGAAACACCCCACCGGCACCCGGGACCAGCCCCAGACGCACCTCCGGCAGGCCGAACTGCGCCCGGTCGGACGCGACGATGATGTCGCAGGCCAGCGCCAGTTCCAGGCCACCGCCCAAGGCGTAGCCGTCGACCCGGGCGATCACCGGCTTACTGAACCGGAACCGCTCGGTGAACCGTGGCCAACCCGGCTGCCCCCGGCTACCGAAACTGGAAGCCGGTGCGCCCGAGGCTGCTCGTTCCTTGAGGTCCTGCCCCACCGAGAACGCGCGGTCCCCCGCACCAGTCAGCACCACGACCCGGATGTGGTCGTCGGCCTCGATGTCATCCCAGATCCGACCCAGCTCGGCGTGCATACGCACGTCCATCGCGTTGAGCACCTCAGGACGATCCAGGATGACCCGCGCGACGTGACCGCTCTTGGTCAACCGCACCCGGCTCACGAGGCGCTTCCGGCGAACCGGCCGACCTTGTCGATCACATCGCTCGCGTGGATCCGCAAAGCCTGCTCGAAAGCGAACTCGGCCAGATACGCGCGTAGGTCGTCCGGTGACTCCTGCGCCAGATTGATCATCCGCCGGTTCGCGGCGACCGCCTCACCACGCAGCCGATCCACCGCCCGTTCCACCGCCGCGTCCATCTCCTGCGGGGCGACGACCTCGTCGATGAGCAGGCGTGCCTCCGGCTCAGCCGCTGAGATCCGGCGCCCACCGAGAATGACCTGCCGGGCCAGCCGCGGGCCCGCGACCCGGCCCAGACGCAGGTTCGCCGCGCCCGGGATGATTCCCTCCTGCGCGGCGGGCAGGCTCAGGAACGCATCCGAGGCGGCCAGGACGTAGTCCAAGACCAGCAGCAGCTGCATCCCGCCACCGATCGCGAACGTGTCCACCGCCCCCACCCACGGCTTCTGCACCACCCCGCCATCAAGACCACGGAAAATCTTGTGCAGATAGCCCAGCTCCCGGCGCAGCAGGAACCCGGTCAGGGTGATCTCGCCAGCGCTGAGCCGTTTCAGGTTGATACCAGCGCTGAACACCCGCCTACCCCGATACCGGCGATGGGTCATCACCCCGCCGCGGACCAGACCAACCTGCACGCCCGGATCGAGCAGGGCCAGGTCGACAGCGGTCTCCATGTCATCAACCTGACGCTCATCCTCAGCATTGAGGCACTCCGACCGGCACATGCTCAGCCAGGCCACCCCGTCGCGGCGTTCCAGGTGCACCGCCTCGGTCTCGAGCACGCCGGTGCGTTGGAACTCCGGGAGCAACCCCTGGGCGCGTTCGGTGGGCCGCAGCATCGCGGTCATCAGGTGCCGCCCGGACTGCGGTGAGCGCAGGATGCCGCGCAGGAAGATCCCCTGGTCGATCTCCCGGCCTTCCTTACCGGCCTGCGGACGGGACCGCTCACCGGCCAGCTGCCGGGCCGTAGGCGTCAGCCCGGGAATCGCGTACGCCGCCGCCTCGGCCAGCTCGCCGACCCGCAGGTAGCGGGTGCGGTCGGCGGTGAGCTCGTCGTAGACCTTGTCGGCGTACGCGTCCATGAAACCGGCGCGCAGCTGACGCACAGCGTCATGGGCCTGTGCCGCTTCAGCTTGCTGCGCCGCGGTCCGGTCGGCCGGCGGCGGGAGCACCGCGAGCAGCCGTTCAGTGTCCGCCGCCGCCTCGGCCAACCGCACCCGGTCCGCGCCCAAGTCCGACGGCGCGGTCACCGCGGTCACGACGCCGCGCCGCGGCGCAGCGCGCGGTCGCACGCGGCCAGGTGGGCGCCGAGGGCCTCCTCGAAGCTGTACTGCACCGCATCCAGCAGCAACTGCCGCCGGATCGCCAACTCCTTACCGGTGAAGGCGGCCGCCGCGGCAGCGACCTCCGCCAGCACCGAGTCCGGCTCCTCGGCGACCACGTCGACCAGGCCGGCCGTAGCGGCCTCGACTGGTGTGCCGAGCAGCGCAGCGCGCCGCAGCCCCGCGCTCAGGCCGCCCTGACGGGCCAGCCGGAACAGCGACATCCCCGGCCAGGTCGCCTCCCCCTCGATCGGCGGCACCAACCGGACCCCGGGCACCGCGATCCGAAAGTCGGTCGCCAGCAACACATCCAGCGCCGTGCCACCGCAGTCACCCGCAGCGACCGCGACCGTGGTCAACCCCAGGCGTTCCAGCCGGCGCACCGCCCGTTCCCACTTGGTCAGCAACCCCACATCCAGCGCCGCGGTCCAGCCCGGAAGCGGAGCCCCCGAAACGTAGGCGACGAACACACCCGCCTTGTAGCCGTCCTCGGCCCGGTCACACAGCCGCAGCACCTCCTCGACCCCGGCGGCCGACACCGGCCGCCTGCCATCGACGCGCAGGACCAGATCACCCACCCCCGCCGCGCTCACCACTGCACCAGCGCTGTCTCGATCGTGGAACCCGGACCCATCGTCATCAACACCCCGAACTCGCCCGGCCTAGTGATCTTCTCCTCGACCAGCCGCTCATAAGAGAACAAGAACGACCCACTGGACACATTGCCGTGATCACGCAGCACCCCCACGGTGTGGCGCACATCGTGACGGCTCAACCCCAGGTTCACCACCACCGCGTCGATCACCTTCTTGCCGCCGGAGTGCACCAGCCAATGCCCGACATCACTACGCCGCAGCCCCGTCCCGGCGAGCAGCCGATCCACCACCAGCTCGGCGTGCGCACCCACCACATACGGGATCTGCGGGTCCAGGAAGAAACTGAACCGATCCAGGTCACTGTCCCAGTCGTACCGCATCGCCTCGATCGCATCCGTGATCAACAGGCTGGCGAACTTCAG
>NZ_JBFAPM010000062.1:0-3063 GCF_040676695.1 Actinoplanes sp. NPDC049548
GGACGTGCCGTTCGAGCGGCTGGTCGAGGAGCTGAACCCGGCTCGGTCGCTGTCCCGGCACCCGCTCTTCCAGGTCATGCTCGTCCTGCAGAACAACGTCGAGGCCGACTTGACGCTCGCCGGCCTCGACGTCGAGACCGAACAGGCCGGCAGCGGCGGCGCCAAGTTCGACCTGGCCCTCGCGTTCGCCGAAGGGCCGGGCGGCCTCGACGCCTACCTGCAGTACGCCACCGACCTGTTCGACCGCGGCACCGCCGAGCAACTGCTGGCCGGCCTGGCCCGGCTGCTGACGGCGATGGCGGCCGACCCGGACAGCCACCTGAGCCAGGTCGAGCTGCTCTCGGACGAGGAGCGGCAGCGCCTGTTGGTCCGCTGGAACGACACGGGCGCCGACGTGCCCGCCGACACGGTGCCGCAGCTGGTGGCCGCGCAGGCCCGGCGCACCCCCGAGGCGGTCGCGCTGGTCTCTGGGACCACCACGGTGACCTACGCCGAGTTGGACCGCCGCGCGAACCAGCTCGCCCACCACCTGATCGCGCTCGGCGTCACCCCCGGCACGCTCGTCGGGCTCTGCGTCGGCCGGCGCCCCGAGATGGTGATCGGCGCGCTCGCGGTGCTCAAGGCAGGCGGCGCGTACGTGCCACTCGACCCGAACTACCCGGCCGACCGGCTGGCCTACATGCTCGAGGACGCCGCCACACCCGTCGTGATCACCGAGCGCGCGCTGCACGACCGGGTGGCCGACGGCGGTGCCGCGATCGTCGACGTCGACATGGCGGTGGACCTGCCGACCGATCCGCCCACCGTGACGGTGACCCCCGACGACAGCGCATACGTCATCTACACCTCCGGCTCGACCGGCGCGCCGAAGGGCGTGGTCATCGAGCACCGCGGCCTGACCGACCTGTGCACCTGGCACAACCGCGAGTACGCCATCACTTCGGACGACCGGGCCAGCCAGGTCGCCGCGCAGGCCTTCGACGCGGCGGTCTGGGAGGTGTGGCCGTACCTCTGCGCCGGCGCGGCCGTCCACCTGCCCGACCAGGACACCTTGGACGACGCCGAGGCCCTGCTGCAGTGGATCATCCGCAGCGGACTGACCATCTGCTTCCTGCCCACCCCCCGCCTGGAGGCGCTGCTGGACGACCTGGCCCGGGCCGACACCCGGCTGCGGGCGGTCCTCACCGGCGGCGATGCGCTGCGCCGGCGCCCGAGCGAGGACCTGCCGTTCCGTGTGGTCAACCACTACGGACCTACGGAGTTCAGCGTCGTCGCCACCGCCGGCGACGTGCCGGCCACCGGTACGCACGCCGAGGAGGCGCCGCCGATCGGCGGGCCGGTCGACAACACCCGGCTCTACGTGCTGGACGGCAACCTGAGGCCCGTGCCGCCCGGCGTCATCGGCGAGTTGTACCTCTCCGGTGCGGGTCTGGCCCGCGGCTACCTGGCCCGGCCCGGCCTGACAGCGCAGCGGTTCGTGGCCAACCCGTTCGAGGCTGCCGCCAGGATGTACCGCACCGGCGATCTGGTGAAGTGGCGTTCCGATGGGCACCTCGACTTCGTCGGCCGCGCCGACCACCAGGTCAAGGTGCGCGGCTTCCGGATCGAACTCGGCGAGATCGAGGCGGTGCTGGCGCAGCACCCGTCGGTGTCGCAGGTCGCGGTGCTGGTCCGTGAGGACCGCCCCGGCCTCAAGACCCTTGCCGCGTACGTCGTAGGGAGCGCCGTGCAGCCCGAGGAACTGCGCCGCCGGGTCGCGGAGTTCCTGCCGGAGTACATGGTGCCGTCGGCGTTCGTCCTGCTGGCCGCGCTGCCGCTCACCCCGAACGGCAAGCTCGACCGCCGCGCGCTACCCGCCCCGGACGATGTCGAGGTCGGCTACCGCGGTCCGCGCACGCCGCATGAGGAACTGCTGTGCGGGGCCTTCGCGGCGGTACTCGGCGTCACCGTGGTCGGCATCGACGACAACTTCTTCGACCTCGGCGGGCACTCGCTGCTCGCCACCCGGCTGATCGGCCGGGTCCGCGCCGCGCTCGGCGCCGAGCTGAGCGTCCGGGACCTGTTCCAGTCGCCGACGGTGGCCGGACTCGCCGGCCATCTCACCCGCGTGCGGGACACCCGTCCGGTACTGCGGCCCGCGGAGCGCGGCGGTTGGGTGCCCCTCTCGTTCGCCCAGCGGCGGCTCTGGTTCGTCAACCGGCTCGACGGCGGGAACGCGACGTACTGCGTCCCCGTGGCGTTGCGGCTGCGCGGTGCGCTGGACCGGACCGCCCTCGAGGCCGCCATCGGCGACGTGGTGACCCGGCACGAGGCGCTGCGCACGGTCTTTCCCGAGGCTGACGGCGAACCCTGCCAGCGAATCGTCGACACGTTGCCCGCCATGACCGTCGTGGAGTGCGCCGAGCGTGACGTGCCCAGCCTGCTCCAGGAGGCCACGGCTCGACCCTTCGACCTCACCGTCGACCCACCGATCCGGGTGTCGCTGCTCGCCGTCGCCCCGCGGGAGCACGTGCTGCTGCTTGCCATGCACCACATCGCCAGCGACGGCGCGTCCATGGGCCCGCTGCTGCGCGATCTGGCGGCGGCGTACTCGTCCCGCCTGGCGGGCACGCCTCCGCGGTGGAGTCCGCTGCCGGTGCAGTACGCCGACTATGCGCTCTGGCAGCGGGACCTGCTGGGCAGCGCCGACGACCCGGAGAGCCTGGTCGTGCGGCAGGTCGCCTACTGGCGCGACGCTCTCGCCGGGATTCCGGAGGAACTGCCGTTGCCGGCAGACCGGCCCCGCCCGGCGATCCCCAGTTACGACGGCGGTAGGGAGCCGCTGGTCCTCGACGCGGAGCTGCACCGGGCGCTGCTGAACCTTGCGCGGAGCACCGGTACGACGTTGTTCATGGTCTTGCAGGCCGCGGTGGCGGCGTTGCTGACGAGGTTGGGCGCCGGTACAGACGTTCCGATCGGGGCGCCGGTCGCGGGCCGCTCGGATGAGGCGTTGGCGGATCTGGTCGGGTTCTTCGTCAACACGTTGGTGTTGCGTACGGACACCTCCGGCGATCCGACGTTCCG
>NZ_JBFAPM010000063.1:0-2677 GCF_040676695.1 Actinoplanes sp. NPDC049548
CGGGAACACCGTGCGCAACGACTCATGCCGAGCCACCACGTCCTGCACCGCCGCCCGCAACGCCTCCCGATCCAGACGCCCGGACAGACGCAGCGCCAAGGGCATGTTGTACGTAGGCGAAGGACCTTCGAGCTGGGCGAGGAACCACAGGCGGCGCTGCGCATACGACAGCGGGACGGATGCGGGGCGCTCCACGCGGCGAACCGGGGCACGGACACCGGTGGTCTCGGCGTCGATCCGCGCGGCGAGCCCCGCCACGGACGGCGCCTCGAACACGGCCGCTACGGGCAGCTCAACCCCGAGCACCGCGCGTACCCGGCTGACGAGCCGGGTGGCGAGCAGGGAGTGTCCGCCCAGGGCGAAGAAGTCGTCGTCGACGCTCACCTGGGGCACACCGAGGACCTCGGCGAACAGTCCGCAGAGCATCTCCTCGCGCGACGACCGCGGCCGCCGACCACCGGCGGTCACGCCGCGCTGCGGTTCCGGCAGCGCACGCCGGTCGAGCTTGCCCGACGGAGTCAGCGGCAGCCTGCTGAGCACCACCCAGGAGACGGGCACCATGTAGTCCGGCAGGCGCTGGGCGGCGTGCCGGCGGGTCGCGCTGATCAAGGCACCGAGGTCACGGGTGGCCGTCGGGTTGTTGACCCACGGCCCCGCCCCCGCACGTGGCTGGTACGCGTCAGTCATCGCGGCGGGCGACACTTCGGCGGCCAGCAGCACCGCGTCGAAGCGGTCCAGCGCCTGACTCGACCAGGTGATCGCCACGTGGCGTCCTCGGGTGCCGGCCCAGCGCACGAGGTGCTCGGGGTCGACCGGCGCCGCGGGCACCGGCTCCGGCGGGGTGTCGGACTGCACCGCGCGAGCCTGGGCTGCCTCGTCGGTCAGCCGGGCGTTGGGGATCCCGGCGATCCGCACGGACCCCTCGTGGCCGGCGAGGTCCTCGACCGCGTACACGTCCCGGCCCCAGACCAGCCGCGGCACGTCGGCCAGCGAGGTCAGGGGCGCGCCGGTCTTGTGCAGCACGACCTCGTAGCGGTGCCGGGTGAGCTCGTTGTGGGCGCCGCCGCGCTTCAGCCGGATGTCCACGCCCGCGACGTCGTCATGGTCATCGCGCAGGGCGGTGAAGAACTCCGGCGCCACGACAAGTTCCTTCTCCACCAGAACGGACCGTTCCACTGCGGCTCGTACGGCGGCCGGGTCGCTCTCACGTCGCGCGTGGATCGCGGTGTGGAAGGTCCGCAGCGATTCGGCGTACCGGATGTCGCCGAGGACGATGCGGCCACCGGGGACCAGCAGGCTCATCAGCCGCTCGACGACCCGGGTGAGATAGGCACCGTCGGGGAAGTACTGCACGACGGAGTTGATGACGATCGTGTCGAACCGGTCGCGGGGCAGCCCGTCGACGTCGTCGGCCTGCCGGCTGAGCAGCCGGACCCGGTCGGCGAGGCCGGCGGCGGCCACCTGCTCTCCCAGCCGGTGCACGACGGCGGCGGAGAAGTCCGTCGCCCAGTATTCGTCGACGTCCCCGGCCAACTGCGACAGCAGCAGACCGGATCCGACGCCGACCTCCAGCACGCGGCGAGGGTGGAACTCGCGGATGAGCGTGACGGCGGCGTCGCGCCAGGACGACATCTCGTCGAGCGGGATCGGCTCGCCCGTGTAAGAGCTGTTCCATCCGGTGAAGTCGGCCCCGAAGGGCGCCTCGGACGGCAGGGCGTACCGCGTGTCGTAAATCTCGTGCCAGCCCGCCACCTGATCCGAGGTCTGCTGCGCGTCCGGCGTATCGGAGAGGTCGGGCACCAGGTAGGCGACAAGGGCGCGTTCTCCCGGACGGTCCTCCCGCACCGCGACGACCGCCTGCCGCACACCCTCGACCTCGGCCAGCACCGCCTCGATCTCACCCGGCTCGATCCGGAAACCCCGAACCTTCACCTGCTCATCAGCACGCCCCGCGAACTCCAACTGCCCATCCGCACGCCACCGCACCAGATCCCCGGTCCGATACATCCGCTCACCCACACCGAACGGACACGCCACGAACCGCTCACCCGTCAGAGCCGCCCGACCCAGATAGCCACGCGCCAACCCCGCACCGGCCAGATACAACTCACCCACCACACCAACCGGCACCGGACGCAACTCACCATCCAGCACGAACGCCCGCATCCCCGCCGTCGGACGCCCGATGGGCACCCCCGCACCCGACAACGGCTCACTCAACGTCGCACACACCGTGCACTCCGTCGGCCCGTACCCGTTCACCATCGACCGCCCCGGCGCCCACCGCGCCACCACCTCCGGCGGGCACGCCTCCCCACCGACGCCGAGGGTGCCCAGCCCGGTCAGCTCGGCGGCGGCTGCTTCGGGCAGCGTCGCCAGGACAGAAGGGGAGATGCCCGCGTGCGTGATGCGCTCGCGGGCGAGCAGGTCGGCGAGGTCCTCCCCGGCGAGCGGCCGCTCCGACTCCGGGATGACGAGTGTGCCGCCGGCGAAACCGGCGAGCATCTCCCACAGGGACATGTCGAAGCTGGGCGAGACGGCCTGCAGCACCCGGCTGCCGGCACCGACCGCCCACTTCTCCCGCTGGGTCTCGATGAGGCCGGCCATCCCCGCGTGCGTGACCACCACACCCTTGGGCCGCCCGGTCGAACCCGACGTGTAAATCACATACGCCGCC
>NZ_JBFAPM010000064.1:0-2479 GCF_040676695.1 Actinoplanes sp. NPDC049548
CGTCGAACAGATCCGTCGCAAACAGAATCCCGCCCACCAACCCAGCCGGACTCCCATCGGACTCCCGCCGCTCGACCAGATCGAAGGAGAGGTCGAAGCGGGCCGGGGCGTCCTCGGCGGCCGCCTCAGGACGGACGGTGACGCCGGGCAGACTCCACCCGCCGCCTTCCGCGGGGACGCTTTGCAGCGCGAGGTTCACCTGGAACAGGGGGTTGCGGCTCAACGACCGCTCCGGCGCCAGATCGTCCACCAGCCGCTCGAACGGGACGTCCTGGTTGGCGTACGCGGCCAGGTCGCTCTCCCGGACCCGGCGCAACACCTCGGTGAACGACGGGTTCCCGCTCAAGTCCGCCCGCAGCACGAGCGTGTTGACGAAGAATCCGACGAGCTCGTCCAGTGCGGCTTCACCTCGCCCAGCGATGGCCGTACCCAAGGGAATGTCGGTCCCGGCGCCGACCCGGGAGAGCAGAGCCGACAGGGCCGCGTGCACGACCATGAACATGGTGGTTCCGCTGCGCTGCGTCAGCCGCGTGAGCGCGGCGTGCGTGGCCGCGTCCACCTCGAACGGCACGGTGGCGCCTCGGAAGCTGGGCGTCGCAGGCCGGGGCCGGTCGACCGGCAGGACCAGCTCGGCCGGCGCGCCCGCCAGGGCCTGCCGCCAATGCGCCAGCTGCCCGGCGATGAGGCTGTCCTCGTCGTTCAGGTCCCCGAGCACCTCGCGTTGCCACAGGGCGTAGTCGGCGTACTGCACGGCAAGCGGCGACCAGTCGGGAGCGGTCCCGTGCAGGCGGGCCGTGTACGCCTCGCCGAGGTCGCGGGTCAGCACGCCCATCGACCAGCCGTCGACCGCGACGTGGTGCGCGACGATGATCAGCACGAACTCGGTTCCGAGATCCAGCAGGCGGATCCGCCAGGGCAGGTCGGCGCCGAGGTCGAAGCCCGGCGCGGCGAACTCGGCGGCGAGCGCGGCCAGGTTCTCGGAGGTGGCCGGCACGACGGAGAACGGCGGGTGTGCCGCGGGGCCGTCGAGGATGCGCTGCACGGCCACGCCGTCGATCTGCGGGAAGATGGTGCGCAGGGTCTCGTGCCGGTCCGCTACGTCGCCGAAAGCGGCCTCCAGCGCGGCGACATCCAGGTCTCCCGACAGGCGTACGGCGAAGGGCTGGTTGTAGGCGGCGCCTTCGCCGGTGCTCTCGAGGCGGTTGAGGAACCACAGGCGCTGCTGAGCGTACGACAGCGGCAGGTGCTCGGGGCGTTCCCGGCGGGTCAGCGCGGGTCGGCCCTGCCCAGCGCCGACGGCGGCGAGCCTGGAGACCGCCTCCACGGTGGACTCGCTGAAGAGGTCGCTGAAGCTGACGTCGATGCCGAGCGTGGAGCGGAGGCGGGACACGAGGCGCATGGCGGCGAGCGAGTCGCCGCCGAGGTCGAAGAACGACCGGTCGGCCGGCACCCGGTCCACGTCCAGTACGCCCGCGAACACTCCGGCGACGAGCTCCTCGACGGGAGTGGCGGGTAGGCGACCGCCGGAGGCGGAGTCCGGGCTCGGCAGGGCGCTCTGGTCGAGCTTGCCGTTGACCGTGACGGGCAACGCGTCCAGTCTCACCACGGCGGCGGGAACCATGTAGTCGGGAAGACGCTCGGCGGCGAACTCCCGCAGGGCGTCGCCATCAACACCGGAGACCGTGTACGCGACCAGACGCTCGTCGCGCACCACCACAGCAACCTGGTCTACGTCATCATGCCCGGCTAGGACCGCCTCGACCTCACCCAGCTCGACCCGGAACCCGCGCACCTTCACCTGCGCATCCGCCCGACCCGCGAAGAACAGCTCACCGTCGGCCGTCCACCGGGCCAGGTCCCCCGAGCGGTAGAGCCGCCCACCACCGAACGGGTCGGCGACGAACCGGGTAGCGGTCAGCCCTGGACGGCTGTGGTAACCGCGCGCCAGCCCCGGACCGGCGATATACAACTCACCCACCACACCCGGCGGCACCGGACGCAGAAACTCGTCCAGCACATACACCCGGGTATTCGCGATCGGCCGACCAATCGGCGCCTGGTCCACCAACAGACCGCTCATCGTGGCGCACACCGTCGCCTCAGTCGGCCCATACGCATTGACCAGACGACGACCCTGCCACCGCTGGATCAGCCACGACGGGCAGGCTTCACCGGCCACGATGATCGTCTCGATCGATGCGGGCAGCTCGTCGACCGCGGCCAGCACCGATGGCGGGATCGTCGCGTGCGTCCCGCCTTCCAGCGCCTCATACGAAGCCGGGACCAACGTCGCACCTGAGAGCAGGGCCATGCACATCTCGGAGATGGCGGCGTCGAAACTCCACGACGCCAACTGCAACACCCGCGACCGCGTGGTCACACCGAACCGCTCGATCTGCGCTGCCGCGAGGTTCCCCAGACCGCGGTGGGTGACCACCACACCCTTCGGTGTGCCGGTCGAACCCGACGTGTAAATCAC
>NZ_JBFAPM010000065.1:0-1883 GCF_040676695.1 Actinoplanes sp. NPDC049548
GTGCTGAATCCGCAGCGGTCCACGGCGCATCATCCGTTGTTCCAGGTGGCGTTGGTGTTGCAGAACACTCCGCCGGGTGAGTTCCGCCTGCCCGGACTGCACGTCACCCCCGATGGAGTGGGCCTCGGTCGCTCGCGGTTCGACCTGCTGTTCAGCCTCACCGAGGCGCCGTCGGGGGGCATGAACGGGCTGGTCGAGTTCGCCACCGACCTGTACGACGCCACGACCGTGTCCCGCCTGGTCGAGCGGTGGGAACGGCTCCTGCTCGAGGTGTTGGACGCGCCCACCGCGCCGATCAGCCGCGCGTCGCTGATGTCCGTCGAGGAGTCTGCCCGGCTGGCCCGCTGGAACGACACGGCCGAGCCGCTCGCGTGGCGGTCGCTCGCCGACCTGTTCGAGGCCTCGGTGGCGCGGGATCCCGATGCCGTCGTGCTGGAGGAGGGAGCCGAGCAGCTCACCTACGGCCGCATCGAGGAACGGGCCAACCGGCTCGCGCACCGGCTCATCGAGCGGGGAGTCGGCCCGGAAAGCATCGTCGGGCTGCTGCTGCCGCGCTCGGTGGAGCTCGTGGTCGCCGTCCTGGCGGTGCTCAAGGCGGGCGGGGCGTACCTTCCCCTCGACCCCGGCTACCCGGCCGAGCGCATCGACTACATGATCGCCGACGCCCGGCCCGTCCTCGTGCTCGGCCCGGAGGCGTTGCGCGAGGACCTGTCCGCGTACCCGGTCACCCGCCCGGACCGCGACGTGCGCGAGACGAATCCGGCCTACGTGATCTACACGTCCGGATCCACCGGACGGCCGAAGGGTGCGATCATGTCGCACGCCGGCATCGCGTCCTTCGCACAGACCCAGCTCAACCGCCGGGACGCGGACGCGAGCAGCCGCTTCCTGCAGTTCTCGTCGCCGAGCTTCGACATCTCCGTGTGGGAGCTTCTCTTCACCTTCGCGGTGGGGGCGCGGCTGATCATCAGTGGGGAAGGTCCCCTCGCCGGCGAGGCGCTGCGGGACGCCCTGGCCAAGGAACGGATCACCCATGCGCTCATCCCGCCGTCGGTGCTGGCCACCCTGCCCGCCGAGGCGGCGACGAGCCTGACCGACCTGCGAACCCTGGTCGTCGGGGGCGAGGCGTGCCCGCCGGACCTGGCCGCGAGGTGGTCTGCCGGCTGCACGGTGGTCAACGCGTACGGACCCACGGAGGTCACGGCGTGGGCGACGTCCTACCCGACCACCGGATACGACGCGGCCGCGGGAACGGTGCCGATCGGGCGACCCGTGGTGAACGCGGCGGCGCACGTGCTGGACGACCGGCTGTGCCCGGTGCCGCCCGGCGTGGTGGGCGAGCTCTACATGACCGGGCCCGGCCTCGGTCGCGGCTACCTCGGGCGTCCCGCGCTGACCGCCGAGCGCTTCGTCGCCTGTCCCGACGGATCCGGCCGGCGCATGTACCGCACCGGCGACCTGGTGCGCTGGCGCTCGGACGGGCAGCTGGAGTTCCTGGGACGCGCTGATGCGCAGATCAAGGTCCGCGGTTTCCGCATCGAGCCCGGTGAGATCGAGGCGGTCCTCACCGAAGTGGACGAGGTACGTCAGGCCGTCGTGGTGGCCCGTGAGGAGGGCGACGGCGACAAGAGGCTTGTCGCCTACGTCGTCCCGGAGCAGGACAGCACCGCCGGCAGCGGCGAGACGGTCGCCGTCGAACACGTCGAGGAGTGGCAGAAGCTCTACGACTCGGTCTATGCCGAGTTCGAGGTCGACGAGTTCGGCGAGGACTACACCTGGTGGGACAGCTCGTATTCGGGTGAGCCGATTCCGTTGGAGCAGATGCGGTCGTGGCGGGATGCGGCGGTGGCGCGGATTCGTGAGTTGCGTCCGCGGCGGGTGTT
>NZ_JBFAPM010000066.1:0-1550 GCF_040676695.1 Actinoplanes sp. NPDC049548
GTGCTGAATCCGCAGCGGTCCACGGCGCATCATCCGTTGTTCCAGGTGGCGTTGGTGTTGCAGAACACTCCGCCGGGTGAGTTCCGCCTGCCCGGGCTGCGCGTCACCCCCGAGTCGCTGCAGACCGGCACGTCGCGCTTCGACATGCTGCTGTCGCTGGAGGAGCGGCACGACCGCAACGGCCGTCCGGCCGGCATCCGGGCCGACGTGGAGTTCGCCGCCGATCTCTACGACGAGGAGACCGTCCGGCGGCTGCTCACGCGCTGGGAGCTGCTCTTCGACCAGGTGCTGTCCGAACCGCAGTCGCCCCTGCACCGTCTCGACGTCCTGCTGCCCGACGAGCGGCTGTCCGTCCTGCAGGAGTGGAACGACACCGGCCGGGACGTACGCGAGGAATCGCTCGTCACGCTTGTGGAGGAGCAGGTACGCCGGACGCCTGACGCGACGGCCGTCCGCCTCGGCGAGTCCACCCTCACGTACCGGGAGCTCGACGCCCGGGCCAACCGGCTGGCGCACGAGCTCGTCGCACACGGAGCCGGCGCCGAACGCGTGGTCGCCGTCATGCTGCCCCGGTCGCTGGAGACCGTGGTGGCGATGCTCGCCGTCCTGAAGGCCGGCAGCGCCTATCTCACGCTCGACCCGAGCGATCCCCCGGAGCGGCTCTCGTTCGCCCTGACGGACGCGGCACCTGTGGTGGCGGTCGTCGGAGAGAGCACCCGGCTGCTCTGTGCCGGCATGGAACTCGCCGTCGTGGACATCGACGCGCCGGAGACCCGGTCCGCGATCGCCGCGCACGACGCCACGGCCGGGCCGGTCCGCTTCTCCCACCCGTCCGCACCGGTGTACGTCATCTACACGTCGGGTTCGACCGGCCGGCCCAAGGGCGTCCTCGTCGAGAACCGCGGCCTGACCAACAACCTGCAGTGGATGCAGGACGCCTACCCCCTCCATCCCGGCGACGTGCTGCTCTTCCGCACCTCGGTGCGCTTCGACTCGGTCGGTCTGGAAATCTGGCTCCCTCTGCTGGCCGGTGCCACGATCTGCGTCGCGCCCGCGGAGTTGCTGCGTGATCCCGAAGGCCTCGTGACCTACGCCGCGCGCTGGGGCGTCACCGTGGCGCAGTTCCCGCCCTCCCTCCTGGCGACACTGCTCACGCCCCCGGCCGGTCACACCGTCAGCCGGCTGTGGTCGAGCGGTGAGGAGCTCACGGCCGAGCTGGCGGCGCAGGTGTCGGCCACATGGGGCGCCGAGCTCTTCAACCTGTACGGGCCGACCGAGACCACGATCCAGGTCGCGGCGTCGACGTGGCGTCCCGGTGGCCACGGCAGTGTGCCGATCGGCCGTCCGACCTGGAACACCCGCCTGCACGTGCTCGACGAACGGCTGCGGCCGGTGCCCCCGGGGGTGCTGGGCGAGCTTTACGTTTCCGGTGTCCAGGTCTCGCGCGGTTACATCGGTCGGGCGGCTCTGACGGGTGAGCGGTTCGTGGCGTGTCCGTTCGGTGTGGGTGAGCGGATGTATCGGACCGGGGATCTGGTGCGGTGGCGTGC
>NZ_JBFAPM010000067.1:0-1450 GCF_040676695.1 Actinoplanes sp. NPDC049548
TGCCTAGGTTCAACCGGTCGTTGCAACACCTGCCGGTTGGAGCAACCGTAGCTGCTCGTCGAGAGCTTCGGCGGGCGTCTTCCAGTCGAGGACCTTTCGGGGTCTGCTGTTGATCGCTGCCTGAACGGCAAGGAGGTCGGCGAGGTCCCAGCGAGACAGGTCGGTGCCCTTGGGGAAGTACTGGCGCAGCAGGCCGTTGGTGTTCTCGTTCGTGCCGCGTTGCCAGGGCGAGCGCGGGTCGGCGAAGTAGACCGCGATGCCCGTGTCGATTTTGAACTGGGCGTGCGCGGAGAGTTCTTTGCCGCGGTCCCAGGTGAGGGCTCGCAGCAGTTCCTCGGGCATGGTGGTCATCACCGCTTGGAGGGCGTTCTTCATCGCGATGGCACCGTAGCCGCCGAGGGCGGGCCCGTTTTTGACCGGCGGCGTGGCTCTGTAACCTTCGAGACGCGGTAGGTGGACCAGGAGGGTGTATCGGCTGGTGCGCTCGACGACGGTGCCGATGGCGGAGCGGTTCAGCCCGATCATGAGGTCGCCTTCCCAGTGACCGGGGACCGCCCGGTCGGTGACCTCGGCGGGTCGTTCGCTGAGCACGACATCGGCGGTGACGTGTCCTTGCGGCTTGTTCCGTGAGCGTTCCCGGGGCTTGCGCAGCGCCCGGCCGGTCCGCAGACAGGCCACCAGCTCGCGCTTGAGCGCGCCGCGTCCTTGGATGTAGAGCGCCTGGTAGATCGCCTCGTGGCTGATGCGCATGTCCTCATCGTCGGGGAAGTCGACGACCAGCCGTCGACTGATCTGCTGCGGGCTCCAGGCCGTCGCCCAGCGGCGGTCCCCTCGGTGCGGCTTGTTCAACCCTTTCCAGGTCGTCGCAGGGCCGGCGGCGACTGTCCCGTCGGGGCGGTGCAGCTGTCCGCTCAGCCGTGTCTGCACGTACTCGCGCAGCCGCGCATTGCCCGCCAGCTTCGCCGGCTTGGGTCGCCGCGCGGCAACCTGCGCCTTCCACTGCGCCACGGTCGCCCGGTACTCGAGCTTGCCGGCGCGGGTCGCGGCGTTGCGACGCAACTCGCGCGAGATCGTGCCCGGGTCCCGCTCGAGTTGTCGGGCGATCGCGCGGACACCACGCCCCTGGGCCTTGAGCAGAGCGATCTCCTCCCGCTCGCAGAACGACAGGTAACGACCCGATGGCTCGGCCAGGCTCAACGGCGGCATGCCGCCAGCGTGACGAAACCAGCGCACCGCAACGGGCGCCGACACACCGAGCTCAATTGCCGCCTCCTCAGTGCGTTTGCCCTGCGCGATCAGCCGCCAGAACGCGCGCTCCACATGCCGTGCCGGCATGGGCCTGCCCGGCGAACGCATCGCCGGCCGCAACGCCCGATCCGCCTGCTGCTGACGACGTGCCATCGAACACCTCCACCATCACGAGGTGTTGCGACGACCAGTTGAATCCGCC
>NZ_JBFAPM010000068.1:0-1396 GCF_040676695.1 Actinoplanes sp. NPDC049548
CATGACGGCCTGCGACGGGCCCAGCTTCCGCCTCGCGGCGCGGTCCGGACGGCCGGATACAACTGTGAGGATGGTGGGGTGCTGCCTGGGGTTGGGGTCTGACCCGGGATACAACTGGCCGTGGTGTCTTGCCGAGGATCTGTCGGCTCCGGCTCTGGGTGGTGCTTGCTGCCACCGGACCGGTCAGTGCGTGTCCCGATAGGGGCCTTGCCGCTAACAGGGCACCATCACAGTTCTGACCGCCTGCCGGCCCGGTGACGGCCAACCCGGTCGTTTCCCACGCTCGCAGGAGACCACGTTGACCGCATCTAGCATGTCTGATCCTGGCGCCGGCCGCGATGAGTGTGCCGAGGTCGTTCTCGGTGTCGACACCCATAAAGACGCCCATGTCGGCTGTCTGCTCGATCTGCGCGGGGTACTGCTCGATACGCGAACTTTCGCCGCTACCCGATCCGGCTACCGGCAGCTGACGGCCTGGATCACCGGCACCGGCCGGGTCTGCCGCCGGGCCGGCGTCGAGGGCAGCCATTCCTACGGCATCGGGCTGACCCGGCACCTGCACCAGGCCGGGGTCACCGTGATCGAGGTCAGCCAGCCCGATAAGGCCGAGCGGCGCCGCCGCGGCAAAACCGATCAACTCGACGCGGAAGCCGCCGCCCGGGCGGTGCTGTCCGGCCGTGCTCAGGCCACCGCTAAGACCAGCGACGGACCGGTGGAGACCATCCGGCCGCTGCACCTGGCCAGACAATCCGCCCTGAAAGCCCGCACCCAGGCCATCAACCAGCTCAAGGCCGTCCTGCTCGGCGCCGAGCCCGGCCTGCGGGAAACCCTGAACACGTCGAGCACCACCCGGCTGATTCACCGCTGCAGCACCCTACAGCCGGCCCCGCCCAGTGACCCCGACACCGCCGTCCGGTTCACGCTGCAACTGCTCGCCCAGCGGATCATCACTCTGACCGCCGAGATCACCACGCTGACCCGCTACATCACCACGACGATCACCACGCACACGCCGGACCTGCTCCACCGTCGTGGAGTCGGCCCGGACACCGCCGCCACCCTGCTGCTGACCGCCGGTGACAACCCGCACCGCCTCACCGGCGAAGCCGCCTTCGCCGCGCTCTGCGGCAGCAGCCCCGTCGAGGCATCCTCCGGTAAAACCCGCCGGCACCGCCTCAACCGCGGCGGTGACCGGCAAGCCAACCGCGCCCTGCACACCGTGGTCATCAGCCGCCTGCGCTGGGACCAAACCACCCGCGACTACCTCGAGCGACGCCTGGCCCAAGGCAAAACCCGCCGCGAAGCCATCCGCTGCCTCAAACGCTACGTCGCCCGCGAGCTCTACCCACTGCTGCACCAACCCCTCGACAATCCATAGGGGCATCCCCGGTATCCG
>NZ_JBFAPM010000069.1:0-1385 GCF_040676695.1 Actinoplanes sp. NPDC049548
GGCGGCGTATGTGATTTACACGTCGGGTTCGACCGGGCGGCCCAAGGGTGTGGTGGTCACGCACGCGGGGATGGCCGGCCTCATCGAGACCCAGCTCGGCGCCCTGCACATCGGCCCGGGTGATCGCCTCCTCCAACTTGTCTCACCGAGTTTCGACGTGGCGTGGTCCGACCTGTGTACGGCCTTCGCCGCGGGCGCGACTGTCGTGCTGCCGGAGACCACGGATGTGCTCGCCGGTGAGCCTCTGGGGGAGATGCTCCGGTCGCTGCGCATCACCCACCTGCAGACCGTCGCGTCCGTGCTGCGCACCGTTGCGGTGGACGAGCCGCGTGCCACCTATCCCGACCTGCGTGCACTGGTCGTCGGTGGGGAGGCGTGCCCGCCGGAGGTGGCGGCGCGGTGGGCGCCGGGGCGGTCGATGGTGAACGCGTACGGGCCGACGGAGTGCACGGTGTGTGCGACGTTGAGTGAGCCGTTGTCGGGTGCGGGGGTGCCCATCGGGCGTCCGACGGCGGGGATGCGGGCGTTCGTGCTGGATGGTGAGTTGCGTCCGGTGCCGGTTGGTGTGGTGGGTGAGTTGTATCTGGCCGGTGCGGGGTTGGCGCGTGGCTATCTGGGTCGGGCGGGCTTGACGGGTGAGCGGTTCGTGGCGTGTCCGTTCGGTGTGGGTGAGCGGATGTATCGGACCGGGGATCTGGTGCGGTGGCGTGCGGATGGGCAGTTGGAGTTCGCGGGGCGTGCTGATGAGCAGGTGAAGGTTCGGGGTTTCCGGATCGAGCCGGGTGAGATCGAAGCGGTGCTGCTGCGTGAGGCGGACGTCGAGGCCGCCGCCGTGGTGGCATGGCGGGACAGCGACCGCCTCGTCGCCTACATCGTGGCGTCCGGCGACCACGAGCCCGATGCGGCCCGGCTGCGGCAGATCCTGCGGCGGCACCTGCCCGACTACATGGTCCCCGCGGCGATCGTCACCGTGCCCGCCATGCCGCTCACCCCGGTTGGCAAGCTCGACAGGGAGGCGCTCCCCCAGCCCGAATTCGACCGGCCCGGCCCATCGCGGGCTCCGCGCAACGCCCGGGAGTACGCCCTCTGCGAGCTGTTCGCCGAGATCCTCGAGCTGCCCTCCGTCGGCGTGGACGACGACTTCTTCGCTGCCGGTGGGCACTCGCTGCTGGCCACTCGCCTGGTCAGCCGGGTCCGCGCGGAACTGGGTGCGGAGCTGCCCATCCGTGCCGTCTTCGAGGCCCCCACCGTCGCGGAACTGGCCCTGCGCATCACCGACAGCGCAACGCTGCGGCCGGGTTTGGTGTCGGTGGTGCGGCCGGCGGTGGTGCCGTTGTCGTTCGCGCAGCGGCGGTTGTGGTTCTTGTATCGGTTCGAGGGTGTGT
>NZ_JBFAPM010000070.1:0-1373 GCF_040676695.1 Actinoplanes sp. NPDC049548
CAGTGTGCTGGCTCAGGACATAGGAAACCCATGTCTCAGGTCATCGGAAACCGGTGTGTCGAGACATAGGAAACCCTGGATGACGGTGATCGTCGCGGCGTGTCCAAAGCCCGTCTCGTGATCACCGCCGTTGTCGTCGAGGGCCGGAGCCAGGCCGAGACCGCCCGCGCCTACGGCGTCTCCAAAGGCTGGGTCTCCAAGCTGATCGCCCGCTACCGCACCGAAGGCGAGGCCGCGTTCGAGCCGCACTCCCGACGGCCCCGTTCGTCACCCACCGCGATCGGCCCGCAGGTGATCGAGTTGATCGTGGCAGTGCGCAAGAAACTCGTCGAGCAGGGCCTGGACGCCGGCCCGGAAACCATCGCCTGGCACCTGCAACACACCCACCACGTCACCGTCTCGCGCGCCACCATCGCCCGGCACCTGGCCGCTCAAGGCCTGGTCACCCCCGAGCCGAGCAAACGCCCGAAGTCCTCCTACATCCGCTTCCAAGCCGAACAACCCAACGAGTGCTGGCAGGCCGACTTCACCCACTACCGGCTGCGCCGCCCGGACAGCCGGCCCGGCGCCGACGTCGAGATCCTGTCCTGGCTCGACGACCACTCCCGCTACGCCCTCTCGGTCACCGCCCACCCTCGTGTCACCGGCCCCATCGTGCGAGACGTGTTCCGTGAAACCGTTGCCACACACGGCGTTCCGGCCTCCACGCTGACCGACAACGGCATGGTGTTCACCACCCGCCTGTCCGGCGGCAGCCTACGCGGCAGCCGCGGCCGCAACGGCCTGGAACACGAACTGCACCGCCTCGGCGTCCGACAGAAGAACTCCCGGCCCAACCACCCCACCACCTGCGGCAAAGTCGAACGCTTCCAGCAAACCCTCAAGAAATGGCTCCGCAGCCAATCCGCTCAACCCGCCACCATCACCGCGCTGCAGACCCTGATCGACGCGTTCGTCACCGAGTACAACCACCGCCGCCCGCACCGCTCGCTACCCCGGCACGCCACCCCGGCCACCGCCTACCAGACCCGCCCGAAAGCCGAACCCGGCAGCCCCACCACCACCGAAACCCACGACCGGCTCCGCCACGACCGCATCGACAAAGCCGGCAAGATCACCCTGCGTTACAACGGGCAGCTCTACTCCATCGGCGTCGGACGAACCCACACCGGAACCCACGTCCTCGTGCTCGTCCAAGACCTCAACATCCGCATCATCGACGCCGCCACCGGCGAACTCCTCCGCGGACTCGTCCTCGACCCCACCCGGCGCTACCAGCCCACCGGCAGACCACCCGGACCCGCACCGAAAACGAAGAACCCCTGAACCCACAACCGTGGGTTCAGGGGTTTCCGATGTCTTGAGACATCACA
>NZ_JBFAPM010000071.1:0-1316 GCF_040676695.1 Actinoplanes sp. NPDC049548
TCAACGTGCCCACCACCGAGCGGTGCGAGGCCACCACACCCTTCGGCACCCCCGTCGACCCCGACGTGAACATCACACACGCGACATCACCCGGCATCGCACGTGAGCCGGGCCCGGCAGCCGAGCGCCCCCGCCCCACCGGCACATACTCCACATTCGGCAACACCGCGAGGCCCGCATCACCCACCACCAGCGACACCCCGGCCTGACGCGCCACCGCAGCCAGCCGCTCAACGGGGAACCCGGGATCCAACACCGTGTACGCACCACCGGCTTTGAGCACCGCCAGCACAGCGACCACCAGGTCGACTCCACGCTCCAACAGGACGCCCACGGTCGCGCCAGGCGCCACCCCCACAGCGATCAACTGATGCGCCAGGTGATTCGCTCGCGCGTCCAACTCGCCATAACTGACCCGCTCGGCACCGAACACCAACGCCACACGAGCCGGGTCAACCGCCGAGATCAGCTCATGAACCGTACGGTCATCCGGAAAACCAGCCACCGTCTCGTTCCACGCCACCACCACGCGACGCCGCTCATCGGCCCCGAGCACATCCACCGCACCGATGCGCACCGCGGGATCGGCGGCGACGGCGGACAGCACGCGGGCGAAGCGGGCCACCAGGGTCTCGGCGGTGTCGCGGTCGAACAGGTCGGCGGCGTACTCCAGATATCCGGTGATGCCGCTGGCCGAGTCACCTGAACCGTCCGTGTCGCGACGCTCGTCCAGGACCACCGTGAGGTCGAACTTCGCACCGGCGGAGCCGGCTGGTACCGGCTCGGCCGTCAGCCCGGGGACGTCGAATGCCGCGTTCGTGCCGGTCTGAAGCGCGAGCATGATCTGGAACAGCGGGTGCCGGGAGAGCGACCGCTCGGGGTTCAGCTCCTCGACCACCCGGTCGAACGGCACGTCCTGGTGGGCGTACGCGGCCAGATCGGCCTCCCGCACCCGCGCCAGCAGCTCGCGGAATGTCGGGTCGCCGCCGGTGTCGGTGCGCAACACCAGCGTATTGACGAAGAACCCGACCAGGTCGTCCAGCACCTCGTCCGGACGGCCCGCAACCGGCGTGCCGAGCAGGATGTCGGTTCCCGCGCCCAGCCTGGTCAGCAGGGTTGCCAGAGCGGCCTGCAAGACCATGAACAGGGTGGTCCCCGTGGTGCGGGCCAGATCGAGCAGGTCGCGATGGAGCAGGCCATCGATCTCCACCGGGAGCTTGCCGCCGCGGTGGCTCAGCACCGCCGGGCGGGGGCGGTCAGTGGGCAGTTCCAGCTGGTCGGGCGCTGCGGCCAGGGCGTCTCGCCAGTAAGCAAGC
>NZ_JBFAPM010000072.1:0-1302 GCF_040676695.1 Actinoplanes sp. NPDC049548
GTGATTTACACGTCGGGTTCGACCGGCACACCGAAGGGTGTGGTGGTCACCCACCGCGGTCTGGGGAACCTCGCGGCAGCGCAGATCGAGCGGTTTGGTGTGACCACGCGGTCGCGGGTGTTGCAGTTGGCGTCGTGGAGTTTCGACGCCGCGGTCTCCGAGTTGTGCATGGCCCTGCTGTCTGGTGCGACGTTGGTGCCGGCTTCGTATGAGGCGCTGGAAGGCGGGACGCACGCGACGATCCCGCCATCGGTGCTGGCCGCGGTCGACGAGCTGCCCGCATCGCTGGAGACGATCGTGGTGGCGGGTGAAGCCTGCCCGTCGTGGCTGATCCAGCGGTGGCAGGGTCGTCGTCTGGTCAATGCGTATGGGCCGACTGAGGCGACGGTGTGCGCCACGATGAGTGGTCTGTTGGTGGATGAGGCGCCGATTGGTCGGCCGATCGCGAATACCCGGGTGTATGTGCTGGACGAGTTTCTGCGTCCGGTGCCGCCGGGTGTGGTGGGTGAGTTGTATATCGCCGGTCCTGGTCTGGCGCGGGGCTATCTGGGTCGTGCGGGGCTGACCGCGGCGAGTTTCGTGGCGGGTCCGGATGGCAGTCGTTGGTATCGCTCGGGGGACCTGGTGCGGTGGACGGCCGATGGCGATCTGGTGTTCGTGGGTCGGGCGGATGCGCAGGTGAAGGTGCGCGGTTTCCGGGTCGAGCTGGGTGAGATCGAGGCCGTCCTGGCCGCACATGAGGACGTGCAGCAGGTCGCTGTGGTGGTGCGCGGCGAGCGTCTGGTGGCTTATGTGGTCGCCGACGCCGACGGTGACGCTCTGCGGGCGTTTGCTGCGCAGCGTTTGCCGGACTATATGGTGCCGTCGGCGTTCGTACGGTTAGATGCGTTGCCGGTCACGGTGAACGGCAAGCTCGACCACGCCGCCCTGCCCGATCCGGAACACGCCGGACTGTCGGGCCGGCCGCCGGCCACCCCGGCCGAGGTGCGCCTGAGCGACCTCTACGCGGAGCTGCTCGGCGTGCCGTCCGTGCCCGTCGACCAGTCGTTCTTCGCTCTGGGCGGCGACTCGCTGCTGGCGATGCGTCTGGTGGCTCGGGTCCGTGCCGTGCTCGACGCCGAGATCAGCATCCGGGAGGTCTTCGCCCACCCGACCGTCGAGGCCCTTGCCGCGCTGATCGACACCGCCGCCGGCCGCACCCTCGCCGCCCTGACCCGCCGCGAACGCCCGGAGCGTCTGCCGCTGTCGTACGCGCAGCAGCGCCTGTGGTTCCTCAACCGCCTCGAGGGCACCGGCGACAGC
>NZ_JBFAPM010000073.1:0-1273 GCF_040676695.1 Actinoplanes sp. NPDC049548
GTCACCGAATAGGCCATGCCCACCGTCACCGGCACCCCCGCGGCGACCAGTCGCTGGGCCAGACTGGCCTCGCTGGCCGGTTCCTTGGCCGACTGACACGCGTTCAGCACCGCAACGGGCACCCGATGCTCGGCCAGCAGATCAGCTACCTGCTGCGCCGACACCGGCTCGGCCTTACCCTCCTCCGAGGTTTCGAAGAACAGGAACGCCCGCTCACCCTCGAACGCCGCCGGCCTGCCGGACCCGAACAGGTAGCGGTCGGCGACCCGGCCGGCTTCCAGCTCGGCGAACTCGGCCACCGCACCGTGCACATCGAAGTGGATCACCTGGTAGTAGCCCGAGCCGTGCAGCTTCGTCGCGGCCCGCAACTGCTGCACCACCGCCGGCCAGGTACCCGGGCGTACCAGATCCACCACCACCGGACGGTCCGCCGTGCGTAACCCGTCCAGCAACGGCCGCGAGATCGTGCGGTACCCGACGTCCGCGCCCCCGCCCGGACGGGCGGTGACCACCAGGATGTTCAGCGTGGGTCGCTCCGGCGGCAACACGAAGCCTGGCGGGATCCGGTCGACCTGGCGGGTCACCGGCAGCCGCAGCACCGCCGGGACCGGCAACTGCGGGTCATAGAGGGCCTCCCAGTGCAACCGGTGAAACGCCGCCGACCCGGTGACCTGCAGACGGCAGCCGTCGAACCCCTGCCGGGCCAACAGCCGGTAGTCACCCGCTACGTCACCGCCGAAGACCTGATCGAACAGCCGCTGCCCGTAATCCCGCAACCGCCGCACCGCATCGTCGTGCCAGTCCTGATCCAAGAACGGGAACCGCAGGTGCTCCTCGAAATACCAGGCCAGCCGCTCCTCGTCACCCTCCCCAGCCGGGTCGACCACGGTGACCTCGTGCTCCGTCCCGTCCGGGAAGGACACCCGGGCGACGAACGATCCGTCCGGGCCGCACGACCGCTCGGACACGCGCACCAGCATGGCCGACGCGAGACCTTCGCCGTCGGTCATCTGGTGCTCCGGTGGACCCGGACCACCACCACCCGATCATCACCCGACACCGTTTCGACCAACTCCAACTCCGTCGCATCGACTGCGGGACGCTGCTGCACCACCAGCCGCCGAAGCAGGTCATACACCACACTGCTGGCCACATTCACCGCCAACGGCACCCCAACCAACTCCGCCACATCGGGAAAGAACGTGCCCGGAGCGGACGGGCGCAACGAGGCAGTACCCAGCGCGGCGGCCTCCTCATCACCAGCCCACGCCTT
>NZ_JBFAPM010000074.1:0-1229 GCF_040676695.1 Actinoplanes sp. NPDC049548
GGACGGCGCCGACGAGGCGAATGAGTGCGTGGCGGTCGGGGAAGATCCCGACGACGTCGGTGCGGCGGCGGATCTCGCGGTAGAGGCGCTCTTGCGGGTTGTTCGACCAAATCTGGCGCCAGATTTCTTTCGGGAACCCGGTGAAGGCGAGGACGTCGTCGCGGGCGGCGTCCAAGTGACCAGCCACGGTCGGGAGTTTCTCGGCGACCGCGTCGATGAGACGGTCGTACTGGGCGTGGACTGAGGCGGCGTCGGGTTGGTCGTAAACGCTGTGCAGCAACGTTTTGACCCACGGCCAGGACGTCTTCGGAGTCGTTGACATCAGGTTCGCGGCGTAGTGGGTGCGGCAGCGCTGCCAGCTCGCCCCGGGCAACGTGGCGCCGATGGCCTCGACGAGGCCGCGGTGGGCATCGGAGGTCACGAGGCGGACCCCAGTGAGGCCACGGGCGGTCAGGTCACGGAAGAACGCGAGCCAGCCGGCGCCGTCTTCGGCGCTGGTGACCTGCAGACCGAGGATCTCCCGGTGCCCGTCGGCGTTCACCCCGGTGGCGAGCAGGGCGTGGACGTTGACGACCCGGCCGCCTTCGCGAACCTTCAAGACGAGGGCGTCGGCGGCGACGAACGTGTACGGGCCGGCATCCAACGGCCGGGTGCGGAACGAAGCGACGTGTTCATCGAGGTCGCGGGCCATCACGCTGACCTGCGACTTCGACAGTCGGGTGATCCCCAACGATTCGACCAGCTTGTCCATTCGACGGGTGCTCACGCCGAGCAGGTAACACGTCGCAACGACCGAGGTCAGTACTGCCTCAGCGCGTTTACGGCGTTCCAGGAGCCAGTCCGGAAAGTAGGAGCCCTGTCGCAGTTTCGGGATCGCCACGTCCAAGGTGCCGGCTCGGGTGTCGAAGTCGCGGTGGCGGTAGCCGTTGCGGGTGTTGATCCGCTCTGGGGAACTGGTGCCGTAATCGGCGCCGCAGACCGCGTCGGCCTCGGCGGACATCAGCGTGTCGATGAACGTGGTGAGCAACGAACGCAGCAGGTCCGGCGAAGCGGCTGCGAGGTGCTCGTGCAGGAAGCGGGCAGGGTCGATACTGGGGTTGGCCATCGCGTGGAACTCCTCGAACTTGAGCGGGAACTCAGATCGAAGAATCACGCGGTGGCCGCCTCACGTCTACGCCCAGGCCAGCTCAGCTACGGACCTGCCGCACACCACTCTGCTGGACGCAACT
>NZ_JBFAPM010000075.1:0-1177 GCF_040676695.1 Actinoplanes sp. NPDC049548
CGACCACGGCCTGGCTCAGCGAGGAGGTGTTGACGGTGACCATGCTTTTGATCTTCGACAGTTCGTCGGCGAGCAGCGTGCTGTGCCCGTCGGCGGCGGTGATGCGTTGGTCGGCGACGACGTAGCCGACCCGGGCGCCGGGGAACACGGTTTTGGAGTACGAGCCGAGGTGCACGACCACCCCGGCGGTGTCTTGTGATTTCAAAGTGGGCAGCGGGTTGCCGGGGCTGACCAGACGGTAGGGGCTGTCCTCGATGATCAGCAGCTGGTGGCGGGCGGCGAGCTCGAGCAGCTGCGCGCGAGCCTCGGGGGCGATGGTGGTGCCCGACGGGTTGGAGTGGTCCGGCACCACGTAGAAGGCTCGGGGTCGGCGTCCGCGGGCGCGTTCACGCGCGATGGCCTCCTCCACTTTCGCGCAGCAGAACCCGTCAGCGGGTTCCTCGACATCCACGAGGGGGATGTCGAGCAGCCGGGCCGCGCCGGTGATGCCGACGTAGCAGGGGCTGGAGACCAGCAGCACGTCGGACGGGCCGGCGATCAGGGCCCGCAGCACCAGCAGCATGGCTTCCTGAGCGCCGACGGTGACCACGATGCTCTCGGGTGTGACGTCGATGTGTTCGTCGATGCGTAGCGATGCGGCGATCAGGTCACGGATCTGACCGGCGGTGGTGCCGTACTGGTACATCGCGGTGCGGACCTGCTGCGGTGACCACCCGGCCTCGGCCAGGTGGTCCAGGTAGCGGCGCAGGTGCGTGACGATGTCCTCGGTGTCGAAGAACCCGTCATACGGCCGGCCCGGCGCGAACGAGATCGCCTCCGGGTAACGCATCGTGACCTCGTTCAGGAAGGTCATCGTGTCCAGCACCGGATCAGCCAGACTCGAATGCAGACTCTCCTTTCTCAGAAGTGCGAGAGAAACCCTGGTGTCGGCATTGCGGCAATCGGCCATGATTCCCCTCGCCTACTTCTTTCGTTTCTTTCGTTTTCCAGGCCCGAGGTTCGCACGGCATACGGATCGCCGACAATGGCGTCCAACCGCCCGTCCGAGTGTCACGCCTCAATTCCCGGACCAGACGGGCGGTCGTTTCTCGGCGAACGCGCGCGGGCCTTCCAGAGCGTCTGCGCTGTGCCGTCGCCTTTCCTCCCACGGGTAGGTGGTGGTGAAGGCCTCGGAAAG
>NZ_JBFAPM010000076.1:0-1142 GCF_040676695.1 Actinoplanes sp. NPDC049548
GGGCGGCGTTCGTGCCGTTGGACCCGGAGTATCCGGCCCAGCGTCTGGCGCAGATCGTCGCGGACAGCGGCGCGGAGTTGGTGGTCGACACCGACGTGGATGTGTCTCTTGGCGGCGCGCCCGTCCCGGTGGTGCGCATCGACCAGGACGCGTTGGCGTATGTGATCTACACATCCGGGTCGACGGGTGTGCCGAAGGGTGTCGCGGTCACCCATCGGGGTGTGGCGAACCTGGCGTCGGTGATGGCGCCGGTGTTGGGTGCGGGTGCGGTGACGTTGCAGTTCGCGTCGTTTAGCTTCGACGCGTCGATCCTGGACATCGTCGTCGCCCTGTCCAGCGGCGGCACGCTTGCGATTGCTACGGCTGAGCAACGTCAGGATGTGCAGGCGTTGTCGGCGATGATCCGTGACAGCCGTGTGCAGGTGGCCAGTGTGGTGCCGTCGTTGCTGGCGGTTTTGGACCCGGCAGAGGTGCCCGGGGTGCGTAACTGGGTACTCGGCGCGGAGCGGCTCTCGGCGGAGCTGGCGAACCGGTGGACCGCGCACACCAGGGTGTGGAACACCTACGGGCCGACCGAGGCCACCGTGATCACTACCGCGGTGCCACTGGGGTCGCATGCCGATGTCGCCCCGCCGATCGGCGCACCGATCGGTAACACCCGGGTGTTCGTGTTGGACGAGTTCCTCAACCCGGTCCCACCAGGCGTCACCGGCGAGGTGTATATCGCCGGTGCCGGCCTGGCCCGCGGCTATCTCGGCCGGGCAGGGCTGACCGCGGCGTCGTTCGTGGCGGGTCCAAACGGTGAGCGGTGGTATCGCTCGGGTGACCTGGCGAGGTGGGACCTCGAGGGTCAGCTGCATTTCGTCGGGCGGGTGGATGAGCAGGTGAAGATCCGCGGGTTGCGGGTCGAGCCGGGTGAGGTCGCGGCGGTCCTGGAGACCCACGAGGACGTGTCGCAGGCGGCGGTGATCCTGCGGGACAACCGGCTGGTCGCCTACGTCGTGTCGGCTGTCGAACCCGAGGTGTTGAAGGCCTACGCCGCGCAGCGGCTGCCGGACTACATGGTCCCAGCCGCGTTCGTCGCGTTGGAAGCCATGCCGTTGACCGTGAACGGCAAGCTCGACCGTTCCGCACTGCCCGCC
>NZ_JBFAPM010000077.1:0-1129 GCF_040676695.1 Actinoplanes sp. NPDC049548
CCTAGGTGTGCTGTCCAGGGACGTTGGTCAACCTGGTGATGGGTGGGAAGCCGCCGATCGCTGAGTGAGGCCGGTGGTGATTGTAGTGATGCAGGAATGCCGGTAAGGCCTTCCTGCGGGCCTGCTCGCTGCTGTAGAAGCGGGCGAAGGCCCATCCATCGCTCAGTGTCCGGTGGAACCTTTCGGCCTTGCCATTGGTCTGCGGCCGGTAGGGCCGGGTCTTCTTGACGGTGATGCCCAGCTCGGCGCAGGCATCGCGCCAGGCATACGACTTGTAGGCCGAGCCGTTGTCCGACAGCACGCGCTCGATGGTGACGCCGCGGGTGGCGAACCAGGTGACGGCGTTGCGCAGCACGTCGATTGCGGTGGCGGCTTTCTCGTCGTCGCGGATCTCGGCGTAGGCGATGCGGGAGTAATCGTCGACGACGGTGTGCACGAACGCGGTCCCGACGCGGGGTTCATAGTCGCGGCCGCGTTGTCCGGTGCGTTGGGCGGTCGCCTCGCGGTTACGGTCGCCCTGCACCCGGCCGACGTAGCGCCAGCCACCGCCGTCAGGGATGTTGCCGTACTTGGTGACATCCACGTGCAGCATCGCGCCGGGGTGCGGGTGTTCGTAACGGCGCACGGGTTCACCGGTGACCCGGTCGATGTGTGAGAGCCGGTGCAGCCGGCAGCGGGTCAGCACGGCATGCACGGTCGAGGCCGGCACGCCGAGCCGGCCGCCGATCTGCACCGGTCCGAGGCGTTGTTTCCACCGCAGATGCACGATCTTGCGCACCATCGGCTGCGCGGTACGGGCCGGGCTGTGGTGCGGGCGTGACGACCGGTCGTTCATGGCCCCGGCGCCGTGCGCGGCGTAACGCTCGGCCCAGCGTTTGGCCGTGCGCCAGGACACGTCATAGCGTCGGGCCGCCTGCGCTACCGGCCAGCCTTGATCGACGATCAGACGCGCCAGCCGCAGACGTGCGCGCGGGGTCAAAGCCGCATTACGGTGGAGCATGAAGGCCTCCTGGTTGTGTGAGCGGTTCCTAGACAGCTCCACTTCACAACCGGAGGCCTTCACCCGTCTACGACTCAGACCGAGTCGTCACACAACCTCGACCAACCTCCCTGGACAGCACACCTAGGC
>NZ_JBFAPM010000078.1:0-1127 GCF_040676695.1 Actinoplanes sp. NPDC049548
GATCGGTTATATGTTGTCAAGCGTGGTGTCGAGCCGCGCACGCAGTCGGACCTAGGCACGCACGACGCCGAGGCAGCGAGCGGTCAGTGCACTCGATCGGCGGGAGAATCGCGCGTCCCGAGCAACCCGGCGCTCAGGCGCCCGCGCCCGCGCGCGGGGCAACGGCCGTGTCGACGACCGAGCTATCCGATCTGGCTGCGGTGTCCCTTTTCGGTGCGCCGGGTGATCGACGGCATCGAGAGATGCCAGCCCAGCCCGAATGGCCCATTGCCGCTCCCGAATCCGTAGCTCAGCGCCAGATTGGGGCCGAAACCGCCACGGCCGGGACCGACCGCGATCGGCACCCGTATCGACGCCACACCCGTGGCCGGGTCAGCCGTGAACGTCTCCCCGATGCCGCGGATCGCCCCGCCGCCCTTGGGCAGTCCCACGGCCGGCGGGCGCGGCCCGGGCCCCGCAGAGCCGTCTGCCGTGACGCCGCTACCGCTCATCGCGTTCCCCCGCCGCCAGGCCCCGGCGGGGCGCCTGCATGATCGAGGCTATCCCCGACGAATTGCCTTGTCAGCGCGCGTGGAACGGTTCGACGGTCCGATGTCCGACTCCACGATCGAGGTACCCCGCCGGCCCCACCAGACCCCCTTCGCACGCCCTACGAGGCCGCGGATGAAGTTTGCCGGGCCCGATCACGATCGCCGGCCTGGGCGACCGCCCGAGCCACTTCGGCCAACACCTGTGCCTGCGAGCTCGAGTCGGTGATCGAGCGGACCATGCTCTCCGCGCTGGCGGCCAACTGCCGGGCCGGATCACGATCGCCAGCGGCGGCGGCTCCGCGGGCCACCTCGGCCAACACCCACGGCCGCGAGCCCGACTGGGTAACCGATCGGGCCATGCTCTCATCACGGTCGGAGTCTCCGGCCGCGGCGACCGTGCCCAACGCTTGAGCCGGCACATCCGGGCCGCTGACTGCTCGGGCCATGGTTTCGGCGCCGGCGGTGGCAGACTTTCGTCGAACAGCAACTGCTTCGGCGCCTCCGGACATCTACGACAACAGGGAGTCCTCCGGGCCGCTGCTGCCGGCCGGGTACTCCAGCAGAGGTACGGCGCCCTTGCGCCATGCGGAGAGCACC
>NZ_JBFAPM010000079.1:0-1111 GCF_040676695.1 Actinoplanes sp. NPDC049548
CGTCGAACAGATCCGTCGCAAACAGAATCCCGCCCACCAACCCAGCCGGACTCCCATCGGACTCCCGCCGCTCGACCAGATCGAAGGAGAGGTCGTCGCGGGCGGCCAGGCCGGGCAGAGCGTCGTACGGGCCGGCGTGCAGGCCGGGCAGCCGCCAGCGGGTGTCGTTCCCGTCGGCGTTGAGCAGAGCGAAGCTGATCTGGTACAGCGGGTTGCGGCTGAGCGAGCGGACCGGGTTGAGCTCGTCGACCAGCCGCTCGAAGGGCACGTCCTGGTGCGCGTATGCGGCCAGGTCGGTCTCCCGGACCCGGTCGAGGATCTCCGCGAACGTGGGGTTGCCGCTCAGGTCGGCGCGCAGAACCAGGGTGTTGATGAAGAACCCGAGCAGGTCGTCCAGGGCGGCGTCACTGCGGCCGGCGATGGCCGTGCCCAAGGGAATGTCGGTTCCGGCGCCCACCCGGGAGAGCAGGGCGGACAGAGCGGCGTGCACGACCATGAACATGGTGGCCCGGCCCTGCTGGGCGACCTGCAGGAGGCCGGCGTGGACGTCCGCGCCCACCTCGATCGGCACGGTGGCGCCGCGGAAGGTCGGCGCGGCCGGGCGGGGGCGGTCGAGAGGCAGGGTCAGCTCGGGTGGCGCCCCGGCGAGGGTGCGTTTCCAGTAGCCGAGCTGGCCGCCGACGATGCTGTGCTCATCGTCGGGGTCGCCGAGGACTTCCCGCTGCCACAGGGCGTAGTCGCCGTATTGGACCGGCAATGGCGTCCAGCCGGGTGCCTCTCCGCGGGTGCGCGCCGCGTACGCGGTCTGCAGGTCGCGGGTGAGAACGCCCATCGACCAGCCGTCGACCGCGATGTGGTGGGTGACGATGAGCAGCACGTGGTCGGTCGGGGTCGTGGTGAACAGCCAGGCGCGAACCGGCAGCTCGGTGGTCAGGTCGAAGCCGTCTGCGTTGCGTTCGGCCACGAGCGCAGGCAGCTCGTCCTCGGTCGCGGTCACGACGGTCAGCGGCAGGCGCCCGGCGGGGCCGTCGAGGATGTGCTGGACCGCGACGCCGTCGCTCTGCGGGAAGATCGTGCGCAGGCTCTCGTGCCGGTCGCTGAGGTCGCCGAG
>NZ_JBFAPM010000080.1:0-1088 GCF_040676695.1 Actinoplanes sp. NPDC049548
GCGGCCGGGTTTGGTGTCGGTGGTGCGGCCGGCGGTGGTGCCGTTGTCGTTCGCGCAGCGGCGGTTGTGGTTCTTGTATCGGTTCGAGGGTGTGTCGGCGACGTATAACGTGCCGTTGGCGTTGCGGTTGTCCGGTGGGGTGGACGAGGCGGCGTTGCGTGCGGCGGTGCGTGATGTGGTGGTGCGGCACGAGTCGTTGCGCACGGTGTTCCCGGAGGTGGATGGGGAGCCGTCGCAGGTGGTGGTGGATGCCGGTGCGGTGGTGCTGGACTGGCGTTCGCGGGTGGTGTCGCAGGCTGGTCTGTCGGAGGCGTTGGCGCAGGCTGCGGGGGAGGGTTTCGAGCTGGCGTCGCAGTTGCCGGTTCGGGTGTGGTGGTTCGAGGTCGCCGGTGGTGACCGGGTTCTGTTGTTGTTGATGCACCACATCGCGGCTGATGGCTGGTCGATGGGGCCGTTGGCGCGGGATCTGGGTGTGGCGTATGCGGCGCGGTGTGCCGGTGCGGTGCCGGGGTGGGATCCGTTGCCGGTGCAGTATGCCGATTACGCGTTGTGGCAGCGTGCGGTGCTGGGTGATGACGCGGATGAGGGCAGTGTGTTCGCGCGTCAGGTGGCGTATTGGCGTGAGCAGTTGGCGGGTCTGCCGGATTGTTTGAGTCTGCCGGTGGATCGGGTGCGTCCGGTGGTGGCGTCGAGCCGGGGTTCGTTCGTGGCTTTCGAGGTTGGTGCCGGGGTGCATGCCGCGGTGGCGGCGTTGGCGCGGGAGTGCGGGGCCACGGTGTTCATGGTGCTGCAGGCGGCGTTGGCGGCGTTGTTGTCGCGTTCGGGTGCTGGTGTGGATGTGCCGGTGGGTGTGCCGGTGGCGGGTCGTACGGATCAGGCGTTGGACGATCTGGTCGGGTTCTTTGTCAACACGTTGGTGTTGCGGACGGATGTGTCGGGGGATCCGTCGTTCCGGGAGTTGGTGGGGCGGGTCCGGGCGACGAGTCTGGCGGCGTACGCGCATCAGGATGTGCCGTTCGAGCATCTGGTCGAGGTCTTGAACCCGCGTCGCTCGCTGGCGCACCACCCGCTCTTCCAGGTGATGCTGG
>NZ_JBFAPM010000081.1:0-1062 GCF_040676695.1 Actinoplanes sp. NPDC049548
CTTTCCGAGGCCTTCACCACCACCTACCCGTGGGAGGAAAGGCGACGGCACAGCGCAGACGCTCTGGAAGGCCCGCGCGCGTTCGCCGAGAAACGGTCGCCCGTCTGGTCCGGGCGTTGAGGCTTCGACAGGGGGGAACCATGACCGCCGATCGCGTGCTGCGCAAGGAGAGTCTGCATTCGAGTCTGGCTGATCCGGTGCTGGACACGATGACCTTTCTCAACGAGGTCACCATGCGCTACCCCGAAGCGATCTCGTTCGCGCCAGGCCGGCCGTATGACGGGTTCTTCGACACCGAGGACATCGTCACGCACCTGCGCCGCTACCTGGACCACCTGAGCGAGGCCGGCTGGTCACCGCAGCAGATCCGCACCGCGATGTACCAGTACGGCACCACCGCCGGTCAGATCCGTGACCTGATCGCCGCATCGCTACGCATCGACGAACACATCGACGTCACACCCGAGAGCATCGTGGTCACCGTCGGCGCTCAGGAAGCCATGCTGCTGGTGCTACGGGCGTTGATCGCCGGCCCGTCCGACGTGCTGCTGGTCTCCAGCCCCTGCTACGTCGGCATCACCGGCGCGGCCCGGCTGCTCGACATCCCCCTCGTGGATGTCGAGGAACCCGCCGACGGGTTCTCCTGCGCGAAAGTCGAAGCGGCCATCCAGCGTGAACACGCCCGCGGACGCCGACCCCGAGCGTTCTACGTGGTGCCGGACCACTCCAACCCGTCGGGCACCACCATCGGACCCGAGGCTCGCGCGCAGCTGCTCGAGCTCGCCGCCCGCCACCAGCTGCTGATCATCGAGGACAGCCCGTACCGTCTGGTCAGCCCCGGCAACCCGCTGCCCACTTTGAAATCACAGGACACCGCGGGGGTGGTCGTGCACCTCGGCTCCTATTCGAAGACCGTGTTCCCCGGCGCCCGGGTCGGCTACATCGTCGCCGACCAACGCATCACCAGCGCCGACGGGCACAGCACGCTGCTCGCCGACGAACTGTCGAAGATCAAAAGCATGGTCACCGTCAACACCTCCTCGCTGAGCCAGGCCGTGGTCG